>JACRCZ010000127.1 GCA_016218765.1 Deltaproteobacteria bacterium | reverse complement strand
TCCGCCGTCTTGCCCTGAGCCCCGTCGAGGGGCTTGCCCTGAGCCCCGTCGAAGGGCCTGCCCTGAGCCCCGTCGAAGGGCCTGCCCTGAGCCCCGTCGAAGGGCCTGCCCTGAGCCCCGTCGAAGGGCCTGCCCTGAGCGAAGCCCCTCGGGCTTGACGCCCCGCCGAATCGGAGACTATGTGCGGATCGTGGGGAGCCGGGTCGCCCCGGCGCCGGATCCATGAACGGAAGCCAGGAAGAATCGCCGTCGCCCCTCGAGGTCGCCCAGTCCCGCGTGGGCCAGGCGCTCAACTCCAAGTGGCGCCTCGATCGACTGCTCGGCCTGGGCGGCATGGCCGCCGTGTACGCCGCCACCCACCGCAACGGCTCGCGCGCCGCCGTCAAGGTGCTCGATCCCGGGGTCGCACGCGACGAAGGCGTGCGCAACCGCTTCCTGCGCGAGGCCCGCATCGCCAACACCGTCGACCATCCGGCCCGCGTTACCGTGGTCGACGACGACGTCAGTGATCGCGGCGAGCCCTTTCTCGTCATGGAGCTCCTCGAAGGTGCACCCCTCGATCGGCACATCCGCGAGTCGGGCGGCAAGCTCTCCCTGGAAGAGGTGCTGCGGATCTTCGACCCCGTGCTGGACCTGCTCGCCGCCTGCCACGCCCGGCAGATCATCCACCGCGACATCAAGCCCGCCAACATCTACCTCTGCTCCTCGGGCCAGATCCGCGTGCTCGACTTCGGCGTGGCCCGGATGCGCGACCAGCAGCGCCCCGCCGACGCCACCATCGCCGGAACCGCCCTGGGCTCCCCCGCCTACACCGCGCCCGAACAGGCCATGGGCATGACCGACCAGCTCGACGGCCGCGCCGACCTGTTCTCCGTCGGCGCCTGCATGTACACCGCCCTCTCGGGCCAGCGGCTCAACCAGGCCCCCACCGTGGCCGAACAGTTCATCTTCGCCGCCACCATCCCCGCACCCTCCATCGCCCACGTCGCGCCCGACCTGCCCGTGGAAGCCGTGAGCTTCATCGACCGCGCGCTGGCCTACGAGCGCGCACACCGCTGCCAGGACGCGCAGACCAGGCGCCGCGAGCTCGGCGCGCTGTGGGCCGCCGCGCGCGCCGGACAGCTCACCGCGCCGGAGGCGCCCCGCACCGGCGCCGTCATGCGCGGCAACGAGGCGATCGAGACCGGCGGCAAACTCGCGGGCCGCGACCGGCAGGAGATCGTCGCGAGACTCTCCTCCGTCTGGCGCCTGCTTTCCGTCGCCATGTTCAACGCCAGGCAATACGGCTGGACGCACCCCCAGACCGGCCGCAGTCTCGAGCTCGCCTTCGACGAGATCGTCAACGCCCTGGCCTCCCGACCCGACGCGCTCTGCTGGGACGTCACGCCCTACGCCTTCACGTTCCAGGACGAGCCCGTCTGGGAGCCGGAGCGCGTGCCCCTGGACCGCGTCCCCTACGACCTGTTCGCCAACGGCCTGCGCAAGATCCAGCTCAAGCCGGGCATCACCGCCGCCGAGCTGAAGGACTTCGTCGGCATCCTGATGCTCGACTCCGGCGCCGGCGGCGCCGCCGAGGACTCCGTCACCGCGTTCTGGGACCGGCATTTCGAGCACGTCCTGTACCTCGCGGTGGACTCCTTCGCCGAGGGCGACGTCGACGAGCGCGAGCGGTTCGAGTCGCAGTGCGACGAGATCGCCGCCGTCGCCCGCTCGACCTGCCGCCTGGACCAGGACGCCGGAGGCGACTCGCTCGAGGCCCACGCCCTGTACCACAACCTCGCCGTCGCGCTGCGCGAGGCCGGCCGGGCCGCCTCCGAGCTGTCCGTCGATGCGCCGACCCGGACCGTCCTGGGCGCACAGATCGCCGTGGGGCCCGAGATCTGGACCGAGCGCTTCCACGTCGCGTTCGCGCACGCCCTCGGCGAGGCCGCCGGCGACCACGAGCGCCGGATGCTCACCGCCCCGCTGGAGAGCTGGGCCGTCGAACAGGCCAGACTGCGCAACCACAACGCCGGGTTCGACCTCTTCGCCCGCCTCGTCGCCGCCCTGCCCCGGAGCGCGGACCAGGAGGACCTGCGCGCACGGCAGCTCGCCCTCGGCCGCGCCATCTTCACACCGGCCGCGCTCGGGTGGCTCATCACCGGCCTGGCCGAGGAAGACGCCGCGGGCGAGGCCGCCGGGAGCTCGGCCGCCGCCGATCCGACGCTGGTCGCGAACCTGGAGCGTGCACTGGCATTCGTCCCCGACGACTCGCTCGTGACCCCGATCCTGGAACACCTCGACAAGTTCCGCGCGAGGCCGATGCGCGAGACGCTCGGCCGCTACCTCTCCCGCTGGGCCGCCGGCCACGAGCCGCAGCTCGCCGACGCGCTGCCCGACAGCACGCTCGATACGCAGCTCCTGCTGATCGGCATCCTGCGCGGGCTCGACTCGCCCGGCGTCTTCGCGGCCGCCGAGTCCGCACTCAAGAGCAAGCATGCCCGCGTTCGCGCCGAGGCCATCGCCGTCCTCGCTCGGGGTCCCGCGGAACGGCTGGCCGGCGTCATGCAACGGCTGCTCGGCGACGCCGACTCGGCCAACCGCTGCGAGGCCCTCCACCTCGCCGCCCAGACCGGGCTGGCGACGCTCGCGCCGGCGCTGGAACAACGCATCGAGAAGGCCAGCTTCCACGAGCTGGGCATGTTCGAGCGCCGCGACTGGCTCGCGACCCTCGTTCTCCTGTCGCCCCAGCGCGGCGAGACCATCCTGATCGAGCTCCTCGGCCGCTGGCGCGTCGTGCCCGAGCCGGCGTTCGAAACCACCCGCGTGGCCGCCGCCCGGGTCCTGGGCGAGGCGGGCTCGAGCGCCGCGCTCAAGCCGCTGCAGCGCGCCGGACGCAAGATCTGGTGGAACTCGCCCGCCGTGCGCGACGCCGCACGCCAGGCCGCCGACGCGCTGACCGCGCGCCTGGGCACGGCCCCCGAGGCCGGCAAGGAGGACGGATGACCGCCCCGGCCCGGGAGTCGCGCACCTCGCTCCCTCCTCCCGCGTCCGAGGAGACCCCGGCCGACGTCCAGGCACGGCTTCCGACCGACCTGGTACTGGCGATCTTCCGCCTCGTGCGCGGCTGCGGACTGCACGCCGACTCCAACAGCGCCGTGATCGCCCTCGTGGACTCCGCCCGCCAGGTCCTGGGCGAGTTCTGCGAGCGGCTGGGAGCGCCGCACGCCAGCATCCTGGTCGCCGACAACGCGGCGTTCGTCAACGGCAGACAGCTCCGCGCCCGGCGCGAAGCCTACGGCTCGGCCATGGAGCTGGGCCGCCTCATGGAGGAGTGCGGCTTCAACGAGCTGACCCTGCGCGCCGCGGCGTCCCGCCAGGACGTCGCCACCTTCGCGCGTGCCTTCTCCGACGCCCTGCACGGCCAGTCGCGGTCGGCGAGCCTCCACGGCGCCACCTTCGGCGGCATCCGGCTGCGCAAGGTGCGCAGCAACCCGTTCGGCGCCGAGTCCGAAGACCAGTCGCCGTCGGCGCGCACGGTGCGCTCCTACGCGGCCGCCGTGGTCGTCGTGCGGGACTTCCTGGAGGACCTGCTGCGCGGCTCGGGAATCCTGCCCAACCGCCTCAAGCGCGTCTCGCAGCGCCTCGTGTCGCAGTTCGAGGAAGATCCGCGGATGCTGCTCGCCCTGACCGCGACCACGACCGCCGGTCCCGACGAGGCCTTGACGTCCGTCCATACGGCCGTCCTCGCCGTCGCCACCGCGCGACAGCTCACCGACGATCGCGTGCTCCTCGCCAACCTGGCCATGGCCGCGATGACCTACGGCGTCGGCCGCGTCCGGATGACCGCGATCCCGGACCCGACGGGCGGGTCCGGCGGGACGCTCCGGCGGCAGCTCCGTGACGACGAGGCCGCACGCCTGCCGGCGGCCACCACCGCCGACCTGGTCGGCCTGGGGAAGATCCACCCGCCCAACATGGTACGCACCGTGATGACCCACGAGGCCCTGTGGCTGCGGCATGCGCAATCCCGCGGACCCGTGTACCAGGGACGATGGGCGCCCACCGTGCTTGCCCGCATCCTGGACGTCGCGCGCAGCTTCGCCGAGCTGCTCGTGCCCGCCCCGGGCACCGGCACCGTCGCCGTCGAAGACGCGCTGGAACGCCTGTCCGGCCGGACCGCGGATGCCACCGCACGGACCTACCTCAAGCTCCTCGTCGGCGCACTCGGCATCTTCCCGATCGGCACGGTGGTCGAGCTCGACACCGGCGAGGTTGCCGTGGTGCTGGGCACGCCCGCCCGCGCGGGCGATTTCGCCCGGCCGCCCGTGCGCATCATCAACGACAAGCACGGCGAGCTGCTGTCCGAGCCCCTCGACGTCGACCTCGCGCTTCCGGCCGCGCCCGGCCAGCCGCGCCGCTTCATCCGCCACCCCGTCGAGGCCGACGAGTCCCAGATGAAGGCCATGCGCTCGTACGTGGCCTCGCTCGGACTCGCTCGCCCGACGCCGCGCGGAACGCCCGTCGAACACGTGCTCCCGCCCGGCCCGTCCGCTCCGGTCCCCGTCCCGGCCTCGCGTCCCGTGGACGACTTCCCGCGCCCCTCGCGTCCTGTGGACGACGCACCGCGTCCCTCGCGCCCCTCGGCACCCTCGCGTCCCTCCGTGCCCCGGGTCGACCCCACGCACGCCGTCAGCCGCGAGGAGTACCAGGCACGGCTGAGCGCCGTGCGCGCATCGCAAGCCCCCGCCGCACGGGTCTCCCGTCCATCCGCCGCGCCGGCCGCTCGTCCGCCCGGCGACGCGCCGCGCCCCTCGCGCCCATCGTCCCCGTCGCGTCCGTCGGTGCCCCGGGTCGACCCGACCCGGCCGTCGGTTCCCTCGGCGGACCCCACACGTGCCGTGAGCTGGGACGAATACCGCGAGCGGCTGGCCGGCAAGCCCGAGCCGCCCCCGCCGGCCCCCGCCGGCCAGGCCGGCGCCGACGCTCTCGCCGCCAAGCTGAAGGCATACCTCAGCGAAGAACCGCCCGCCCCCGATCCCCGACCGTCGCGAGTCCCTCCCCGCCGCGACCGCTGACGCCGCCCCTTCGCCGGTCGGGCGAACCGATCTCGCATTTTCTTGACTTGGATCAAGGTGCGCGTCCCGCATCCGCGCCATCGTACCCGGAATGGAGTACATCAGGGTTCTGCTCGTCGAAGGCAACCCGACTGACTCCAGCGCTCTTCAGGACATGCTGCGGGCCTGCCCTGGAGTCGAGTGGCACATCGAACGGCTGGCCACCCTGGCCCAGTGCCTCGCCCGGCTCGACGCCCAGGAGTTCGACGTCCTCCTGCTGGACCTGGATCTCCCCGACGGCCGCGGACTGAACGCGCTCACCAAGGTGCAAGCGCGTGCACCTGCAGCGCCCATCGTCGTCCTGCTTGGCGAGGACGATTTCGAGCTCTCCGTCCGCGCCGTCCGGACCGGCGCCCAGGACGGCCTCGTCAAGGCCCACCTCGACGGCCGGCAGCTCCTGCGCGCCATCCGCCACGCCATCGCCCGGCGCGCCGGCGGCCACCGCCCCGTCTCCGTCGCGGAGCTAGCCCTGCACGACGGGAAGGAAGGCCGCCCCGCGTGGCTCGCCGTGCGCGGAATCGTCTACGACGTGACCGGCAGCCGGATGTGGAGGAACGGCGTCCACGTCCGCAAGCACGCCGCGGGCACCGACCTGGGCGACGGACTCGGCGCCGCCCCGCACGGGGAGGACGTCCTCGCCCGCTTCCCCGTCGTCGGCGAGCTCGTCCCGGAACGGACGAAGGCCCAGCGCATCGTCGCGCTCCTCGAACGCCTGCACCTCCACCCCATCTCCGTCCACTTCCCGCAGGCCTGCTCCATCCTTGCCGCGGTGTTCGCAACCGCCTTCGCCGCAGGCGGCGACCGCTCCTTCGACACGACCTCCTGGCACCTCCTCCTCGCCGCGTTCGCCGCGACTCCCGCCGCGATCGCCACCGGTCTCTTCGATTGGCGTGTCACCTACCAGGCCAACCGCACGCCCGTCTTCGTCGCGAAAATCGCGCTGAGCTCCGTCCTCGCCCTGCTCGTCTCGGCCTGCTTCGCCTGGCGGCTCCTCGACCCCGACGTGCTCGCCGCCCGCACCCCCGCCAGCTGGATGTACCTCGCCCTGCTCCTCGCCCTCGTCCCCGCCGCCGTTGCCCTGGGCCGCCTGGGCGGCAGGATCGTGTTCCCCGAGTAGCCCGCCGCACCGCGGACCCCCCCGCCGCCGTCCCGGAACTCAACGACCCTTGGGGCGCTCCGGCTGGACCGTGACCCGGTTCCGCCCCTCCACCTTGCTCTCGTACATCAGGTCGTCGACCCGCCGCATCAGCCCGTCAACCGTGTCGGATGAGTCCGCCATCGAGGCGCCGAGCGAGATCGTCACCCGCACGGTGCTTTCCCCCACCCGCAGGTTCGATCCCTCGACCAGCGCCCGACAGCGCGCCGCCAGTGCGGGAAGCTGCGAGCCGAGCTGCATCGGGATGACGCACACGAACTCCTCCCCGCCCCACCGGCCCAGGAAATCGAACGAACGCAGGCTGCCCGACAACGTCCGTGCCACCATCCGCAACACGCGGTCGCCCACCTCGTGCCCGAACTCGTCGTTCACCTCCTTGAAGTGGTCGATGTCCAGGAACAGCACGCCGAACGACCAGCCATACCGCCGCAGCTCCTCCAGCCGCGCATGCAACGTCTGCTCCGCGTGCCGCCGGTTGCCCACTCCCGTCAACGGGTCGATGAACGCGATCGCCTGCAGCTCCTCCACCTGCCGCAGCGCCGCGAGCTCCTCCGTGCTGTCGGCGAACGTCTCCACCGCCCCGATCACCCGGCCGTCGCCGCCGCGCAGCGGTTGCACGCGCGTCCGCACCGGCACCCGGTGCCCCTCCCGATGCCGCAGGTAGATGTCGCCCTCCCGCGGCACGCCATCCCCGATCGCGTGCGACAGGGGACAACCCGCTCCGCACAACGGCTCCCCCGCCTCGTTGACGTGGATCAGAATGCCGTCGGCACAACGAGTCCCCAGGACCTCCGCCGCGGCCCAGCCGCTGATCCGCTGCGCCCCGCGGTTCCAGTACACGATCCGGCGCTCAACGTCCGTGACGTACACCCCGTCGTGCAGCTCGTCCAGAATCCGCCGCAAGTCCAGGTCGTTCAGCTCGAACCGGCCCGCCCGCGGTTCCCCAGCGCCGGCGGGCAACACGACGCCCGCACCCGGAAGAACCCGGATCCGCGGCCCCGCCGCCGTCGTTCGCAGAAGCACCTTCGACTCCCGCGGCACCAGCGTCGCCGGCCGGATCACCGGCGACTCCCGCAGCGGCGGCGGCGAATCCCGACCCGTGTCCCGCATCAACGCTCGTTCCTCCACCCCCCGCCGCCCCCACGGTCCCCGAAAACCGACCGTGGAACCGCACCATACCACGGCAGTCCGTGATCACCATCGCCGCCCTGCCGCTCGCGGAAGCCGTCCTCCGGAACTGCGATCTCAAGGGCCGGATTCCCCGCCGAGCCGTTCCACAATCGCACGGCGCCGCTCCCGGTAGACTCGCTCCTGCTCGTCGAAGCGCTTCGGACGCCCGGGGCCCAGAAGGAAGAGGGACAGACTCCAGACCAGGAACAGGATGCCGGCCGCCGTCGCCGTCCACCGCTCCGCATCGGACGTCGCGTCGGGCACGATCCACGGCGCGAAACACGCGCTGCCCATGATCAGGAACAGCCAGCCGTTGCCGTTGTTGTCGTGCTCGGACGGCCGCTGCGGCCGGAACGACGAATCCACCCAGCCCTTCCGGCGACACGTCTCGACCCACGCGTCGTCCAGCTCCCGCAGCTCGGGCTGCGCCTCGGCCGCCGCCCCGGCCCCCGCCTCCGTCGCGGCCACGTCGTCCTGCCCCTCGTTCCCCATCGCCTCCAGAGCGCCCGCCTTCACCGCCGCCCACTCCATCCGCCCCCCACCGCCACCCGAACGACCCTACCATCCGGCACCATCCCGGGCAATGAGCCCCTTCCCCGCGCCGCCCCTTCCGCGATACCGTGCCGCCCCATGTGTTCCATCCTCGGTGTGCTCGACCTGCGGCCCGGCGCCGACGTGCAGCCGCTCCGTCCCCTCGCGCTCGCGCTCTCGGCACGCCAGCGCCACCGCGGGCCGGACTGGTCCGGCGTCTATGCCGAGCCACGTTGCCTTCTCGTCCACGAGCGCCTCGCCATCGTCGACCCGGCCGGCGGCGCCCAGCCGCTCCGCTCCCGCGACGGCCGGCTCGCCCTCGCCGTCAACGGCGAGATCTACAACCACCGCACCCTCGAGCAGACCCTCGCGCGCCCCTACGACTTCCAGACCGGCTCCGACTGCGAGGTGATCAACGCCCTGTACCGGGAGCAGGACACGGCCGGCATCGCCAGGCTCAACGGCATCTACGCCTTCGTCCTGTGGGACGCCGCCCGCGGCCGCTTCCTCGTTGCCCGCGATCCCCTGGGCGTCTGTCCCCTGTACTGGGGCCACGACGGCGACAGTCGCCTCTGGGTCGCCTCCGAGATGAAGGCGCTGGCGTCCCGCTGCGACGACGTCGCCGTGTTCCCACCCGGCCACGTCTTCGACAGCGAAGTCGGCGAGCCGGTCTCGTTCTACCGCAGGCCCTGGCGCGACTACGAGGCCACGCGGAACGTCGCGGTCGCACCCCACGACCTGCGGGCGGCCTTCGAGCGGGCCGTGCACCGCCAGCTCATGACCGACGTGCCCTACGGCGTCCTCCTCTCCGGCGGACTCGACTCCTCCCTCGTTGCCGCCTGCGCCGCCCGCTTCGCCCGCCGGCGCATCGAGGACGACGACCGCGGCGAGGCCTGGTGGCCGCGCCTCCACTCCTTCGCCATCGGCCTCGAAGGCTCGCCGGATCTCGCCGCGGCCGAGGTCGCCGCCCGGGCGCTGGACACCGTGCACCACCCCTTCACGTATCGCTTCGAGGAGGGCCTGGACGCGCTGCCCGACGTGATCCGCCACATCGAGAGCTACGATGTCACCACCGTTCGCGCCTCCACGCCGATGTTCCTCCTGGCGCGCCGGATCAAGGCCATGGGCGTCAAGATGGTTCTCTCTGGCGAAGGCAGCGACGAGATCTTCGGCGGCTACCTCTACTTCCACAAGGCCCCCGACGCCCGCGCCTTCCACGACGAGACCGTGCGCAAGCTCGACGCCCTCCACCTCTTCGACTGCCTCCGCGCCAACAAGGCCATGATGGCCTGGGGCGTCGAGGCCCGCGTCCCGTTCCTCGACCTCGAATTCCTCGACCTCGCCATGTCCATGGATGCCCGGGCCAAGATGGCCGGCCCCGGCCGCATCGAGAAAGCCGTCCTGCGCGAAGCCTTCGCCGGCGCCCTCCCCGACCCCATCCTGTGGCGCCAGAAGGAACAGTTCAGCGACGGCGTCGGCTACGGCTGGATCGACGGCCTCAAGACCCACGCCGCCTCCCGGGTCACCGACTCCATGCTGGCCGAAGCCCCCGCACGCTTCCCCGTCAACCCGCCCCAGACCAAGGAGGCGTACTGGTACCGCGAGCTCTTCGAACACGAATTTCCCGGCGACGCCTGCGCCAGGACCGTCCCCGGCGGCAAGTCGATCGCCTGCTCCTCCCCGGCCGCGATCGCCTGGGATCCCGCGTTCGCCGCCGCTGCCGACCCGTCGGGACGTGCCGTCGCCGGCGTGCACCGCGACCCGACCTGACTCACCGCGAGCGCGACTTGCCCCCGCGACCGCCTTTTGCCGCCACCACCGGCACCTGCTTCTTCGTCATCCCCGGCCTGCCCAGGGGCGGAGCCGGAGGACGGCGCGCCCCGCCGCCAGGCGCGGCCGGCCGCGCCGCGTGCTCGAACTCCCCGAAGTAGTCCGGACCGCCCGACGACACCGCCGTGCCGAGATGCTCCGCAAGCTGGGTCGCGATGTACGAGATGATGCTCGTCTCCGTCTGCAGGAAGATCTCCGCACCCCTGCGGTTGAGCAGCTCGAACGCCCCGTGCGTCAACCCGTCATGCACGATCGGCGCCACGATCACCGAACGCGTCGAAAACCCCGTCTCCGTGTCCAGATCCTGGTTCCACCGCGAATCCTTGCGCACGTCCGCGATCGCGATCGCCACTCCCTGCCGCGCCGCGAACCCGACGATGCCCTTGCCCATCTGGATCTTCCGGCCCTTCAGACGGTGCCCCGCGTCGCCCCGCACCGCCGTGAAGACCAGGTCCCGCGAGTTGATGTCCGACAGGAGCACGCTGCCCGCCTCGCACGGAATCCGACGCATCGCCACGTCCAGCGCGAACTCCGCCGCCGACTCGCGCGTGCGACAGTTGAACAGCCCCATCATCTCCTCGAAGACCTGGGCCAGGATCTCGTTGACCACCACCTCCTCGGCCCCCTCGCGCCCCAGCTTCGCCAGGTCCCCAGGCGTCGGCACCCGCCGCCGACCCGTCTGGCTCAACGCGGCCTTCGCCTGCGCCTGCGTCTGCGCCGGAGCCGGCATCGGCTGCTGCACCGCGACCGGCGCCGGCGGCGGACTCGAAGGCGCCCGCGGCGCGGGAGCCGCCTTCGCCTCCGGTGCCGGCGGCGGCACCGATTTGCCGGACGGCGCCGGCACCGCGGCCTTCGCCGTCGATGGCGCCGCCGCCGCGACGGACGCCGCCGGCGCCGGCGCCGCGACGGGCACCGCCACGGGCAGCGGCATCGCCGGCTGGTCCACGGGATAGCTGACCTCCGGCACCTCGCTGCGCCACGACTTCCAGGTCAACGCTCCCAGCGCCGGCCGCTCCGCCCGTGCCGAGAAGGCATGGTCGAAGACCGCCACGTTGATGTACTTGGCCTCCGGACGCCCGGCCGCCTCCCCGCGCAGCCGGTTGTAGTACGTCATCAGCAGCGTGTTGATCCCCTCGCGCGTCGTCCCGGGCGGCACCGAAACCAGCCGCTCCCGATACCACAACGACGACCCGCTCTCGGGCTCCTCGGTGCGCGAGAAGAAGAGTTGGTGCTCCGGCACAGGCTCCGGCGGCGGAGGCACCGACGGCGCCACGGGCGCGGGCTCCCGCGCCCGCGCCGGGGCCGGCGCCGGCACCGACAGCGACGCCGGAGGCGGCAGCGTTGGCAACGCCAACAGCGGCGCCGCGGACGGCTGCGACGGAGCCAGCGATGCGCGGGGCGCCGGCGGAAGCATCGAACGCCGCACCGCCGCGGCGGCCACCGCCTCGGGCGGCGGCGTCGGCGCCGGCCGGGGCTTGTAGTCCAGGTCCCGCAGGACGAAGCCCCGCCGTGCCGACGGATCGAAGACCTGCACCGACCCGTCCTCCCGGATCTCGCAGGTGTAGGCCGTCGAATTTCCTGGCGACTCGGCCAGCGCCCGCAGCCCGGCCGTCAACGCCGCCTTCCAGTTCTCGGCCTCGACCGTCACCGTCGCAGGCTGCCCCGCCTTGGCCCGGTCGGGCACGTGGACTTCCCACTTCATCGCGCCCAGCACCTCCGCCCCGCCTCCACACCCCCCCCGCACCCGACCCGAGACATGCTCACCGCAGCTGGTCCTCCGCCCAGTCCAGAACGTCCGAAGGATGCGCGAAGTCCGGATGAGGATAGGTTCGGATGAGCAGCGACATCTCGACTTCCGCCGGAATCGTCGCCGCCGCCAGGCTGCGAATGCGGTTGATCAACCCCTCCGCCGCCTTCTCGTTCGTGTGCGGCAGGATGACCGCCGCCTTGCGCCGGTACAGGAAGACCATGTCCGAACGCCGCAGGCGCTCCATCAGCAGGTCGATCAACCCCTGGTGGTGAATCGGGTCCGCGTCCTCCTTCAGACTCACGAACATCAGCGAGAAGGGCTCCTTGTAGCGCTCCGCCCGCGCAAGCTGTTCCTTCAGACGCTTGCGCAGGTAGCGGCCCTCCAGCATCGGCACCGGATCGACCCCGCCCTCCAGCACGAAGATCAGGATGTCCCGCAGGTCCTGCGTCGACCATTCGCGCGTCGGGATCATCTTCCCCGCCGCCGCCAGGATCTGCCGCACGAACGCCGTCGCCATTTCCCGGTCCGTCGTCACCGCCGTGAAGCTCATCAGCGGCAGCACCAGCACCTGCTGGCTGTCGGCCTTGCCCAACGTCAGACCGGTGGTCGACGTGGTGCTGGGACCTTGATCGTGATCGTCGCGATCCATCGTGCCGCACTCGACCCCGCGCGGCGATGCCGGCCGGGGAACCCACGCGCCGGGAAGCTACCACGGAGACGCCTCTACCGCCAGGGTCGATCTCCACCCGCTCCCCAACCCGTCAGTTCCCCCCGGCCCGCCGCACCCGCTCCCGAACCAGATAGCCCACCGCCTCCCGCGCGCAGTGCCGGCAGTAGCCGTGCTTCTGCAGCAGCACGTCCAGCATCGTTCCCGTCGCCGCACGCTCCTCCGCCGGCACCGCGCCCGGATCGTCGCAATAGACCAGCAGCCGCTCGGCCATCCGGTGGATCTGCGGCCGCCGCTCGTCCAGCACCGCTCGCCGGATGCGCCGCATCATGTCCGCGAAGAGCTGCATCACCGCCACCGGCTTGCCCGGATGTTCCGTGCGGTGCGCCCCGATCCGCGTCATCACCTCGTTCCGGAACGCCGCCGCGTCCGGCCCCGCCCCCGCCCACTTCTCCACCTGCGCCATGAACGACCCGTCCGCGTCCCGCTCCTGCCCGGTCGCCTTGTCCACCACCCGCTCCTGCTTCACCCAGTGCCGCAGCTCCTTCACGTACCGGTCCACCATCTCCGGAAACCGCTCGTCCTCCACCAGCCCCGACGAGTTCCGCACGTCGTCCTCGATGCGGTCCAGGACCAGCCGCCGCAGCGCCTCCAGGATCGCTCCCTGGTCGTGGAACCCCCCCTTCTCCGCCGGCCGCTGCAACCACTGGTAGTCCGCCGCGTGCCGCCGCAGCTCGTCGATCTCCGCCAGCACCCCGAACGGCGAAAGGCACGACCCGTCGGCACGCTGGGCCGCCAGAAGCAGCACGCTCCGCACCTCCCGCGGCGACGCCCCCGACAAACCCTCGTAGTCCGCCTCCTCCGCGTGCTCCGCACGCAACGCCGCCGCCGCCGTCGCCAGCGCCTTCACGTCGTCCGGGTCCAGCCCCTCCACCGGCGCCTCCCCCGCGTACAGCGCCGCCTTGCCCTCCACGCTCAGCTCCTCGATCAACCGCGCCACCGGCCCCGCGAACTTCCCCGGGTCCGGCCGCCGCAGCCGCGTCATCACCGCCCAACGCGCCGCCGCCTCCACCGCGTGCGGCGCCACGTGCCGCTCGATCTGCGGCACGATGTGCACGTCGTAGATTTCCCGCTCCAGCGGCACCTCCCGCAGGTACGGCACCCGGATCAACGCCAGCCGGCCCCGGAACGACGGGAACTCCGGATGCCGCCGGAACGCCTCCAGGTGCACCTCGTTGCTCGTCGCCACCAGCACCGCGTTGAGCCGCAGGATCGAATGCCCAAGCGTCACCTCCCCGTCCTCGATCGTCGTCAACAGATACTTGAACGCGTCCAGCGGGCGCTTGAGCAGGTCGTCGAACACCACGATGCCACCGGCCCCGTCCACCAGCTCCCCGAACGGCTCGAACAAAGCCACGTTCTGCAACGCCGTCGGCAACGCCCCCAACGAACGGTCCGCCGTGATCTGCCGCTCCCCCGCGTCCACCGACATCTGCGGCCCGATCGTGATCGCTCCCCGCCGGTAGCCCCGCGACACCGTGTAACGCTCCACCTGCACGTGCGCCAGCACCCGCCGCAAATCCCCCGCATACGCCGCCGCCAACGCGTCGAAAATCTGCCGGCACTTGTGGCACAACCCCGATCGCCCGATCAGCTCCGGCAACCGCAGCTCCGGCCGGCCCGCCAGCGCCGCCTCCAGCACCTCCCGCCGGTACGACTCCGGCAACAACATCAACGGATGATCCCGCACCTCGCACGACAACCGCGCGTCAACGTCCCCCTCCTCCAGCTTCGCGAAGCTCCCGGACTTCCGCGCCGCCGCCCGCCCGCCGCCCCCGAAACCCAGACCCCCACCGCGCTCCACCTTGTCCGTCGGGAAGATCCAGTTGAACCGGTAGAGCGCCCCCTCCGGCGTGCTCGAATATTCCTCCAACGCCCGGATGATGCACTGCACGAACGTCGTCTTCGACGACCCGTTCGGCCCGTGCAGCAGGATCAAGCGGTTCGCACGCCCGTCCCGCACGAACCCCGACAACACCCGGTAGAACGCACCCTGTGCCGCCTCCTGCCCCACCAGCCGCTCGCCCCGACCTCCCGCGAACGCCTGGTCGAACAGCCGGAAACGACTCGCCCGACCCCACGGACGCTGCTCCTCCACCTGCCCGTGATGGTCGAACGCGTCGCGCAAGTACGCCGACGCGTCCCGCAAGTGCACCCGCGGCTCCGCCAGCACCAGCCCCAGGTACTCGTCGTACGTCAGGATCTGCCGCCGCTCCGCAAACGTCCGCGACGCCCGCTCCGCCAGCCTCCCCAACAACCCGTCCGGATCCGCCGCCGGCCTCGGCGGCGGCTGGCTCGGACGCGACTTCGTCTCGCGTGCCACCGTCACTCCTCTCCCACGAGGACCGTCCACCGCTCCGTCGCCTCGCGCGTGATGCACCGGTCTGCACTGCACAACCCGAACTTCAGCTTCAGCTCCACCGGCCGCTCCCCCGCCGCCTCCGCCACCAGCGGGACCTCGAACCGCAGCTCGCTCTCGTCCAGCTTCGCCGCGGCCTCCTTCCGCATTGGCGACGCCGGCCCCGCGAAACCCTCCGCCGCCACGATCTCCAGCTTCACCGGATACTCCACGTTCACATGCCACGGCGCCACCCCCGTCGCCGTCAAGACCGCCGTCACTGTCTCCCCCACCTTCGCCGCAGCCTCGTGCCGCGCCTCGACCCGGAACTCCGCACCCTCCGCAGGCGCCGCAGCCGCCTCCGCACCAGCCCCACCCCCGGCCGACTCCTTCGCCTTGCCGCAACCCCCGCCCCACGCCGCCCACGCCACCCCCAGCAGCACCACAGGCACCCACGCACGACCACGATCTCGCTGTCCCATCCGCTCACCCTCTCCCCATCACCCCGCCTCGCCCCCGGCGACCACCCAGGTCCACCCCAACACCTTCTCCCGTACCTTGCACTCCCCCGCGTGCACGCTGTCGCACAAGCCGAACTTGAACCGGAACTCCACCGGCCACTCCCCCGCATCAAGCGGCACCACCGGGACCTCGAACCGCAGCTCCGTCTCGTCGCACCGCACCGCGTCCCCAACCTCACGATCCGGCCCCCCAGCCCGCCACTCGCTCGCCGCCAGCGCGAAATGCTCCACCACGACCGCCGCGAGCTTCGCCCGGTAGTCCGGATTCACATGCCACGGCTCCCGACCGCTCACCACGAAAACCACCCTCGTCTCCTCCCCCACCCGCACGACGTCCTCCCGCCGCGCCTCCACCACATAATGCTCCCCCTCGACCGGCGCCGCAGCCACCTCAACCCCCGCCGCCGACGCGTCCGCCGCCGTACCCTCGGGCGCCGGCTCCGATGGCCCAGGCCCGGCCCCGTTGCACGACGCCGCCGCCCACCCCAACCCCAACACCACCAGCCACCGCACCCTGCGCCCCGCCACCATCACCTCGACCTCCCGCGCCTCCCCACGACCCCCATGCTCCCGGCGACCGCATTGAACCATCCGCAACCCGCGGACGCAACGCCTCGTGTCGCGACTCGCATCGCGGCACCCTGCCTCGACCGGGGACACCCGCCTGTCTCGACCAGGGACGCCGACCAGACCGCCTCCCCGGAATCATTGTCGAACGCGGCCGGCCCGCCCGGCACGACTCGTGCCTCCCTCCAAGGGGGGAAGGACTCGGGCACGGGCGAAAGGAGGCGTGCCATGATCCGACAGAGCCAATGGTCGCTCACGCCGCGTCAAAGACCGACGCCCAGGCCGAAGACGCCGACGGAGGACGAGACCACCTCCCAGGTCATCCGACCGTCCACCGCCTCGACCTCCCCAAGCTCAACCCCGTCCGCACACCCACGCGACACCGCCGACCTCTTCGCTCCCGCCTCCGCCGCCGCCCAGCCCGCACTCGCAACCGCAACCGTCGCGCCGCCCAGCCCCCCGACCACCTCCTTCCCCCCACGCCCGCGCGCGGTCACCGAAACCGTCCGCGCACCCGCTCGCCGCCGTACCGAAGTGCGCAAGCCGCTCCACATCGGCGTCGAGCTCCTCCGCCGCGGCCACGACAACCCGGAGTTCGCCATCGGCGCCGACCTCAGCCCCTCCGGCGCCCTCGTCTTCTCCGACGCCGCCCTCGACCCCTCCGACTACGTCGTCCTCCGGTTCCGCCTGCCCTGGTCCGACGACAGGTACGCCTTCCTCTCCGAAGTCGTCCGCGTCCAGCCCGCGCCCGAGGAAGAAACCGGAGCCCTCTTCGGATTCGGCCTCCGCTTCCTTGACGTATCCCCGTCCGAACGCCTCGGCCTCCGCCAGGAGCTCCAGGATCTCCCACCCGCCGTCCCCTGGGTCCCCCAGGCGAACTAGACCACCCCGTCCCCTGCACCCCCCGCCGGTAACTTGCCGCTTTCCGCCCATGCGGTAAGATCCCGTCGTGCCCTGAGCCGGCCCGCCGTGGATCCATCGAAGGGTCGACGGGCGGAAGGCACTCGGGAGGTCGCCATGGCAACCACGTCGCGCCGAGGTTTCCCGCTCGCCGCCGTCCGCTGCCTCGCCGCCGCCGCACTCCTCGCGGGCTGCGGCGACGACGCACAGCCGCAGGACGTCGGCGAGGTCGATACCTACTTCCCCTGCACGGAAGATCTGTGCACCGCCGGACACGCCGTCTGCTGCCCGCCCATCGGCTGGCCCGGCACCTGGGATCCCACTCGCCTCGGCTGCATCTGCCCCGGCGCCGACGCCGACGCCGACGGCGACGGGGACGCCGACGTCGATGCCGGCGCGGACGCCGACGAAGCCTCCGATGACGACGTCGCCCCGGACACCGATGAAGACATCGACGAGTTCGTCGACGAAGACGCCGCACCGGACGGCGCTGACGACGTCGACGAGTTCAGCGACGAAGACGTCGGCCCGGATGTCTCCCCGGACGCCGAGGACGACGTGCCCCCGGACGCCGTCGCCGAATAGACCCCGCCCGCACCCCGAATCCCGGGACGCGGCATGCGGGACTTGACCGCCGCGCCCTTCATGTCCAACCTGCGAAGATCGCTCGCGCACACCGCGACGGGCGGAGTCGGAAGGAGGGGCGAAGATGGAACGTCACAGGATGCGCCGGGGTGCTCCGTGGGCGGCGGCAGTCGTCGCGTTGTCGGTCGCGCGGGTCGCGGCGGCACAGCCGGAAACGACGCTCGTCAACGACGGCTTCGGCACCGGCGGCACGGCCGGCTTCCAGTCGGGGTTCGTCACCGGCGAAACCGCGGCCTCGCGCTTCGTGCCGGAAGCGCCGACCCGGCTCCTGCGGATCCAGTTCCTCTTCGGCGGCGGGACCGACGCCACCCCACGCACCGTCACGATCCACGTGTGGGACGACTCCGCCGGCACCGACGCGCCCGGAAGCGAGCTGTACGTCAACGACGTCAGCGTGACGCCCTCGGACGAGGCGCTCCAGGAAGTCGACCCGACCGCCGGCGGACCCATCGATATCGCAGGACCGTTCCGGGTGGGCATCGAGTTCCAGGCCGACGGACTGCCCAGCGTCGCCCGCGACGACGACGGACTTGACTTCCCCGACCGCAACTTCATCGACGCCAGCGGCGTCGGATGGGGACGCAGCGAGACCTTCGGTCTGGAAGGCGATTGGATCATCCGTGCCGTCGTCGAGGCGCCGGCGGGCGCGGACGCGGACGCCGATGCGGACGCCGACGCGGACGCGGACGCCGACGCCGATGCGGATGCCGACGCGGACGCCGATGCCGACGCGGACGCCGACGGCGACGACGCGACGCCGGCTTGCACCGGAAACCCGGAGTGCCCGGATGGCCAGTACTGCGGCGACGCCGGGACGTGTACCTTCGACTGCCGCACCTCCGCCGATTGTCCGGGCGGCGACATGTCCTGCAACAGCCTGGGACAGTGCGTGCCGATCGCCTCGGGCGGCGGCTGCACCTGCCGCGCCACCCCCGGCGCCGCCGGCGCCGGCCTCCTCGTCGCAGCGCTCGCCGTGCTGGGCTGGACAAGGCGAAGGCGCTAGCGCGGGCAGCGGAAGACGGCCGAAGAACCCCGGGCAAGCAACGGCAACGCCCCGGAACGCGCGAAGACCAGCTCCGCACAACCCTCGTCCGACCATGCCGCCGGAACGAAGTACCAGCCGTCCCCCAGCGGCCCGCCGCAACGGTAGGCGAGCGGGTCGCGGGGGACCTGCCGCACCAGACACCGGCGGCGCTCGTAGCCGCCGTCGCGCGTCGTCCCGAGATCGCGCTTCACCGGCAAACAGAGCGCCCCGGTCGAAGGATCCGTGCAGGGCAGGAGACGGTCGAGCGTTTCCGGCTCTGCCGCCGGACACCACGCCTGCGGGCACGACGGATCGGCCGGGCATTCGCGACCGTCGTCCAGCGTCTCGATCAGCCAGCACTGCGCCACGCAGCGCGCCCCGTCGAACGAAGGCGCGCGGTCGAGACACACGCGATCCTCGCCCATGCCGGCGACGACGCGACCCGCCAGCGTGCGGAAGATGGCACTCCAGTCGGACTTGCAGATCGAATCCACGTAGGCGTCCGAGCCCCACAGCCGGGCCAGCTCCACGAAACGCCGCGGCGGGTAGGCCAGGCCCATCTCCGTCCGACACGACGGCACCATGTCCGCGGTCGAGGCGGGATCGATCCGCGCAGTCATCGCGGGAAGGCCGAGGCACGCGCCGAGCGAGTCGCCCGTGCCCGTGCAACGGGGCTCGTCCGGCGGAACGCCCACGATCATCGCCAGGACGACGTTGGCCGCACCCGTCGGCCGCAGCGCCGCGAACGCCGCCGCGTAGTCCGAAACCGGCTCGAGCAGCTCCGCGTTGAGGAAACAGCGCACGTTGAGGTGCCCCAGCTCCTCGCGGTCGGGGTCGAACATCTCCGGATGGTCGGGCCGGACCGAACAGTCCTCCTCGTCCGTGAGCCAGATCAACGCGAGCAGCGAATCGTTGCGCAGGAAACCCGCGTTGCAGGCCCCGGGGGCGAGGTCCGCCGTGAGCGCCCCCCGCATCGCCTTGAGCTGCTGCTCGAATCCGCAACCGGTCGTGCCCAGCGTTGCCAGACAGCCGAAATCCTCGATCATGCGCTCGACAGGGTACGTGTCCGCGTTCTCGGGATTGCGCGCCAGCCACGTGGGGTAGCTGTGGTAGCCGCACGGCAGCGCAACCGGGTGGTGCCGCATGCAGCCGTCGTCGCCGACGTCGGCCCAAACGCACGTCGTGACCCGAAAACCCGCCGTGCCCATGTCCGACGAGATGACGCCCAGGTTGAGGTCCTCGATCGGCGCGTGGTCCGGTCGCGTGTCGCCGTCCGAGTCCGGCGGGTCCAGCAGCTCGCCGAGCAACCCGGGAAACTGCAGGGCCAGCGCCTCCTGCTCCTGCGCCATCGAACCCGAGTTGTCGACCAGCAGCACGATGTCCAGCTTCGTCAGACCGGGCTCGCGGACCTGCTCGTCAAGCCACCAGCCGCCCGCACCCTCGTCCGCCCCGGCATCGTCCGCCCCGTCGCCGACCTCGGAGCCGGCGTCCGCGGGGACGGAGCCGTCCGGAAGGCAGTAGAGGCCGGTCCCGTCCCGCCGGGTCCCGGGATCGCACTCGCAAATCGGGAAACCGCTGACGGAGAAGCAGTAGCCGGCGTCCGAACAGTCGACCCCGAGGCACGGGTCCACGAAGTCGTTGGGCGCGCAGTCCAGACCGCCGGCCGTGGGGTGCGCGCCCAGCCGGCAGAGACAGTAACCCTCCTGGCCCGAGGAAAGGCGCCCGCACGTGCCGAAGAACGAACAGTCCACCCCGTCGCACGGCCCCGCCGGCGACGAACACGCGGCGAGCGACGCGACGAGGCACGGAAGGACCAGCAGCCCGGCCAGGCTTGCCCTGCGCATGGCGCGACCTCCACGCTCATCCTGCCACGATTCCCGGCCCGCGCAAGTCCCGCGAAAGACGCCGGCTGCTTGACAGGTGACCACGCCCGGGTCAGCATGAAATGCCGGTGGCGGCGGAGGTCGAAATGACGAAACGCACGTGGACCGTCGTGGCGAGCGCGGCAATGGCGTGGGCTTCCGCGGGATGCGGGATCCTGGCCGGCAGCGACGACGGCAACGTCGACGTGACGGACCCGCCCGACGGCACCTCGGACACCGTCCGCGACGGGATGGTCGACACGAGCATCCCGTGCGACGCCGTCGAGCTGGCGCGGCGGCTGGAGCAGGCGCTCTCGGGAGATACCGTCAGGGCCGGACCGTGCCGCATCGCCGGGACCTTCGTCGTCCCGGCGGGCGTGACGCTCTCCGGCATGGGCGACATGACCGTCCTCACGACGCCCGGCGACGACTCGCGGCCCGTGCTCACGCTGCGCACCATGCGCGGCGCGACGACGCGCGTCACCGATCTGCGCGTCGAGTCGGCCTCGAACTACGGCATCGTCGCCGTCGGCGGCGGCGGAGCGGTCGAGGCGGACCGCGTCACCGTGGCCGCCACCCGCGGCGTGGCCGTCGGCGTGGAACGTATCGCCTCGCTCAAGCTGACGACCGTCGAGCTGGAAGGACCCTTCGCCGCCGGCGGAACGATCCGACCCGCGGACGCGCGACCCGAGTCCACCGCGACCCACGGACTCGTCGTCCTGCGCGGCGGGCGCGCCGAGCTGGACGGCGTGCGCGCACGAGGCTTCGCGGGCTTCGGCGCCGTGCTCGTCGCCACCACCGCGATCTGGTCCGGCGGCGGCGCACCAGACAACCTGGGCGTCGCGCTGGCCGTCTCGGCCGGCGACACAACCCTGACCGGGATCGACCTCTCCAAGTCCCACTGGCTGGGGGGACCCCTGATCGGCGGTCCGGACGGAAACACCGACCAGACACCCCCCTCGTTCGGAGGCGTGTTTGTCGACGGCGCCATCGTCCACTCGACCGATCTGGTCGTCTCCGGCGGCGAAGGCTTCGGCCTCGTGCACGACGGAGGAACCGCACGACACGAGCGGCCGGCGGCCCACGGCAACGGACGCGCGGCGCTGTGGGCCCAGGGAATGCAGAGCTTCGAGGTGTCGGGGACCGGAACGGCGCTGCGCGGCAACCGCTACGCCGGCATCGTCGTCGTGGACCCCGTGACGCTCACGATCCGGGACGCCGTCGTCGAGTCGACGCGGTGGGGCTGCCTGGACTGCGGGGCCCTCGCGGAACGACGAGCCGCCGACGGCATCCAGGTGGTCCGTCCGCTGGCCGGAGCCACGTTCGCCGATCTGGTGCTGCACGACAACCGGCGCATCGGCCTGCTCCTGGACCTGGGCGGCGGCACCATGGACGGCGTCAGCCTGACCGGAATCGACGTCTACGGCACCGGCGAAGAGCTGGGCGCCCTGGCCCAGAACGGAACCGTTCCGGCCGCCTGGGACGCGGACATCACCCGCGGGGGCGAAACCGGAATCACCGACTACGACCCCCGCGAAATCCTGACCGTCGCCGGCCGCATCGCCATCCGCACCCTCCCCGCCGTCGGCGACCTCGACCGGACCGGCCTGCGCGGTCTCATCGATCCCGAGCCGCCGTACTAGCGCCCGTCCCGACCCGGCTTGGCGCCGATTCCTGCCCACGCTCTCAGGCGATCGCCGCCCGTGCCGAGAGCGACTCGGCGTCGGCCACCGCCACCCGCACGCGGACGGGGATTGCGGCCGGCGGGGCCGGCGCGCGGCCGGACGCGGCGGAACCGGGGGCCGGGGCCGACCGCGCCGCCTCGAACAGCGGTCCCGAGCCGTCGACCGGCAGGAGCACCGAGACGGGAAGGACCATCACGCGGGGGGGGCGGCTGCCGTCGAGGGTCTGCGGCTCCAGGCGCAGCTCGGCGTCGAAGACCTCGTCCCGGCGCAGGGCGAGCCAGCGCAGGGCCCAGTAGCGCTGGGCGTCGCGGCCGAGGTCCCGGGCGCGGTCGAGGACGTCGCGGATGCCCAGGGTGATGCGCTGCAGGTCGACCTGCGGGTCGGCGCGCACCGCGCCGCCGGTGAGGCGGGCGGCGAGTTGTCGCTGGTTGAGCAGGTCCACGTAGCGCCGCAGCGGCGAGGTGACATGGGCGTAGAGCGCGCCGCCCATGGCGTGGTGCTCGTCCGGGGTCAGCGTGTAGGTGGCGCGCGAGGGCCGGCGTCCGATCGCGGGCGCGTCCTGGACGCGGTAGATGAGCGGCACATGGTGTTCGCGGGCCCACCCCGCCGCGGCCATGCCGGAGGCCAGCGCCAGCTCCTCGATCAGCCGTCGCGCCGGCGTGCCCACGGCCAGGGTGCGCAGGTCGATCCGCTCGCCGTCGCCTTCGACGACCAGTCGGGCCTCGGTCCGCGGCGGCTCGTCGAGCGGGACGCGGCGGCGGCGTACCGCCGCCAGGTGCTCCCACAGCCGCGCCAGGAGGCGGTCGTCGTCGCCCGCCGGAGCGGCCAGCGCGGCATCGACATCCTCGTAGGTGCGGTTGGCGGTGATGCGGACGAGGGAGAACCCGAGCCGGACCAGCTCGAGGGTCGGGCCGCGGTCGTCCGCAGCGCAGCGGAAGCGGATGGTGAACGCACGGCGGGGCGCGCCGTCGGCGTCGAGCGACAGGCGGGATTCGGCGAGGGCCGCGGGGAGCATCGGGATGACGCCGTCCGGCCAGAAATGGGCCGTGCCCCGGCGCATCGCGGCGGCGTCGAGCGGACCGCCGCAGGGCACGGAGGTCGCGGCGTCCGCGACGTGGACGAGTACCTCCAGCGTGCCGTCCGTTTCGAGGACCGCGAGGGCGTCGTCCCGCAGGCGGGTCCACGGATCGTCGATGGCGCACGAGGATAGCCCGGTCAGGTCCTCGACGTCGACGGCGACGGGCGCGGCCGCCGCGGCCTCGGCCGCCGCGGCCGCGGGGAACTCGTCGCCCAGACCGAGGAGCAGCCGGGCCCGGAGGGTCCGGCTGGCGCCGGGGCGGCGCAGGAGCAGGAGGCGCTCGGCGAGCGCACGCACGGACCGGGCCTCGTCCGAACCCTCGAGCCGCGCGGCCACGGCGCGGGCGACGCGCAGCGGGAGGGCGTCGTCGGCCGGGGAGTCGTCGAGCGTGCGGTCGAGACGCGAGAGGGCGAGGAGGCCGTCGAGGAACGGGTCGAGGTCGGCGGGCCAGGGGACGGGGCTGGTGGCTGGTGGCTGGTGGCTGGTGGAAGGTGGGGACCCGGGATGGGCCCCCGGCGGAGCGAGCAAAGGGCGGATGCGGGCGGCGAGGGCGTCCGCCTGCTCCGTCTCGGCCGCGCGGCGGCGCGCGTCCTCCTCGCGCCGCTCGGCCTCATCGGCCTCGCGCCGCACGCGGGCCTGGCGCGTCCGGCGGCCGAAGACGGTGAAGCGTGACCCCCGGGCCCACAGGGCGAACCGGTCGCCGTCGGCCTCGAGCGCCCGGCCGAGGGCGGAGACGCGGGCGGCGGGCGCCTGCGGGCCGAGAAGCTCGAGCGCCAGCTCGCCCAGCGCACGGCGTTCGTCGTCGTCCCCGGCCAGCGATTCCCAGAGCAGCTCGACCTCCTCGGCCGCGATGGACGCACGCTGCGCCTCGACCTCGGCGTCGCGGCGGGCGAGGGACTCCAGGGCGTCCGGGCCGGCGGGGCCGTGGTCGGCGACGGTCGCCTCGTCCAGCGCGCGGGAGGAGAGCGAGTGCTCGCGGCCGCCCGCCGTGCGCAGGCGGGCCTTGCCCTTGGCCTCCTCGCGGATCCACGCCAGCTCCAGGCGCTCGCGGCCCGGCTCCACGAGGTCAACGATGCGGCCGGTGCGGCTCTTTTCCGCCATGGCGGCGAGCGTATCACACGTTGCGCGCGGCTTCCCCCGCATGCTACGAAGCGCGGCACCGGAGGCAGGGACGATGCGGCTTGTCGAATGCGTGCCGAACTTCAGCGAGGGGCGGGATCGCGGGACCATCGACGCCATCGCGGCCGCGATCGGGGAGGTCGAGGGCGCCACGGTGCTCGACGTCGATCCCGGCGCGGGCGCGAACCGGACCGTCATCACGTTCGTCGCGCCACCCGACGCCGCGGTCGAGGCGGGCTTCGCGGCGATTCGCACGGCGGCGGAACGGATCGACATGCGCCGGCACAAGGGCGAGCACCCGCGGCTGGGCGCGACCGACGTCTTCCCGTTCGTCCCGGTGTCGGGGGTGACCATGGCCGAGTGCGCGGCGCTGGCGCGGGCGCTGGGGGAGCGCGTGGCGGCGGAGCTGCGCATCCCCGTGTATCTCTACGAACACGCGGCGACGCGGCCCGAGCGCCGGAGACTGGCGGACGTCCGCGCGGGCGAGTACGAGGGGCTGGCGGCGAAGCTGGCGGACCCGGCGTGGGCGCCCGACTTCGGCGCGGCGGCGCTCAACGCCGGGGCGGGGGCGACGGTGATCGGTGCGCGCAAGGTCCTCGCCGCGTACAACGTGAACCTCGACACCCCGGACCGTCGCGCTGCGATGCGAATCGCGAGGCAGGTGCGCGAGCTGGGCCGGCCGATCCGCGCCATCGGCTGGACCATTCCCGAGTACGGCCAGGCGCAGGTCTCGATGAACCTCGTCGATCTCGACGAAGCCGGACTGCTCGACGCCTTCGACACGGTCGTGCGCTTCGCCGGCGAGGCCGGCCTGCGCGTGACGGGCTCGGAGCTGGTCGGCCTCATCCCCGAGCGCGCGCTGGTCGAGGCGGGCCGCCACGTCCTGCGGCGGCAGGGGCGGTCGCCCGCGGCGCCCGCGGACGAGGCGATCGGCGTGGCGGTGCGCACGCTGGGATTGCGGGACGTGGGCCCCTTCGAGCCGGACGAGCGGATCATCGAGCGGCGGCTGCGGGCGTCGCACCGGCTGGGCGGACTGACGGTCGAGGCACTGATCGGCCGGTTCGGGGCCGCGGCCTCGACTCCGGGCGGCGGGTCGGCGGCGGCGCTCGCGGCCGCGTGCTCCGCGTCGCTGGCGGGCATGGTCGCGGGGATCACCTACGAGAAGAAGGGAGCCGCGCCCGAGCTGCAGGCCGAGCTGGCGACGGTGGGCACGGCGGCGCAGGACGTCGCGGAGTCGGCGACGGCGGGGATCGACGAGGACGCGGCGGCGTACGACGGCGTCGTGGCGGCGATGAAGCTGCCGAAGGGGACGCCGGAGGAGGCGACGCGGCGGCGGACGGCGATCGGCGCGGCGGCGCGGCGCGCGGCGGAGGTGCCGTTCGCGCTCCTGCGGTCGGTCGCCGGGACCATGGACGGGCTCGAGGCGCTCGCGCGCCGGGGCAGCCCGTCGTGCGCGTCCGATCTGCTCGCGTCGGCCACCCTGGCGGCCGCGGCGGCGGAGACGGCGCACGCGAACGTGCTGGCCAACCTGCCGCTGGTCCCAGACGCGCGATGGACGCGGCGCGCGCGGGAGAAGGCGGAGGCGCTGCGCAAGGACGTCGCGCGTCGCGCGGGCGCGGTCGCGGCGCGCCTGCGACGGGCCCTGGCCGCGGCGGCCGTGCCGGCGAAGGGGAAGGGCCGGAGGTGAACGACTCCTCCGGACCGTTGCGCGGCGCCACCGTGCTCTACGGGCTCCTGCTGGCGGGGGCCTTCGCCTGGGTCCTGGTCGATCGGGGAACGTCGGACCTCTTCCGCCATCCGGACGCGCTGTGGCACCCAACCCTCGCCCTCGGGCTGCTCGTCGGTCTGGCCCTGGGGGTCGCGCTGGGCCTGCTGGTCGCCGCCGCCACGCGCCGCGCCGTGCGGCGCCTGCGTTGGGCGGCAGCACTGCACTCCGAGTTCCGCTCGCTCCTGGGCCCGGCGACCGACGGGGACATCTTCCTCCTGGCGGCGTTCTCGGCCGTGGCCGAGGAGTGTTTCTTCCGCGGCGCGATGCAGCCCGCGGTCGGGCTGGTGGTGTCGAGCCTGGTCTTCGGCGGGCTCCACCTGCCGATGTCGAAGCGGTTCCTGGTGTGGACGCTCGAGGCGACCGCGATGGGCTTCGTGCTCGGCCTGCTCTTCTGGGCCACGGGCCAGCTTGCGGCGCCGATCGCGGCCCATTTCACGATCAACTACGAGAACCTGCACTTCATCCGGCGCTACAAGCCGGCGTAGCTCACTTCACCGCGGGCGCGACAGGGTGCTCGCTGTCGGGCGGCTCGCCCTCCTCGTGCAGCGACGGCGGGTCGGGCAGGATGAAGGGCTCCGCGTTCCACACGCCGCACTGCGAGTGGTTGCGGTAGAACGACCAGCGCAGGTACAGCCGGCCGTCCCCCGACTGCAGCTCGGCCGGCGGCTCCGGGTACGGCTCGCCCTGGAAGACGGCATCGATGGCGGCCGTGTCGTAGACGATGTTGCCGCTGGACCGCACGATCGTGATCTTCCAGATCGTCCCGTCGCCGTTGACGGCGATCTCCAGCTTCGTCCACAGGTTCATGTCGTTCAGCGGGTGCGTGTCCGGCTCGGCGGTCAGCGAGACCAGGAAGCCGTCGCCCCAGTGCGGGTGCATCCGGCGGTGGAACGCCGTGAGATAGTCGGCGAACGGGTGGTACAGCGTGTCCAGCGCGGTCTGGTTCCCCGGACGGATGTCGGGCGTGAAATTCTCGAGCTGCGCGGTGGCGCGATCCATGCGATCGATGGCGCCCCCCATCCGCCGGCGCTCCTGCCTCTGCTCCAGGAACGCCTGGCGCTCGCGATCGAGCTGCTCGTGGAACAGATCCTCGACCGTCGCCCAGTCGAGCTCGGGACTCCGGCTCGGCGGCGCCGTGTCGGCCCCGGTCTGGCCTCCGGAGCCGCCCTGGCCGCTCGCGCCGTCCTGCCCCGCGACGGCGACGGCCTGCGGGACGACCGGCTCGACCGGCGGCCCGCCGGGGACCTCGGGGCCCTCTCCCGGACGCCCCGGCCGCTCCGCGGATTGCTGTTCCGCGGGGACCGAGCCCTCGGGCAGCGGCGCAGCGTCGACGCCCGCCGCGGCCACGAGAGGAGTCTCGGCGCTCGTGCCCTGCTCGCCGCCCGGCCTCGCCTCGGGCTGCGACGGAGGGGTCGGCTCCTGAGGCTGCGCTTCGCCGGGGCGGCCCTCGCGTGCGCCGCCTTGGGAGGCGACGCGGACGGGCTGCGGCTGCGCAGGCTCGACGGCCTCCCGATCCGTCCGGTCGTGACCCTCCCGCTCGTCGGTGCGCGGCTGCGCGTCGCTCTCGCCGTCGACCGGGGCTTGGGGCTGCTCGTCGCGCGCACGCGCCTGCGCGGTCGCGGCCTCCTCTTCGTCCTGGAGGGTCGTGACCGCGGCGCGCGTCTGCTGATCGACGTCCTGCGTCCGCTGGGCGAAGAAGCGGACGTCGTCGGGCACCGTCTCGGGCTCGTCCGTCCGCGGCGGCAGGTGGACGAAGTGCATGTTGATCACCGGCTGGAGCGGCTGGGTCGCGTCCTCCGGCGCCTCCCGCTCGGGCCGCTCGGGCTGAGGCGGCCGGGGCTGCTCCGGCTGCGCGACGCGCGGCGGGACCTCCGGCGGACGGAGACGCTCTTCCTCGCGTCGACGGCGTTCCTCGCGCTGCGCAGGCGTCTCGGCGGGGTCCGGAGGCTCCCGCTCGTCCACCCACGCGACCGCCAGGGGCTCGGACCCGGGCGGCTCGACGACCGGAAGATCCGCGGCCGGTCGCGGCGTCGCCGGCGGGAGAGGCTCGTAGACGTCGAGCTCCACGGCCCCGCGCGCGGGTCGTTTCTTGAGATTCGGCAGGGGGAGGAGCGAGACGACGGTGTGGTTGACCAGCAGGGACAGGGCGAAGGCGACCACCCAGATCCAGTGCTGGGGCCCCAGGCGGGAGTCGCGTTCATCGCCGCGTCGCGTCATCGCCGTCCGTTCGCGGGCCGCTCGCCTCCCCCGGAAGCGCGAGCCGGCCTCCGGGCGGTAGTCTAATGCCCCAACCCCCGAAGTCGAGAGTTTCTTCCCGTGGAGGGCGAGTCGGGTTCCATCGGTCGCGGGCTTGCGCCGCCGCGACCGATGCCCTATGGCTTGCGGGACGGGACGTCGACGTCCGGAAGGGAGAACGACGATGAGGGGAGCACTCGGGGTCACGGCGGCGGCCTGGTCACTGCTCGCATCGTGCGGCGCGTCGCGCCCGGACGGAGGGACCACGGAGCCGCAGCCGGCCACCGGCGATGCGGGGGGGGCGGGCGACGCCGTCGAAGCGGCCCCGGCGCCTCCGCCGGAGCCGCCGCTGCCGCCGGGCGCGGCGCCGCTGGTCGAGCGCACGCGGACGAACCTGCAGGGACGGATGTCGCTGGGCGACCCGGGAGAGATCCGGGTCGTCTCGGTCGAGGCGGTCGACTGGCCGGACCCGGGGCTCGACTGTCCGGATCCGGAGCTGCGGCCCGGGCCCGCCGTCACGCCCGGATTCCTGATCGTCCTCGAGGTCGATGGGCGGACGTTCGAGTACCACACGGACAACCGCTACTCGATCGTGCTCTGCTCGGAGGGACGCCCCGTGCGAGGGCGTCCGTAGCCGTAGTCCGGGGTGAGAGGGAGGTCGTCCGATGGGTATCCTCGCGGAGTTCGGGTTGCTGGCGCGCCGGCTGGGCGAGACGATCGCGGTCCCCCGGATCCGGGAGCTGTTCCTCCCGCCGTGGCCGTCCGGCGCCGCGTCGGTGGAGCACGGCTTCCTCGTCATGCTGCTGGAGGGCGGCGCCGCGGGCCTGAGCTACGTGCTGCTTCCGCCGGAAGTCGCCGGCGACTATCGCGCGCTGGACGTGCGGGCGCATGCCGGCGCGCGGTCCGAGCAGTACCTCGAACCCATGGGCCGCGGCGATCCGGTGGCCGACCTGCTCGGGCTGGCCGCCGTGAACGCCATCTGCCAGCACGCGATGCGGTCGGGCAAGGTCCGGCTCGACCACGCCACGGACTCGCTTGGGCTGCTCGCGCTCGAGGACGGCGACCGGGTCGGGATGGTCGGTTTGTTCCCGCCGCTGCTGCGCATCGCGGATCGCGAGAGGTTCGAGCTGGTGATCGTGGAGAAGGACCCGTCGCTCGTCGAGAAGCACCCCGGGCTGAACATCACGCTGGACGTGACCGCGCTGCGGCGGTGCAACAAGGTCGTGTGCACCAGTGCGACGGTCCTGAACGAGTCGATCGACGAGGTCTTGGCGAATTGCGGGACCGCGAGGCACGTCAGCGTCGTCGGGCCGACGGCGGGATTCCTGCCCGACCCGCTGTTCGCGCGCGGGGTCCACGTGGTCGGCGGCCGGTACGTCGTCGACGGGGAGAAACTGCTCGCGCGCGTGAAGACAGACGAGCGCTGGGGCGACGCGACCGGGCGGACGTGCTTCGTCCGCGAGAGCTACGAGAGCCCGTTGGGGAAGGCGTAGCGCGGGCTCGGACCTACTCCGCGGCGCGGAACCCGAGGCCCAGGACGAGGTGGTGTTGCGGCAGGCCGTCCGGGCTGCGCATCGCGTCGGGGGTCCAGCGGTAGCGGACGGTCAGGACGACGGGGATGTCATCGGGGAACGGGGAGAGGTCGAGACCGGCGCCGAGGTAGCCCCAGCCTGCGAAGGTCGAGGCGCCGTTCTCGTCGTCGAAGCCGCCCAGCGCGCCGCCGAATTCGAGCGACGGGTCGATCCAGCGGAACGGGTGCGGGCGCGAGTCGAACCACGCGAAGGGACGGACCTGCCAGGCGAGCCGGAGGTGGCCGCCGTGCAGCGTGCCGCGGCCGTCGGGCTGGAGGCGGTCGTAGCCGAAGGCGACCGCGCCGCCGCAGCCCCAGATCGAGGCATTCAGCTCCAGCTCCGCGGTCTCGAAGGCGTCGCCGTCCGCCAGATCGGCGGTGGCCGTGAGCTGGCCCTGGGCGCGGAAATCGAGGTCGAAGTTCGCCATCGCTTCGCCCATCGCCTCCGCGAACGCTTCCCACTGCGCCTCTCCCGCGTTGGTGAACAGGAGCGACGTCGCCAGCAGTGCGTGCATCGATCCGCCTGTCCGCCCCGCCCCCGACGAACGTAGCGCGTCGGGCCCGGTGCGGTCCAGCGGCGGTCTGCGTCAGGGCGTCGGAGGGAGCGGGAAGAGGGCGGCGGCGCCGGCGCGGATGGTGATGTCGGTCGAGGCGATGGCCTCGCCGGTGGAAACCAGGGTCGTGGAGATCGTCGCTGCTCCGGCGGGCAGGTTGATGAAGCCGGCGGCGCCGGACGAGTCGGTCTCGGTGGCCGAGGTGCTCGGCAGTCCGCCGACCATGTACACGGCGGTCGAGCTGACGTCGGCGGTGTCCACGTCGAGCGAGACGCCGGCGGCGAGAGTCGGGTTGCAGTCCAGGGCGTTGACGACGAGGTGCCCGCGCGTCGGATCCGGGGTGACACCCGCGGCGGCGGCGAGCATCGCGAACGTCGTCGTGTCGACCATGCTCACGACGCGGGCGTCCGCGCCCGGCATCTCGGTAATCGGCTCGACGGTGTAGCGCAGCACCGTGACGTAGCCGGTGGCGGAAACCTCGAAGTAGCCGTCGAAACCGGTCGTGCCGAGCGGAACGGTCAAGGTGACCTGCCCCGCGGCGTCGGTCGTGCCTTCGTCCAGGGGCGTCGCGCACGCCGCGTCGGCACGGGCGCACACCTTGACGGTGGCACCTTCGATCGGGGCGTCGGTGACGTAGTCGAGGGCGGTGCCGGTCATGTCGAGCGACGCTTCGATCGGCGTGCCCCACACGACGGAGCCCAGGCAGGACCAGTCCGGGGGTGGCGGGCCGCCGTCGTCGGCGACCTCGTCGCCGGCGTCCTCGGCCGCCTCGGTCGTGCCGTCGTCCGCCGACTCGTCGGTGGTCGTTTCGGCGTCCGCTTCCTCCTCCGCCTCGGCCTCGACCTCGGGCTCGACGTCCGCGTCGGCGTCGGCATCCGCGTCGGCCCCGGCGCCGTCGTCGGCCCCCGTATCGTCCGCCGTGACGTCCGATCCGCCGCTGTCGTCGCCGCAGGCGGCGGCGACGGGCACCAGGGCGAGGAGCAGCATCCACTTCCCGTGCTTCACTTCGACCTCCATCTTTGCCGGGGGGAAAAGGACAGGGTTCGCATCGCCCGCCCCCGACGCGAGGTGGATGATGTCGCAGCCGCTCCCCGCGGGTCAAATTCAGAGCTCGGTCGTGCCTTCCTCTCTCCTCTTGCCCTCTCCTTCAAAGCCCGGCACCATCCCGGCCCGAGAGGGTGGGATGCTGGACGCGGCGTGCGCCATCATGGCCGGCGGGGCGGGAACGAGGTTCTGGCCTCTTTCGCGATTCTCGCGCCCCAAGCAGCTCCTCGCGCTGGGCGGCGACCGGCGTTCGCTGCTGCGCCTGGCCTTCGACCGGGCGCGCACGCTGTTCCCGCCCGAGCGGATTCTCGTGGTCACCGGCGAGCGGCTGGTCGGCGCGGTCGCGGAGCAGCTTCCCGAGCTGCCGCGGACGCAGATCCTCGCCGAGCCCGCCCCGCGCTCGACGGCGCCGTGCATCGCCTGGGCCGCCGCGCGCATCCTGCGGGACGCCGGCGACGTCCCGGTGGCGGCGGTGCCGTCGGACCACCTGCTGACGGGCGACGACGCGTTCGCGGCAGCGTTCGCCAGGGCGGTCGAGCTGGCGCGGGACGGCTGGATCGCGACGTTCGGGGTGCCGCCGACCCGGCCGGAGACCGGCTTCGGCTACGTGCAGGCCGGGAAGGGGCTGGGCGGCGATGCGTTCGAGGTCGATCGCTTCCTGGAGAAGCCGGACCGCGAGCGTGCGGAAAAGCTGATCGCGCAGCGCGACGTCTCGTGGAACAGCGGGATGTTCGTCTTTCCGGCGCGGCGGATGCTCGACGAGATCCGCGGGCGGCTGCCGGAGACGGGGCGGTTCGTGGACGAGCTGCTCGCGTCGCCGGCGGCCGAGGAGGAGCGGATTGTCGGCGAGCGATTCGCGTCGTGCGAGTCGATCTCGATCGACTTCGGCGTGATGGAGCGGGTGTCGCGTGTGGCGGTGGTCGTCGCGCGGTTCCGCTGGTCGGACGTGGGCTCGTGGGACGTGGCGGCGGAGCTGTCGGCGGGCGGCGGCGCGGGGTCGCCCGAGGTGGTGGGGGAGCGTGCGGCGGGCTCCTGGGTGCGTTCGGAGGTCGCGGGGCGCAAGGTGGTCGCGATCGTCGGCCTGGACGACGTGATCGTGGTGGACACGGACGACGCCTTGCTGATCTGCCGGCGGGGCTCGTCGCAGGACGTGCGCGGCGTCGTGGAGACGTTGATCCGCAAGGGACGCCGGGAGCTCGTCTAGGATTCCAGGGGGTTGGGGAGCGGCGGGATGAATCCGAGCATCTTTCGCGAGTACGACATCCGCGGCGTCGTCGAGCAGGATCTGCCGCCCGAGGCCGTGCGGACGCTGGGGCGGGCCTTCGGGTCCTACGCGGTGCGGGCGGGGGCGAAGACCTGTGCGCTGGGCCGCGACTGCCGCCTGACCTCGCCCCGGCTGGCCGACGAGCTGGCCGAGGGGCTCACGGCATGCGGACTCGAGGTCCTGGACCTCGGCGAGGTGCCGACGCCGCTCCTGTACTTCGCGGCGCACCACTTCAAGACCGACGCCGGGGTGATGGTGACGGGCAGCCACAACCCGCCCGAATACAACGGGTTCAAGGTGCAGCTCGGGACGTCGTCGCTGTACGGCGCGCAGATCCAGGAGCTGCGCGCGCTGGCGGAGACGGGCGCCTTCGAGTCCGGCGCGGGCTCCCGGCGCCCCGTCGACGCGGTGGCGCCGTATACCGACTACGTCCAGCACCGCATCCGGCTGACCCGCACCGGGGTGCGGGTCGTGGTCGATGCGGGGAACGGCGTCGCCGGCGCGGTGGCGGTCCCGCTGATGAAGGCCCTGGGGCTGATGCCGATCGCGCTGTACTGCGACCCGGACGGCTCGTTCCCCAACCACCACCCCGATCCGACGGTGCCCAAGAACCTCGAGGATCTGACCGCGCGCGTGAGGGCCGAGGGCGCCGCGCTGGGGGTGGCGTACGACGGGGACGGCGACCGCCTGGGGGCGGTCGACGAGGCCGGTCGGATCGTCTGGGGCGACAAGCTGCTCCTGCTGCTGGCTCGTGCCGTGCTGGCCGAGTCGCCCGGTGCGGCGATCATCGGCGAGGTGAAGTGCTCGCAGACGCTGTTCGACGACATCACGCGGCGCGGCGGGCGTCCGATCCTCTGGCGCACGGGCCATTCGCTGATCAAGGCCAAGATGAAGGAGGAAGGGGCGCTGCTCGCGGGCGAGATGAGCGGCCACCTCTTCTTCGCCCACCGCTATCTCGGCTACGACGACGCCATCTACGCCTCCCTCCGCCTGCTCGAGATCGTCTGCGCCGCCAACCGACCGTTCTCCGCGCTCTTGTCCGACGTCCCGCGGACCCTCACGACGCCCGAGATCCGGGTCGACTGCCCGGACGACGTGAAGTTCGAGGTCGTACGCCGGGTGCAGGCCGCGTACCGGCAGCGCAAGGACGTGAAGCTGGTCGACATCGACGGGGCGCGCGTCCACTTCCCGGGAGGCTGGGGCCTGGTGCGCGCCTCGAACACGCAGCCCGTGCTGGTGTTGCGCTTCGAGGCGGACAACGAGAGAAACCTGGGGTTCATCCGGCGCGACGTCGAGCGCGAGATCGAGCGTGCAAAGAAGGCGGGGGCCGGGAGCTGAATTTCCGCGAAGGGTCCCGCCGCGGGGTTGTTTCCCGGCCGGCACGGGCTATGCTGAACGCGTGGAGGCCGGTCGAATCGGGCCTCCCGACGGAAGGGCAGGGGCGTGAAGAGGACGGTCCGCTTCCGGCTTCGATGGCTCGGCTGGCTGCTGCTGGCCGTGGTGCCGTTCCTCTCGCCGTCCCCCCGGCCCCGCCTGCCGCTCGGCACCTTCAGCGACGAGTCGCCGCCGATCGTCGCACGGCTCGCGGCGCCCGGCGCCGCCGCGACGGGGGCGGAGTCCTCCACGGCGGCCCCCGGAGCCCTCGACGGTCTCGGAACGCTCTCCACCCCACGCTTCGTCTTCCGCTTCGGACCGGGCCTGGACGACCAAGCGCGGGTGCTCGCGGCGAAGGCCGAGCGGGACTTCGACGACCTCCGGCGGCTGCTCGGTCCCGCCCCGGGCCCGACCGTCGAGCTGCGGCTCGTCGCCAACAGCCGCGAGATGGCCCGCGTGTCGCCGCCCGACGCCCCCCCGCCGTCGTGGGCCACGGGGGTGACCTACGGCGATCGCAACCTGATCCTGCTGTCCGCGCTCAGCCCGCGCAGCGGGCGCTTCGTCCCGCTGCCGGCCGTGATGCGCCACGAGCTGGCACACCTGGTCACCGACCGCATCGTCAAGGGACACGCGCTGCCGCGGTGGCTGGACGAGGGGATCGCGCTGTGGGCCGCGGGGGACGACTACGCGGGGCGGTCCGAAGAGCTGCTCGACGCCGCGCTGCGCGACAACCTGCTGCCGCTGGATCGCATCACTCGCGGCTACCCCGCCGACCCGGAGCTCGTCCCCTTGGCCTACGCGCAGAGCGTCGATATCGTGATGTTCCTCACCGACACCTACGGCCAGGCGCCCCTGCGACGGCTGCTGCGCGAGGTCGGCGAGGGCAAGGGGTTCCGCGAGGCGGTGCTCGACGCGTACGGCACCAGCGTCGCGCGGCTGGAGGACGACTGGCGCGAGGGAATCCGCGTCTGGTACCGCTGGGTCCCCGCGCTGGTGAGCGGCACGACGCTGTGGGCGCTGATCTCGTTCCTCCTGGCGTGGGCCTACCTCAAGCAGCGCAAGCGCCGCAAGGAGCTGTACGCCCGGTGGGATCGCGAGGAAGAGGCGGCCGAGAAGGCGGCGGCGCCGACGCCGCGCTGGCCGGACCCGGATCCGAAGCTGCACGGCGGCATCCGGCTGCCCCCGCCGGGCGAGCCGAAGGGCAAGGCGCCGCTCGTGTTCCACGACGGGCGCTACCATACGCTGCACTAGCAAGGCGGCGAGCCGCCGCCGGGATCGAACGGCCGCGGACGGGGGCGCGAGGATCTCGTCATGGCAGATGCCGGCTCGGCACAACAAGAGGCGGACGCGCTCGTCGTCGGCGCCGGACTGGCCGGAGCGGTCGCCGCACTGCGGCTGCGGGAGGCCGGCCTCGCGGTGCGCGTCGTCGCGGACGGCGGAGGAGCGACGGAGCTCTCGACCGGCGCCCTGGGCCTGGTGCCGCGGCTAGCCCCCGACGACCTGCGCTGGCTGCTTCACGTTCTCCCCGGGGCGTTCACGGCGCGGGAGGACGGGGCGCCGATGCGCGTCGCCACGGCGGCGGGGCGGATCGTCGACGTGGCCGCCGCTCCGATCCAGACTCTCGATCTGCGAAGCGTGCCCGAGGGGCGGATCGCCGTCGTGGGAGCCGATCTCTCCGGCGCTCCGGATCTCGACGGCCTCGTCAAGCTGCTGGAAACCGCCGGCGGGGGAACGTCTCGCTTCGTCGCCGTGCGCGTGCCGCTCTTGCCGCACGACGAGCTGGCGCTGTTGTCGCCCGGGTCGGCCGCGGGCCGGCTGGCGGCCGAGCC
>JACRCZ010000015.1 GCA_016218765.1 Deltaproteobacteria bacterium | reverse complement strand
TCCCCCAACTCCGCCGCGACGTCGCCCTCTTCCCGACCATCCTGCTCGATCAGCTCGGCCCGCTCCCCCAACTACTTGGCAACGTGCTTCCGATCAGCGAGCACCGAACGGTGGTCCACGATGTCCCGGCTCATTACCCCGTTCCCAGCACGCACCGCACGCCCCCCGGACGGTCCATCTCCGCCACGCAGCGGTTGCACGCGTCGCACCGGCTCCGCTCCACGGCGCCACGCCCCCAACGCTCCACGAGGTCCGGATCCGCCACGAGCGCCCGCCCCAGCACCACGAAATCGAACCCCTCCCGCATTGCCCGCTCCACCCCCGCCCGCGACACCACCCCTCCCAGATAGCCCAGCGGCATCCGCACCGCCGCCCGCACCCGCTTCGCCAGCTCCAGGAAGTACAGCTCCTCGAACGGATGCTCGCTCAGCACGAACGGCCCGAACAGCGCCAGCGCCGTCTTTTGCATCGCGCTGTGCTCGACCTCGATCATCTGCCGCAGCGGGATTCCGCCGCGGAAGAGGTAGAACGCGTCCCGGCTCGTGAACCCCCCCGACAGCACCAGCGCGTCGACGCCCTCCGCCTCCAGCGCCTGCGCCACCGCCGCCGCCTCGTCCACCTCCAGCCCCCCCGGGAATCCGTCCCGCAGGTTGACCTGGCACAGGAGCGGCGCGTCGCGCCCGATCCGGCGCCGCACCTCCCGCACCACCTCGACCGGGAACCGCAGCCGGTTCCGGAGCGGCCCGCCCCAGCGGTCCTCCCTCCGGTTCGTCCACGGACTCAGGAACTGGCTCAGCAGGTACCCGTGCCCCAGGTGCAGCTCCACCGCGTCGAACCCGGCGCCCACCGCCCGCTCCGCCGCCGCGCCGAACTCCCCCACCGTCCGCACGATGTCGTCGTCCGTCATCGGGCGCGCCAGCGGCATCCCGACGAGCGTTCCGTACATGTTCCATTTCCACGACGGGCCGAACGGCCGGCCGCCGGTCACCTCGCGGTTGCGGCTGAAGAACCCGCAATGGCCGAGCTGCAGGGACGCTCTCGCCCCCGCCGCATGCACCGCCGCCGTCAGCTCGCGCAGCTTCGGCACGATCGCCGGCCGCAGGTGCATCTGCTGCGGGAACGTCCGCCCGTCGGGCGAGACCGCGCAGTACGCGACCGTGGTCATCCCCACGCCGCCCCGCGCCAGTCGCACGTGGTGTTCGATCAGCGCGTCCGACGGTTCTCCCCCCGGACACATCCCCTCGTACGCCCCCGCCTTGACGAACCGGTTCCGCAGCTCGATCCCCCCCAGCCGCGCCGGACCCAGGGCCTTGCGGAACTCCTCCGTCGCCACCCGGCGACCGTACCATCATCGGAGTTTCCTGGGTATCTCCTCGGCGTTCCACCGCCCGTCGTTTTCGGGTACATTCCCGCCCGATGAACACGCGATACTCCGGCTTCGCCGGCCGACTGCTCGATGTGGACCTGTCCGCGCGGTCGCAGCGCGACTTCCCCCTCACCGACCGCCTGCTCGAGCTGTACCTCGGCGGCAAGGCCCTGGGCGCGCGCATCCTCTGGGACGAGCTGCAACCCGGCATCGATCCCCTCTCCCCACAGAACATCCTCGTCTTCACCGTCGGGCCCCTCACCGGCTCGGGCGCCCCCGCCTCCAGCCGTTTCAACCTCTCCACGAAGAACGTCCTCACCGGCGGCATCCTGTCCAGCAACTGCGGCGGGCAGTTCGGCGTGTTCCTGAAGCGCGCGGGCTACGACGGCCTCGTCGTCCGCGGGCGGGCCGACGCGCCCGTCTGGCTCGCCATCGACGAGCGCGGGGCGCGCTTTCTCGACGCCCGCCACCTCTGGGGCCTCGACACCGAGGTCGTCCAGCATTCGCTCTCGCCCAAGCTCGGACGCCTGGTCATCGGCCCCGCCGGCGAGAACCTCGTCCGCTACGCCGCGATCGTCTCCGGCGAGCGCGTCCTGGGCCGCGGCGGCACGGGCGCCGTCATGGGCTCCAAGAACCTGAAGCTCGTCACCGCCAGCGGCGCCCGCAGCTACGCCTCCGCCGACGAGCCCGCGTTCCGCTCCACCGTCAAGAAGTGGGTCTCCACCCTGCGCGGCCACTCGATCACCGGCCGCCAGCTCCCGCGCTACGGCACCGCCGCCCTGGTCAGCGGCACCTCGGCCACCAACACCCTGCCCACCCGCAACTTCCGCTTCGGCACCTGGGACAAGGCCGAGGAAGTCTCCGGCCTGACGATGGCCGAGCGGCACCTCGCACGCAACGACGGCTGCCTCTCCTGCCCCATCCGCTGCGGGCGCGTCGTGCGCTGGCAGGGCAGGGAGCGCAAGGGGCCCGAGTTCGAGACCATCGGCATGCTCGGCCCCAACATCGTCAACCCCGACCTCGAGAAGATCATCGAGTGGAACCTCCTCGCCGACGCCCTCGGCCTGGACACGATCACGCTCGGCTCCACCCTGGCCACCGCGATGGAGCTGAAGGAGCGCGGGCTGCTGCCCGAGCTGCCGGTCTCCTTCGAGGACTCCGCGTCGATGACGCAGCTCATCGAGGACATCGCGTACCGGCGCGGCATCGGCGACGAGCTGGCCGAGGGAAGCCTGCGGATGGCGCGGCGGCGCGGGGCGCCGGAGCTTTCGATGTCCTCCAAGGGGATGGAGTTCGCCGCCTACGAGCCGCGCGGCGCGGTCGGCCACGGCCTGGGGTATGCCGTCAGCAACCGCGGCGGCTGCCACATCAACGGCGGGTACCTCGTCTTCTTCGAGGCCCTCGGTCCGCTCAACATCGACCCGCTGACGCCGCTGGCCAAGCCCGCCCTCACCGTCTTCCAGCAGAACACGATGGAGGCCGTCGCCGCGGCGGGCGGCTGCATCTTCACCACCTACGCCGTCATCCCCGACGTCCCCTCGTGGGCCGTCAACCCCCACGGCCTCGCCGCCCGCCTGACCGGCCAGGCCCTCAAGCTCACCCGCTTCCTCCTGGGCAGCCAGGGCAAGATGAAGCCCGACGGCATGCCTTTCCACCTCCCGCTGCTGCCCCACTCCAAGGCCCTCGCGACCTGGACCGGCATGAAGATGAACCTCGGCCTCTTCAGCGCCGTCGGCGAGCGCGGCTACACGCTCGAGCGCCTGTTCAACCTGCGCGAGGGGATCCTGGCCGACGAGGATGCGCTGCCGCCGCGGATGACCGACGAGCCGCAGCGCCCGCGCGTCCCGGAGTCGCGGGTGCCCTTGGCCGAGATGCTCCCGGTCTACTACCAGGTCCGCGACTGGGACGCGCGCGGCGTCCCGACGCTCGACCTGCTCCGCAAGCTCGACCTGGACGACGCCGCCCCCGTCGTCGCCGATCTCGGACGTGCGCCCGAGACCTTCCGCGACCGCCGCCGCCGGCTCCTCGACGGCGAGCGGGACGTGCTGCGCGGCGTGCTGGCCGACTCGCGGCGCTGGGCCGACGAGGCCGGGCGCAGGCGCGATGAGCTGCGCTCGTCCTTCGAGCGTTCGCAGGCGCGCGACTGGGCCGTGCGCGTGCGGCGCTCCTGGTTCGACATCGATTTCGAGCGCTGCAAGCGCTGCGGCCTCTGCGCCAAGGCCTGCCCGGTCGATGCCATCGAATGGCGTCGCGGCGGCAAGGCGCGCCTCGTCCAGGAGAAGTGCATCCGCTGCGGCCTCTGCCACCAGGCCTGCCCGCCGCATTTCGACGCCGTCGTGCTGCGCGACGTCCCGGCCGACAAGGATCGCTCGACCGTGCGCTACCTCGTCGTCGAGCCGAAGTGCGAGAAGTGCGGCCTGTGCTGGAAGAAGTGCCCGGTCCCGGGCGCCATCTCGTGGCGCAAGGGCGAGCTGGCGTTCATCCACGACGACGTCTGCGTCGCCTGCGGGCGGTGCGTCGAGGCGTGCCCGGAGAAGTTCGGCGCCGTGGTGCTGGTCGATGATCGTCGCGTGGACGACGATCGCAGGTAGGGCAGGGAGCGGAGGCGACGATGATCAAGGTGAGTTTCGCGGCGCATCTGCCCAGGACCCTGGGCGCGCGCGAGGCCCAGGTCGAGGCCTCGACCGTCCGCGGCCTGCTGCGCGCGCTTTCCAAGCGGCACGGCAAGCCCTTCGACGACGCCGTGGGCTCGTGCAAGGTGATCGTCAACGGCACCAACGTCGCCTTCCTGAAGGGCGAGGGCACGGCGCTGGCGGACGGCGACGAGGTCGTCCTGCTGCCGCCGCTGGCCGGAGGTTAGGCGATGCACGTCATCGGCAAGGACTGCGACAAGTGCGGGTTCTGCATTCTGGAGTGTCCGGTGGAGGCGATCGTCGACGCCGGGCCCGTCAACCGCGTCGTGCCCGGGAAGTGCGTCGAGTGCGGTGCCTGCGTCCCCGTCTGCCCCCTGCAGGTCATCGTCGAGGAGCATGGCGCGGCCGGCGAGGCGGCGGCCCCGGCGGCGCCCTCGCGCTGAGCCTCGCGGGACGACCATGAAGACCCGAACACCGACCGCCAGCTCCGACGAGGCCGCCCTGGCCGAGCTGCTGGACGAGCGCTCGACGTGCGCCTGTTGCGACGACGACGGCGCGGACGCCCGCCTGCTGGCTCTCGACCGGCGCATCTGCCGGGAGTTCGAGCGCGACGTGGCGATCTTCGTCCTCGACATGTCCGGGTTCACGCGGATCACGGTCGAGCGCGGCATCTTGCACTACCTGATGATGATCCACCGCATGCGCGAGCTGTGCGCGCCGATCGTTCGCCGTCACCACGGCGTCGTGGTCAAGTACGACGCCGACAACCTCTTCGCGCGCTTCCCCTCGGTGCAGCACGCGGTCAAGGCCGCGATGCACGTGTCCGATCGGCTGGCCGAGGCCAACCTCGACACCGACGACGAATCCGACATCCACGTCAGCATCGGCATCGGCTGGGGCCCGACGCTCGTGCTCGAGCACGACCTGTGGGGCAGCGAGTTCAATCTCGCGGCGAAGCTGGGCGAGGACGTGGCCGGCGCGGGCGAGATCTGGCTCACCGCGGCCGCCCGCCGCGCCTTCTCCCGCCCCCCGCCCCGGACCAGGAACGGTGCCGGCGGGGCCGCCGCTTCCCTCCGCTTCCGGCGCCGTGCCCTCACCCTCTCCGGAATGCCCTACACCGCCTGGCTGCTCCGGCCGCACGCCGTGCGGTAGCGCCCGGCTCGTCCGTCAGAAGTACGCGTGCAGCCCCGTGCCGAAGGCGAGCACGATGTCCTCTACGTCCAGCTCCCGGTTCGGCGCGTCGCTCGTCTCCAGGGCCCACGGACGGTAGAACAGACGGAACCAGATCGGGATCAACACGTGATCGGCCGCGATTTCCAGCCCCAGCTCGGGACCGATGACGAAGCCGTCCGCCGTCACCGTCGTCCGCTCGGACGCCGGCGCGCCCTTCTCCCCGGACTCGCTGGACTCGTAACCGTACCCCAGGAGCGCGGCCACCGTGAAGAACACCTCGTCCGTGACGCCGACGTGCGCGCGGATCTGCGGCAGGAGTGCGACGGAAACCACGTCAGACTCCATCGTCGTCGGCGACCCGCTCCCCATGGTGGTCGTGTACTCCCCCGCTCCGTAGCCGATGTCCAGCTCCAGACCCAGCTCCAGCCAGGAGACGACGAAGTAGCCGAAGGTCGGCGCCAGGGAGAACGAGAGCGTCCAGTCGTCTTCGACCAGATCGATCCCGGCCACATCGACCGACCAGCTCCGCCACAGCATGCCCAGCTCGATCTGCCCGCCCAGGCGCACGTCGCCTTCCCCGAGCAGGTTGGTCGCGCCGTCTGCCGCGGCGCCGGGCTCCGTGCCCGCCGGCGTCTCGCCCCAGGCCGACCCGGGGTGCCGCACGACACCACGCTCGACGGGCAGTCCCAGCCTCTCCAGCGCTTCGCGCGCGGTCGCCTGCACGACGAGCGACGGGTCGTCCAGCGCCGCGTCCAGCACCGCCTCGAGCGCCATGTCGCCGCCGAGCATCGCGAGGGCGACCACCATCAGTCGCCGCACCTCGACGTTCTCCTCGATGCGCATTCGCGACACGAGCATCGGGACGACGTTCGGATTGTCGAGTTCCGCGAGGCGGCGGACTGCCGCCGTCCGCAGCTCGGCGCGAGAGGATGCCAGGGCCTGCAACGCTTCTTCGAACGACCAGAACGCACCCGGGTCGCCTTCGACCGGCGCCTCGATTCCGGGCTCCCTCGGCGCCGGTTCGGGCGGGGGCGGCTCGGGCGGAGTCGCGGCCGTCGGGGCGTCCAGTCGTCGCAACGCCTCTTCGGCCCAGCGACGCACTTCCTCGGACGAGTCGGAACGGGCCGCGGCAACAATCGCGGTCTGCGCCTCGTCACCGCCGAGATTCGCCAGGGCCACGACCGCGTACCGGCGGACCTGCTCGGACGAGTCGCCCGCCAGGATCTCCGCGAGTCTGGGGACCGCCGCGGCGTCTCCGAGCTCCGAGAGCGCGCGGACGGCGGCCAGCCGCGTTTCCTCGTCCGCCGACGACAGTCGCGCGAGAAGCTCGTCGAGCGTCGGCGCCGACCCGCCCGTCCCGGCCTCGCCCGTGATGGGGGGGGCCGGCGTCGCCGCATCCGCCACCGCGGCGGTCGTCGGCCTGTCCGGGTCGCCCGGGGCCGTCGCGGGAACCGGTGGTTCGTATTCCGTGCCTGCGGGCTCCGCCCGCGCGACCCGTGTGGGGGCGACCGCCCTGGCCAGACAGCCCGCGAGGACCACGACGAAGAGCTTCGTCCCTTGCTGCCGCATGGTCTCCTCCTCTGCCACCGCTGCGTCGCCGGGTCATCGCACGGCACGCGGACACCCGACGCCCCCTCGCCTCGCACCGACCGGCCTGCGCTATCGTACGGGGAAGCCTATCATCACGCGCGGTGACGGGCAACGGCCGCGACGTTCCCCGCGAGGTCCCCGGCCGGGTCAGGCGTCGAATGGGCGCGACGCGGTGCGGCGGGGCCTTGACGGCCGGGTCTCGGCAGTACAGGGTGAAGCCGCCGGCGGGAAGTCTGCGGCCGGCAGGGGTCGGGAAGATGCGGAAGATCATCCTGGGCGATAATGCTGAGGTCCTCCCCACGTTGCCCGACGCGTTCGCGCGGCTCATTTACGTCGATCCTCCTTTCAACACGGGCAAAGTTCAATGTCGGGACCGGATGAAGGTGAGGACGGTTGAGGTCGGAGGCACGCGCACGGGCTTCGGCGGTCGCCGGTTCGAAGTCGAGCGGGTGGGAAGCGCCCAGTTCGGTGATCGCTTCGACGATTTCGAGGCGTTCCTGCTGCCGCGCATGGCAGCGGCGCTGCGCTGCCTCACGCGGGACGGGTCCTTGTTCGTGCACCTGGATTACCGGGAGGTGCACTACGTGAAGGTGGCCCTGGACCGGCTCCTGGGCCGCGACCGTTTCATGAACGAGATCATCTGGGCCTACGACTTCGGCGGCCGGCCGAAGAACCGTTGGCCGGCGAAACACGACACGATCCTCTGGTATGCCGCGAATCCGGACGACTACGTCTTCAACTTCGCCGACATGGATCGCATACCCTACATGGCGCCGGGTCTGGTGACTAAGGAGAAGGCCGAACTGGGAAAGACCCCGACGGATGTCTGGTGGCAGACCATCGTCCCGACGAACGGCCGCGAGAAGACCGGCTATCCGACCCAGAAACCGCTCGCCATCCTCGATCGCATTGTCCGCGTCCATTCCCGCCCCGGCGATGTGGTTCTCGACTACTTTGCCGGCAGCGGAACGGCGGGTGAGGCAGCGGCGAAGAACGGGCGCGGCTTCGTGCTGGTCGACAGCAATCCCGAGGCCGTCCGGGTTGCCGCCCGCCGTTTGGCCGCCTACTCTCCCGAGGCGAGCGGCTTCACTCCCGAAGAACCGATCCGAACGGCCCAGGAGTCGTTGTTCCGATGACGGCACGGCGGATGGACCGTGAGACTCGGACCATCGTGCTCGATCTCAAGCGCGAGATCCTCGCCCGGCAGCCGGCCGGATGGCCTCCCGATTCGCTGTTCACGTTCCTTCGCGGCCTTCCGCCGGCCACCGTCGGCACCCGCTTCGGCAGCGAGCTCGTCGCGCGAATCCTGGACGGGGCGGGCCTGGCGACGCGAAAGGGTGGCACTCGACTCTACGACCTCGTCGTCGGGGGTGGCGACGGCCTGCGTGTGGAAGTGAAAACGTCGACGGAGTTCCCCACGCGGCGGTTCCAGCAGGTGCGGGATCCTCGCCCCGGCGTGGCGCGCGAGCGATGGCGCTACGACGCGCTCGTCTGCCTCGGCGTACGCCCAGACGACCTGACGATCTGGCTGCTTCCCGGTCCCCAGGCGGCAGAACTCATCGCCGACGGCACGATCGGCGTGCAGCACACCGATAGCGAGACGAACTGGTTCTTTCCGAACGAAGACGCTCCGACCTGCCCCTTCAACCGGTTCCTCGTGACCCGCCGGGAACTCGTCGGGGCCATCCGTCGCATGAAGCCGCTCGTGGGTGACTGACGACCAGACCTGCCGGACGGCTGCCACCCGCGCGGTGCTTGACCGGGGTAATGAGCCGGGACATCGTGGACCACCGTTCGGTGCTCGCTGATCGGAAGCACGTTGCCAAGTAGTTGGGGGAGCGGGCCGAGCTGATCGAGCAGGATGGTCGGGAAGAGGGCGACGTCGCGGCGGAGTTGGGGGA
>JACRCZ010000126.1 GCA_016218765.1 Deltaproteobacteria bacterium | reverse complement strand
GTCTGCCAACCACCACACGTGACGGCCGCGCTACAGCCGGCACGGCCCCAAACCCGCCGCAACTCGCCGATTCCTCGGTGGCACGCCGGTCGCACACCCGCCGTGCCCCAGAAGGAGGCCTCACATGCTCGCAAGAACCCGTTTCGTCGTCCTCGCGTTCTTCGCCGTCCAGGCGTGCGTCGGCATCGATGTCGACACCGGCGACCCCCGCGTCGGCGAGGAAGGCCGCGTCCGCTTCGGCGGCGGCGGCTGCGCCGCAGGCTCGTCCACCACCCTCGCCGTCGGCTCCACCCAGACCCTCACCCTGGAACCCCAATCCGCCGCCCTCCCCGCCGACCTCACCACCGCCTCGACCACGCCCACCATCATCGAAGCCCGCCCCGGCGCCGCCCCCGACCAGGTCGTCCTCCAGGCCAACCAGGCCGGCAGCGCCCGGATCGAGCTCCACTCCGCCGGCGGAATCTGGGACTACCTCGAGTTTCATGCCGAGCCCGCCGCGTCCGTCACGTTCACCGCCGCCCCCGCCGTGTTCGCCGGCGCCACCGCATACGTCAAGATCGACGAAGTCTACGGCGCGTGCGGCGAGAGCTGCCCGCTCCTGGGCCAGGGCTTCCTCCGCTGGTCCGCCCCCGCACTGACTCCCCTGCGCGACTCGAACGGCGTGGCCTACTTCACCGCCGGCGCCACGGGCGACACCCGCGTCGAGGGACGCGAGCCCTCCGGCGGCGCCCTCCTCGTCGACCATCCCCTGCGCGTCGTTCCCGTCGCCGACGCCGGCGCCTTGCACGCCCAGGTCACGATCGCACTCCCCGACGAGTCCGTGCTCGACCCGCAGCCCGCCCCCGTCGAGATCCCCGCCGGCAGCCTCTTCCTCGTCCAGGTCCAGGCCGACGCCGCAGGCTCGACCGTCCCGCTCGCCGGCGCCGACGTCACCTGGACGATCGAAGGCGATGCCTCCGCCGTCGCACTCTACGACTCCGGCACCGAGGACCCGCCCGAAGGGCCCATCTTCTCCGCCCTCGCCCCCGGCTCCGTCGAGCTGGTCGCCCAAATCCCCCTCCTGGGCCGCACCGAACGCTTCCCCCTCACCATCACGTCCCCGTAGGTTCAGCTCCTCGGACGTCCGAGGCGCACGCGGCCACGAACCAGGCAACAGGAGACCGACACGGGCATTGATCATTGCCTGTTGCCTGTTGCCTGTTACCCGTCGCCCGTCGCCCGTCGCTCCCGTCCCTTCCCCCGCGTCGACCCGCACGCGTTCGCCGTGCTACTCTCCTCCCGCGAACGTTGGCGGTTCTCTCGCAGGAGGTGGGCGATGACACGTTGGTTGGGGACGAGCTCCGCCCTGCTGCTCGCAGGCTGCTGGATGTCCCAGGCCCAGCTCGGCGAGGCCGCCGAGGACCGCGACGGCGGGACGTCCAGCGACACCGCCGGCCGCGACTCCGACTCGGACGGGGACGACGACGCGGGCGGGGAATCCTCGGAGGACGACGGCCGCGACGACGCCGGCGACGGCTCGCCGGACGTCGACTGCAGGGACGCCGACGGCGACGGCCATCCCGCGTCCGACTGCGGCGGCGACGACTGCGATGACGCCGACCCCGACATCTACCCGGGCGCGCCGGACGCCTGCGGCGACGGCCGGGACACCAACTGCGACGGCCTCGACCCGTCCGGCGACGGCCTCCTGGGACCGAAGGTCCTGCTGCTCGATTCGCCGAGCGGCACGGGCAACGCCTACACCGCCCTCTTGTGGACCGGACGCGAATACCTCTTCGTCTGGCGCCGCATCGGCTTCGAAAGCATCTCCCTCATCCGCCTCGATACCGGCGGCAAGCTGCTGGGCGACGAAACCGCGATGCGCCACTTCCAGTACGCCTTCGACTCCGCCTGGTCGGGAAACCGCCTCGGCACCGCCTGGGGCGCCGGCGACGACGACCCCGACGAATGCTACATCTGGTTCCAGACCTTCGATGCGTCGGGCCGCCCCCTGCTCGACGCCGTCCGGATCTCGAACGGCGGCTACGCGGCCTCCGACGGCGGCGTGCACTACGGCCCGCGCATCGCCGCCGCCGGCGACGACTTCTTCGTCGTGTGGAGCGAAATGGCGCGCGGCGGCGAAGGCCCCCACGGCGTCTGGGTCACGCGCGTCGGCCCGGACGGCACGCGACGCTTCGACCCGCTCCTCGTCGACCCGTACGCGGGCGGCGACGGCGCAGGACTCGAGCTGGCCTGGACCGGCAGCGAGCTGGGCGTCGTGCGCGGCGAGCCGCTCGGCGGCACCCCGGACGAACCGCGCCCGACCACGGGACTCAGACTGCGACGGCTCGGATGGTCCGGCGAACCCCTCGGCCCGATGCAGGTGGTCTCGGACACCGCCACCTACAGCACCCAGTTCCAGCTCCTGTGGACCGGCACCGAGTTCGCGGCGCTGTGGAACGAAGGCGAGGATCCCCGCGGCAGCCCCGTCATGCTCGCGCGGCTCGACGCCGAGGGCCACGAGGTCCTCCGCGCGTCGCTGACTCCGCCGCTCGAGACCCACTTCCCCGAACAGCGTCCGGCCGTCTGGACCGGCCGGCACCTGGGCGCCGTGTGGGCGGAACACGGGGACGATGGCTGGCGGCTCACCCTGCGCCGGTTCGAGCTCTCCGGCGCCGTGCACGGCCCCACCGTGGCCGTCCCGACGCCAGGCTGGCCCGGACGCCTCGACATCGCCTGGACCGGCAGCGAGTTCGGCTTCACCTGGTCGGAGGAAACCACCGAGCCGCCGGCCATCCGCGTCTACTTCCAGCGCGCCACCTTCTGCGACTCCCCCCCCTGACGCCCTCGCACCCCCAACTCGCCCCGATCGCCCCACCCCCAACTCGTCCCAAGTGACCCACCCGGCCCCTCCCCCCCCTGACGCAACCCTACGGCGTCACCGTCGGATACCCCGCCCCACGCCACCCGTTCATCCCACCCACCACGTTGTGCACGCACACGTGCCCGTTCTCCACCAGGAACGCCGCTGCCCCCGGACTCCGCCCCCCGCTCGCGCAGATGACGTACAACGGCCCCCCGGGCAGCGCCCCGTGCTCCGCCCGCAACACGCCACTCGACCACGGATACAACAGCGCCCCCTCGATAACCCCGCTCGCCGTCTCCGACGGCTCCCGCACGTCGACCACCGTCAGCCGCGCCCCCGCCCCGGTCGCGTCGGACAGCTCGCC
>JACRCZ010000125.1 GCA_016218765.1 Deltaproteobacteria bacterium | reverse complement strand
GCGGCGGCCCCGCCCGCGTCGCGACCGGGGGATCCGCCGGGGAAACCGGTCCGGCTGCGGGCCCCATCGGCGCCCGCGTCCGCGGCGGGCGGCGGCGGGGGCGGCACGACGGCGACGGACGCATCGGCCCCGGGCGGGGCGGAGCGCGCGTCGGCCGCGGCCGGCCAGCCGGTGCCGGCGGTGCGTTCGGGCGCACGTTCCAGCGTGAACGTCTGGTCCGCGCTGGGCACGACGAACTGACGGAAGGGACGGAAGCCTGCGGCGCGCACCTCGAGGATCACGCCCGCCTCGCCCTTCTTCACGGCGAACGGCGTCTGGGGGACGCGGGCGCCGTCCCAGACGACGACGGCGTCCGCCGGCAGCTCGGCGAAGGCGATGTGCACGACGGAGTCGTCGGACGCGGGGGCCTGCATCGTCGGCAGGTCCGGGGCCAGCGGCGGCGGGGGCGGCGGTTCGATCTTCGCCGCGGCCGCGTCGGGCTCGGCCGGCGCCACGGGCTCGACCGCGGGCGGACCCGGAGGCGGCCCGGCGTCCACGGCGGCCACGGGGGGAGGCGGGGGAGCAGGCGGAGCGGCGGCCGGGGAGGAGCCGCCCGGGTCGCGCAAGACGAAGAACAGCACGGCCGCGACGGCGACGACGCCGACGCCGGCGGCGATCCCGATCGTCAGGCCGCGACTCGACCGGGGTGGCGCGGCGTCCCCGGCGGTGCGCATCGCGGTAGCCGGTCCGACGTGCGCCGGCGGGGTCATCGGCGAATAGCCGGCGGTCGCGCCCACGGGCGTGCGGGACAGCCGCTCGACGGCGGCCGTGTTGCGCAGCGGGAGGTTGTAGTGCGTCTTGCTGTCGTCGTCGAGCAGGCCGACGAGTGCGCGGATCATCTCCCCGGCGTCGGCGTAGCGGTCCTGCTTCTCGCGCGCCATGGCCTTGAGGATCACCGCCTCGACCGCCTCCGGCAGGTCCGGGACGATCTCGCGGGGTCGGGGCGGGGTCTCGGTGAAGATGCTGAGAATGAGGGCGTTGTAGTTCTCGCCCTCGAACGGCAGGCGGCCGGTCAACGCCTCGTAGAGGATGACGCCCATGGAGTAGAGGTCGGCGCGGGCATCGATGTCCGACTTGCCGGCCGCCTGCTCGGGGGCCATGTAGTAGGGGGTCCCCAGGACGGTGCCGGTGCGGGTCATGCGGTCCTGGGGGTTGTTGGCCGCGTTGACCTTGGAGATGCCGAAGTCGAGCACCTTGGCGACGGGACCGCCCTCGTCGCCAGGGATGATGAAGACATTGTCCGGCTTGATGTCGCGGTGGATGATCCCGCGGCGGTGGGCCGGAGCGAGAGCGGAGAGGGCCTGGACGATGACGCCGATGACGTCCTTGAGCGGAAGCTTGCGCCCGTCGGCGAGATACGCGCCCAGGCTGGCGCCCTCGAGGAACTCCATCACGAGGTACGGCAGGCCGTCGGACGCGGTCCCGACATCGTAGACCTCGACGATGCCCTTGTGCCGGATCGCGGCCGCGGCCTGGGCCTCGCGGATGAACCGGCCGACGGCCTCCTTGTTCGCGGCGATCTCGGGGTGGAGGAACTTCACGGCGCAGCGCCGGTTCATGATCAGGTGCTGCGCCTCGTACACCTGGCCCATGCCGCCCTCGCCGAGCAGGCGGACCAGCTTGTACTTGTTGTCGATCACCTCGCCCGTTCGATCGGCCATGGCCCTCGCCCTTCCCCCGGGGCAACGCGTCGCACACGATACGAGGGCGGGGGCGGGACGTCAAGGTATGGGAGCTGTGGGAGTTGTGGGTCGTCCGGGACAAGTTCCTGGTGGATCGTCCGGGACAAGTTGTGGGTGGGTCAATTGGGTCGCGTTGTTGGTCCCGAGGAAGTGGGAGCCCGCGCAGCGGGCTTCGAGGTACAGCCGGCGCCTTCAGGCGCCGGTCGCGCGGAGGCCGCGCAAGGCGTCGGCGGCTTCCTGGGCGGTGGGAAACCGCTTCGTCTCGGACTTGTGCATCATCCGCTGCAGCATGCCGGACAGGGCAGGCGGGACGTCGGGGACGACGGTGCCGACCGGCACGGGGTCCTCGGAGAGGATGCGCATCAGCCGCGCCTCGGGCGTCGGGGCGGCGAAGGGGTTGGCCCCCGCCAGCATTTCGTAGATCACGACGCCCAGCGAGAACTGATCGGCGGCCGGACCGCCGGGATTCCCGCGGATCCGCTCGGGCGCCATGTAGCTCGGCGAACCGAAGACGCGGCCGGTGGAGGTGACCTCCCAGCCCTCGACGGCGGCGAGGCCGAAGTCGACGAGCTTGGCGACGCCGTCGCTCTGCATGAGGACGTTGGACGGCTTGACGTCGCGGTGCACGACGCCGCGGACGTGGGCGAAGCCGAGGGCCTCGGCGACCTGGAAGCCGATGGACACGGCCTCGCCGGCCGGCAGCCGGCCGCGCTCGACCAGGACCGCGTCCAGGCCCCGCCCCTCGACGAGCTCGAGGACGATGTACGAGCAGCCGAGGTTCTCATCGATGCCGAAGTCGTGCACGCCGACGATGCCGGGGTGGGAGAGGGCGCCCGCGGCGGCGGCCTCGCGCCGGAACCGCGCCTGCATCTCGGCCGCCATCCCGGGCTCGCCCGGGCCCGCCTGGAGGACCTTGATCGCGACGATGCGGCCCAGCACCGGGTCCTTGCAGCGGAAGACCTCGCCCATCCCGCCGCGCCCGATGGAGCCGAGGACCTCGTAGCGGCCGATGGTCCCGCCGGCGCTCGGGGGAATGCTGACGCCGGACGGCGGGCCGGAGGGCCGCCCGGCCGGCACGCGCGACGCCCGGGGAGGGGGCGGGGTCGGCACGGACTTCCGCGGCGCTTCGACGACGACGTCGACGGACAGCGAGCCGGACGTCTTGCCCGACTCGGCGCGGCCCTGCGCCATGGCCGCATCGACGACCTGGATCAAGCGGTCGGGCCGCACCGGCTTCTCCAGGAACTCGAACGCGCCGTGCTTCATCGCAGCGACGGCGTCGGGAACGGAGCCGGAAGCGGTGAGAAAGATGACCGGGCTGGTGAGACCGCGCTCGCGAGCCTGGCGCAGGAACTCGATGCCGCTCATGCCCGGCATCTTGACGTCGCTGACGATGAGGTCGAACGGGTGCCAGTTCAGCGTGTCGAGAGCCTCGGTGCCGTCGGAGGCCACCTCGACGCCGAACCCGCGCTTCTCCAGGAAGCGCCGGACGATGAGGCGCACGCCGGCGTCGTCGTCGGCAACGAGGGCCCAGGAGCCTTCGTAGGGCCGGGGCTCGTCGGTCATGGGCGTTCGGCTCCTCCCTCCGCGCGGAACGCGGCGAGCGCGGTGCGCAGGGCCTCGCCCTCGCGCTCGAGCCTCCCCCGCAGGTCATCGATGCCCCCCAGGTCGCCCGCTTCGCTCCGGATTTCCAGCTCGCGCGCGGCGTCGACGAACGCCGCGGCGCCGAAGACGGCGGCGGAGCCCTTGAGGGCGTGCGCGTCACGGGACAGCGCGTGGGCGTCGGCACGGCCGAGGGCGTCATGCACGTCGGCCAGGAGCCTGGCCGACGACTCGAGGAACAGCTCGGCGATTTCCCGCGCCAGCTCGACGTCACCGCCCGCCTGCTCGAGCAGCATGGCGCGGTCGAATACGCAGGATGCGGGAGCCGGGGCAGGCTCGGCGCCTGCGGCCGGCGCCGCGGGCGCGGTCGGGAAATAGCTCTCGATCACGGCCAGCAGCTCGGGCGCCTTGACCGGCTTGGACACGTAGGCGTCCATCCCGGCCTCCAGGCAGCGCTCGCGATCGCCCTTCATCGCGTGGGCGGTCATGGCGACGATCGGGAGGTGGCGATCGGTGCCCCGTTCCCGCTTGCGGATGCGCTCCGCGGCCTCCATCCCCCCCATTTCCGGCATCTGCACGTCCATGAGCACGAGGTCGACGGGGTGCTTGTCGAGCGCGACGAGCGCCTCGGCGCCGTTGGTCACCATGAGCAGGGTGTAGCCGCGCTTCTCGAGCATCTTGCGAACGACGGCGCGGTTCACCGGGTTGTCCTCGGCGACGAGGATGCGGCAGTCGCGCCGCAACGCCGCCACGGACTCGCCGGGCGGAGGCGCGACCGACGCGGGCGCGCCGGAAACGGGCGCACCGTCCTTGCCGGCGAGGGCGAAGACGATGGCGTCGAACAGCTCGGACTGCTTGATCGGCTTGGAGATGTAGTTGGCGATGCCGAGCTGGTCCCAGCGGACGGCGGCGCCGACCAGGCCCATCGAGGAGAGCATGACGATGCGGCAGGAGCCGAGCTGCGGCCGCTTCTGGACCTCGGCGGCGAGCATGAAGCCGTCCATCTCGGGCATCATGGCGTCGACCAGGGCGAGGCGGTAGGGCGTGCCGGCCGAGGTCGCGCGCAGCAGCTCGATGAGGGCGGCGCGCCCGCCGTCCAGGATGGTGGGCACCATGCCCCAGGAGGCGAGCATCTCGCCAAGGATGCGGCGGTTGGTCTCGTTGTCGTCGACGACGAGGACGGGCAGTCCCTCCAGGTCGGCGTGGACCGGCGTCCGGCTGTCCTCGGCGCAGCGCCCGAAACGGGCCGTGAAGTGGAACGTGCTGCCCCGCCCCATCGTGCTCTCGACCCAGATCCGGCCGCCCATGAGGTTGACGAGCTGGCGGGCGATGGAAAGACCGAGGCCGGTGCCGCCGTAGACGCGGGTCGTCGAGCCATCGGCCTGGGTGAAGGCGTCGAAGATGAGGGCGAGCTTGTCTTCGGGAATGCCGATGCCGGTGTCCTGGACACGGAAATGCAGCAGGACGGTTTCGTCGTCCGAGCTTTCCGTTCCGACACGGAGCGCGATCTCGCCGGCCGAGGTGAACTTGATGGCGTTGCCCACGAGGTTGACGAGGACCTGGCGCAGGCGGTTGGCGTCCCCGAGCAGGCCGTCCGGGACCGCCGCGTCGACCTCGTAGGTCAGCTCGAGCCGCTTGTCGTGGGCGCGGGTCACGACGGCGCGCAGGGTGTCGGCGACGCTGTCGCGCAGGCCGAAGCGGAGGCGATCGAGGGACAGCCTTCCGGCCTCGATGCGGGAGAAGTCGAGGATGTCGTCGAGCAGCGCCAGCAGGGTGTTGGCGGAGAGCTTGACGGTCTCGAGCATCTCGCGCTGCTCGCGCGAGAGCTCGGTCTCCAGGGCGAGGTCGGTCATGCCGAGGATGCCGTTCATCGGCGTGCGGATCTCGTGGCTCATGTTGGCCAGGAACTCGCTCTTGGTCCGCGTCGCCGCCTCGGCCTGCTCGCGCGCCGTCGCCAGCTTCTCGCGCTGGTGCTCCGCCTCGACGAGCTTCTCGGCGAGCTGCCGGCGCAGCTCGCGCTCGCTGGCCGCCTTCTCCTGGATCCGCTGGAGGATCTCGTCGTTCTTGACGTACTGCTCGACGACGAGGCGGGCGGTGATGGCGGCGGCCCGGCGCGCCACCACGATCTCCTCGCGCAACCGGAGGATCTCCTCGCGGAGATCCTCGGCCGTCCCCGCGGTGCGCGCGACGCTCATGGCGCGGCCTCCGCGAGCCGGAGGGCCGCGGCGGACGCGCGCGCGACCGCGTCGTCGTCCACCGGCGCCTCGAGACCCACGACCGCGACGCGCGGGACCCCCGTCTCGCAAACCAGCGGCAAGGCCCGCAGCAGCCACGCGAGGCCCGCGCCGTGCCCGAACGGCTCCGCGCCGATCGCCTCCAGCGCCGGACCCTCGAGCACGACGAAGTCGCCGGGCGCGGCGAAACCCGCGACGGCATCGACGAACACGACCCGCTCGGCACCCTCGACGAGCGGCGCGAGGTCGAGACCCCCCAGGCCGCCGTCAACGAGCTCGACCCCCGGGGGCAACGCGGCCGCGGCCAGGCGGTCGTGGACCCGGGGGCCAGCGGCGTCGGCCGCGACCCAGCGGTTGCCGACGCAGACGATGCGGGTCAAGGGACGCCTCCGGCGGGCCGGCGCGCGACCGTACGTCCGCGCCGCAACACGTGCACGGTGCACACGAGACAGGGGTCGAACGAGCGGACCACGTGGCCCAGCTCGACGGGATCGGTCGGGTCGCGGACCGGGGTGCCGATCAGCGCCTCCTCGATCGGCCCGCGGACGCCGGCGGCGTCGCGGGGCGAGGCGTTCCAGGCGGTCGGGGTGATCACCTGGTAGTGCTGGATGCGGCCGGAGGCGATCTTGACCCAGTGGCCGAGAGCCCCGCGAGCGGCCTCGATCAGGCCGAAGGCCTCGCCGTCGGGAACGTCCTCGACGGCACGGCACGACTCGGCGTCGGGATCCAGCTCGTCGAGCCACGTCTCCATCGCCGGGAAGAGCTCGACGGCCCGGACGATCCGGGCGAGCTGGCGCGTGAGGACGCTCGCCCCGCGCGTGCGATGGAGATCGACGAACAGCGGCTGGCGGGAAAGGATCGCCTCGGCCAACGGCCCCGTTTCCGCGGGCAAGTCGCCGTAGCGGGGGGCCTTGGCCCACGAGTACTTCTCGCCCTCCTCGCCCGTGGCGTAGGGTCGCGTCTCGCCGTCCATCGGGTGACGCCCGCCCGGGTAGTCGTGGAACCAGGAGTGCGCCACGTGCTCGGACACCTGCTCCTGGCGGAACGGCAGCGAAGCGGTGCCCTTCACGACACCCGCGGGGATGAAGCGGTCGACGCCGGCACGCGGATGGACGCGCGAGCGGCCCGGGACCGGGAGCGCGCCGAAGCTGAGGAAGTTGGCGTGACCGGCGCCGATGCGGTCGAGGCCGAGCTCGCGACCGAAGCGGACCAGGAACCCGACCTCGCCGTCGCGCTGGGCCTCGTTCTCGTCGAGCCAGGCGTCGAGGTCCGCCGCGGAGCGGATCGCCTGCCAGCGTTCGATCGGGCAGCCCAGCACCCGGCGCTCGAACCACGCGCGGAAGCGCCCCAGGCGCTGGCGGAACATGTGGATGTCGGAACGGGAGGGCACGTGCGTCAGGCCGCCGGGCACCATGTAGGAGCCGTGCGGCCACTGGCCGCCGAAGCCGACCACGATGTCGAGAAGCTTGCGGGTCTCGCGCAGGACCTCGGCGACCACGGTGCCGCGGAAAGGCTCGTAGCGCCGCACCGCCTCGGCGTGCAGGGGCCGGTCGCGGTACACGGCGCTCGTGAGGTCGGCCGCGAACATGAGGAAGGTCTGGCGGGCGTCGCTCTGGATGTGCTCCGCCATCAACGCCAGGTTCCGCCCCATCACCGCGTTGGCCGGAACCTCGATGTTCCCCAGGGCGTCCAGCGCGACCGCGGCGGCGGTGAGGTGGGCCGTGCTGCACAATCCGCAGATGCGGGGCGTGAGCACGAGGCCGTCGAGCGATCCGCGGCCGACCAGGAGGTTCTCGAAGCCGCGGAAGCTCGTGCCCGTACACCAGGCATCGACGACCGAGCCGGCATCGACCTCGACCCGCACCTCGAGATCACCCTCGACGCGGTTGAGCGGAACGTTCAGCATCACCGTTTCCGACACGTCGACCTTCCTCGCAGCCCCCGCACAAACCCCCGCGGCGCCGCCGCCGCTAGACCGGGTGCTTCCGCTCCTTCAACCGCTCGGGCGCCACCGCCTCGGCCATCGTCTTGTATGCCAGGAAGTGCGCGCGATCGACGCCGACCGGAAGGTCGACGGGCCCCCCCTCGATGTTCCGCGTGCGGAAGAACGGGTGCGGCTTGGGGAAGTCAGGGTCCTTGCAGCCGACGCAGGGCACGCCGACGCGCGTGCGCGAGGTGCGGCCGGACCAGAGCAGCTTGTTGCACGAGCCGTAGGTCATGGGTCCCTGGCAGCCGAGGTGGTAGAAGAGACAGCCCGGCTGGCCGAACCGCTGATCCTCGACGCGGAACTCGTGGTACTCGTTGCGCGTACACCCCTGGTGCACGAGCACGCCGTACCACTCGAGCGGCATCTGATGCTCGTTGAGCGGCAGCGCCTCGCCGCGCAGCAGGGCGGCCAGCGCCCCGCCGACGATCTCCGGCCCGGCCGGGCAGCCGGGGAGGTTGATCACGGGAAGGCCCGAGCGCGCCGTGAACTTGTTGCCCAGGACGCCGCCACGGGTCCGCCCGTGGAACTGCAACCCGGTCGCCTCGGTCTCGCCGGACGCCGGAATGCCGCCAAACCCCGCGCACGTGCCGACGGCGACGACGAACTGCGCCTTGCGGGCGAGCGCGACGGCCAAATCCTTCTTGGGCGACCCGGCGAAGGTGTCGAACATCCCGGTGCCGCCCGGGCCACGAATGATCGCGCCCTCGATGATGAGCACGTCGAGCGGCTTGCGGCCGGAGACCAGGAGGTCGACCATTTCCTGGAACGCGCCGGGGGTCGTGCGCGACACCGACGGGTGCCAGAGGATTTCGAGTCCGACGTCGCGCACCAACTCGCCGAGATCGGGATCGTCGACGCCGAGCAGGGACATGCTGTCGCCGCTGCAAGCGCCGCACTGGAGCCAGAACAGGTTCGGTGCCCGATCCTCGGCCGTCGACGGGTTCTGGATTCGACCGGTGGCCATGAATCTTCTTCCTGCCCCCGTGGACGGTTGACGCGACGTAACGCGTCGGATGGAGTCGAGGATGCCTGCGCCGCCGGTGTGCTGTCAAACCACATCGCCCGACATGGGGAAATGCGGATCACCCCTCGCGCAGGCCGTACTTCTTGAGCTTGGCCCGGAGGGTCTTGGGGTCGACGTCCAGGAGTCGGGAGAGGCGGCCGAGGCTGGGCTCGCCCCGGGCGAGCAGCTCGCGCAGCAAGGCGCGCTCCGCCTCCTCGGCGGCACGGGAACCGACGGCCTTGAGGTCGATGCCGGTCTCGGCCAGCGGGATGTCGAGCTCGACGTGCAGGACCTCGGGCGCATCCGCGGCCGCGCCGGGGGAGCGCGATACGCGGGAGCGCGGGACGCCGCTTCCGGAAACAAGAGAGGCAGATTCGGGAACCGAACCGCGCCCTTCAGGGCGCGGCTGGTTCCGAACTCCAGCCGCGGGCTCATGCCCGCGGTTCGGATCGGCGACCGCATCGCGCACCCCCGCTCGGAGGCTCGGCGGGAGGTGGGGCACTTCGATGGTCTCCTCGGCGAGCACGACGGCGGCCTTCATGGCGTTCTCCAACTCGCGAACGTTGCCGGGCCAGTCGCAGGCTTCCAGGCGCCGCAAGGCGTCGTCGGCGAGCGCCGGCGCGGGTTTCCCCATCCGTCGCGCGGCGGCGTCGACGAAGTGGCGCGCCAGGAGAGCGATGTCCCCCGGCCGCTCGCGCAGCGGCGGCAAGGCGATCGTCATCTCGTTCAGGCGGAAGAAGAGGTCGCGGCGGAAGGCGCCGCGGCGGATGGCCTCCTCGAGATCGACGTTGGCGGCGGAGACGAGGCGGACGTCGAGGCGGACGGTTTCCGTGGAACCGACGCGGGAGAAGCGGCGTTCCTGGAGGACACGCAGCAGCTTGGCCTGGACGCCCAGCGGAAGGTTGCCGATCTCGTCGAGGAACAGCGTGCCGCCCTGGGCGGACTCGAAGCGGCCGAGGCGCGCCGCGGTGGCGCCGGTGAACGCGCCTTTCTCGTGGCCGAACAGCTCGCTCTCGATCAGCTCGCCCGGCAGCACGGAACAATCGACGGGGACGAAGGGACCCTGGCTGCGCTTGCTGGCGTCGTGGATCATCCGGGCGAACACGTCCTTGCCCGTCCCGGTCTCGCCGGTCAGGAGGACGTTGACGTCCGGGACGGCGAAGCGCAGCGCCAGATCCTTGGCAACGAGGAACGGCCGGGCGGCGCCCAGGACGTGCAAGCGGAACGTCCCCGTGGCCCCGCGACGCAGGGCGAGGATCGCCTCGATCGTCTCGACGGCGCGCGCCGTGTCGCCCGGTCTGGGCAGGAAGTCGACAGCCCCGAGCTTCATCGCCGCGACCGCCGGGCCGACGTCCTCGTCCGCGGTGAGCACGACGACAGCCGTGCCGGGCGCCTCGCGCCGGAGCCGTTGCAGGGCGCCGGGAGCCGTATCCCCGGCGGCGTCCAGGTCGAGGAGGACGACGTCCGATCGCTCGGCCCGGACGATCCGCACCGCGTCGTCGAGCGATTCGGCGATCCGGACCTCGTGCCGTCGCGGCCGGAGCGCATCGGCCAGGCTCCCGGCGGCATCGACCGTGCGTCCACCGAACACGATGCGTGCCATTGGAACTTCCTCCGCTGGGCATGCTGGGGGCGGCACGGACCGGGAGTCAAGGAGAGTTGGTGGTCGTTGGTGGGTCGTCCGGGTCGAGTTCCTGGTCCGGAGGTCCGGGAGAGGATTCCCGGGAGGCGGTTCCCTGGAATCGCGGTCCGGGAGCGGTCGCGGGCGGGCGGCGGCGGGCGGGGCGCGAGCGATGTCGCTGCGTTGCGGGCCCGCGTCGGGCGGCACGGAACTCGTACAGGCATCACGGCGCGCCGCGGGGAGCGCGGGAGGAAACGATGACGCGCCACATCCTGTTCGTCTGCCTGATCTCCGCGGCCGGCTGCGAGACGGGTCCTGCCGTGCTGGGCGGCCCGGTCCTGCCGGGCGACGAGCCGGCTCCCCCGCCGGCGCCGCGCTGCGACGCACCACCGGCATTCCCGGCGATTCCGTCCGCGTGCGGCGGTACCGCCACGGACTCGCCCGATCGCCTGGACGAGGCGCTGGCGGCCGCCGCGCTCGACCGCTGCGGGCTGGAGCGGCCCGGGGCGGCGGCGGCGTTGCTGCCGCCGGAAGCGGCGACGGACGGCGCGCGGCAGGAGTGGATCGGCGACGTCGTCGCCCGACCCCTGGGCCTGCCGGCGGCCGCCCGGGAGACCGTGGATCGGCTGGACGAGGCGGCGGCGTCGGATCGGCCGGTCGCGCGCGCGCTCCAGGCGGCGGCGGCGCGGATGGGACTCCCGTTCGCGGTGTGCCCCGAGGCAGCAGCTACGTCGTCCGCGGCGCCGCTCGTCGATGCGCTGCGCGACGTGGCGGCCGCGCGCGGCGGATGGCTGGACGAGCGGGCGCTGGCGGCGGACGCGGCCGACGTGCCGCTCGACCTGCAGGCGGCCCTGGCGCCGATCCTGGCGGCGGCGGGCGAGGCGGCCGCGGTCTTCGATCGCGCGGTGGCGGGCAGGAGCCGGAGCGAGCTCGAATCGATGCGGTCCGCGGCCTGGCTGGCGTTGCCGGGCCGCGCCCCGGACCTGCGCGAGGAGCCGCTGGCAAGCTGGACGACGGGCCGAGCGTTTCCGGCGGCGGAGGTCTACGCGGCAGCGGCGAAGCTGGCGGCGACGATCGAGGACGCGGACCTGCAACGCTTCGCAGGGCGGGAAGGCGTCCGCTTCGACGCGGACTCGGGAATCGGCCGGGTGGTCATCCGCGACGGCGCCTCCCAGGTGCACGACGAGACGGACCGCAGTCTCGCGGCCCCCGTCCTCCTGCTCCTGGACCTGGGCGGCGACGACACGTACCTGGTTGCGGCCGGCGGCGCGGGCGAACGCGGCCTGCCGGTTTCCATCGCCATCGACCTGGGCGGCGACGACCGCTACGGCTACGAGGAGCGGCCCGATCCGCACGACGGCGAACGACTGCCGTCCGACGAGGCCGGCCGTTGGGGCGGGACCGCGGACGGCGACGGGCCGGTGTCGCTGTCGCGCACGGCGCGGCAGGGCGCCGCACGCCTGGGGATCGGCCAGTTGTTCGATCTGGGCGGCGGTCGCGACGAGTACCGCTCGCTCCGGATGTCGCAGGGCTTCGCGGTGTTCGGCGCCGGCGTGCTCTACGACGACGGCGGCGACGACCGGTACGCCTGCGAGGCGGGGTGCCAGGGCGCGGGACTCTTCGGCATCGGCCTGCTGCTCGACGCGGGCGGCAACGACTCCTATCGCACGGTCAACTCGGCCCAGGGCTTCGGGTTCGCCGGGGGCGCGGGCGTGCTGTACGACCGCGAGGGGGACGACGAGTACCACGCCGATCCCGGCGATCCGGCGCAGGGCGGCGATCCGCTGTATCGGGCCGACCAGCTTCCGGGCGCGGGCAACCGCAGCATGGCCCAGGGGATGGGCTTCGGGCGGCGCGCCGACACCACGCGCGACGGTGTGTACCTTTCCGGCGGCGTCGGCGTCCTGCGCGACGCGGCCGGCGACGACGATTACATCTGCTCGGTCTGGTGTCAGGGGACCGGCTACTGGTTCGGCGCCGGGATCCTGGACGACGGGCAGGGCGACGACGACTACGACGCGCTCTACTACGGCCAGGGGGCCGGGGCGCACTTCGGCGCGGGGATGTTCCGCGACGGCCTCGGGGACGATCGCTACGAGCAGCGGCTGGTCCCGGCGGCGACCGGGATCGGCGTCGGGCACGACGTCTCCGTCGGGGTGCACGCCGACCTGGGCGGAGGCGACGTCTACCGCGCGCCGCCGCTGTCGCTGGGCGCGGGGAACGACAACGGGGTGGGCCTGTTCGTGAACCTCGGGGGCTCGGACGCCTACGAGGTCGCGGGCGAGCCCGCGCTGGGCGCGGGCCGGACGCCGGGCGTTCCGGACCCCGCCGGCGCGCGTGCCGGGCTCGCGACCGTGGGCGTGTTCCTCGACATCGACGGGACCGACGGCTACCTCGTCGGAGGCGTGCCCCTGGCGCGGGACGGCGCGCTGTGGACGGACGCCGCCGGCGCCGGCGCCGCGCACGGCGTGGGCCTGGACCACGACGGAGGGACGGTCGGCTTGTGAGAGAGTGCGTGGAGTGCGGGAACGGCGGGAAGAGCGGGAAGAGCGACGTTGTCGGCGCGCCGATCCATGCTACCTTGAGCGGACCATCCTGGCCCCGGCGGGGCCGCGAAAGGGGGTCCGATGATGACGACGCGCTGGACGGCGATCCTGGGTGCGGCGATTCTCGCCGCGGGCTGCGGCTCGGCCTCCGGAACGTCCGACGACGTCGAGGACGTCGACACGGACGGGACGGACGGTACCGGCGACGTGGATCTCGACGCCGAAGGCGGCGGGGACACCGAGACCGGCGGGGACGCCGAGGGCGGCGGAGAGGCCGACGACGACGGATCGGCGGACGACGCCGAGGTCGATCTCGACGGCGACGGCGGCGCGGATGGCGACGGGGACGGCGGAGCCGACGGCGATGCCGACGGGACGGACGCGACGGATGTCCCGCCGGGCGAGTGCACGGCGGCAGCGGACTGCGTGCCGCTGTACGGCGCCGCGCCGTGCGGCGCGGGGGAGTGCAACGGCGGCTCCTGCGAGGTGAATTGCCCCGGTTGCACGGACGCGGATCGCGACGGGTACGGCACCGGCGCGGCCGGCGCCTGCGCGGGACTCGACTGCGACGACGCGGACGATGCCGTGGCGGACGCTGCCGTCACGACCTGCTACTCGGGAGCCGGCGGCACGGAAGGGGTCGGCGCGTGCCGCGCGGGGGCACTGACCTGCACGGCGGGCGTCTGGGGTCCGTGCACGGGCGAGGTGACTCCCGGGGGCGAGGCGTGCAACCTGGAGGACGACGATTGCGACGGGGCAACGGACGAAGTCGCCGACCTCGGGTCGTTCACCTGCGGCATCGGCGCCTGCACGGCGACGGTCCCCGCGTGCACGGCCGGCTCGGTCGGCACGTGCGTGCCGGGGTCGCCTGGGCCTTCGGACGGCTGCGGCGGCGGCGACGAGGACTGCGACGGGGCGATCGACGAGAACTGCTCGGCCTGCGTGCCGGTCTCGCCGACGGGGAACGACGGCTCGGCGGACGGAACGACGGCACTGCCGTTCCGCACGATCCAGGCGGCGATCAACTGGGCCGCGGCGGTCTCGACGCGCCCGCGGATCGTGTGCGTGGCCGCCGGCTCCGCCTGCGGCAACACCGCGACGTATCCCGAGTCCGTGACCATGTCGGACGGGATTTCGGTGTACGGCAACTACGCGACCTCCTCGTGGACGCGCTGCACGAACTCGACGACGGTCATCCAGCCGGCGCGGCCGGAGGGGGTGCTCTTCCCCGACTCGATCGCGCTGCACACGGTGCTCGACGGCTTCCGCATCGATCGCTTCACCGCGACGACGACGGCGGCGGTGACGCTGGACGGCGCGCGGAACGCGATCCTCTCCAACCTGGTGATCAACAACACGCCGGTCGTGACGAACTCCTACGGCGTGAACCTCGTCAACGGGGCCGAGGCGGTGATCATGACCTCGCGCGTCGACGCCGGGGCGGGTACCTCGGAGAGCATCGCCGTCCGCTCGGTGGGCTCGACCCCGCGCATCGTCGACAACTGCCAGGGATACGATTCGAGCGGCCGGTGCAACGTGCTGTGCGGCAGCACGGGTCCGGCGTTCCGCGGACGGTCGACGACCGGGACGGGCACGACCTACGGCATCCTGCTCCAGGACTCGCCGGGCGCGGTGGTCGAGCGCACGGCGATCTGCGCCGTCGACGCCGACACGGGCGCGGCGATCCGCATCGCGGGGGACGCGACGGGAATCGTGATCCGGGCCTGCGACATCAACGCCTGGGGCGGGGCGCTCGACAGCCACGGCATCTGGATGGAGGACTGCGGCGGCGCGTCGCCGTGGATCGTGGACAACACCTACATCGCCGCGGCGGGCGACACGAACGCGACGCGCACCGACGGCGTGCGGGCGATCGGCGATTGCCACCCGGTGATCGACTCCAACGTCCTCATCACGGGCGGCGGCGAGGGCGGCTCGTCGGGCGCCAACGGGGTCCACTGCGGCGCCAACACGTCGGGGACGTCGAGCCGCTGCGCGGTGCTGGGCAACACTCGCATCGAAGGCTCGCAGTGGGGCTTCCCGCCAACCTCGGTCGGCGTGCGCTGCGACGACGGCTCGTGCCTGCGCATCGCGGACAACCTGATCACGGGCCGGGGAGGCGTCCTCTCCTGGGGCGTCTATCTGGACAACACCGGCGCGTTCGTCGACGACAACTCGATCGACGGCGGGTGCGCCAGCACGGCCGGCGTCGGTGTCTACGCGGAGGACTCCTGGGCCCGGCTCCAGAACAACCGCATCCTGGGCGGAAGCTGCGCCGGGTCCTCGACCGTCGGAAGCCGCTTCGTGGGCCTGGACGTGGTCCTGGCCGCCGGCACCAACGAGCTGGACGTACACTCCAACGCCATCTCCGGACAGGGCAACGCGGGCGGGTGCACCAGCACGGGCGTGTCGCTCGCCGCAGGTCCGGCCGGACCGGGCGGACCGTCGGGAGTCTTTCGCAACAACATCATCCGCGCCGGCGCTTGCGCCACCGCGCGGGTGCTCGTCGAGGCGAGCGTCGCCGCCGACCCGCGGCTCTTCGAGAGCAACGACCTGGATCCGACCGGCTCGCCGTCCGCGCTGTACTTCGACGAGAACCTGACGGCGCTGACGACGGTGACCCAGGTCGACGCGCTGGCGGACATCACGGTGGGCGGGACGCTGAGCGCGGACCCGCTCTTCACCGGTTATCCGGGAGACCTGCACCTCGGCGCCGGGTCGCCGTGCGACGGCGCCGGAACGCCGGTCGGCGCGCCGGCGTACGACATGGACGGACTTCCCCGCAGCGCCACGACGCCGGACGTGGGGGCGGACGAGATCTAGAGCGGTGGTGCGGTAGGGCGGTGGAGCGGTGGTCCGGCAGAGCGGCGGAGCGGTGGTGCGGTAGAGCGGTGGAGCGGGTGGCTCAACCGATCGTCAGCGGTTCGCGGACGCCTTGGACCCACGCCTGGGACTCGGCGGGCCAGATCCACTCCTGGCGGTCGGGGCCGTGGATCTGGATGCCGGTCAGCTCGGCCCAGGCCGCGCGCAGGGGATCCACGGCCAGCGAGATGCCGCGCTCGAGATCCTCGACGATGACGGAGTGCATGATCCGGGTAAGGTGCGGGAGGTCCGGGACATCGCCGTGGCGCAGGAGGGGGAAGAGGCGCTGCTTGAGCAGGCTCTGCTCGACGTCGTCGGGGTCCAGCTCGAGGCGGACGTTGCCGCCTTCCAGCTCCTTGCGGAACGCGATCAGGGCGCCGCAGGCGCCGGAGGGCTGGTCCTGGCCGGCGCGCCGGCAGAGGCCGGGCTCGCCGCCCTGGCCGATGCCGATGTGCGGCATGGCGAAGAAGATGTAGCGGCGGATCTCCGAGCCGGTCGGGGCGTGGTGCAAGGCCGCGCTGAACCCCGTGCGGCCCAGGAGCAGCATGCCGGCGAGGCTGCTGAAGTTGAACGCCTCGCCCCAGATCCGCTGGATCTGGTCCACGAAGGGGCGAGTGAGCTCGTCGCGGCAGACGCCGACGCAAGCGATGGCGTGTTCCCGGTCGAAGCCGAGTCGTCGAAGGGCCGCCGTGGTCTTGGCGAGGTAGTCCTGTGCGGGTAGGGCGCCCGGGAACAGATCGTCGAGTGTCTCACGGAATCCCATCGTGTCCGGCATCTTCCCCGGCGGGGCCCGCATCGGTCAAGGAGGGGGCGAAGTTGACACCACCGGCCGAGTCTGCGATAGGGGCGGCCACCGAGAGGGGATCACAGAAGGAGGAAGTCCGATGAAGCATCTCGTACTCGTTTCCCTGGTTTCGCTTGCGACGTTGGCGTGTCCGTCCACGCCGCCGCCGGTCGAGCCGGTGCCCGACGCGACGACGGAGCCGACGCCCCCGGCGCCGGACGCCGTGGAAGCCGCGCTGGGGGGCCACGAGGGAGCATTCGCCGTGGCGGGCGAGATGCACATGGCGCCGGACCAGCCGGCCGTGGCGTTCGCCGGCACGATCCAGCAGTGGTTCGGCGATGACGGCCTGTTCTACCTGGTCTACGACCAGGCGGCGTCCGAGGCGTCCGGGCCCGGCATGCAGGGCTGGGGCAAGATGTGGGCCGACGAGACCGGCGCTGCGCACATGTGGTGGACCGACTCGATGATGCCCGGAGTCTCGATGGAGTTCGTCGGGCCCGTCGCGGCGGACGGCACGATGACGCTGGACGGCACGGGTCCGGGACCCGACGGCTCGCCGATGCACTACCGGGCGACGTTCCGCCTCCCGGAAGGCGGGGTGGACGAGTTCGAGATGGGCGTGGTGCTGCCCGACGACACGTACATGATGGTGATGAAGTACACGACGACGCGCACCGGCGACGCCGTCAAGACGTGGGCGCCTCCGGCGCCCGTCGAGACGTCCGCCCAGCCCACGACCGAGACCCCGGCCGAGGCGGTCGCCGAGACCCCCGCCCCGGCGACCACGCCGTAGTCCGCCCACCGACGTCCCCGGAAGGTCCGCGCGAAGCTCGCCAGGGAAGCAACAGGGCGCGAAGGGGACGTTCGCGCAAAGCCCGCAAAGGGACGCAAAGGACGCAAAGAGGCCATGGGACGAGCGGCGTTCGGGTGCGACGGGGCTGTGGGGCCGGTCGAGCGGGCGGTCGAGATCCCGCCGTTCCTGGCCATGGACGTGATGGCGGAGGCCGCGGCGCTGGAGCGGCAGGGGCGTGACGTCGTGCACATGGAGGTCGGCGAGCCCGACCTGCCGTGCGACGGGCACGTGGTCGAGGCGGGCGTGCGGGCGCTGCGCGACGGGCGCGCGCGATACACGGTCACGGAGGGCATCCTGCCGTTGCGCGAGGCGATCGCGGCGCGCTACGCGGAGCGCTACGGCGTGGAGGTCGATCCGGAGCGGATCGTGGTCACCACGGGGGCGAGTCCGGCCTTCTTCCTGGTGTGGGGCGCGCTGCTCGACGCGGGTGACGAAGTGCTCATCCCGGACCCGCACTACGCCTGCTATCCCGGCCAGATCGCGTTCCTGGGCGGCGTGCCCGTCCGCTTCCCGCTCGACGTCCACCGCGGCTACGCCTTCGACCTGGACGCGCTGCGGGCGGGGATCGGCCCGCACACGCGGGCGATCCTGCTCAACTCGCCGTCGAATCCGACCGGGACCGTCGCCTCGCGCGACGAGCTGCGGGCGCTGGCCGAGCTGGCCTCGCGTCCCGGCGGGCCGTGGATCGTCTCGGACGAGATCTACCACGGCGTGGAGTACGGCCCGGAGCGGGCGGACACGATGCTGCGCTGGAACCCGGACGCGTTCGTGATCGACGGGTTCTCCAAGCGCTGGCGGATGACCGGCTGGCGGCTGGGCTGGGTGGTGCTGCCCCAGGCCTTCGTGCGTTGCGTGCGCAAGATGCACCAGAACTACTTCCTGTGCGCGTCGGAGTTCGTCCAGCACGCGGGCATGGCCGCGCTGGCGGGCCCCCAGGACTCGGTGGCCGCGATGGTCGCGACGTACGACGGGCGCCGCCGGCGCCTGGTGGACGGGCTGCGCCGCCTGGGGTTCCGGATCGACTACGAGCCGGCCGGCGCGTTCTACGTGCTGGCGGGCGCCGAGCACCTGGGCGACGATTCGGTGGAGGTCAGCCGCCGGCTGCTGCGCGAGGCGGGCGTCGCCGTCGCGCCGGGTGCCGACTTCGGCCCGGCGGCGCGGACGGCGCTGCGCTTCTCGTACGCCACGGCGCTGGACCGCATCGAGCTGGGGCTGGAGCGGCTGGCGGCGGTCGTCGGGGCCGACCGGTAGGTCCAGGCAGGGGCGCCTCGCTACGGCACGCCCGGGGCGGGCCGCGCGCGGTACGGCTTCGGAACGAGAGTCCGCCGTTGCACGGCGGGTCAACGTGGTTATCACGTGTGCAACCGCTTGCCGTCCGCGCAGGCGCGCGGGGCGGCGGCGGGGGAATCGAAGTCGCGAAGGGATCGGCGGGCGGGACGCCCGGCAGGAGGACGCGATGATGGAGCGCAGACGCGTCGTCGGCATCACGAGTCTCGGTCTGGTCGTGCTCCTGACGTCCGGGATCGTCCGGGCGGACGAGTTCGGAGATCACATCACGGAGGCGATCACGCACGCGAGGGCCGCCGTCGAGCAGGGGGAGCGGGGGAACCTCGCAGGGCTGGAAGAGCACGCGCTGATGGCGCTCCAGCACGCGCGGGCCGCGGCCGAAATCCGCGGGGACTTCCGTCTGGACGACGCGATCGAGCTCCTGTATCGGGCGGCGGCGCACGCGTCGGTGAACCAGCTCGCCATCGCGCTGGAAAACGTCCAGGAGGCGCTGGCAGAGCTTCGGGCGGTGTACTAGCATCGGCTCCATGCCGTCGTTGGCCGGTCCGCGGTTCGCGGACGCGTTCCTCAAGGGTGACCAGCTCGTCGTCGCCGGGGTGGTGCTCCTGGTGGTGATGGCCGGCACGGCCGTGGGCTCGGGGTTCCTGCTGCGGTGGCTGCACCGGCATTCGCCGCGCTGGTGGCGCTGGCCTGCGATCGTCTGGTGCTGGATCTTCCTGTTCGGCTCACTGCTGTGGGTCGTGCAGCTCGTCGCCGCCTTCGCCGGCGGCGGGGACGCGCTGTTCCCGTAGGCCGCTTCGACCGGGCCGCCCGTCGCGGCGAGCGTGCCGGTGGCTCCGCGCCGGCGATGACCGACGGGGGGGTCTACCGGACCACGAGGGACATCTTGGCGACGGCGTCGGCGAGGGGCTTCCACCAGATGCCGAGCGCCACGGTGGGGATCATGAGCACGGTGAGGAGCGCGCCGTAGGACGGCGCGAGCGTGAAGGACGCGGCCTCGCCGTCGGGTTTTTCCAGGAACATCGTCTTGATCACGCGCGCGTAGTAGTAGAGCGAGACCGCCGAGTTGAGGACGCCGACCAGGGCGAGGAAGTAGAAGAACTTGTACTTCACGTGCAGCACGGCGGCGAAGACGTAGAACTTCCCGATGAAGCCGCCCAAGGGCGGCAGGCCGACCAGCGAGAAGAGGAAGATCGCCAGGAGCGCGGCCAGGTACGGGCTGCGCGTGCCGAGACCCTTGTAGTCGGAGATCGATTCGGAGCCGATGCGCGCGCGGACCGCCATGACGGCGAGGAAGGCGCCGAGGTTCATCGCCAGGTAGATGCCGAGGTACAGCATCACCGCGCGGACGCCCTCCGAGGTGCCCACCGCCACGCCCATGAGCATGTACCCGGCGTGCGCGATGCTGGAGTACGCCAGCATGCGCTTGATGTTCTCCTGGGCGATGGCCACGAGGTTGCCCAGCGTCATGGTCGCGATGGCCAGCACGCCGAGCACCAGGGGCCAGGGGAACTCGCCGGGCGTCATCCAGAACGTCGGAGCGCCGTAGCCGACGAGGAAGAAGCGCACCAGCGCCGCCAGGCCCGCCGCCTTCGGCCCCACCGAGAGGAACGCCACGAACGGGGTCGGCGCGCCCTCGTACACGTCGGGGCACCACATGTGGAACGGCACCGCCGCCACTTTGTAGGCGAACCCGGCGAGCGAGAAGAGGCACGCCGCGACCACCGCGAGCTGCGAGCCCCAGCCCTGCGACGCCAGCGACTCGACGTACTGCCCGACGCCCGCGAGGTCGAGCGTCCCGCCCAGGCCGTAGAGCAGCGAGAAGCCGTAGAGCATCACGCCCGACGCGGCCCCGCCGTAGATGACGTACTTGAGCGCCGCCTCGCTGGAGCGCTTGTCGCCGCGCCGGAAGCCCGCGAGGATGTACGACGGCAGCGAGACCAGCTCCAGGGCGAGGTAGATGAGCAGCAGGTTCTGCGCGGCCGAGAGGATCGATAGGCCGAGGGTCAGGCACAGGAGCAGCAGCAGGTACTCGCCGAAGCGATCTTCCGGGATCTCGTCGGAGAGCGCGCCGAAGAGGATGCCGAAGAGCGCGACGACCAGGAAGAGGCCCTTGAAGAAGCGGGCCATCCCGTCCACGGCCAGCATGCCGGAGAAGATGGACCGATCGCCGGACGGCAGCAGCAGGAGCGCGAAGCCGGCGCCGATCACGCCGAGGACGGCGAGGCCGTGGAGGACGAACCGCCGGCGCCCCGAGCCCTTGAGCAGCAGGTCGGCGAAGAGCACGAGGGCGACGGTCGCCGACAGCGCCAGCTCGGGGCCGAAGCGGACGAGGTCCTGGCGCATCAGGTGCCCCCGGTGATGACGCCGACCAGGTGGTGGAGGGAGGTGTTGACGAGGTTGAACACGGGGGCGGGCCAGAAGCCGAGGAGGATGGTGGCGGCGGCGAGGGGGTAGAGGGTCAGGCGTTCGCGCCAGTTCATGTCCCAGAGATGGGACCACTTGTCGTTCATCTTGCCGAGGAACATGCGCTGCATGGTCCAGAGGTAGTAGCCCGCGGTGATGACCACGGCGGGGACGGCGGCGACGACGAACCAGCGGAAGTTCGGGTCGGAGGCGCCGAAGCCGCCCATGAAGACGAGGACCTCGCCGATGAACCCGGCCAGGCCGGGCAGGCCGAGCGAGGCCATGAAGGCGAGGCCGGTCAGGCCGGTGTACTCGGGCAGCTTCCCGGCCAGGCCGCCGAAGCCGTTGATGTCGCGCGTGTGGGCGCGGTCGTAGATCACGCCGGCGATGAGGAAGAGCATCGGCGAGATGACCCCGTGGGAGACCATCTGGAACACCGAGCCGGAGATGCCCTGCGGGGTGAGGGCGGCCATGCCGAGCAGGCAGAAGCCCATGTGGGAGACGGAAGAGTAGGCGATGAGCTTCTTCAGGTCCTTCTGGGCGAGGCAGACGAAGGCGCCGTAGACGATGCTGATCACGCCGAAGAGGGCGATGCCGGGTGCGGCCCACCAGGTGGTGTCGGGGAGCATCTGGAGGTTGAAGCGCAGGATGCCGTACATGCCGGTCTTGAGCAGGATGCCGGCCAGGATGACCGAGATCGGCGTGGGCGCGTCGACGTGCGCGTCGGGCAGCCAGGTGTGGAACGGGAACATCGGGACCTTGATCGAGAAGCCGAGGAACAGGGCGATGAAGATGACCTTGGGGAAGGCCATGCCGAAGATCGGGGCGACCCGATCGAACGCGCCGCTGCGGCCCATCTCCGTGAGGTAGACCAGGTTGAAGGTGTGGTCGGTGAGCGAGCCATCGACCAGCCTGGCGGGGCCGGAGTTGTAGTAGATGGCGATGAGCGCGAGCAGCATCACGACGGAGCCGGCCAGCGTGTAGAGGAAGAACTTGATGGCGGCGTACGGACCGCCCCGGACGCGTCCGTCGGGGTCGGTGCGCGGCGGCGCGCCCCAGATGCCGATGAGGAAGTACATCGGCAGGAGCATCACCTCCCAGAAGACGTAGAAGAGGAAGAAGTCCTGCGCGCAGAACGTGCCCAGGACGCCGGTCTCCAGCAGCAGGAAGAGGATCATGTAGCCGGGGACGCGCTTCTTGGAGAAATGCGGATGGTGCTCGTCGTCCAGACGGCCCCACCACGGAACGGAGGCGATCATCGCGGCGAGGAAGACGAACGCGGTCAGGAGGACCATCGAGATCGACAGGCCATCGACGCCGACGAAGTACTCGATGTTCCACTGCCGCATCCAGATCGTGTGGTGCACGAACTGGAGGCTGGTCGAGCCGCCGTCGAACGCGCGCCAGAGCTGGACCCCGAGGAGGGAGACGGCGACGGTCGCCGCCAGCCCGATCGCCCGCGACGCCTGGTCCACGGCCCGCTGGCTCAGCTTGAGCGCGGGACGCAGCGCGAGCACCGCGAAGATCGCGCCGATGCCCACGACCGGCGTGAAGATGATCCAGGTCAGGAGCATGCTGTTGGTCGGGTAGTCCATCGGCCCTCTCCGCTCACCACGGCACGGCGTACGTGAGCAGCGCGAACATCACGCACCCCGCGACGATCCCGTAGACGTAGGTCTGCACGCGGCCCGACTGCGTCCCGCGCAGCCGCCGGCCGCCGGCGACGATGCCGTCGCCCACCTGATTCACCAGCCCATCGACGAACACCCGGTCGATCCACCCCTGGAGCATGCCGCACAGGGCGCCGATCCGGCCGGCGAGGTTCACCAGCCCGTCCACGATCCGGGCGTCGATCCACCACAGCCCCCGCGAAAGCCCGACCCCGCCGTCCACGAACACCCGCCCGTAGACCTCGTCGACGTAGTACTTGTTGTAGATCAACCGGTGCACCCGGCGGACCAGCGGGCTCCCGCTGGCCATCAGACGCCCGGGAATCGGGCTGCGCGCGGCGTAGTACAGCCACCACGCCACCGCCGCACCCAGGAAGGCGATGACCACCGAGGCGCCCATCAGGCCCCACTCGTAGGCGTGCGGGTAGTGCCGCCAGTGCACGAAGTGCTCCGAGCCCCCGAACACCGGCTCCAGCCAGTGCTCGAACCAGTTGGGCAGGAAGCCGAGCAGCGGCGGAACGCCCAGGAAGCCGCCGACCACCGCGAGAGCCCCGAGAATGGCCAGGACGACGGTCATCGACGCGGGGGATTCGTGGGGGAGATGTGAGCTGTGAGCTGCGGGCTGCGAGTGGGAAGAGTCGTGGGGGGAGTCGTGACTGGCAGCGGGGGAGTCGTGAGTCGTGAGTCCTGAGTCGTGAGTCGACGGGGACGACGCGTGGGCGTCGTGGCCGTGGGGCTCGCCGCGGTACTTGCCGGTGAAGGTCATGAAGAAGGAGCGGAACATGTAGAACGAGGTGCACAGCGCGGCGACGGCGGCGATGACGTAGAGCCAGAAGCCGCCCGAGTGGTAGACGAGGTTGCCGGTGCTGAACACCTTCCAGAGGATCTCGTCCTTGGAGAAGAAGCCGGAGAAGAGGGGGAAGCCGGCGATGGCCAGGCACGAGAGCAGGTAGGTGAAGGCGGTGACCGGCATCAGCTTCCACAAGCCGCCCATCTTCCGCATGTCCTGCTCGTGGTGGCACCCCAGGATGACCGAGCCGGACCCGAGGAAGAGGCAGGCCTTGAAGAAGGCGTGCGTCACGAGATGGAAGATGCCGACCCAGAAGGCGCCGACGCCGACGGCGACGAACATGAAGCCGAGCTGGCTCACGGTCGAGTAGGCGAGGACCTTCTTGATGTCGTGCTGGAACAGGCCGATCGTCGCGGCGAACAGCGCCGTGGCGGCGCCGACGGTGGCGACGACGGTCAGGGCGAGCGGACTCAAGGCGAAGAGGAAGTGCAGGCGCGCCACCAGGTACACGCCGGCGGTGACCATCGTCGCGGCGTGGATCAGGGCGGAGACGGGCGTCGGGCCGGCCATGGCGTCCGGGAGCCAGACATAGAGGGGGATCTGGGCGCTCTTGCCGGTGGCGCCCAGGAACAGGAACAGGCAGGCCAGCGTGACGAGGCTGAGGCCCAGCCAGCGCTGGGAGACGAAGGCGTCGCGCCGCGCCGGGTCCCGCAGGATGCGCTCGACCTCCCGGAACTTCACCGAGGTGCGCGGCAGCGGAGCCGCGGCCGCGGCGCCCTCCCCGTGCACGATCCCCGAGACGATCGACTCCATCATGACGCGCTGCGGCGCCGGCAGGGAATGCCCCTCGGAGCCGACAACCGTCCCGGCAGTCGCCGCCCTCGTCGTCGCGCCGGCGCCCTCCCCTCCCAGGATGATGTCCGGCAAGGGATGCTGCACGTGCGGCGGGTTCTGCCAGGTGCCGGCGACGCCCCAGAAGAGGAGGAAGAGGCCGAGGACGAAGCCGGCGTCGCCGACGCGGTTGACGACGAAGGCCTTCATGCCGGCGACGGCCTTCTCCTTGTCGCGGTACCAGAAGCTGATGAGCAGGTACGAGCAGAGGCCGACGCCCTCCCAGCCCACGAACATGAGCAGGAAGTTGTCGGCCAAGACGAGCGTCAGCATGGCGAACATGAACAGGTTCAGGTAGGCGAAGAAGCGCCAGTAGCCCGGATCGCCGCGCATGTAGCCGATGGAGTAGACGTGGATCAGGCTGCCGACGAAGGTGACGACGAGGCACATCACGCCGGACAGGCGGTCCAGGGTGAAGGCGACGTCGGCGTCGAGCCAGCCGACGTTGAGCCAGCCCCAGAGCTTGACGTACAGCGCCGTCTCGGGCCCGGAGCGCGCGAGCGTCACGAAGGCCCAGGCGGCGATGGCCGCGGAGATCCACGGCAGCAGGACGGCGGTGGCCCAGATCCCGGTCTCGCCGAACCGGCGCTGGATGCGCGAGCCGAACAGGCCGTTGATGATGGCGCCCAGGAGCGGCAGCGCCGGGATGAGCCAGAGATAGGGGAAGGGGTGGAGGCTCATGGGCGCCTCATTCCTTCAGCTCGGTCGTCTCCGTGGTATCCACGGAGCGGAACGCGCGGTAGAGCTGGAGCACGATCGCCAGGGCGACGACCGCCTCCGCCGCGGCCAGCACGATGCCGAAGAGCGCGAAGACCTGGCCGCCGACCGCGCCGGTCACGAGCCGCGAGAACGCCACGAGGTTCAGGATCGCCGCGTTGAGGATCAGCTCGATCCCCATCAGGATGGCCACGGCGTTGCGCCGCGTGACGACGGTGAACAGGCCGCAGGCCAGGAGGATGCCGGAGACGATGAGGTAGTGCGGGACGCCGATCGTCATGGCTGCACCTCGCCATCCGGCGTTTTTCGTTCTTCGTCTTTCGTCTTTCGTTCCGGAACCGGATCCGGCGCGGCAGCACCGGGCGTGCCCGATGCCGCGATGCGCTTCCTGCCGCGGGCGAGGGTCACGGCGCCGATGAGGGCGGCCAGCAGCAGGACGGAAACGACCTCGAAGGGGAGGACGTAGGGGCCGAGCAGCGCGTCGCCGACACCGGGCGCCATCGGCTCGGGCGTCGCGGGCGGGGCCTTGCCCCACGGGACGCGCAAGGCGACGGCGGCCATGACGCCGATCGTGCCCAGCAGCACGAGCAGTCCCAGGCCGAAGCCGGCGGAGCGGTTGGAGACCTTGACCTCGGAGATGCGCGACGTCAGCATCACCGCGAACAGGATCAGGATGAGGATGCCGCCGACGTAGACCAGGAGCTGGATGACGGCGACGAGGTCGGCGGAGAGGAACGCGTACAGCCCCGCCACGCCGAAGAAGGTGGCCAGGAGGGCGAAGGCGCTGTGGACGATGTTGCGGGCGAAGGCGACCCACGCGGCGCCCGCGACCGCGAGGGCGGCGAGGGCGTAGAAGACGACGGCGCCGGCGAGGGAGGTCGTCATGTGCCCTCCTTGGGCGGCACGGAGTTCTCAGTTTTCGGTTCTCGGTTCTCCGTCCGGTCGGGAACAGGCTCGGCGGGGTCCGTCTTCGATTTCGCGTCGGCCGCTGGGGCCTGTCCGGTCTGAGAACCGACAACTGAAGACTGAGGACTGGTGTCCTCGCAGGTCCCCGCGATCCGGCGCCCGCGCCAGCGCACGCGGCCGAAGCAGGGGTTGACGATCTCGGCGAGGATCGAGCCCAGCGGGCGTCGCGGCGGCTGGTCCTTGGCCTTGGCCACGGGGACGGGCTTGCGCACGAAGTGCAGGACCAGGCCGTCGGGCGAAGCCTCCACACCCTCGAAGTCGGTCGTGTGGGACAGCGCGTCGAACTTGCAGGCTTCCGAGCAGAGCCCGCAGTACATGCAGCGGCCCATGTCGATGTCGAAGCGGACGATCTCGCGCACGCCGGTCTCGGCGTTCTTCTCGGCCTTCACCTGCACCGCGCCGATGGGGCACGTCTTCTGGCACAGGGCGCAGGCGGTGCAACGCTGCAGGTCGACCTCGAGGATCCCGCGGTAGCCCTCGGGCAGCGACTCCTGGATCGGTTTGTCGAGCTTGTCCGGGTACTGGATCGTCAGCGGGCGGCGGAAGAACCAGCTCGAGGTGACCGTGAGGCCCTCGAAGGTGGTCGCGATCGCCCGCCCGATGTCGGCGAAGTACTCGAAGAGCGCCCCGCGCGATTTCCGCGGCGTCCCGCTCTCATGGTCCTGTGCCGTCATCTCGCTCACCGTTTCAACTCCGAACCGCTCACGGCATCCGGTACGGCGGATACCACATCGCCTTGCCTTCCATGCGCTCGTAGAGTGCCTTGTCCGCCAGGTAGGTGCGGCGGATGCGGCGCGCGTATTCCACGACGGCCCAGAAGCCGAAGATCAGGAGCGCGGCGCGCAGGATCATGTCGACCGTGCCGCCCTCGCGCACGACGACCATGAGCGCGAGGACGCCGAGAATGCAGACGAAGGAGAGGGGGACGAGGTACTTCCAGCAGGTGAACATGAGCTGGTCGATGCGCAGCCGCGGGACGGTCCAGCGGAGCTGGACGACGACCAGGATCAGGGCCGAGGCCTTGGCGGCGAACACGAGGAAGGAGAGGGCCTGCCAACCGACGAAGGCCAGTCCCTCGGCGGCCGCGACCTCGGCCGGCGAGACGCCGGGGATCTGCCACCCGCCCAGGAAGCACACCGTGGCGACCGCGCTCATGATCCACAGGTTGGCCCACTCGGCGAACATGAAGAACAGGTAGCGCATGCCGGAGTACTCGACGTTGTACCCGGCCACCAGCTCGCTCTCGGCCTCCGGCAGATCGAACGGCGTGCGGTTGCCCTCGGCGATCGCCGCCGTGAAATACAGGAAGAAGGCGGCGAAGAGGAACGGGTTGCGGAAGAGGAACCAGTCCCAGGGCCAGCCGCCCTGCGCGGCGACGACGCCCTGCATGGACATGGTGCCGGCGAAGAGGATGACGGCCATGAGGGAGAAGGCGGAGGGGATTTCGTAGGACACGAGCTGCGCGGCGGAGCGGACGCCGCCGAAGAGGGCCCACTTGGAATTGGAGGCCCAGCCGGCCATGAGCAGGCCGACGACGACGAGGGAAGTCACGGCGAGGATGTAGAGCAGGCCGACGTTGAGGTCGGCCGCGACGAGGTGCACGCCGAACGGCAGCACGACGAACGCGCCGAACATGCCGCCGAAGACGAAGTACGGCGCGATGCGGAACAGCGTGCGGTCGGCGCCTTCGGGAACGAGGTCCTCCTTGAGGAAGCACTTGATGCCGTCGGCGAGCCACTGCAGGACGCCCTGCGGGCCGACGCGGTTGGGGCCGATGCGGGACATGATCCGGCCGGCGACGCGACGCTCGAGCCACGTCACCGGCCCGGCGAACAGGGCGACGAAGCCGACGGCGAGTACGGCGGCGAGGAGGATGAAGCCGGCGTAGACGATCCAGGCGTGAGGCCAGGTCGCCGGGTCGACGGAGAACGCCCAGCGCATGAAGCGGTCCGCGGCGTGCTGTACCACGTTCATGACGCCCTCCGCCGACCGCCGCTTCCCGACCGCCGACCGCCGACCGCCGACCGCCGCCTCATCGGTCCACCTCCGGGGCGACGACGTCGAGCGAGCCGATGAGGGCGACGAGGTCGGCGAGCATGAGCCCGGGGCTCAGGTGCTGGATGATCGAGAGGCCGGTGTAGGAGCCGGTGCGGAACTTGGCGCGGTACGGCTTGTCGGTGCCGTCGGCGATCACGTAGGCGCCCAGCTCGCCGCGCGCGGACTCGACCGCGGCGTAGAACTCGTTGGCCGCCGGCTTGACCACCTTGGGCTTGGCCCAGAACTCGCCCTCGGGCAGCTTGTCGCAGGCCTGCCGCAGGATCTTCATGCTCTCGACCATCTCCAGCACGCGGCACCAGTAGCGGTCGTAGCAGTCGCCCACGACGCCGCGGAAGCCCTTCCCGACGATGACGTCGAACTCGAGCTCGGGGTAGATCGAGTACGGGGCGTCGCGACGGAGGTCCCAGTGCACGCCGGAGGCGCGCAGGTTGGGCCCGACGAGGCCGAAGCCGACGGCATCGGCGGCGGAGATCGGCGCGACGTCGGCGAGCCGCCGGACGAAGATCTCGTTGTCGGAGATGAGGCGATTGAACTCGCGGAGGATCGGCTCGAAATGGTCGAGCCAGAGGCGGATCGTGTCGACGACGTCCGGCTTGATGTCGCGGGCGACGCCGCCGAAGCGCAGGTAGTTGTAGGTCAGCCGCGCGCCGCAGATCCGCTCCATGATGTCGTTGATCTTCTCGCGCTCGCGGATCCAGTGCGTGAACGGGGTGAAGGCGCCGACGTCCATGGCCAGCGCGCCCGTGGCGATGAGATGGCTGGCGATGCGGTTCAGCTCGGAGGCGATGGCGCGGCAGTACTCGCCGCGCGGCGGGACGGCCAGTCCCAGGAGCTTCTCGACGGCGAGAGCCCAGGAGTGGTTGGCGAAGATGGCGCCCAGGTAGTCGACGCGATCCGTGTACGGCATCGTGCCGATGTAGAGGTTGGACTCGGCGAGCTTCTCGATGCCGCGGTGCAGGTAGCCGACGTCCGGCGAGGCCTTGCGGATGATCTCGCCGTCGGTCTCGAGGAGGAAGTTGATCACGCCGTGGGTCGCCGGGTGGTGGGGGCCCATGTTGACGCGCATGTACCCCGGCAGCTCCTCGGCCTTCGCGCCGTGCATGGCGACCTGGACCTGCGGGCGGCCGGCGACCTGCGCGCGGGTCACCGGCAGCGAGCCCTCGCGGGTCGTGACGATCCCGTGGTACTCGGCCGGCGGCGCGTAGTCCTTGCGCAGGGGGTAGCCGACCCAGTCGTCGGGCAGGAAGAGGCGACGCAGGTCGGGGTGACCGGCGAAGTCGATGCCGAAGAGGTCGAACGTCTCGCGCTCGTGCCACTCCGCGGTCGGCCAGACGTCGGCGACGGAGGCGACGGACGGCTTGTCGCGGGGGGTCCTGACGCGCAGCGTGACGCCGTGGCGGTGCGGCAGCGACAGGAGGTGGTACACGACCTCCAGGGCCTCCTTGCGATCGACGCCGGCCAGCGAGCGCAGGAAGTCGAAGCGCAGGTCGTCCTCGTCGCGCAGGAACCGCGCGGCCTCGTGAAGCCGTTCCGGCGCCAGCTCGAGCGTCGGGTCGAGGAGCGCGTCCTGGACGGCGACGACGGCGCCGTCGCCGAAGCGCGTGCGAAGGCGAGCGGCGATCTCCGCCGGGGTCATGCCTGGCCCTTCATCTTGGCCGCCCAACGCTCGCCGTGCATCTTCTCCTGGAGGCGGAGGATCGCCTCGTTGAGCGCCTCGGGACGGGGCGGGCAGCCGGGGAGGTAGAGATCGACTGGGACGATCTTGTCGACGCCGCAGACGACCGAGTAGGAGCGCTGGAAGAGGCCGCCGCAGTTGGCGCAGGAGCCCATGGCGACGACGTACTTGGGGTCGGCCATCTGGGCCCAGAGCAGGCGCACGCGATCGGCCATCTTGTAGGTGATGGTACCGGCGACGAGCAGCAGGTCGGACTGGCGGGGGCTGGCGCGGAAGACGGCGCCGAAGCGGTCCAGGTCGGTGCGCGGGCCGCCGGTCTGCATCAGCTCGATGCCGCAGCAGGCGGTGGCGAAGAGGAGGTACCAGATGGAGGATTCGCGGAACCAGTTGATGGCATGGTCGAGACGCGTGGCGATCGCGCCCGGGTAGACCTCGGCCTCGATGACCCGCGGCCCGTCCGCGTTCGCCGGCGACTTGACCAGGGGATCCGCCGCATCGCTCATGGAGGCCTACTCCTCGTCCCCCGGCCCTTCGATGTCGCGCACCCAGTCCAGATGCCCCTTGCCCCACACGTAGGCGAGGGCGGCGGCGAGCACGAGGAGGAAGAGCGCGATCTCGACCACGGCGACGAGGGCGTCGCCGCGTGCGATCCAGTCGCGCACGACGACGGCGACGGGGAAGGTCAACGCAACCTCGACGTCGAAGACGATGAACACCAGGGCCATGAGGTAGAAGCGGGGGTTGAAATTGAACCAGCCGCTGCCGATGGCGCGCTCGCCGCACTCGTAGACCGACGCCTTCTGCGGGTCGGGCAGGTTCGGGCGGAGGAAGCGCCCGACGAACAGGGCGATGAAGACGAATCCCGCGCCGACGAGGAGGAAGACGAGAACCGTGGCAAAGTCGAATTGCACGATCCGACCTCTCTTCCGGGCGCCTCGGGAACAAGCCCCCGCCCGGTGGAACGGTTCCCGCCGAGCGAAGCCCCCCGAGGATTCCGGGACGCGTCTGCTGCCACGGTCGCCCCGAAGACCGCCCTCCTGGTCAGCGGGCCGGAGACTAGGGAGAGGGGAGGAAGAATGTCAAGGGTCGTCGGCGGGTCGTCCGGGCTTCGCCATTCTCGCCGCGGTGGGGTGCCGCGCGGGCACCGCGAGAGGTTCCGCGCCCCGAATTTCGCGCAGAGTCGCCGAGTCGCAGAGGCCGCAGGACCGACTTTGGCGGGACCCTGGGTGGGTCGGCTAGACCTCCGCGGCGCGGTCGTGCGTTACTAGCGGTCCGCGACGTCGGCGGCGGCCTTCGCCGCCGGTCCCGCGGGCGCGGGGAGGACGCCTGGATGCCGAGAACGAACTCGTTCCCAACCGGTCGATCGTCGGCCAGGGCGCTCCCGTGGCTGCTGCGGGCGGCCGCCGCCTTCGGCACGCTGGCCGCGGCGGCGCCCGCGCGCGCGGACGGGGTGCCGGGCCTGGCGCTGCTGCGTCCCGCGGAGCGGGAGGGCGCGGCGGAACGCCTCGGGGTCGACTCGCTCGGGGACCTGCCCTGCTACGAGGTGGACCAGGCGATCGACGACGTGACGGGGAGCTTCGCCGGGAAGGCGACGGTGCGGTGGACGAACGTCACGGGCGAGCCGGTCGAGCGCCTGCCGCTGCTGTTGCACCCCAACGCGTCGCGGGAGCTGGGGGCGAGCGCGGCGGAGGCGGGGTACCTCGAGGTGTCGTCGGTGACGGACGGGGACGGCGGGATGCTGGACTACGAGTCGCCGCGGCCGAGCCTGCTGGAGGTCCGGCTGGGGGCGCCGCTGGCGCCGGGGGCCCGGGCGACGGTCGTGGTGCGCTACGAGGGGACGCTGCGGGTGCTGCCGCCGCACGCGAACGACGTGTTCCAGCAGGCGATGTCGGCGATCGGGTCGCTGTCGTCGATCGGCCTGGCGGACTACGGCCTGTTGGCGACCGGGGACGGCATCATCACGGCGGCGAACGCGTACCCGGTGGTGGCGCCGTTCCGCGACGGCGAGTTCGACACCAGCCCGCCCGGGCGTCTGGGGGATCTGGCGTACAACGGCGTGGCGGCGTTCCGGGTGCGGACGGTGGTGCCCGCGGGCGTGACGGTCGTGACGAACCTCGTCGACGCGGCACCCGAGTCCGCGGGGGACGGAGCGGGCGTGGTGATCGTCTCCGAGGGGCTTGGGGTGCGCGATTTCGTGCTGGTGGCGGGGCGCGACCTGGAGCGGACGAGCGTGGAGCGGAGCGGGACGCGGGTGTCCAGCGTCTACCGCGCCAAGGACGCGGCCGGCGGCGCCATCGCGCTGGAGACGGCGGCCGCCGCGCTGGACTCGTTCAACCGCCGCTTCGGGCCCTATCCGTACACGGAGCTGGACGTGGCGGAGGCGTCGCTGGTCGGCGGCGCGGGCGGCGTGGAGTTCTCGGCGCTCGTGCTCATCGCGGGCATGCTGTACCGCTCGCCGGAGGACTCGGACAGCCCGCTGGCGACGATCCTCGGATTGTGGGCGAGCCTGGGAGAACGGATCGGCTCGGCGCTGGACGGCCGCGACCCGGAGGGCGAGGACGCGCCGCCGACGCCGGCGGAGGACCTCCTGCGGGGGTCGCTCGAGTTCACGGTGGCGCACGAGGTCGCGCACCAGTGGTTCGCGGGGCTCGTGGGCAACGACAGCCGTCGCTTCCCGTCGCTGGACGAGCCGTTGGCGCAGTACGCGGCGGGGCTGGTCGTCGCGGACCTGCACGGGGCGGAGGAGGCGCGACGTGCGTTCGACATGAACGTCAAGCTGAACTACGCGCTGTACCGGCTGCTGGAGGGAACGGACCGCCCGGTGCTGCGCGACACGGCAGGCTTCCGCAGCAGCGTCGAGTACGCGGGGCTGGTCTACGGCAAGGCGCCGTACGTCTACGAGGCGCTGGCCGATTCGCTGGGTGCGGACCGGCTGCACGAGGCGATCCGGACGGCGGTCGACCGCTTCCGCTTCCGGCTGGTGACGACGGAGGAGTGGATCGGGGCGCTCGAGGACGCCGCGGGCGGCGGGGACTCCGGCGTGCGGGCGGCGTTCCGGCGCTGGCTGGAGGAGGCGCACGGGGACGAGGACCTCGGGGTGGACGAGAACGGCGACTTCGTGATCGACACGCTGTTCCCGCCGGACGTCGCCGGCGCGCTGCGGCAGTCGTTCGCCGTGTTGGGCATGCCGCCGGCCCAGATGCTCCGGGCGCTGTTCGGCGGCAGCGTCGGCGACGACGCCCCGATCGGCCCGGGCATCGATCCGCGCGACGCCCTGCGGCTGCTGGAGCCGTAGGGGGGAAAGTCGTCGGTTGTCGGTTGGTCGTCCGGGTCGAGTCATTGGTCCGGAGGTTCGGGGGAGCAACGTGGGTTGCGCCGGCACGTGCGGCGTGGTGAACTGGCCGCTGGAGGAAGGAGGGCGGCCATGAAGCGGGACGACGCGACGTCGGCGCTCGATGTGGTTCTGGTCGGGCGCCGTTTGCCGGACAACGAGAACCTCGGCCTGGGGTACCTGCTCGCGTCGCTTCACGCTTCGGGGCTCCGGGGAGAGGTGTTGCGGCTCAACGACCTGCGCGACGTGGAGCGGGCCTGGACGCGAATCCGGGAAGCGAGGCCGGCGGCGGTCGGCATCTCGCTGCCCGACGGTGGCTCGGCGTTCCTGCCGCTCGGCTTCGGCGAGCTGCTCCGGCGCCGCGGGTACGGGGGGCACGTCACGGCGGGCGGGCCGTTCGCCACGCTCGCGCGCTCGTGGCTGCTCGAGCGCCATCCGTGGCTCGACAGCGTGGTCCGCTTCGCCGGCGAGGTTCCGCTGGTCCGACTGGTCGAGGCGCTACCGGAGGGCGAGGCGGCCCTGGATCGCGTCCCGGGGCTGACGACGCGGCGCGGCGACGGCGCTCCGTCTCCGGTGCTCGGCCCGCAACCGCTCACGCTGACGCCCGAGCGTGGCGAGCTGCCACAGGTGCTGGGCCACCCGATGGTGCACATCGCGGCGACGCGCGGCTGTCCGGGCCGGTGTGCGTACTGCGGCCCGGCCGCGTTGCAGGGGCTGGAGTGGAGCGAGGGCCGCGCCTCCGGCGCCTCGACGGAATGCCTGCACGCGTCCGGCGTGGGAGGGACACGGCGGCGCGACCTCGGGGCAGTGTGCGACGAGATGGCGGCGCTGCGACACGAGCGGGGGGTACGGTACTTCTACTTCGTGGACGAGCATGTGCTGCCCCACGGAGAGGGGGAGGCGCTGGCGTTCCTCGATCGCTGGGGCGCGGAGCTGCGGCGGCGGCGGGCCGGCGACATCGGCATCGGCTGCATGCTGCGCGGCGATCTTTTGACGCCGGCTGTCTGCCGCTCGTTCCGGGAGGCGGGACTCGTCCGGTGCTACGTCGGGGTCGAGCTGGTGACGCGCGAGGAGCGGCGGCGGTTCGGCCGGCCGGGGAGTGCCGAGCGGGCTGCGGAGAGCATTCGCAACCTGGACGAGCTCGGGGTCGCGACGATCAGCAACGTGATGCTCGTGCACCCGTACTCGACCCCGGACACGATCCGCGCCGGGATCGAGTACGTCGCCGCACTGGGGGACGCGAACTTCGAGACGACCGACATGCGGGCCTTCCACGGCACGCGGCTGTGGGAGACGCTGCGGGACGAGGGGCGACTGGAGGGCAATCCGCTGCGCTACGGCTACCGGCACCTGGACGCGCGGGTCGCGCGATTCGCCGAGCTGCTGGTGCTGCTGCGTGCGGAGGCGTTCGGGGACTACAGCACCTCGTTCCGGCAGCACGATCTGGCGCTTTCGGTGGCGCTGGGCCGTCGCCTGCACCCCGCGGCGATCGGGGCGACGCTTGCGGAGGCGGCGCGGCGCAGCGGGGCGAGACTCAACGCGGTGCGGGTTGGGGCGCTGCGGGAGGCGCTGGCGCTGGCCGAGCGGGGACTGCGGCGGGCCGAGGCGCTGGCGCTGGTGGGGCGGACGCGGACGCGCGCCGACGAGCTGACGGCGGAGATCGAGCGGCTGTACGCAGCCGTGGCGACCGCTGTGCCGCGGCGGGGCCGGCTGTTCGCCCCGATGCGGGCCGCGGCAGCGCGGGCGATGCGTTTCTGCGTCGTGGCCGCGCCGCTCGCAGCGGCGGGCTGCTACTCCAGCAGGGGCGACTCGGCGGACGGCGACGCGGACGCGGCGATCGAAGCGGCCGAGGGCGACGCGGCCGGCGAAACCGACGCGGCGGCGGACGACGGCTGCACGGAGGCCCACGCCGAGGAGCAGCAGGAGGCCGGCGCGGGTATCGTGGATCGCCTGGCGCCGTGCACGAGCCTGTGGGTGACCATGCCGTCCGCACCCTCGACGGAGGTCTCGGTGACCATTCCCTCGTGGTACGACTTCTCGTACTGCGAGGGCTCGGAGGATTGGGCGGCGGCGTTGCAGGCGACGGTACGCGACGCCCTGGCCGCCGCACCGCTGGAGTGCGCCCGCCCGTGGGGCAGGTCGTTCGAGCGGGACGACATCCAGGAGGTCAGCCGGGGCGCCGAGGCCGTCTTCGGCGCCTGCGAGGGCGCGTTCGCGACGGAGCCGGACGCGTGGTACCACGTCGTCATCGTGGTCGGGGCGGACGGGCGCGTGACGGACGTGCGCTCGCGCGCGGGCTACACCGTGGGGTCGGAGATCCTGGACTGCATCCGCGCCGCGCTGGGCGGGCTCGTCTTCCCGTGCTTGGCGGGGCGCGAGGTGTGTCCGGAGTACGTGTTCGTGGAATAGGGCCGCACCGGCCGGCCCGGGTCGGGACGGCGGCCCGGCCCGTCCTCACCCGAACTGCACGGACCGCTTCGTGAACGCGCCGTCCATCCACCACCCGGTGATCGGGAACGTCGGCTGCCGCCGCTCGGCCTCGGCCGCGCCCGCCGCGATCAGCACGGGCGCATAGTGTTCCCACGTCGGCAGCGCGGTCTGCGCGTGCGGCGCGCGCGCCTGGAAGTCCGCCAGGGCCCCGAGGTCGAGCCGCGAGAGCGCGTCGGCGACCCAGGCGTCGAACTCGCGCGCCCAGGGCGGCGTGCCGGGCCGGAAGGCGTACCGCAGGTTGTGCGTCAGGAAACCGCTGCCGAAGATCAGGACGCCCTCGTCGCGGAGCGGCCCGAGAGCCCGACCCATGGCGACCAGGTCGGCGGGCACCAGCCCGGGCAGCGAGACCTGCAGCACGGGGACGTCGGCCCGCGGGTACATCGCGACGAGCGGGACGTAGGCGCCGTGGTCGAGTCCCCGGTCGGGGGCGTCGGCGCACGCGATGCGCGCGCGTCCCAGAAGCTCGCGCACCCGGGCCGCCAGCTCCGGCGCCCCCGGCGCCGGGTACTCGGTCCGGTAGTACTTCTCCGGGAAGCCGGAGAAGTCGTAGACCAGCGGCGTCGTGCGGATGGCGCCCAGCGCGACGGGTCGCGCCTCCCAGTGCGCCGAGATGACGAGGACGCTTCGGGGCCGCGGCATCGCCGCCGCCCAGGCCGCCAGCTCGACGACCCACTCCGCGTCGTCCAGCAGCACGGGGGCGCCGTGCGCCGCGAAGATGACGGGCATCCGCCCGCGCCCCGACGCGTCCTCCCGCATCGTCCGTTCCGTCATGCTCCCGTTCCTCCGGCCGGTGTTCCTCCCCGGGTACCTGGCGGGGCGCCGCCTTCCGACTTCGCCGCGCCTGCCGCGGATCCATTGTGCGCACGCGGTGCCCGCACGCCAAGGTCCGGGGGCGGCGGGGGGGACCAAGGTTCTCACCATTCCGATCAACGGTCGCGACTTTCCATCGGAACGGTGAGGTCGTGCCGGCTACGCCAGCAACGTGGCGCCCAGCGCGCGGCGCAGCAGGGCGGCGCAGGTGGTGCGGCGGTACCAGGCGGTGGAGCGCACGTCGTCGATGGGGGAGATGGCGGCAACGGCGGCCTCGACCGCGCGGGCGACGACGTCGGCGCGCACGGCCGAGCCCTCCAGGATAGCCTCGGCCTGGCGGGCACGCACCACCGTGGGAGCGACGGCGCCCCACGCGAGGCGCACGCCGCGCAGGACGTCGCCGTCGACGCGCGCTCGGAAGGCCAAGGAGATCTTGGCGCACGCCAGCGCGCGGCGCGCGCCGACCTTCTGGAAGAGGTGGATCTCGGCCGGCAGCGGGCGCGGAAACCGCACCTCGACCAGGAGCTCGTCCGGTCGGAGCTGCGTGGCTTTCGGCCCCTGCGCGAACAGCTCGATCGGCAGGCGGCGCTCGCCGGTGCCGGTGCGCAGCACCAGCTTCGCGTCGAGGACCTGGAGCGGCGGCACGAGATCGGCCGCGGGGGAGGCGTTGACCACGTTTCCGCCGATCGTGCCGCGCTCGCGGATCTGCACCGAGCCGATTTCGGCCGCGGCGTCGCACAGGACCGGCGCGAGGCGACGCAGGAAGAGCGAGCGGGCGATCTCCTCGTGGGTCGCCATCGCGCCGACGACGATTTCGTCGCCCTCCT
>JACRCZ010000013.1 GCA_016218765.1 Deltaproteobacteria bacterium | reverse complement strand
TGCCCTCGCCGGTCGCGGAGCCGACCCCGCAGGGGGCGGCCGAGTGGGGCCCGGGCGGTGCGGCCGCTCCGGAGCCGGAGACGCCGCCTCCCCCGGCGCAGCGCGCGGAAGCGCCGGCGCCGCCGGTCGAGTCGCCGGAGGCCGGGCCGTCGCCGCGTGCCGCCCGCGGGCGCGCGCCGGATCCCGCGGTGCTGAACGGCGGGCGCACCTTCGTCCTGCGGCTGGACAAGCCCGCGCTGCGGGTCAGCAACTACGGGCTGCGCGAGCCGCCGGGCATCGTGATCGACGTTCTGGGCGCCGGACCCGAAGGCGGCGAGACCCGGATCGAGACCGGCAGCAACGCGGTGCGGCTCGTCAAGGCCTCCCCGCGCGGCGACGGGACCCGCTTCATCATCTACCTGCGCTCGCGAACCATGCCGCGCTACACGGTCACCCCGAACGGCACCGAGCTCCAGATCACGATCGCGAACTAGGGCGCCGCGCCGCACGCGCCGAGGGCGCGGGCCGTCTCGCGAGCCTGGGGGCTCGCCGGGTCGGCGGCTGCGAAGGCCGTGTGCGCCGCCTTGAGCAGCGGAACCGCCTCGTCGCACCGCCCCTGCTCGGCCAGAAGGCCCCCGAGGAAGAAGGACAGCTCCGGCTGGCCGGGAAGCCGGTCGAGCGCCTCCCGCAGCGCCGCCTCCGCGTCCGCGCCCCGCCCGGCCGCGCGGGCGATCAAGGCGAACGTGAGCGCCGCGACCCGCAACGCCTCGCCGTCGGCTCCCGCGCGGTCCATCGCGCCGCGGGCCGCCGCGAGCGCCTCGTCGTCGCGGCCCAGGTTGCGCAGCTCCAGCGCGACCGCGGCGACCGTGGACGCGTCGTTGGCCCCGTCGGCGGCGGCGGCGACCAGCGGCGCGACCGCGTCCTGCATCCTGCCCGCCTCCCGCAACGCACGCGAGAGCGCCACGGCGCAGATGCCGTCCCCGGGGCGGCGGCGCACGGCCTCCTCCAGCACCAGAATCCGCTCCTCCAGCCGTCCCAGCCCCCGCAACACCTCGGACGCCTGCAGCAGCGCCTCGACCCCGCACGTGTCCAGCTCGGCCGTGCGGCGGAAACTGGCCAGCGCCGCCTCCGCATCGCCCGCCTGCGCCTGCTCGAACCCCAGGTTGTAGTGCGCCTCCGGCTCGCCGGGGTACGCCTGGACGAGCATGCCGAGCACGGCGACGGATTCGTCGTGCCGGCCCTGCTCCCCGAGCACGACGCCGAGGTTGTTGATCGACTCGTAGAGCGCCGGGTTGACGCGCAGCGCCTCGCGGTACCGGGCCTCCGCGCCCGCGAGATCGCCCGCCGTCTGGCGGCAGACGCCCAGGTAGTGGTGCAGCTGCGCGGGATCGCCCCGTTCCTCGTCGAGCAGCCGGTGGAGCATCGGCTCGGCGGCGGCGCAATCGTCGTCGGCGATGGCCTCGATCGCCTGTGCCAGCGTGGGGGGCGGCAGGGTGTGCGCCGGGCAGCCCGCGGCCAGGAGCGCCGCGAGCGCGGCCGCGCGAAGCCCGGGCATCGCTACTGGCCGGTTTCCGATTCGAGCGCCGAGAGATCGGGCAGCTCGTCCAGGTTCGGCATCAGGACGATCTCGATGCGGCGGTTCTGCTCCCGGCCGGTCTCGGAGACGTTGTCACCCACGGGCTGGAACTCGCCGTAGCCGACGGCCGCCAGGACGCCGGGGTTCATGCCGACCGACTGGAAGAAACGCACGACGCTCAGGGCGCGCTCCGTGGACAGCTCCCAGTTGTCGTCGAACCGGCCGCTGCCCACGGGAACGTTGTCGGTGTGGCCCGCGACCTGGAAGTTGCGGTCGGGGATCTGCAGCAGCACGGCCGCCAGCTCCGACAGCGTCTGCGTCCCCATGTCCCCCAGCTCGGCCGAGCCGGACTCGAACAGCACGTTGCTCGACATCTCCACGACCATGCGGCCGCGGTCGATGCGCACGCGGAGGCGGCCGGACTGGATCATCGCGCGGAACTTCTCCAGCGTCGCGCGGAACATCGCGAGACGCGCGGCCTGCTGCTCCTGCTGCCGCTTGGCCTCGTCGTACAGCCGCTGCACCTCGGCCAGGTTGCTCTGCAACGACTGGTTGTTGCTCGTGAGGTCCGTGAGCAGCCCGTTGAGCCGCGCCGTCTCGGCCGACAGATCCGCGAGCCGCTCCTCGTCCTGCTGGATCTTCTGATCGCGCTGGGCGAGCTGATCCTGCAGGTCGGAAATCTCCTGCAGCTTGGCCTGCCATTCCTCCTCGGAGTAGCCGCAGGCGAACGACGACAGCAGGGCCAGGGCGATGATGGCGCGGTTCATGATGGTGGTCCTCCTTCTCTCCCCACGAAGTCTGCGGAGCCAATGTGCCCGGGGTCCCTTTCGGGACCGGGTGCCATCATTGAACCCGGCGGGGCGCGCTGTCAACCCGCTCGCGGCAAGTCGGCGGAATCAGCGGGAGCTTCCCGGCGGTCCCGGGTCGTGCGCGGCGGGGCGCGGCTGCGGCGCACCGGGAGGCCCCTCCGGGACGGCCGGGGCGCGCGGGGCCGGCGGGGGCGGGGAGGGCGACGCCGGGGGAGCCGGCCGGACGTCGAGCGAAAGCTGCCGGGGCGGGTGCTCGTCGGGCAGCGCCGACAGGTCGATCGCCGGCGCGGGAGCGCCGAGCGGAGCGGTCCGCAGGCGGCGGCCGCGACGCCGCAGCTTTTCGGGACGGATGGCGAGGATCTGGTTGTCCAGGAGCCGCGCCGGGCCGTCCTTCACCGCGAGCCGGCGGTCGTGGCATGCGGGATCCTGGCCGCAAATCGATGGCCCCGGCGCCGGATGCTCGTGGTAGTTGACATACGTCCCCTCGAAGTTGCGCAGCACGACGCCGTCCGGCGCGGCCGAGATGAGGTACGTCGGCATCACGGGGACCTTGCCCCCGCCGCCCGGGCAGTCGACCACGTAGGTCGGGATCGCGAGCCCGGAGACGTGGCCGCGGAGCGCCTCCATGATCCCGATCCCCTGCGAGACGGGCGTGCGGAAATGGCCGATGCCCTTGGCCAGGTCGCACTGGAACAGGTAGTAGGGCTTCACGCGCGCCTTGAGCAGCTCGTAGAGGAGCTGCTTCATGACGTGCGGACAGTCGTTCACGCCGCGCAGCAGCACGGACTGGTTCTGCACCGGGAAGCCGTGGTCGACCAGCCGGGCGCACGCCGCCCGCGCCTCCGGCGTCAGCTCCACGGCGTGGTTGAAGTGCGTGTTGACGAAAATCGGATGGTACCGCCGCAGCCGCTCGCACAGCTCGTCCGTGATGCGCATCGGCAGCACGACGGGCATGCGGGTGCCGATGCGGATGATGTCGACGTGCGGGATCGCGCGCAGCCGCGAAAGAACCCACTCCAGCTTGTCGTCGGCGAACATGAGCGGGTCGCCGCCCGAGAGAATGACGTCGCGAATCTCGCCCGTCCGCGCGATGTAGTCGATCGCCGCCTCGATCTGCGCCTTGTCGAGCTGCTCGTCCTCCGCGCCGACCACGCGGCGCCGCGTGCAGTGGCGGCAGTACATGGAGCAGATGGTGGTCAGGATGAGCAGGGCGCGATCGGGGTAGCGGTGCGTGAGGCCAGGAACCGGGGCGTCCAGATCCTCGGCCAGCGGGTCCTCCATGTCGCCCGTCGTCGCCTGCAGCTCCTTCGACGTCGGAATCGCCTGCGCGCGGATCGGACAGAGGGGATCCTCGGGATCGATCAGGCTGGCGTAGTATGGGGTGATCGCCATGCGGAAGCGCTTGAGGCAGGCGCGCACTCCGTCCTCCTCCTGGGGGGAGAGCGGAACGACCTGCTTGAGCGCCTCGACGTCGGTGATCCGGTGCCGGGCCTGCCAGCGCCAGTCGGACCACTCCTCCAACGTCACGTCCTTCCAGAGCGGGATCTCGTTCGGAACGCGCATGCCAACTCCATCCGGGTCCGCACCCTAACATCGACGCGGTCGATCGTGAAGCAGAGAGGTAGGACTGGACGTCGCAGGTGACCCGCGGGAGCCGGCGACTCTCGTGCGGCTTCGGGCGCGTCGGCGCAACCCCGGACGACGGTCGCCGTTTGACAGCGGGGCGTTCCGTGTTAGACTCGCCCTGTTTTCGTTTCGTTCGCTCTGGCCAGGTTCGGCTCGCCACTTCCGGACGAGGACACGACGAGAACGCGTGGCCGCTTCGCCGGCGTCCGGCCGCGTCCATCGGTTGCCGGGAGGAGTCGGAACCGTCCGACACGGAGAGTCGAAACATGAGGTTGTTCGTTGGAAGTCT
>JACRCZ010000012.1 GCA_016218765.1 Deltaproteobacteria bacterium | reverse complement strand
GGCCGTGCGCGCCGTCGCCGCCGCGGCGGCCGGCGGCGGCGCGACCCTGGACGGCGCCGGCGGGCTGCTCGCCGGCCTCGTGCTGGCGGCGGTCGCGCTGCTCCAGTACGAGTGGAGCCGCCGCCGCCCGCCCGCGGGCGAGGGGCCGCTGGCGGAGTGGGATCCGCGGGAGGGTGTGCGCGCCGCGAGCCTGGCCGCCGCGATCGGCGGCGCGTACATCGCCATTCGCGCGGCCAGCGTGATGTGGTCCGCCGGCGGCGAGTTCGCCACGGCAACGCAGACGGTCGCGGCCTCGGCGCTGGCGGCCACGTTCGTGTGGGCCGGCGTCCGGCGGGGCCTCGGCGATTGGCTCGCCATGGGCGCCGTCGCGCTCGCCGCGCTCGCCGCGAAGGCGGTGCTCTACGACGCCTTCGTGCTGCCCGCGGGACTGGCGATGGTCTCCGTGGCGGCGGCCGGGGCGGGACTCGCGGTCGTGGCGTTCGGGCTCCGGCGCCGGCGAGGACGATGACGCCCGCAGGCGTCAGTGCAGCTCGGTGGAGGGTACCACGGGGCGCTCCACGGACTTCGCGCCGCGCATCGCTTCGGGCGGGAAGAGGGGCACGAAGCGGTGGAAGAGGTACAGCAGACCGAAGGGGATCGTGAAGATCACGACGGCCACCGCGAGACCCTCGCGCTCGAAAACCCCCGGCATGTAGCTCGTGAAACCGCGGTAGCTCTTGGAGACGAGCTGGCCGCCGATGACGACGTTCCAGCGCATGAGCAGCACCTGGATGAGCAGCATCACGGACGCGATCCACAGGATCGTGTTGGAGACGGCGTCGCGGAAGCGGAAGAGGGCGTTGAGACCCAGCAGCAGGAAGGGGACCAGCGAAAAGACGAGGAACTGGAGCACGATGTAGGAGAAGAAGAGCCGATCCTCGATCAGCCGCGCCAGGATCTCCCACTCCTCGGACTGCTTGTACGCGATGGAAACCACCTCGAGCACCTCGAGGCTGACCGCGATGATCATGAAACCCCAGAGGAAGCGGCCGAGGGAGCGGACGCAGGCCTGGTCGATCTTCCAGCCGTTGAGACGGGCGATGAGCATGTAGTGGAAGATGAGGACGGCGATGCCGGAGACGATGGCCGAGAAGATGAAGATCACGAACATGAGGGGCGTGGACCACCAGGGGTTGGCCTTGATCGAGCCGAAGAGGAACCCGACGTAGCCGTGCAGCAGACAGGCCATGGGAATGCCCAGGCCGGCCAGGAAGCGGATGATGCGGTGATCGGTGGCGCGGGAGGCTTCCGAGGCCCGGAGGTCGTTCAGCAGCGCAACACGGGCGACGAGACGCCAGAAGCCGCCGCCCCCGGCACGGCGGATCATCTCGTCGCGGAAGATGAACCAGATCTCGATCGCCACGAGGAGCAGGTAGGCGGTGTAGATGTAGCCGAACCCGGCCATCGCGGACGAGAAGTTCGGCGTGATCATGATGTTGAACGCACGCTCGGGATGACCGAGATGGACGAGGAGGGGGAGGGGGGCGAAGAGCAGGAAGACGAAGGCGGCGCCCAGCGAGAAGCGGGCAACGGGACGGATCTCCTCGCGGCCGAACAGATGGTAGAGCGAGGAGACCACGAACGCGCCCGCGACCAGTCCGGTGATGTACGGGTACAGGACGATCATCACCGTCCAGACGACGGACTGCTCGTTGGGGAAGACGAAGCCCTCCACTAGACCACCTCCAGGTCGAGACCCAGGTAGTAGCACTTGGGGTTCGTGCCCAGCTCGGGCTTGAGCAGCATGTAGCGCCGGCGGTGCAGGATGGCCTGAAGCTCGTCCTGGCGGTCCTTCAGGTTGCCGTACATCCGGGCCTTGGTGGGGCAGACCAGGACGCAGGCGGGGGGAAGACCGACGGTGATGCGGTGGTAACAGAACGTGCACTTGTCGGCGATGTGGGAGCGCGGGTTGATGAAGCGGGTGGCGTAGGGGCACGCCTGGACGCAGTAGGCACAGCCGACGCAGTGCTGCGCATCGACGAGCACCACGCCGTCACGGGTCTGGTACGAGGCGCCGACGGGACAGACCTGGCTGCAGACCGAGTTCTTGCAGTGATTGCAGAGCTTCGGGACGAAGAACGACTTGCGGCGCCCGGCGGTCGGAGGGAGCGCGTCGCGATCGAAGCTGGCGGAACGGCCGGTGGCGATATCGACGTGGGCCTCCTCGGCGGCGTCGACCTCGAAACGCTCGACCCACGTGCGGTAGAAGCCCTCCGGCACGTCGTTCTCCGCGCGACAGGCGCGCATGCACGAGCCGCAGCCGATGCAGCGGTCGGTGTCGACGGCGTACGCCCAGTAGAACTTGTCCCAGTCGTAGGCCGCACCGCCGGGGGGCGCGGGGCTTCCCGCGTCCTCGGAATCGGCGAGGCAGCCGACGAAGAAGAAGCCGCCGGCGGACTGGACGACGACGCGCAGGAAACGGCGCCGGTCGGCCGGATCGTCGGGAGGGACGCTCACGGGGCACCTCCTGGCACGGCGGCCGTGGCCAGGCCGCGGGCGTGGATGCGGTCCATGTGACAGTCGACGCACGGCGCGTCCTCGGGCAGCGGCGGCGGGGGATTCTCCGGGTTCCGCTCGGGGTGTGCGGGCCAGGCGACGGTCGGCATGCCGACGGGCTCGCGCAGCGGGAAGTCCCGGTGGCACAGCAGGCAGAAGTCCGGGCCATGGCTGCGGACGATGCGCGTCGCGGTCTCGGACTCCCGGTGCGCCTGGTGACAGCGGCCGCAAGGCAGCGCCCGGTGCGTGCGCTCGGCGAAGTCGGCCGCGATGTCCCCATGGCAATAGCGGCACTCGAACACGACCGGATGTCCCTCGGGCCGCACCGCGGCGGTATCGACGTCGCCGGCGTGGCAGTCGCGGCACTGCTGGATCACGGGATGCAGGCGCGCCTCCCGCAGCGGCCGCGTCAGGAACAACGGCTCGTGGGGATCGTGACAGCGCATGCAGGGGGTCCCCAGGTCGGCGACCGCGAACCCCCGCAGGTGCTCCTCGGGGTCGATCTGCGGGAACGACGACGGGCGCGCCGCGAGGCGGCGATGACACCACAGGCACGGCTCCTGGGTGCGGGGGATGACGACGGGGACCAGCTCGGCCTTGCCCTCGGCACGTGCGGCGACGGACGCGACGTGCTCGCCGCCGGCGCCGTGGCACGACTCGCACTGGATGCCGGCGTGGAAGTCCTTCCCATGCAGCGCGCCCTCGGCCTCGTGGCAACCCGCGCACGCGGCCCGCCCCTGGTGCGCGGGCTTGCGCTCGCGCATCGCGTCGCGGACCGCGTCGCCGCGGAAGTAGCCGTAGGCGCCGTAGGAGTCGGGCACGAGCGCCGCGCGGGCGACGATCGCCGCCCCGCCGATGACGAGCAGGGCGATGCCGAGACGCAGCACGTGCGACCACGTGCCCGTGACCCGGGCCGGGTCCCCGGGACGGCGGCGGGCGGCGAGCAGCGCGCCCAGGCCGACCGCGAGCGCGACAACGGTGCCGGCGGCGGCCAGCAGGATCGTGGCCAGGCCGAAGACCGGACGGCGGGCCAGCGCATCGGCGCGGGCCATGATCAGCACGGTGGCGAGAAGGACCGCGGCGAAGGCGAATGCGATCAAGGAGCGTCGATTCTGCGGATCGGCCATGTTCAGCGAGGCTTCCCTCCGCGCCCCAACCCGTCGGTCCTGTCCGCGCTGGAACGTTCAGCGCCGGGCCCCCCAGGCAGGCGGCGGAACGGTACCGCGACGCCGCACGGTCGTCAACCGCAACCGCGGGCGATCCCCTGCCCCGTTGTCCTTCCGGCTTGCCCGCGCGCGCGGAATCCGGCATCGTGTCGCGCCGTGGAGAACCTGGGCACCGCCATCCTGTCCTTCGCCGCCATCTTCGCCGGTGCGGCCGTGCTGTTCGGCGTCACCGCGGATCGGACGCCCGGACGGTTGCGGGCAGCGCACTTCTCGCTCCACACCGCCGGCCTGCTGCTCGTCGCGGCCGTCGCCGCCCTGGCCTACGCCTTCCTCTCCCACGATCTCTCCCTGCGCTACGTCGTCGACTACTCCGACAGCAAGACCTCGCTGGCCTACCTCCTGGCCGGCACCTGGGCCGGCCAGAACGGCTCGCTGCTCCTGTGGGCGGCCTGCCTCGCCGTGACCGCCTCGGTCTTCCTCGCCTGGCGCCACCGCTCGGGCACCGCCGCGCCGGGAGACGGCTGGCTCGCCGCACTCGCCGGCCTCTTCGTCCTGGCGATGGCGTTCATCGTCCTCGCGTTCTCCAACCCCTTCCAGCCCGTCCTCCGCTCGCATCCCGTGGACGGCGTCGGCCTCAACGGCCTCCTGCGCAATCCGCTCATGGCGGTACACCCGCCGGTGCTGTTCGTGGCCTACGCCTTGACCGTCGTGCCGGCCGTCCTGGCGGCGGCCGCGCTCGTCCGCGGCGAGACGGGCAACGCCTGGATCCGCGAGGCCCGGTCGTGGGCCCTCGCCGCCTGGGGCTTCCTCAGCCTCGGCAACCTCCTCGGCATGCTCTGGGCCTACGAGGAGCTGGGCTGGGGCGGCTACTGGGGCTGGGACCCGGTGGAGAACGCGTCCCTCCTGCCGTGGTTCGCCTCCACCGCCTACCTGCACGTGGCCGCGGTGGCCGAGCGCCGCGGGCTGCTGCGCCGCACCGCCGTCATGCTCGTGTTCCTCACCGCGCTCCTGCCGCTCTTCGGCACCTACCTCACCCGCTCCGGCATCGTCGCCAGCCAGCACGCCTTCGCCGAGTCGCCGGCGTCGGGCTCGTTCCTGGTCATCCTCGCCGTGCTGACGGCCAGCGGCGCGGCGCTCCTCGTGTGGCGCTGGCGCTCGCTGGGCGACAAGGACTCCTACATCGAGTCGCCGTTCTCGCGCGAGGCGGGCGCGCTGGTGACGGCCATCCTGTTCGTCCTGATCACCGCGGCCATGACGGCGGCGACGATGGCCCCTCTCCTCGGACGGGTCTTCGGCGACGACGCCGTGCAGATCGAGCCGTCGGGCTACGTGCGCTTCATGGCGCCGTCGGGCATCGCCCTGCTGTTCCTGACGTCGGTCTGCCCCCTCCTGGCCTACCGCTGGACGTCGGGGAAACGCCTCCTGTCCGTCATCGGCCTCCCCTCGCTCGCCGCCGTCGCGACCCTCGTCGCCCAGCTCGCGGCCGGGGACGAGGCGGGATTCGGCGCCCGGTTCGGCGGCAAGCTGAACTGGTTCGCGCTCTCGACCTTCCCCCTCGCCGCGTTCGTCATCGTCGCCGCGCTCTCGGACGTGGTCCGCGGCATCCTGGTCCGCGCGCGGGAGACGAAGGAGAACCTCGCGGCCGCCGCGTCCTGGCTCGTCCGCTCGGGCCGCCGGCGCCTGGGCAGCGACCTCGTGCACGTGGGAGCCGCCCTGATGTTCGCGGGCTTCGCGGGCGCCTCCTACCAGCGGACGGAGGAAGGCGTGCTGCGGCCGTCGATGCGCGCGGGCGCCGAAGGCTCGTCGCTCCAGATCGGCGGCTGGCGACTGACCTACCTCGGCTCCCGCGACGTCACCGGCGCGGAGTTCGACGAGACGCAGGCCCTCGTGCAGGTCGATGCCCCGGACGGCACCTCCCACCTGGCCACACCTTCGCTGCGCGAGTACCACTCGGGCTCGGTGCGCAGCACCGCGGAAGTGGCGATCCTCGCCGGAGTGGTCGAGGACTTCTACCTCGAAGTGCGGCAGTTCTTCGGGGCCGGCGCCGCAGGCGCCTCGCCGGCGTTCCTCCGCGCGCACGTCAACCCGCTGACCTGGTTCGTCTGGACCGGGTCGCTCGTGCTCTTCGCCGGAACGCTCGTCGCACTCTGGCCGGCACGGCGGCGCGAGCAGGGGACCGATTGGGGAAAAGGCCTGCGCCGGACGCGCTCGTTCGCCATCCTGTCGCTGGTCCTCGTCGCCCTGGTCGCGGCGTTCGAGAGCGCCGCCCAGGGGGCTCTGGTCGCCGCCGGCGCCCTCCTCGTGGCGGCGCTGTGGGCGGGTGCCGCGGCCGTGCGCGCGGCGTCCGCAGGCGGCGACGCCGGAAAGGGCGCGGCGGGCGGGGACGGAGGAGGGGGCGCAGGCGGCGCGAACGACCGGGTCGACGGCGAGATCGAAGTGGAGAAGATGATGGGACGGTGGGGGGAGTGAGGCGGATGGGACGAGACGGTCAATCGGGACGAGTGGGTCGATCGGGGCGAGTGGGTCGAATGGGACGAGTTGTCGGTTTCCGGAACGGGACGCGATTTGTCGCGGTGGCCCTGGCGGCGGTGGCGATCACGTGGCCCGTGAGGGCGACGGCCGGCGTTCGGGCGAGCGTGTCGCAGACGGTGATGGTCGACGAGGACCGGCTGTGGGTGACGGAGTTCCTCGATCTCGCCCCCGAGGGCGGGGAGAGCGCGACGCTGCCGTCCGAGGCGCGCCGCTACGGCGCACCGGCGGAGGCGGGCGAGGCGAACAAGGCCGGGCTGCGCATCGGCGGCGGTCCGATGGACGAGGTCGAGCTCGTCGATGGGGCGCTCCTGTTGCCCGAGACCGTGCCGCCGGAGGGGATTTCCGCGGCGCTCGAGTACTCGATCAAGGCGGCCGGAGACATGGCGGGGCTCACGCTGCGCCACCCGTTCCCGGTGGCGGACGTGAGCGTGTCGGTGACGGCGCGCGTGGCCGGGGTGCGCGTGTCCGTCGCGGGAGCGCCGCCGGGCGCGACGTCCAGGGAAGGTCCGGCGCTGTGGTCGGCCTCGGCGCAGCGCACGAGCCCGGCCGCGGCGGGCGCCCCGATCCGCGTCGTGCTCTCGGGTCTCCCGGCCTACCATCTGCCGCTGTGGTCCAAGGGCGCGCTGGTCCTCGCGTTCCACCTCGCGGGCCTGGCGCTGCTCAACCTCGCGCGCAAGCGCGTGACCGCGATGTGGCGCGCCAGGAAGAAGCCGGCGTAGGCGCGGGTCCGGTCACTCCGAACGGCAGGTCGAGTTGCAGCCGTCGCCGGCGGTGGTGTTGCCGTCGTCGCACGTCTCGACAACCGGCGGGAAACGGACGTCATCGATCGAGAAGCCGTCGCTGCCCACGCTGGCCGAGCCGTCCTTCGTGTACTCCCAGCGGAAGGTGTGGGCGCCGGAGGCCGGGACGTCGAAGCACGCCTCGGTCCACGTCGTGTGCGAGCCCGCGACGTGGACGAGCTGCGTGCCGTCGAGCGCGAAGTTGAACCAGTCGTAGCCCGACTCGGACTCGCCGCGATACCAGAAGCAGACGCGCCCGGCGGCGACCGTCGTGAGCGGCAGCTCGACCCAGCCGGTCGAGGAGTGGGCGTGGTTCTGGCTCACCAGGCCGTGCTGGCCGCCGTGGGCCGTCGCCGGCGCACGGACGACGGCCCAGCCGTCCGTCCCCGCCCCGGCGGCCCAGGGGAGCTGCGCCAGCGCACCGGTCTCGAAGTCGTCCGAGGCGGCCGACCAGTTGACGTTGCGATCGCCGCAGAACGCGGCGCGGCACGAGGCGGTGCAGGCGTCGGTCGATTCCAGGTTGCCGTCGTCACACTCCTCGCCCGCGTCGAAATACCCGTTGCCGCACTCCTCGCGCAGGCAGGTCGGGCCGCAGCCGTCGCCGGCGGCGGTGTTGCCGTCGTCGCAGGTCTCCGTGTGCGCGCCGGGCAGGAACAGGTCGTCGACCCAGAACCCGTCCCAGCCGAGACTGACCGAGCCGTCCTTCTGGTAGCTCCAGGCCAGGTCGTGGGTCCCGGCGGCGACGTCGGTGCAGAACTCGGTCCAGGCGGTGGAGGTGCCCTCGCGCTGGAGGAGGTTCGTGCCGTCCAGCGCGAAACGGAAGTGATCGCAGCAGCTCTCGGACTCCCCGGCGTACCAGAAGCAGACCCGGCCATCGAGCGACTGCCGCAGCGTCATGGTCGCGGTCGACGAGGCGATGCCGACGTTCTGGGGGCCCAGGGCGCGGGCGCCGGTGCGGGCGTGCGCCGTCGACGGCGCGAAGCCGTAGGGCGAGCCCGCGGTCCACGCCGGGGCGGACGGCGTGCCCGTCTCGAAGCCTTCCAGGACGCCGTACACGACGCCGACCAGGCCGTCGCCGCAGGTCTCGAGCGCGCAGGTCGCGGAGCAGCCGTCGAGGGCGGTCGTGTCGCCGTCGTCGCAGGCCTCGCCGACGTCGAGCACCCCGTTGCCGCAGACCTCGTCGGTGCACCAGGCGGAACAGCCGTCGCCGCCGGCGAGGTTGCCGTCGTCGCACTCCTCCACGCTCTCGCCCGAGAGGCGGAAGTCGTCGACGAAGAAGCCGTCCCAGCCGGTGCTGATCGAGCCGTCCTTCTCGTACTCGAAGGCGAAGTCGTGCGAGCCGGCGGCGACGTCGGCGCAGAACTCGGTCCAGGTCGTGTGCGAGCCGGCGGTGTCGAGCAGGGCCGCGCCGTCGACCAGGAAGCGGAAGTGGTCGCAGCAGCCCTCGGACTCGCCCGCATACCAGAAACAAGCGCGGCCCTCGGTCGCGGCGTGCAGCGTGATGCGCGCCGTCGTCGAGGAGGCGCCGATGTTCTCGGGGCCGAGCGCGCGGGTACCGGCGTGGGCGTGGGCGGTCGAAGGGGCGAAGCCGTAGGTCGCGTCCGGGACCCAGGCGAGGCGCGCGAGGTCGCCGGACTCGAAACTGTCGCCGACGAACAGATCGGTGCCGGCGACGCCGTCGCCGCAGTACTCGAGCGCGCAGGTCGGAGAGCAGCCGTCGGCGGCGGCGGTGTTGCCGTCGTCGCACTCCTCGCTCGCGGCTACGGTGCCGTCGCCGCAGACGGCGGTGGCGGTCTCGTCCGGAGCGTCCGCATCGCCGGGCGAATCGCCGTCGTCGCGCGCCTCGGCGTCGCCGTCGTCCCCGCCGTCGTCGCGCCCGTCGTCCGCCGTGTCCTCCGCGACCTCGGCATCGCCTTCGACGTCCGGCCCGACGTCGCCGTCGCGCGCCTCGCCGTCCGGCGCGTCGTCCGCGACCTCGACTCCGCCGTCGTCGCGGACGGTCTCGCGAAGATCAACGCCGCCGTCCTCGGCGAGGTCCTCGACGGTGGCGCAGGCGGTCGAGGCAAGAAACCCGACGAGCGAGAGCATGGCGCGACGCATGGGCCCTCCGGCTCCGTCCGGTCATGGAAGAAGGCCGACGGAACTCCCGGAAAGAGTACGCGAGGCGCACGGGCCCGGCAAGGTGATCGAGGTGTTGGAGCCCGCCGGCGAGCCGGCCGCTCACGGGTTGCCGCGGAGACGAATCTGCTGCCGCACGGTGCGCGCCGACTCGAGCGCCCGGGGCGGCGGCCGCGGTCCGAAGAGCCGCCGGAACAGCGCATCCACGTCGTCCCACCCGTGGTGGGGGATGCCCCTCGGGACGCCGCCACGGCCTCGCGGCGGGTCATCGCCGTAGGAGGCGACGACGGTGCGCCAGGGACGGACGACGCGCAAGGGCACGCCGCCCCGGAAGACGAGGATCTTCGGGTAGCGCGAGCCGTGGTAACCCTCGATGAGGCAGACGTCGGCAACCGCAAGTGCGCGGCGGACGAGATCCTCCATGCCGGGGATGTCAACACGCGCGAGCCACGCCCAGGATTCGGCGGACGTGATGGCCACCGCGGACGCGCCCGCCTCCATCGCGCGCCACGTGTCCTTCCCCGGCTTGTCCATCTGGAAACGATGGGCGTCGTGCTTGAGATACGCGACGCGCTTCCCGCGCTCCCCGAGCCGCGCGAGAAACTTCTCGATCAGCGTGGTCTTGCCGGAGCCCGACGATCCGGCGAACGCCAGGACGCGGTCTTCCGCCCTTCCCCTTTGCGCCCTTTGCGTCCCTTTGCGCTCTTTGCGCGAAACTCCCCCCGCCCCTTTGCGCCCCTGGCTTCCTTGGCGCCCTTCGCCCGAAACCCCGCTCATGCGGCCGCCGGCGCGCACGTGCCGCTCTCGCGGAACATCGCCAGTGCGGCCTCCATGCCGACCAGACGCACCCCGGCCTCGCGCAATTCCGCCAGCGCGCGATCGCCGTCGCCGGCGTCCACGGCGCGGACCGCGTCGGTGACCAGCGCCACCTCGAGCCCCCGCTCGCGCAGGCCGAGCGCGGCGGCGCGGATGCAGTACTCGGTGGCCACGCCGGCGATCACCGCCCGTTCGGGCCGCAACGCGGCGAGCGTCGCCTCGAACAGCGGCGCCTCGAGCACGGACAGCTTGCGCTTCTCCAGGATCACCGTCTCGCCGCCGGCCGGATCGGGGTCGCTCTCGACCGACGCGACGCGGACCGGCCCCACGACCGTCTCGGGGATCTTCTCCTGGCCCCGCGTGCCCGCGATGCAGTGCGGCGGGAAGCGGGAGAACTCCGGATCGTCCGGGGTGTGCGCGTCCATCGACGCCACGACGGGGACGCCGCAGTCGCGGGCGGCGAGCAGGATGCGTCGCAGCGCCGGGACGATGGTCTCGCCGCCCGGAACGTACAGCGCTCCGCCGGGCTCCAGGAAATCGCGCTGCGTATCGATGTCGAAGACGACGGTCCTCATTTCGAACGCGCCTCCTCCTCGCGGATCGTGCGACGGAGGTCGTCGGTCAGGCGCCGCAGCGCCTCGCTGACGGCCACGGGGTAGGGCGCCGGGTCGGAAAGCGCGCGGACGCCGGCGGGCAGGCGGCGCACGTTCTCGCCGGCCTGGCCGCGCAGGCGCTCGATCGCCACGGGCTCGCCGACGCGCCGGCCGCCCCGCATCACCGGCTGCAAGAGCGGCTGCTCGCCCGGACGCGGCAGCTCGCCGATGCGCGCGATGCGGTCGCCCTGCGGGCGTCCGGCGGCGTCGAACGCGCGGAACACCTGCTTGCGGCCGGGGAGCGTCTCCTTGCCCGCCGAGGTCTTGATCCGGCCCAGCGCCTGCTCGCCCTCGCCCAGCTCGACCAGCTTGTAGACGCCTTCGAGCGACGGGGCGTCGTGCGACGTGACGAGCGACGTGCCGACGCCGAAGACATCGATCGGCGCGCCCTGCGCCAGGAGCTCCGCGATGCGGTGCTCGTCCAGGTCCCCGGAGGCGACGATGCGGGTGTCGCGGTAGCCGGCGTCGTCGAGCATCCTGCGGACCTCGCGCGAGAGCGCGAGCAGGTCGCCGGAGTCGAGCCGCACGCCCTTGAGCGGGTCGCCCAGGGCGATCGCCTTCTTCACCCCCTGCAGCGTGTCGTACGTGTCGATCAGCAGGAGCATCTCGGTCGGGAAGGCCCGGTGGTAGCGCTGGAACGCCTCGGTCTCGGACGGGCAGGCCATCACGAAAGCGTGCGAGGCGGTCCCGAAGACGGGGATGCCCCAGCGCCGGCCGGCCTCGACGTTCGAAGTGCCGACGCACCCGCCCAGGAACGCCGCGCGGGCCGCGCTGACCGCGGCGTGCGGCCCGTGCGCGCGCCGGAAGCCGAAGTCGACCACCGCGCGCCCCGCCGCCGCCTCGACCATCCGCGCGGCCTTGGTCCCGACCAGCGTCGCGAAGTTGACCACGGAAAGCAGGTACGTCTCGACGAGCTGCGCCTCGGGCAGCGGCGCCGTGATCTGCAGGATCGGCTCGCCCGCGAACACCGGCGTCCCCTCGGACACGGCGCGCACGTCGCCCGTGAAACGGAAACGCGCCAAGTACGCGAAGAAGTCCTCGGGAACGCCCCGGAACTGCGGCAGCGAGCGCAAATAGTCGAGATCCTCGGGCGCGAAGCGCGCGGCCTCGAGGTAGCCGAGGGCCTCCTCGAGGCCGGCGACCAGGAGGAAGCCGCGCTGCCGCGGGAGCGTGCGCACGAACAGCTCGAACGTGGCCGTGTCCGCCATGTGGTTGACGTGGTACGCCGCCGCCATCGTGAGCTGGTAGAGGTCCGTCCAGATGCCAAGGGCGGAAACGAGCGGCGGCGGGATGCTCATGACCGAGCCGCCGGGGACGGGCGCGGCGCCCGGCGCGGAATCGCGGGCCGCGTCCTCCCTCCGTCCTCTCCGGCCCCCGGCGGAGCCGGAAGCATCACGCCGCCGGGAAGAGCTCACCGCGGCACCTTCTCCCAGTCCTTGAGGAACTTCTGGATGCCGATGTCGGTGAGCGGATGGCGCAGGAGCTGCTCCAGGACGTTGTACGGCACCGTGGCGATGTGCGCGCCGTAGTTCGCCGCATCGACGAAGTGCAGCGGGTTGCGGATCGAGGCGACGATGATCTCGGTCGTGTAGTCGTAGTTGCCGAGCATCTGGACGATCTGCCCGATGAGGTCCATGCCGACGCAGGAGATGTCGTCCAGACGGCCGACGAAGGGGCTGACGTAGCTCGCACCGGCCTTGGCGGCCAGGAGGGCCTGCGGCGCGGAGAAGACCAGCGTGACGTTCGTCTTGATGCCCTCGCGGGCGCAGACGCGCACCGTGCGCAGGCCGTCGCCGGTCATCGGGATCTTGACGACGATGTTGGGATGGATGGCGGCCAGCTTGCGCGCCTCGGCCAGCATCGGCTCGTGCTCCAGGCTGATCGCCTCGGCCGAGATCGGCCCGTCCACGATCGAGCAGATCTCGCGCACCACGTCCTCGAACTTGCGCCCGGTCTTCGCAACCAGGGACGGATTGGTCGTGACGCCGTCGACCAGGCCGAGCGCGGCGCCCTTGCGGATCTCGTTGACGTCGGCGGTGTCGAGAAAGATCTTCATGCGGCTGCTCCTTGCACCGCGAACGGGGATGCGCCTACGCTACGTCGGTTTCGGCGGTCCGCTCGCGGACCGGGACTCCGCTTCGGGGATGTAACGGTGGCGGGCGGGGAAGTCAATCGGGGAGTCGTGCGCCATGGGTGAGCGGACGTACGCGGTGATCGATATCGAGACCGTCCCGGACCGGGAGCTCTACGAGCCGGAACGGGACGCGCCGAAGCGGGAAGGGAAGAGCGAAGGCACCGAGGAGGCCTTCCCGCCGCCATGGGCGCACCGGGTCGTCGTCGTCGGCATCCTGTGGCTCGGCCCCGACTTCGCCTGCCGCAAGCTCGGCTCCGTCGGCCACACGTCGCTGGAAGAGCCGAAGATCCTGCGCGACCTGGCGGGGTTCCTGGACAAGGAGCACCCCGTGCTGGTCACCTTCAACGGCCGGCGCTTCGACCTCCCCGTCATGGCCCTGCGCTCGATGCGCCACGGGATCCCCGCCGCATGGTACTTCTGGCAGAACAACGCCTACCGGCAGCGCTTCCGCCCCGAGATGCACGTCGACCTGTGTGAGGAGCTGTCGGACTACGGCTCCGTCCGCCGCTCGAAGCTCGATGCCGTCGCGCGCGTCGTGGGCCTGCCGGGCAAGTTCGGCATGGACGGCTCCCAGGTGGAGGCGGCCGTGGAACGGGGCGCGATCGAGGAGGTGCGGCGCTACTGCCAGGCGGACGTGATCCAGACCGCCTTCGTCTGGCTGCGCTACCTCCTGCTGCGCGACGCCATGCCCGCCGACGTCTTCCGCACCCGCGCGACCGCACTGCGCGACGCCCTCGTGTCGCAACCCGCCGCCGCGGAAGTGATCGAGCGCACCGACTGGGACCGGTACCTGCTCAACGGGTAGGATTTCCTGCGGCGTCCGGGCTCCGAACCGCGGGCTTCAGCCCGCCGCTGCCTGCCCGTCGCCGCCGCCGAGCGAGCCGAGCAGCCGGTCGGCCATCTGCCATTCGTAGTAGTTGAAGATGTTGGTGGCGACGACCTGGCGCAGCAGGCTGCGCGCGCCGTCCCGGTCGCCCGCCGAGAGCCGGTTCAGCGCCTCGTAGTACCGCAGCTCCGCCTGCCGGCCGAACGTGTCGGCCTCGGCCAGCGCTCCGTCGAAATCCAGCTCGCCCAGGTAGAACCGGGCCAGGACGCCGCTCCAGCCCGAGGCGCGGATGGCCTTCAGGAACGCGACCGCCTCGTCGTCGTCGGGCAGGCCGGCGGAGCGCAGCGCCCCGAGGGTCCACAACGCGTAGTAGACGCGCCAGGTGACGTCGAGATCCTGGCGGGTGGCGACCAGCGGGAACAGCTCGACCAGCAGCTCGCGCTCGCCCTCCATGTGCAGGAAGGAGAGGGTGTCGTTGTAGACGAGCTGGTCCTGGCCCGGGCCGTAGTCGTCCTCGCCGGCCTGCTGGACCGCTCGAACGATGCGCCGCAGGCCGTCGTTGCGCTCGCCGCCGCGCACGAGCAGGACGCCGATGCGGCCGTCCATCTCGGCCCCGGCGACGACCCCCGCGCGGCCGAGCTGCTTCCAGTCGTCGATCGCCTCGTCGAACGACGTCTTCGCACCGTCCCGGTCGCCCTCGGACTCCAGCAACAGGCCCAGCTCCTCGCGGATGTTGGCCTGGGCCAGGGTGCGATCGGCCAGGTCGCCGGTGGAGACGGCGAGGCCCGCGCGGAGCAGCTCGAGCGCCCGGCGTGGGTCGCCGCCGCGCGCCTCCATCTGGCCGAACTGGAAGTAACTCTCCGCCGTCGGCTCCAGCTCCAGCGCACGCTGGTGGAACGAGCGGGCCGCCTCGACGTCGCCGGCGATCAGCGCCGCGTTGGCCATGAGGCGCAGCACCGCGGTCTCGTCGACCGGGGGATCCGCCAGCGGCCAGGTGGCGCGATGGTCGTCGTAGAGGATGCGGAACGCGTCGTGCAACCGCTCCAGATCCGCCCACGCCATCCCGTCCATGCCCTCCTGGATGACCTGCGCCAGGAGCATCATCGCCAGCTCGGCAAAGTCGCGGTCGTCCGGATCGCGCACCGTGGCCTCGAGCATCAGCCGCGCCGCGACGCCGGGCTCGCCCGTCGAGTAGAAGTACCGTCCGAGGCAGGCGGAGAAGCGGCCGTCCTCGGGGAACTCGCGCCGCAACGCCGTGCACGTCTGGCGGACCTCCTCCGCGAACTGCATCCCGATGGCCTCGACCAGGTCCGCCGCCGCGCCGGCGCGGCGCAGCGGATCCCCGAGACCCTCGATCTCCTCGAACACCTCGCCCAGGTACGCCGCCGTGCCGCGGTACGGCTCGAGCATCTCCGCCGCCGCCTCCGGCCGGCCCATGCGACAGGCCAGACGCAGGACGTTCAGCGTGAGGCCGGAGAAGAAGTACTGGTCGCGCTGGGCGTTGGCCAGCCAGTCCTCGATCGTCTCGATCGGCTCGGCGACCTGGCCCAGGTCGTGACGCTGGAAGATGATCCCGACCAGCTTCTTCACCAGCGCCGGCGCCGGCACGACGTCCGTCACGGCGTCGTAGAGCTGCGCCTGCCGCTCCAGCCCCTCGGCCTCGTCCTCACCCGACCCGGCCCACTCCACGATCTCACGCACCGTGCCCGCGGCCTCCTCGTCGGCCGGGTCGCACAAGAGCCTCGTCTCGGCGACGATCAGGGAATCCTCCGGCAGTCCCAGGCGCCGCGCCACAGGCTCGATCCACGCCAGGAGCTTGCGCAGCGCCGCGGAGTCCGGCCCCGCCTCCAGCTCCGAAGGCTCGAAGAGGCGCAGCGCCCGCCGCAACGCCGCCCGGACGTCCAGCGCGTCCGCGTCCGTCACGGCGCGCTGGGCCTCGCGCAGGCCGTGCAGGATCAGCGCCTCCCGCTCCGCCGCGCGCTGGGACGAGCCCGGCGCGGCGACGTAGAACGCGTAGAGGTGCGCATCGACGTCCGCATCGGTGACCACGAGCGTGCCGTCGGGCGACGCCGGCGGCGGCGGAAGCGTGAGCGCCGCGAGCTGATCGGCAGGGGAGGGGGGGCAGCCGGTGCCCAGAAGGAGGGCGGCGGCGGCCGACGCGAGGGACAAGAACGCTGACCTTCGGTCGTCGAGCTTCGTCATCGGGGGCAGTCTAGGCATGGTGGGGGGGGAGGGGCAACTCGCGCGCCTCACGGTCCGACGAAGGCGCACGCCTCGGCGTCGCCCAGGGCGCAAGCCCGGCGGGCGGCGTCGAGCGCGTCCTGCGTGCGGCCGAGGTGGTCGAGCTCGACGGCCAGGTCGTGGCAGCCCAGGGCCAGGCCGGCGTCGCAGGCGCGGCCGGAGGCGTCCGCGGCGTCGGCGAAGCGTCCGAGGTCGAGCAGCACGCCGCCCAGGTTGAGGCAGCCCGAGGCGTCGCCGGCGTCGCAGGCGCGGCGCGCGAAGGGCTCGCCCTCCGCCGGGCGACCGGTCGTGCCGAGCGCGAAGGCGAGGTTGCCGCACGCCGGCAACAGGCCGGCCTCGCACGCCGTCCGCAGCGGCGCCTCCGCCTCGGTCGCACGCTCCGTGCCCAGGAGCACGACTCCCAGCGCGTGGCAGCCGCCCGGGTCGCCGCCGTCGCACGCCGCCCGTGCCGGCGCCTCGGCCTCCGCCCATCGTCCCTGCTGCTGCAGCAGCACGGCGGCGTTGACGCAGGCCGCGGCGATGTCGCCCTCGCACGCCTGGAGGTACGGCGCGACGGCCTCGGGCGCGCGGCCGAGACGCTCGCGGACAACGCCGAGGTTGACGCACCCGACCGGCTCGCCGGCGTCGCACGCGCGGGCGTAGGCCGGCTCCGCCTCCGCCTTGCGCCCCAGCTCCTCGAGCAGCAGGCCGAGCGCCACGCAGCCGCCGATGTCGCCTGCGGCGCACGCCGCGGTCGCCGGGCCTTCCGCTTCGTCCACGCGTCCCGCGCCGAGCAGCAGCTCGGCCAGGCCGCCGCAGGCCGAGGCGCTCCCGCCGTCGCACGCGGCCGCAAGCAGCGTCTCGCCCTCCGCCGCCCGGCCGGAGTCGCGCAACAACAGGCCGAGGTTCGCGCAGGCGAGCGTCTCGCCCTCGTCGCACGCGCGCCGGAACAGCGGCTCCGCCTCGGCCGTGCGGCCCTGCGCGTCGAGGATCGTGCCCAGGTTGTTGCAGCCCGCCGGGCTGCCGGCGTCGCACGCCCGCCGCGCCTCGACCTCGGCCTCTCCGGAACGCCCCAGATCGTCGAGCAGGGCGGCGAGGTTGGCACAGGCGACCGGGGCTCCTGCCGTGCACGCCGCGCGGTACGGTCCCTCGGCCTCCTCCGCGCGGCCCAGGTCGACGAGGACCATGCCCAGGTTGTTGCAGGACGGGGCGTTTCCCGCGGCGCAGCCCGCGCGGTACGGCTCCTCCGCCTCGGCGGTGCGACCGTCCCGATCGCGCATCAGTCCCAGATCGAAGCACGCGCCGACATCGCCCCCATCGCAGGCGTCCGCCCGCGCCTGCTCCGCGGGACTGCGCACGACGGCCGGCCCGCAGCCCGCCGCCAGGAGCAGACTCGCCGCGCAAACCACTCCCGGCGTCCTGGCCCCCTTCCCGCACGTCATCCGTCGTCCCTCCTCGCGATCGTCGGGCTTGCACTGAGCTCGTCGAAGAACTTGCCCGCCGTGTGCCGATGCTAGGGTGGGCCGGTGGCGCGGGTCAACGCGCGCGTGGTAGGCTCGCGGGCGGCCGCGCGGTGGCGGCGGCGCGCATCCCGCGGCGCGGGTTCCGGACATGGATCGCACCGGGCAGACGCTGGAGAACAAGTACACCCTGCTGCGGCTGGTGGGCGAAGGCGGCATGGGGACGGTGTACGAGGCGCGGCACGCGCTGATCCACCGGCGCTGCGCGGTGAAGTTCCTCCACGCCGAGGCCGCGCGCGATGCCGACCAGGTGAAGCGCTTCATCCGCGAGGCGCAGGCCGCGTCCGCGGTCGCGCACCCCGGGATCGTGGACGTGTACGACGTCGGCGTGGCCGCGGACGGCGTGCCGTACCTCGTCATGGAGCTGCTCGACGGCGAGAACCTCGCCGCGTGCCTCGAACGGGCCGGCCGGCTGCCGGTGGCCGACGCGGTGGAGATCGTGGTCGCCGCGCTGGCCGCGCTCGCGGCGGCGCACCGCGCCGGGATCGTCCACCGCGACCTGAAGCCGGGGAACCTGTTCCTGGAGCGCGGCGACGTGCCGGGCCGGCGCGTGAAGATCCTGGACTTCGGCATCTCGCGCGTCACGGCGGCGGACGATCCGCGCACGCGCATGACCCGTACCGGCGCCGTGCTCGGCACCCCGTGCTACATGGCACCCGAGCAGGCCGGCGGCCTGCGCGACGTCGACCATCGGCTGGATCTGTACGCCATGGGCGTCATCCTCTACGAGTGCCTGACCGGCCGGTTGCCGTTCGAGGCGGACAACTACAACCGGTTGATCGTGATGATCTGCTCCGAGCCGTTCCCGCGGCCCGGGGAGGTCGCTCCCGGGATTCCCGAAGGGCTGGAAGCGGCAATCCTCAACGCGATGGCGCGCCGCCGCGAGGACCGGTACGCGGACGCGGACGGGATGATCCGCGCCCTGACCCCGTTCCTGGCGCCCGATGCCGCGGTCCGCCTCGGTCTCGCCTCGACGCCCGCGCCGGCGCCGTCCAGCGCGTCCTTCCCCGCGTTCTCGATCGCGCCGTCGGCGCCGGCGCCGCCCCCGCCCGGGGAGTCGCGGCCGGTCCCGCCGCTCGTGTCGTCCGGGCCCGGAACGGAGACGTCACTCCATCCTCCGTCCCCGATCGTCGCCGGGACGACGACCCTGGGCGATCGAGCGCCGCGCCGATCCTCGCGCGCACGGCTCCTCGCGGCCGGCGTCGCGGTCGTCGTCGCCCTCGCCGTGGCGGCGGCCTTTCTCGTCCGCCGGAACTCCGTGGATGACGACGCCCGCCCGGTTCCACCAAGCGACCCCGCCGGGGCGGGGCTCGCCGCCGCGCGGATGGCTGCGGCGCCGGGTTCCGACTTGCCGAACATCCCCGGGACCCCGTCGTCACCCGCGCCATCATCCCCGCTCGGGTCTCCGGCGTCGCTCGGCGCGCCGGCGGTCTCCCCCGCCGCGCCTTCGTCCGAGCCAGAGTCCGTCGCAGCGACACCTCCGGCGGCGGATCGTAGCGGGGGATGGGCCGGCGGAGCCGATGCGGGAAGCGCTGCGGCCGCCGCCGGGCCCGGCGCCGGTTCGCCGATCCCCGCGGGCGTTCCCGCTCCCACGGGCCGACCGGACGCGAGCGCCCGGCGCGACGCCGGCTCGGCCGGTCCCGCCGGCCGAGCGGATGCCTTCCCGCCCGCTCCCCTTGGGACGCCTCCGCCGCCCCGGTCCGACGCCGCCGTTGCGACGGCACCGGCGTCGCTCGACACGGCGGGAGAGCCGCCGTCCGCGATCGCGGGGGTGACGTCCGCGGCGCGCGCCGTCGGCTACCTCACCGTACGCGCGCTCCCCCGCTCCGACGTGTACCTCGACGGCCGGCACCTCGGCGCCACGCCCGTGGCGCGCACCGAGGTCCCCGCCGGCCCCCACACACTGCGGCTCGTGCCCCGCGCGGATTCGGTGGCGCCCGGCGAGACCAAGGCCGAGCAGATCATTTCCGTGACGGTGGCGGAGGGAGCGACGGAGAACGTCGTGCGGTACTACTGAAGGCCGCGGCGTCGGTGCGGCGGGAGGTCCGCCCCTACTCCGCAGGGCTCTCGACCGTCATCCCTTGGCCCACCCCGTCCGGCCCTTGTGCCCACCGGTAGTGGCTCCACGTCCCGTCGGCGTCCAAGTCCGTGGAGGCGTGGACGGCGAATCCATCGGCGCCGCCTTCGACGCAGTACACCGCGCGGATCGGGCCGACCAGCTCGAACCCCAGCTCCGCCCACGGGCCGGTCGCCCAGTCCGCCTCCGCGGGGGTGTACCACTTGCCCGCGACGGCCGACGGATCCCGCGGTACGGAGAACTCGTTGCGCGGCGGGGTTCCCGTGCACGGCGACGCCGCGGGCACTTGCGCCGTTTCCATCAGGTAGGCATCGACGGCCCGGCCGATGTTGTGGACGTTCTCCCGGACGTCCGGGTCCGGTCCGGGCCCCGGCATCGCGCAAGGCTTGCCCTTGTGGCCCTTGACCGACTCGCCGCGCAGCTCACGCAGCGCGTCGAGCATCCACGCCCATGGCGTGATTCCGATCCAGTTGAGCCCCTCCAATCCGGACGTCCCCTCCATCGGCTTCTCCACCGCTGCCCGATCCAGGATGCACAGTGCCGCGGCGCGCAGCGTGTCGTCGGGCTGGACGAGCGCCAGGATCTCGCGCGTCGCGTCCCGGTCAATCCTGTCCATCTCCCCCGGTCCGGCACCGAGCGCCGCGGTCCAGCGGTCGTTCCACCTCTTCCACAGCTCGTCGAACCGCCGTTCCGCATCTCGGACGCGCGTAACCGTGGCCTCGTCCGGCCCCGCGCGCTTGCAGCCCGCCGCGGCCGCGGTCGCCGCGGCCAACCCCGCCGCGAGCACCACCAGCCATGCATATCTTCCGGACATCATCCGCCCTTCCCCGGCCGTACACCCGCGCACCCGCGTGCCGCCGACCGTGACGACCGCTGCCCGCCGGCTTCCGGCCTGGGCCTCGCTACCCGCCCGACCCGACCTTCGCGCCCGGTGCGCTGGCGTGCGCGACCGACCCGTCCTTCCCGAACATCTCCATCCGCGCGAGGCGCCACGCCATCGTTCCATCGGCGCCGCGCGACGCCTCGTAGTACGCGACGGACCGGACTCGCCCGCTCTTTCTCCCCCGCTCGACCTTGCAGTACTTCCCTCCGTCGGGCGAGCCCCTCGCCTCGTCCTCGGCCACCGGCTCCAGACCGACCCCCTTCTCCTTGTCGAAGTAGCGGAAGGTCTGTGCGTCGAGCGCTTCGGAGCTCATCCCCACGCCGATCGAGAAGAGGATGAACGCCCCCGCGATCCCTCCGAGCCGCACCCAGAGGCTCGCGTCCTTGAGCCAGAACAGGTACAGCGCGTAGACGAGCACCGCCAGCGCGGCCAGAACGAACAGCCCCTTGACGACCCAGCGCATCGATTCTCCCTCCCTCCTGACGGCGGAAGTCTACCTCCCGACACCGACGGAATCATCGCAAACTCGCTGGGGAATTGTCCAACCCGGACTTGCGGTCCGATTCGATCGCGCCTAGCCTGCCGCCCAGGTCCGCGGTCGCGCGTCTCTCGACGAGACGCGATGCCGGCCGGAGAGGGGATCACGAGCATGTGGACGCGAGTACGAGGGTTCTTCGCCGTCATCGGCGGGTCACTGGCGATCGCTCTGGTGCTGAGCAGCAACGAGATCGTCAAAGTCGAGTTCAAGTACGGCTGGTTCGGCTGGGTCGTGTCGGTCGGCTGCATCGTCTGGGGCGTGTACGCGATGATCACGGGCGACGGGCCGAAGAAGGCCGCCGCGGCTGCGGCCGCCGAGCAAGCGGCGCGCGCGCGTGCCGCCGCACCGGGCGAGCGCTGCCCGCGTTGCGCCGCAGCAATACCCGACAGCGTCGCGACCTGCACGTCCTGCGGCTTCCCTGCGCGGCGCCCCTGTCCGACTTGCGGCAAGGTTGTGTCGAGCCTGGCTGCCGAGTGCCCCAACTGCACCGCGCCGCTCGTTCCAACCGCGGCCCCGCCCGTCCCGGCCGCGGAAACGATGCCCGCGAGCGTGTCGGGTCCCGTCTTCGTCCCCGCCTCCGGAACGGCCGGCGGTGTCTCGCGCAAGGCCGTCATCGCGACCGTCGCCGTCCTGGCGGGCGTCGCCGTGCTGGCCGTTGCGCTCTGGGCGCTGTTCGGGATGCGCTCCGAGTCGCGTGAGGTTCCCGCGGCGGCGGCCGCCTACGGAGCCTACACATCGACCACGGGTACGCCGCGCGCGACGGAGACGGCGCCGCAGGCTGCCGTCGCCGAGCTGGCGTCGCCCGTTGCACCGGCGATCCCGGCGCCGACGGTCGACCTGCCGTCCACGGTCGCGGAGCCGGAGTCGATGACGGTCCGCACGCTGTCCGGCGAATCGTCGGACATCACGTTCTCCCTGGCCGACTCGCCCGCACTGGGGGATGCCGGCGCGCTGCACACGGTCGTCGCGTTCGTCGACTTCCAGTGCCGCCACAGCGCGAAGGTGATGCGCTACCTGATCGAGTACGCCCGGACCCATCCGGACCGGCTGCGCATCATCCACAAGGACCTGCCCCTGGAATCCCACCGGCGGGCGCGACCGGCAGCCACGGCGGCCCGCGTCGTCCAGGACCACGGCAGGTTCTGGGACTTCGCCTCCGCCCTCTGGGCGCTCGACGGCCGACTCCCGGACGACGACGGACTCGCGGATGCCGCCGCCGCGGCCGGAGTCGGCACGGGCGTGTTCGAAGCCGGGCTGGGCCTCTACGCAACCCGGTCGCGGATCGAGGACGACGAACGCCTGGCGCGGGGACTGCGCGTCGGCAACACGCCGACCCTGCTGATTGATGGGCAGTGGATCGAAGGCGCGCGCCTGGACAGGATCGCCGAGGCGATCGGCGACCCGAACCCGCCCCCCGCGGCCGCCCCCCGCCGCCCGGCCGCCCGCCGCTCGGACATCGATGATCCGTTGGCCGGAATCGACATCACACGCTGACCCATCCCTCGAGGGCAGGTTCCCCGGCTCCTTCTGACAGATCCGGACCAACGACTCGACCCAAACGACCCACCAACAACCAACAACTCCCCCTTTCCCCTTCCCCCTTCCCCCTCCCCCCCTCCTTGCGCCTCCCCCCACCGCAAGCTACATTCCGCGCGGCAGGTGGCGGTGGGATACGAGCGGAAGGAGACGGCCATGAGAAGACTGGCTTGGGTGTTGCTCCTGGCGGCGGCGGTCGCCTGCGGCGGACGGACGGACGAGAACGAGCTTTGCGTCGGGCCGTTCTGCGGCACTCCGCTGCCCGACGGCGGCGGTACGCCCTGCACCGAAAGCTCGTGCGACTCCTCATGCCTCGCCGCCGGGTTCCTCGACGGCGCCTGCAGCGCCGGGCTCTGCGTCTGCTCGAGCGGCGGGGCCGACGGCGATGCCGACGGTGACGGTGACGGCGACGGCGGCGGGGACGGCGACGGGGACGGCGACGCCGACGACGGCGACGGCGGCCCGATCTGTCCCACCGGCCAGCTCTGGTGTACCGACCGCTGCGCCGACATCCGCATCGATCCCCAGAACTGCGGCGCGTGCGGCACGGCGTGCGATCCCGAATGGGTCTGCGGCGACTTCGCCTGCCGCTTCGACTGCCCCACCGATACCACCCGCTGCGGCCGCTCGTGCGTCGATACCCTGCACGACCCGAACAACTGCGGCGGCTGCGGCGGAATCTGCGGCTCGACCGAGTACTGCCAGGAGGGCGTGTGCACCGAGGTCTGTCCGCGGGAGCTGGCGCGCTGCGGCGACGTGTGCGTCGACACGCGCGTCGACCCGAACAACTGCGGCGGCTGCGGCGCCGTCTGCGCCACCGACCTCGTGTGCGGCGGCGGCTCGTGCGTCCTCTCCTGCCCCACCGGCACCACCAACTGCTCCCGCTCCTGCGTGGACCTCGACTACGACCCCGCCAACTGCGGCGGCTGCGGCAACCCCTGCGGCGTCGGCGAGGCGTGCCGCTCGGGCCGCTGCATCCCCGTGCGCGACCTCACCGACAGCGACGGCGACACCATCGCCGACCTGGACGAAGGCGTCGGCACCGGCATCGATACCGACGGCGACGGAGTGCAGGACTACCTGGACACCGACTCCGACGGCGACGCCGTCCCCGATGCCCTCGACGCCGGCGACTCGGACGTCGGCACCACGCCGGTGGACTCCGACCGCGACGGGGCCCCGGACTTCCGCGATACCGACAGCGACAACGACGGCGTCCCGGACCGCGACGAGTACGCCACGGGCTGCATGGATTGGACCGAGCCGGACACCGACCGCGACGGGCAGAGCGACCTGGCCGAGCGGGCGGCGGGGACGAACCCGTGCGACCCCTCGAGCCGCATTCCCGAGTTCTTCTTCATCCTGCCGTACCACGACCCGGGCGGCGACTCGGCCGGGGTGCTCGAGTTCGACACCAACATCCGCAAGGCCGACGTGCACCTCTCGGTCGACACCACCGGCTCCTTCGGCGGCGAGATCAACAACATCCAGTCCGCCCTCACCTCGACGATCGTACCGGGCATCCGCGCCGAGATCCCCGACAGCGCGTTCGGCGTGAACCGCTTCGAGGACTTCCCGGTCAACCCCTTCGGCCAGCAGGACTGCACGCCGGGGATGGACGACGCGCCGTTCCGCCTGCACCAGCAGGTGACGACCGACATCACCCGCGTCCAGGCCGGCGTGGACCGCCTGGACAACCCGCAGGGCTGCGGCAACGACCTGCCCGAGTCGGACTGGGAGTCGCTCTACCAGATCGCGACGGGCGAAGGCGTCTCCTGGTCGGTGCGCGACCCGTGGGGCGGCGGCACGATCACCGGATCGGTGCCCGCCTTCGTCTCCGACACGACGACGCCGGGCGGCGGAACGCTCGGCGGCGTCGGCTTCCGCGACGGGGCCTTCCCGATCGTGATCCACATCACCGACGCCGAGTTCCACGATCCGGAGGCCCGCGACGACTACTGGGACGCCGGCATCTCCGCCGCGCACACCCGCGCCCAGACCATCGCCGCGCTCGACGCCCTGCGCGTGCGCGTGATGGGCGTCTCCACCGAGGCCGACGCGCGCGCGGACCTGGAGGACGTCGCGATCCAGACCGATGCCTACGTCCCGCCGATCGGCGGAAGCTGCCCCATGGGCGTCGGGGGCGCGTCGCTGCCCCCGGACACGATCGGCGGCGAGCCGATGTGCCCGCTGGTCTACGACGCTCGCGACGACGGCTCGGGCCTGGCGACGACGATCGTCGAGGGCGTGGCGACGCTGGTCGGCGCGATCCGCCTCAACTCCGTCAGCGCGCGCGTGCGCGACGACCCCTACGGGTTCTTCCTCTACGCCGTGCCCCAGTCGGCCACGCCCCCGGCCGGCGCGGCCATGCCGACCGTGTCCGATACCGACGGCGACGGCTACTTCGACACGTTCGAGAACCTCACCCCGGGCACGATCGTCCGCTTCCTGATCATCCTGCGCAACGACGCCGTCCCCCCGACGACCGTGGATCAGGTGTTCACGATCTGGATCCAGGTCATCGGCGACGGGATCACCATCCTGGACGAGAAGTCCGTCGTGATCATCGTCCCGCGCATCGGCTCGGCGAAGTCCCGCGGCGAGAGCGGCGGCGGCTGAACCCCTACCCCCGCACGAACTCCGCCACCGCCAGCACCGCCACCCCGACCATGAAGGCGACGCCCGCCCAGGCCAGCCCCACGGTCGCGGCCGGCGGACGGAGCGCAGGGTCGGCAATGCGCCGCCGCACGCACCAGACGTTGAAGCCGTAGATCACCGGGGTGATGACCAGCGTCACCGTGGCCACGAACGTCACCAGCCGCACGGGCTGCGGGAAGGCGACGATGCACGCCGCGGCGATGATCGAGGTCACGCCCAGGAAACCCCAGTAGGCCGGACCGCAGGCCGACGCCCGCACCTCGCACGCGTCGGGAGCCGGGCCCGCCCGCAGTTTCCGCAGGTGCGCCAGGCATCCCTCGAACGCCCGCGAGAACCCGTCCATCACCGTGTACGCCGTCGAGAACATCGCGAACGCCGCCGTGACCAGGAACGCGTGGTACATCCACGCCCCCAATGTCCCCGCGTAGACCCCCGCCATCTCCTGCGCGAACCCCGCGCCCTTGAGCGCCGCGCCCCGGCCCGCCAGCAGCGTCGACCCGATGAGCAGGAACATCACCGCCGTGACCAGCGACAGGCCGTAGCCCAGCCGCATGTCCAGGAGCGACGTGCGCAGGCGCTCCCGCGCCGCGCCCGAGCCGGCCGGGATGCCCAGCAGGTCGAGCTTCTCCAGCGTCCACATCGAGTGCCAGATCGAGACATCGATGCCGGTGGGCATCCAGCCGAGCATCGCGGCGACGAGCGGGATCGAGCCCGCGGGAATCTCCGGGACGACGAACGACGCGTAGTCCGACGCGGGCGGCGCCGCCGCGACGAAGGCCACGAGGGTCGTCGCCGCCAGGAAGAGCATCATCCCCTTGTTCAAGAGATCCATCCAGCGGTAGCGGCCGACGACGAGCAGTCCGAAGACCACGACGATGACGATCACGCTCCAAACCTCGACCGACAGGACCCGCGTGTGCACCCGCAGCACGGCGCCGCAGATGATCACCACGCCGGCCAGGACGCCGATGCCCTGGAGGATCGTGCCGCCCATCGTCAGCCACAGCGCCCAGCCGCGCGGCCCGGGCATGTGCGCGTACCCGGCGAGCAGCGACTCGCCCGTGGCCGCCGCGTACCGCGGGCCGAACTCGAACGCCGGGTACTTGAGCACGTGCGAGGCGAGCACGAGCCAGAGGAACGTCGAGCCGTACAGCGCCCCGGCCTGCGGCGCCATCACCAGGTGGCTGGCGCCGATCGCCGCCGCGGCGAGCAGGAACCCCGGACCGAGCCGTCCGAAGAACGCGCGCAACGAGGTCATGGGCGGATGGTATCCCGATCCGGAAGAAGGAACCATCGAGGAACACCGCCGGACACCGATGGGCGCAGGCGGTCTATCGCAGGGTGACGCCGGAGAAGAGCAGCAGGCGGGTGCAGCACGGCGCCACGCCTACACTGATCCGCACGCTGTCCGCGAGCGCCACGGCGACTTCGCCTCCCGGCTGGGCCGCGACCGCCGTCACTTCCCGGCCTCGGCCGCGCTCGCTCGCGGCGGGAACCGGCGACGCCGGCAGCTCCAGCCGCGCGACCAGGCGTCCGTCGGCGACGTCCCGCACCGCGCCGTCGGGGAAGACGGTGAACGGCCGCCCGTCCAGCACGAACGTCCCGGCGTTCGCGTCCACCCGGCCGAACTCCTCCGGGGCGCCGCCGCCCGCCCCCACGCGGTAGAGGATGTCGTCCGCGCCCGGTTCAGTCGCGTCGGCGGACGGCAGCTCCGCGGTCCGGACGACCAGCGTGCCGCGACTCTCCCAGCCCGTTACACGGACCCCGATCACCGCCTCCGGGGCCGCCCACACGTGGCGCAACTCGCCCCCGACCTCATCCAGCACCCACACACCCCAGCCGGGAGCCTCGCCGGAGCCGGCGTAGCCGCCGAGCGCCAGCGCCTCGCCGGACGGGGACCAGGCCGCCGAGGAGGCGGCAGGCGCGCGCGGCCCGTCGCAGAACCGACCCTCCGGGATCACCTGGCGCGGCGCCCAGTCGTCGTCGCCAAAGCGCGGAGCGTCGCCCGCCGGCTCCTCGATCCCGGTTGCTGCTCCGCCCGCGACGCCGCGCCAGAGAAGCGGCGCGTCGGCCTCGCCCCCCAGCGCCACCATCCGTCCCTGCCCCAGCCCGGCGACGGCGACGCGATCCCCGCCCGGGTGCAGCGCCGCCGCCACGGCGCCGGCCTCGCTGCACACGCGGGCCTCGAGCTGCCGGTCGAGGGCCGGGTCGGTCCACGATGCGAGCCGAACCGCCGCTCGCGGCTCCGGTGCCGGAATGTAGTCCGACCAGCCCAGCGCCACGTAGGCCACGAACGCCCCGTCCGGCGTGATCGTCAGCGATTCGACCGAGGCGGGCGTGCAGGCATTGCCGCCGCAGGAGCCGCTGACGAGGATCGTCCGCGTGGGCGCGACGGGCACGAGGTCCGCCGGCGGCGGGGCGGCTCCGGCGCCTCCTCCCCCTGCGTCGCGAGGACAGCCCGAGCCGCACAGGAACATTCCGAGCGTCCATCCCAGGAGCGTCATGTTGCGCATGGCGGCCTCCGTGGTCGATTGTCGGCGCGGGTTCCCGTGACGGCGTCGCCCTGGCGGTCTGCGATCCGGCAATTGTCGCGCAGAGACGCAGAGACGCAGAGAAGCGGACACGGACCGGGGACCGCGGCCCGCCCTACAGCAGGATTGTCGCGCAGCCGAACCGCGCCTGGATCGCCGTGACCTCGCCGGCCTTGAGCGCGTCGCACGACGCACCGCAGAACTCGACCCGCAGGTGCTCCGCGTCGGCCCAGCGCCAGCCGTCCGTGCACGCGTCGTCGTAGCCCACGACCTCGCCGTCGAAGTAGAAGTTGACCTCGTCGGGGTCGGACGTGGCCGAGGGCTCGCCCACCTCGTAGACGCAGCTCACGATCTCCGAGGAAATGGAATCGAAGGCGTCGATGATCGCGGTGGGGTCGTCGATCGGGAAGAAGGTCGTGAACGCCGAGCCGCCGTTGGCCGCGATGGCGTTCAACTCATCGGCCATCGAGCCCGACGTGTCGCCGAAGCCGATGGCGAAGCTCCGGATGCCGTACGTGGTGCGGATCGAGGTCGTGGCCGCGGCAAGGCCCGAGATGACCGGCGCGGGATCGGGCGGGTCGCCCTCGGCGTCGCACGTGTCCTCGCCGTCCGAGACCACGACGATGTAGCTGTTGCCGTCGTCGGCGTAGAAGTCGGGGATGACGGACGGCCCCGTGTCCCGGTACCACTGCATCTGGCGCAGCAGGGGAGTCAGCGTGAACGTGCCGGGCAGGAACGGCAGCCCCATGTAGTCGCTGATCAGCGGCCCCGACTCCGCCGACGGCGCCAACTCGACCACCGGCGGCAGGTCGGTGGCGCAGCCGCGGTCGCAACGGGCGGAGAAGCCCATGCAGTAGAAGGCGCGGGTCATCAGGCACACGGGGTCGGCGCAGCACTCGTCGTAGCACTCCTCGAAGTACTCGACCGTGCCGTCGGGAAAGGCGTCCAGCCCGTAGATGAAGTTGCGGCTCACCGGATCGGAGAGCAGATGGTTCAGGCCCTCGGTCGCCTCCTGCCAGTGGCTGCGGCCCCAGCCGAGCGCGGACGACATCGAGGAGGACTCGTCGAGCAGGATCATGACGCGCACGGGCTCCATGGCGATCACGAAGTCCATCTCGTCGCACACGTTGTCCCACACGACGTCCTCGACGCCGCCGTCGTCCGCCTCCGCCAAGGCCTCGGCGGACGAGTCCGCCTCATCGTCCGCATCCGCCGCGGCCTCGCCTGCGCCGTCGTCGCGCCGCCCCCCGCCCTCGGAGTTCCCCTCGTCGTCCGCCGGGCTGCACGCCGCCGCACCGATGCAGGGCACCAGCCACATCCACGCCTTGCTCATCGCCCACCTCGCACCGGGAAGGGTAGCGCATCGGAGGGTGGGCGGGAAGTGCGGGGGAAGGGCGGGGGAAGTGCGGGGGAAGTGCGGGGGAAGTGCGGGAAGTGCGGGGGAAGTGCGGGAAGTGCGGGGAGGGCGGGGGAGGGAGCGGTGTGAGTGAAAGTCCGCCGCCCCGAGCGTGAATACCCCAGGAGCGGGGCGCGTCAGCCTCGCCGATGGAGGCAAGAGAATGCGACGATTGACCTTGGCCGGCGTGCTCGTGCTGTTCGCGCAGGTTTCGGCGGGTTGCGAGGAGGACCCCGTCGGGACCACCGAGAACATCGTGATCCAGCTCTCCGGGATCAAGGAGGGCGACATCGTCTCCGGCGTCGTCGAGAAGTCGAAGAACGTGACGACCGAGTCGGGGAACCCCTACGGCGCGTTCCTGCAGCACGTGCGGACCGCGCTCGGCCGCAACCCGAGCCGCATCGAGGTGACGCGCGCGGAGATCACGCTGGACGGGAGCAGCCGCGGGGTCATCTCGCTCCAGGACCTCTTCGCGGCACAGGTGGACGTCTACCTGGATGCCGACATCGGCGGCACGGTGCCGGTGGCGCGCGTGACCGCGCCCACGGGGATGGGCCCCGTGGCCTGCTCCGTCATCGCCACGACCGATTCGCTCGCGCCGATCATGGACGCGCTCCTCTCCGGCAACTTCCGCGTCGGCGTGCGCGGCGCCACCAACCGCCTCCCCACCGACGACTTCGACGCCCGCCTCGACGTGCGCATCGGGTTTGCGGCGTTCGAGTAGAGCTACCCGCAGTCGTCCCAGGCGATGAAGTGGTCGGGGAGCGGCCAGCCGCACCCCCCGTCGGCCGTGCCCCCGCACACCGCGTACCAGCCCTCGTCGAGCGTCCCGATCTCCCGGCACTCCGCCCGGCAGTCGCCGCACCTCGCGTCGCAGATCAGCTCGCCCGCGCCCGAGTACCACGCCGTGCCGGAGGGCGTGCACAGCGGAGCCCCGGGTGTCGACGAGGCGCACTCGCCCACCTGTTCCTGAGCCACCCCGGCGGCGAGCCGAGCGCAGGCGTTGAAGTAGGAAATGCCGTCGCAGCCGCACACCGGGCTCCACGTCTCGTCGCAGACCGCCGGCGTCTCGACGCAGACGCCCGGGGCCCCCGGCCAGCATTCCGCGATGTCGCAGGTCAAGCCCGCCCCGCACTCGCCGCCCGGCCACGTGCCGCACGTCGTGCCGCCGTCGCCGTCCTCCTCCTCCGCCTCCGCGTCCCCTTCCGCGTCCTCGGGCCCCTCGACCTCCTCCTCCGCGCCGTCGTCCGCCCCCTCGTCCGCCTCCTCCACGTCGTCACCGTCCGTGCCGCCGTCGCAGTCGCCGGACGAGATGCAGAGTCCGCCGACGCAGGTCCAGCACGCCGGGCACCCGCCCGGGCACGCCCCGCCGGCGTCTTCGCCGCAGGCTCCAGCCGTCGCAACGAGCAGCAGGCATGCGAGCAAAGTGCGCATCATCCCGGGCTCCCTTCCCCGCCTTCTTCCCCGCCTCCGTCGGCCGGCAGCATAGCGCGAGGGCCGCTTCCGAGCACGCCGACCTTCCCCTTCTGCGCTTCTTCCATGAGGAGGCCGCCTGACGTCAAGTCGTCTTCCATCGAGAGACCGCTTCGCCACGCTTCCATCCGCACTCTTGATGGGCCCCGATTGGGGTCCAGTGCATGCTGGTGTCCGGTCGGTTCGAGTGCTGCCATCTGCGCGACGAGATCGCTGGCTCGAGAGACGCACCGCAGCCGATCGCCTGGTACACCTCCGCGGTCACCCACAGCCGATGCATCAGCACGCCCAGCGTGCGTGCCACCCCTACCTTCGCTCGCTTCCGTGCGTTCTTGGCACCTCGTTCGGCCAGCTTCAGCCCCCATCGTCCGCATTTCACCAGCCGCGTGCGGCTCGCCGACCAGCACGTCCCGTGCCTTCATGAGCGGCAGTTCGGCCTGCGCCTGCCGGCCCCGGTGCTCCGGAGCGCGCAGCCCGATCCGCGGATACCAGCCGAATCAACCGTCGACTCAACTTCCCCGGCCGCTGATCTTTCGTGTCCCGTGCCAAAGGAGGTTGATGCCTGAGCGGCAAGCGAGGCTCAAACTGACAGGTTGCTCGATATCAGGGGAGCTGCGTAGTGCGACCGCTGGAAACCGGCCCCCGGCACCTAGACAGCCGGCTCAGTCGCCGCCTGACCCCGCGTCGTCCACAGGTCGGTCGCGGTCCTCCGTGGATGGCGGGGACCCGCCCCCTGTTCCTCCCGCCGTAGTTGCGCTCGGGCGCTGCCGGCTAGTAGCAGATTCCGTAGGACCACTGGGTTCTCCGGTTCCGGTGACTGTGCCGCACGCACAGCCAGCGAAGCGAACAATCGACTCAGGCGATGGTGTCTTCCCAGCAAAATCGCGCAAGAAAATCGCTCCGATGGCCCCAAGCGCCGCCGCCAGCGCCAGCACGCCGGTGAACGACCAAACGACAACCTTCTTGCGAGTGAACACTCCACCCTTGGAAGGCGAGACCGCCTGCGCGACGACGCCTTCCAGAACCTCGCGGTATTCCTCGTAGCTGCCACGGACACATCGGGAGCTCGCCAACCGCTCGGCCATACAATCGACCACTACAGCGTCAAGTGCCCTGTCGAGGGCCTGCCCCATGCTCTTCCGCAGCTTGGGATCAGTTGGCGCCGGAGGACAGCCGCGGCAAACCGCCCCGAGAGCGGCGTCTATCAGTCTGTTCCTCGTTCGGGTGTCAACTTGCACGCGCACAATCGGCGCGGCCTCTGCATATGATCGAGGATTGAACTCCTTGAGTCGCTGGAGGTATCCCGCAAGCACTCTTCTCATCCGGTGTAGCACCAGGATCAGCACCACGTCAACCACGGCACCGAACGCCAGGAGAAGTTGCCGGACCCCGTCCCGCAGCCCATCGAGTGATGCAACGGCATACCACAGGCCTCCGGTCAACGTGATAGCGAGGACCGGAATCTGCCAGATTATCTGGTTGAGTAGCCTAGCGAATTCCGCGTTCTGCTCGTAGCACGCGAGATCACGATCAGTCGGCGTGCCCATCGAATGCCATCAACATGTGGAAACCGCTGAAAGGGCCCCGGCGACCGCATCGATTGTCCGCCGCACGTTTGTTTCGTGACTGTGGACATGATAGTCGAATTCGCCAGGGATGCCAACTTCTCTCGCAATCACGCGACGGAGGAACTGGCATGGTAGATTGGGGGCCAAGCTGTGCACGGGCGGTTGCTGCGGTTCGTGCAAGTACAAGTAGGACCGCCGTGCCCGGTGAAGGGAGGGCAGCGAACCGAGGTTTGGAAGCGATGGCTGCCATTCCAGTCGGCTAGGCCCGGCGCGGTCGGCCGCCCCGCCGAGTGAAAATGGAAGAGGAACGACGTGAACGTGCGCGTGATCGACCCCGCAACCCGAATCCAACCCCGCCTTCGCGGGTCCATGCTCGAACACTGTGGGTGGCCCGTATCGTCGTGCGACGACTTCGACGACGGCCTCGACCATGGCCCTGAGATCCTGGAATGCTTGGCTGGGCAGCGAACCGACGCTGAGACAGTGATCGCGCGAAATCACGAGAAGCCACCCCTCCACAATGGCTCCGAGCGTGGGTGCTACGACGCAGTACCTGGATCGGAAGAGGAGTCGGTTCCATGGCTCGAGGTCGCCGTATTCTGGGTGTCGGCTGGAGAGGAGGGCGGCGCAGTAGGGGCAGGGACGCTGGAGGACGGAGGGAGGCGGGGACTCGGGCCCGGGCGTGTGAAGTGACCCACTAGTAGATGTCCCGCCCTTCGGCCGTGCGAGAAGGTGCATGTTGTGCTCCCTTTTCGTCAACTTCTTGCTGTCGTTCGCCGCACCGCAACGATTCCCATAAGGTGAAGGTAGCGCGGAAGCCAACCTTCGTCAACGTCACGCGTCGCCCGCGTTCGCGACTTGGGCTGCTTGTGGTGGCGGCGGCTCCGTGTTCGCGGCAAGGCAGACGACGACGGCACGGCCTACCACGTCGAGGAACGACCGGAGTCATCGTCGCCTCGTTCGTTCGGCGTCAACACCCAAATCCGTTCGTCAAGCTCCGCTTGCCCATCGTCTTCTCGCCGAGACACCAATGGCCGGAGGCGAGACAACTACCCGCAGGCAAAAGATAATTGACGCAAGGTGCCAACCGGATATGGATCGAACTTGACATCTTCAACGAGGTGATCTAGACAGACGTTCAGCCTGTTCTGGCGTCGTGTTGGGGGCCGGACGGCCCCAAGGGGAGAGGCGGAGCGGTGCGGATCGGTGACCTTCAGGAATCTTGTGGAACCGTGGACCACCTCGCGGAACCGCGAAGAACGGAGTCCCCGGCCGCGGACGCGGATGTTGTGACCGTCGAGGAGGTCGCGCGCTTCCTCCGCGTCACGACCAAGACCGTCTACGCCCTCATCCGGCGCGGCCAGTTGCCGTCGTTCCGCGTCGGACGTGCGATGCGCTGCCGAAGATCCGATCTTCACCGCTTCGTCGAGAAGGGCTGCGAGGCGTCCCTCGACAGCGCTCGCGCTGCCGAGCGGTCGCGCATGGGATGAGGTTGCTGCGATGAGCGTGGTCGCGGTCGAACACGGTTCCTTCGCCGGTCACGAGACCTTTCCGCTGCGCTACACGTGGCTGCCCAAGGCGGTTCAGCACGTTCGCAGCGATCCCCAACTCTTCAGCCGCGAGGACGCCATGGTGCGGCTGGGCGTGGGCAAGAACATGGTCCGTTCCATCCGGCACTGGGGGTTGGCGACTGGCGTCCTCGAGGAGGACCCCAATGTCGCCAACAACCGCGGTCGCGAACTCAAGCCGAGCGCCCTCGGCAACAAGCTCTTCTCGGAGGACGGCTGGGATCCATATCTCGAAGATCCGGCGACGCTCTGGCTGCTTCACGCTCAGCTCACCGGCAACAAGGACGGCCCTACGACTTGGTACTGGGTGTTCAACCACCTTCCACAGCCCGAATTCACGAAGGTCGACCTTCACCGATGGCTGGGAACCCTCGCCACGGAGCGTGGGTGGAGCCGCGTCGCTGCATCGTCCCTCATGCGGGACGTGGACTGCTTCATCCGGAGCTACGTTCCTGCGAAACCCACCAGGACGATGCCTCTTGAAGAAACTCTGGACTGCCCGCTGGTCGAGCTGGGCCTGATCCGCGAGTTCGGCGGGAAGGGCTCGTACATTCTTCTTCGAGGCGACCAGCCCTCTCTCCCCGACGAGTTGTTCGCCCAGGTGCTCGTCCGGTTTCTCCACCATCGCGATGCAACGGCGAAGACGATTCCTCTCCAGGCCGTCGCGTTCGCACCCGGCTCGCCCGGCCGTGTGTTCTGCCTGACGGAGGACGCTCTTCTCGCGCGCCTGGAGCGTCTGCAGAAGACGACCTCCGGCGCCATCCGTTTCGACGAGACCGCCGGCCTCCGGCAGCTCTACCTGACCGATGAACTGCGGCCGGACACGCTTACCTTTCTTGGGCCCTACTACCGGCGCGGTCGAGCGCAGCCAAAGGCCGGGAGGCAGGCATGACGCAACGCAACCGGCGCAGGGCGCGATGGTCCGACCTCGTGACGGTGCGGACGCGCTACCAGCGATCGGTGAACCTCGAGCGTGATGCCGGCGTCGCCGGCGCTCTCGACGGTTACGTCATCACTCCCCTGGTTCGGACCATCGTCGGTCGGATCGGGCGAGGCATCTCCGCGGAACGCGGAACCCGCTCGTGGAGCCTCACCGGACCATACGGCTCTGGCAAGTCGGCGTTCGCGGTTTTCCTTGCCGACCTGTTCGGCCTGAGCGACTCCGACCCGACCCGGGCTGCCCGGGCGCTTCTCGAACGGACGGATCCGACGCTGGCCAAGGATTTGAAGGAAGCCCACGTGCCTCTGGGCCGTGGCCACGGCCTGCTCCCGATCCTGGCGGTCGGTAGCCGGGCATCCATCGAGCAGATTCTCATCTCCGCGATGTTGAGGGCCGCGCAGGCGTTCTGGAACCGGCCCGGCCGTCCGCCGGCGCTCCTTGGGGAGATTACCCGTGCAGCCATGTCGGCGGAGGCTGGACGTCGGCCGCCGCCCGGCGCGCTGGTGTCCCTGATCGAGAAGCTCGCGGCAGAGGTGACCAAGTCCGACCGTGGCGTTGACGGGTTGTTGTTGCTGGTGGACGAAGCAGGGAAGCCGCTCGAACACGCGGCCCAGACGGGCGGCGACGTTCAGGTCATCCAAGAGCTTGCCGAAGCGGCGGCTCGCAGCGGGGAGATCCCCATCGTCTTCGCGGTTCTGCTTCACCAGTCCTTCGACCAGTACGCCGGGCATCTGGCCGCCGTTCACCGCAACGAGTGGGCCAAGGTCCAAGGCCGGTTCGAGGACGTGGCCTTCCAGGAGGCCGCCGAGGATACCATCCGCCTGATCGGCTCGGCGATCGATCGTCCTGCCTTCCCGGTTGGGGCCGAAGCAGCGGTAGGCCTGCTGGTCGATAACGTTGCCCACGCGACGGCTGCCGGACTCGGCATCGACCCGCGGTCGCTTCGCCGTCTCTTGCTTGCGGCGGCGCCCCTACATCCGCTGACTGCGCTTCTCCTCGGTCCGCTCTTTCGCAGCCGCCTTGCGCAGAATGAGCGGTCGCTGTTCGCGTTCCTCGCTGCGGCAGAACCGAACGGTTTCCAGGAATTCGTGCAGACGGCGTCGGCGAAGGCGCTGTACGCCCCGGATCGGCTGTACGACTACGTCCTCGGCGCGTACGGCGGGCGGATCTACGGCCAGCACGCGAAGCAGTGGGCCCAGGTGGAAGCCGCGCTTCGGCGGTTGCCGGTCGACGCCGACGAACTCGACGCTCGGCTGGTCAAGATCATCGGCCTGCTCGGTCTCATCGGCGATTCCTCGGGCCTGCGCGCGTCGCGCGGGTTGCTCCGCGCGGCAGTTTCGGACGGGGATGCCATCGAGCCGCGCCGGCTCGACGCGGCCCTCGATCGTCTGCGAGGCGCGTCGATCGTCGTGTTCCGCAAGTATCGGGACGCCTTCCAGCTCTGGGAAGGCAGCGACATCGACGTGGACGCCGCCGTGGCCGCGGGTATGAAACAGGTCGATCCGGCCGCGTCGCTCGCACATCGGCTCGCTCATCTCGTGCCGCCTCGCCCGCTGGTTGCGCGCCGGCACCTCTTCGAGACAGGCACCTTGCGCTACTTCGACGTCGTGTACGACGACGAGTCGGTGATCAACGGCAACATGGGGCCCCCCACCGGTCCCGCCGACGGCGTCGTTCGCGTCGTGTTGGGCGCCAACGACCAGGTGGCGGCCGAGGTCCAACGCTTCCTCCAGACAGCTAACGTGTTGACCGGCAAGGATCCATCGCGGAAGCCCCAGGTGTTCGTAGTTCCAACCCACGTTGACCGTGTTCGCGGGCTCGCTGCCGAGATCGCGGCACTGGAGTGGGTCCAGACGAATACCCCCGACCTGCACAACGATGTCGTCGGTCGCCGCGAAGTCGCCGGACGGATCGCCGAGGCGGAACGGATCCTCCGCGACGAAGTCGCCGGGCTTCTCGGCGGCCGCGCCCAATGCCGGTGGTTCGTCGATGGCGAGGAGGTCCGGATTCGATCGGACCGCGAACTGAGCCGGTACCTGTCCGAGTTGTGTGCGCGGAAGTACTCGAAGGCCCCGACGATCCACAACGAGCTGCTCAACCGCCGGCACCTCTCGTCGGCCGCCGCCGCCGCTCGCCGCGACCTCGTCGAGGCCATGGTCACGCGGCGTCGGGACGAGAACCTGGGCATCCAGGGCACTCCTCCGGAGATGTCGATGTACCGGTCGTTGCTTGCCGAGCACGGATTGCATCGAATGAACGACGAGCACGAGTGGGGGTTCACGGGTCCCGTGATCCGAGGGTCGGGTTCCCTTCGTCCGGTGTGGGACCGTCTGGCCTCGGCGCTCACCGATGCGCGAGAAGCCCGAGTCGGAATCGTGGAGGTATTCCACCACCTCCAAGAGCCCCCGTACGGGTTGAAGGACGGAGTCCTCCCGGTACTGCTGGTTGCGACCATCCTGTCCCGGGAGGACGAAATCGCGTTGTACGAGGATGGGACTTTTGTCGCGGCGTTGACCCCCGCCACAGTCGAGCGCCTTCTGCGAGCGCCCGAGAAGTTCGAGATTCAATTGGTGCCGATCGAGGGCTCGCGCGCCTCGCTGTACACCAGGCTCGCCCGGTTACTCGGCAACGAGGATCCGGCCGGCAAATCGGCGCTTGTCCCCATCGTGCGGCAGCTGCTCCGGGTGGCCCACGCGCTGCCGGCCTACTCCCGGAACACCAAGCGCGTCTCCGAACGCGCACAGGCGGTTCGTGAAGCCCTCTTGCGCGCACGGGAGCCGGGCGTGCTCTTGTTCCGGGATCTCCCGGCCGCGTGCGGCGTGCAACCGTTCGAGGCTCGGCGCCCTGCCTCGGAGCCGCAGATCGACGAGTTTCTGGGCAATCTGAAGGGCGCTATCTTCGAGTTGCAGCAAGCCTACAAGGGTCTCCTCGGCAGCATCTGTCGGTCCCTGACCGAGGCGTTGGGCTTGCCGGCGACGACGTCCGCGGCCCGGGCGGAGCTGGCGGAGAGGTGCCGCCGCATGTTGCCCCTCTCGGTTGAGCCGCAGCTCAAGAGCTTCCTGGTCCGAGCCGCGGATCCGGCCGGCACGGAGGACGATTGGCTCGTTTCCCTGGGCACGCTGCTCGGCGGCAAGCCGCCTGAGTCCTGGTCGGACCAGGACGCCGACGTCATGAGGCTCAACCTGACCGTCCTTCGGCGACGTTTTTCCTCGGTCGAGGCGTTGGTGGTCGACGGGGACGGTGCGGCCGGTGGCACCGCCATGCTGAGACTTACGGTCGCCCAACCCGGCCAGCCGGAACGCACGCACGTTGCCGTCGTGCGTGATGATGACCGCCGACTGCTGGGGTCGTTCATGGAGAGGGTCCGGGCCGAGGCCGATCAGGCGCTCGCCTCGCTGCCCCGAGAAACGGTGCTTGTGGGCCTGGGGCTTCTCGTGCAGGATCTCATCGACGAAGTCGACTCGAGCCATGAGGCCGCGGTGAGGGAGGAGCGGGAATGATGGGAGCGCGGACCCGGCACATCCTGAGCCTGTCGGGTGGGAAGGACAGCGCAGCCCTTGCCGTCTACCTGAAGGACCGGATCGGTGACCTCGAGTACGTGTTCTGCGACACCAAGAAGGAGCTGCCGGAAACCTACGAGTACCTCGCGCGGCTGGAGGCATTCCTGGGCCGGCCGATCGTCCGGTTGAACGACGACCGCGGCTTCGACCACTGGCTCCAGCTCTACGGTGGGTACCTGCCGTCTTCCAAGATGCGCTGGTGCACGCGGCAGCTCAAGATCAAGCCCTTCGAGCGCTACGTGGGCGAGGACGAGGCGATCAACTACATCGGCATCCGGGCCGACGAGGACCGCGAGGGGTACATCTCGACGAAGCCCAACCTCTCCGCCCGGTACCCGTTTAAGGAGGACGGCCTGCGGAAAGCCGACGTCCTCCGTCTCCTGGAGGAGGCCGGCCTTGGCCTGCCGTCCTATTACCGTTGGCGTTCGCGCTCCGGCTGCTACTTCTGCTTCTTCCAGCGCAAGATCGAGTGGGTGGGCCTCATGGAAAACCACCCCGACCTGTTCGCGGAGGCCAAAGCGTACGAGAAGGTCGACGACGCGACCGGTACCCGCTACTCCTGGCAGCACGGCGAGATGCTGTCGGACCTGGCGCAGCCACGACGAATTGCCGACATCAGGCGGAAGGAGCCCCGGAAGCCGGCCGTCGTGGGCGGAACGCTGGGTGTAGCGCTGGGTCTCGCGGAGCCCGACCCCGATGAACCGCAGGCGTGCCTCATCTGTTCTCTGTGACTACTCGTCTGCTGTTGGCTCCCGCCGGATGGCTTCGGCCTCGTCAACTGCCACTTGCTGAAGAACGGCCGGTCGGGGCAACTTTCCACCGACGTTCGTGTAGATCGCACGGACTTCCTCGACAACCTGGTTCGCGAATCGCGCGATCCGGCCGGTCCTCAGTTGCCCACCGCCATCCAGCAAGCCAAGGCAAAGCTCGCGCATGCGTTGCCGGACCATTGTCCGCGCGGGTGTCCCCTCCGCCGCGCGTCCAAAAAACTCATCGTAGTGCAGAACCGTGAGGAGCATGTTGCGGAAGCGCGGCCACGTTGCCGGATCCACCGATCCAACGTATGCCTCTCGGAACTCGTTGAAGAACGTCAACCAGTGCTCAACGGGTACCCGCCGTGTTCGGGCCGTAACGTCGCGTACTGCTTTCTTCCAATTGTCCCTGTACCGATTGCACGCGACAAAGTCAATCGTCATCCCGAAGCCAGTCTGAAATGCCTCAGTAGCGAAACTCTCGAACACTTGATCCACCCGAGGACGAAGGTCCTTCGTGCCCTCACCCTTCAAGCGCAATGCGCGTTGAAAGGCCTTGGTGCGAAGATCGCGAAACTCCTCGTCGAGACTCTCCAACAGACGCTTGACCGGCGCACACGCCGGAAGATCCGACGACATGTACCCCCCGTACAGACCCTCGCCCCCCAGGTACGCGTTGGTCCACCATGTGAGCTTCTCGGGGGTCGAACGGCGCGAATCCCCAAGCTTCTCAGCCAAGTGTTCCCTGGCTTGATAGTGAAGATCGAGGAAACGAGCGGAGGAGAACAGAGACTGAAGGACCGGGCCAAACTTCCGCCTGAAATCAACCCGAAAGCGCTCTCGAAGATCCGAATCGGTGATCCGCAAGGACTGCACGGATGCCGGAAGATACGACGCGCGCCCGAAGATCTTCGAGAAACGGGATGTGGTGGGTCCCCCACGGGGGGCCCGCTCGATCAGCTTGTCGCACTTCGTATTGCCCCAGAACGCCACTCTAATCATGCGGCGGAGATGAATAGGTGTGGTGAGGGTCATGGGTGGCAGCCAGGCATCAGTCAAGTCTCGGTCAAGATCAAAACAGGCCGCAAGCAGATCGAGGCCACGCCCGTCAAAACCACGCTCGCGGGCGAGGTCTCGATAGAACGTATTGACCGCTAGACTCACGATGTCGACCTCATCGAGAAGAACCGTTCGTGCTTCGCTGACTTTGCGCACCGTGTTGTTGACGGTAACAAAGAGCTCGCGTGAGATGTGATTGGGGCTCACCACGCGTCCACGCTTGGCCGACGCGAACCAGAGAACGGTTATGGGAAGGTCGGACGATGGCGGACGCATGATGCGGGCGGACGCGTAAAACGGGCGGTATGGATCCTCGGGCTCGAAGCAGCCCGCAACATAGCGGAACGCGTTCGCACGGTGTTGGCCGTCGAGCACAACGATGTCAGTCAGATGCAGATTGATTCGCAGCTGCCCGAGCCGTCCGAGGTCGTGGCCGTCCTCGCGAAACCTCCGAAGCGACCAGTTTCGGTCGTAGTTCACCACCCCACCGCTGAGGTTGGACGGCGTGGGGTAGTGGGGTCGCTCGGCCGCAGGCACTCCCACGAAGCCCTTCGGCATAAGGACAGCCACGATCGGTGGGAAGAAACCAACGCGAGCCTTCTTGCCCAGGAGGTACGGGACCAATTCTTCGGCAATCCGCTCGTCGCAAAGATCGCGCTGAAGCAACGAATCGAGGTCCTTTAGCGCCGATGCCTTGACGCGTGATCGCATGGGCTCGAGCTGCCGCAGAAGTTCGAAATGGTCGCCTCCGCGCTCACGCGATGGACTGCCGAACGTCTGGAAGTAGTGAACATCGAAATCTGCGTCGTTGAGGGTGAACGTGCCCCACTGGCCGTTGACTGCGATCTCCCCAGTGCCGGATGCGGCAATACCCTTTGGTGTCGCCATGGACTACGCCTTCCTTCCTTGCGCCGGAGTGTACATCCGATTGAGAACGGTCTCAATCCTCTTCAAAGTCGTCCGGCTGGCCCGCGGGAAGACGGTACACCGGACGAAAAGACTGGCGTCACGGATCTTCTTGTCCGCCAATAAGCGGGCAATGCGACGGCCGAATTGGCGAGACTCGGCGTCAGTATCACTCGGTGCCTCGCCATCTGTGGGGTCGGCGTCGCGCGGATTGGACCTAATGCTGGTGCGGTGGGCGAGTAGTCGCGCGCGGAGGTTGGTCGCCATGCCGATGTACAGAGGAGCCGCGAGCGCGAACATCGCAACACGAAGCAACTCGAAGGAGGCAGAGTTGATGGATGATGCCGTCGGAGGGCAGGGTCTGAGAAGCCCAGAGTAGCGGAAGCCGAGCGGCCCGTCGAGTCCCGCTCTGAGAGATGCGGGCCAAGTGACGTCCAGGGCAAGGTCGTCGATGTTCGCTGGGACGTAGACCCAACAGTACAGACCGGCGGACTGAGGCGCATTCTCCAACTCGTCTAGGTGATAGAGGCCCAGACGGATGAGACGGCCTTCGAAGAAGGCGCAGCGAAATGCCGCCAGGTTGTCAGAGCGATCGTCGGGCACGTGAACTCCGGATTCCAGCGCCGAGATGCCGAGCATTTCCCGATGTCGGCATTGCGACGATGCCCGGATCCGGGTGAACAAGTCAAGTCGGAGCGGCCGGCGTGGCGGGGCCGGCCCGTTCGAGTTGGTCGGAAACGATGATGGACGGGCCGGGTTGTCGGCCAGGGGTTCGCCGAACGGTGGACGCCTCGCACGGAAGGCGCCTCCGGGGGAAGCTGACCTTCCCCTCCTGCGTCTCTGCTTCTCTGCGTCTCTGCGCGAGAATTCCCTCCGGGGTTTCAGTTCTTCCGTCTGGTCACCAGGCCGATCAACGCCCCCACCATCGCCACCCACCCCCATCCCCCGCCTCCCCCCGCCACCCCGCACGAACACCCCGTCCCGTCGCCCTCGTCCACGCCAGGAACGTCGCGCCGCGCGTCGGTCGAACCGTCGCCGCCGTCGGGCGCCGGACCGTCGAGGTCGGCATCGTAGCCCGCGTCCGAGTCCGCACCCGCGTCCCCGTCGGCGTCCGCGTCGGCCCCGCCGTCCGCATCCGCATCCGCATCCGCGCCCCCCCCCGCCCGCAGCGTCACCGTTCCGAACGACTCGGGGTCCTTGAAGCTCCCGATGCCGGGCGTCCACTCCACCCAGCCCTGACGCCCGAACGCGTCGTCCGGGTCGTCGTCGTTCACCAGGAACGTGAAACCGAAGGAATCGCTCGCCGCGAAGGACGCGCGTCCCAGGTCGCCCGCCGGAATCCGGATCTCGTACGTCGTGTGCTCGCCCGCCCGCAAGATGCCCATCGTCGACGTCTCCGGAGGCGCGGACGCCGGCGCCTGCCACCGGTACTTCACGTTGCCCGCATCCGTCCGCGCCCAGCCCAGCTCGAAATCGTCGTCGGCGTCGTACCCGTGCCCCCCGTCGTCCGCCATGTCGAACGCCACCTGCAGCGAATCCTGGCTCCACAGCAGATCCGCCGTCGCCTCGTTCAACGCCGCGTCGTCCGTCACGTCCACCGCCAGGAACAACGCGTCGGGCGCCCATCGCACCGCCAGCCGCGCCGACAGGTCGGCCGCATCCCCCGGCCCGTGGTCCGGCGAGACGAAATCGTCCGGCGAAACCAGCTCCGCCCACGTCGAGCCGTCCCACTCCGCAGGACCCAGCAGCCCATCGATCGTCACCGCCCCCGCCGGCGGAGCCGCCAGATCCGGCGTCACCGGCGGCGGAGGCGGCTCGTTGTACTCGTCGTCGTCACCCGGATCGGCACAGCCCGGGTCCGCCAGGTCCGCCAGGCCGTCGCCGTCGTTGTCCAATCCGTCCGAACACTGCGTCGTCGGCCCGCCCGACAGCGCCGGCTCCGACGCGATGCGGTCGCGCAACGCGTCGAACGCCGGCTTGCGCATGAACCCGCCCGACCCGTCCCGCCGCGTAATTCCGAACCCGTCGATCACGTCCTCCGAGTCCAGGATCTCGTAGAAGAACGAATTCGTGTACCACTCCCGCGCAAGCTGCTCGTCCAGGACGCTCATGGTGTACGACGCCTGCGTCGCCATCTGCCCACCGTCGGTCGGCGGCTCGCAGCGGTACCCCGTCTCCGTGATCCACACCTCGCGATCCGGCACGCCGCCCGGCGCGTGCCCGGTCGCCTCCAGCGTCTCCAGGAACGAGCGGCGCGTGAAGGCGAAGCGCCGCCGCTCCAGCGCGTTGACGAACGAGTCGCCGTCCCAGATCGCCCCGCCGAACCCGTTGTAGATGTGATGCGCGTAGATGTCGAACGACGCGCCCACGACGTCCATCCGCCGCAGGATGTCCTCGAGCCAGACGTCGACCTCCCCCACGTGCGCCAGCTCGGGCCCCAGCACCGTGCAGTCCGAGCACGCCGCGCGCACCGCCCGGATGCCCGGAACCACGATCAGATCGACGTACTGCTCCGCCGTCCCCTCCCAGAACCCGTCCAGGTCGACCTCGTTCCACATGCCGTAGTACCGCACGCCCATCGCCCGGTAGTGCGTCACCGTCGTGCGCACGTAGTCCTCCCAGATCGCGCTGTCCGGGACGTCGTTGTTGGGCACGCCGTCGGCGTCGCCGGTGGACGCGCACGGCGGCCCGTAGGCCAGCGTCATGTACACGTTCAACCCGTGCGCGACGGCGTACGTCACGCTCGCATCCAGCGGCGCGAAGGGCGTCATCGCCCCGCACGGATCCCCGAGCTGCAACCAGTTGTTGTCCACCCGGATCCACCCCACCCCCGCCTCGACGCACAGGTCGATCACCGGATCGGCCGGGATGTGCGTGTTGATCCCCACGGCGTTGTCCCCGATCGCCGCGCCGGCCGGCGACGCGAGCAACAGCACGACCGCGCAAGTCCCGAACGTGCTCTTCATGGAAACTCCCTCCGCAACCGAAGCGTGGGCGGAGGAGGCGCGGTCGTCAAGATGTTCCTGCCCCTATGTTCCTGCCCCTATCTGTGTCCATCTGTGTCCATCTGTGGTTTCCCCCTTCCCTTCCCCCCCCTTCCCCCCGCCCCCCACGCAACGCTCAGCCATCCACGCGCGATGGAGGCCCGTGCGAGGAGGGGGTTGACACCGGTCGCGCGCACCGCCTAGGTTGCGGGCCCGTTTCGCCCCAGCCCGGGCCGATGAGGACGGAGCGCGGGGCCGCGGTCCCGCGGGCAAGACGAAGTGGATACCCGACCGCCAGAAAACATCGAGCAGCTCACGGACCGCGCGCGCAGGCTGGAACCGTGCGACGAGGGCTATCCGTCCGCGTTGCGCGCCGCGGCGGCGGACCCCCCGGCCCTCTGGGTCGTCGGCGAGCTCCCCGAACGCTGCGTGACGGTCGTCGGCACGCGACATCCGGACCTGGGCGGCCTCCAGGCCGCCCGCGAGCTGGGCCGCGGCCTGGCCGCCGCCGGCTGGGCCGTCGTTTCCGGCGGCGCCGTCGGCTGCGACACCGCCGCCCACCAGGGCGCACTCGAAGCCGGCGGACGCACGGTCGTCGTCCTCGGCTCCGGCCTCCTGCGGCCCTACCCGCGCGAGAACCTGGACCTGCTCCGGCGCGCGGCCGGGGCGGGGGCGGTGCTGAGCCCGTTCCCGCCGGAGACCGAGCCCTTGCCCGCGCTGTTCCACCGGCGCAACCGCGTCCTGGCGGCCCTCGGCACCGCGACCGTCGTCGTCCGCGCCGGAAGGCGCTCCGGCGCGCTCTCCACGGCCGACCATGCCCGGCGGCTCGGCCGCCCGGTCCTCGCCGTGCCGGGCTCGACGACCTGCGCCGCCGCCCTTGGCTCCAACCTGCTGCTCCGCGACGGGTGCCCCGTGGCCTTGGACGCGGACGACGTGCTGCGGGCGATCGAAGGCGGAGCGGTCGAGGGGGCGGCGGTCGGCGGTCGGCGGACGGCGGTCGAGGATCGGCCCTCCGACAAGCGCAGGGCAGGTCGGACGGAAGAACCCGCTGGACCCGGGCCGGATGTTGGTTATGCTCCGGCGGCCTCGGGCGACCCGTTGCTCGATCTGTTGGGCGGCGGGGAAGCGGCGGGGGCGGACGAGCTGGCGGAGGCGAGCGGGCTCGGCGCGGCGCAGATCGTCGCGCAGCTCGGGCGCCTGGAGATCGAAGGACGTGTCGTGCGGTCGGCCGACGGGCGGTTCCGCGCGGCGCTGGAGCGAAACTGATGGTGATTCGGCGCGGCACGCGAAACCGGCGGGAGGGGGGCGGCGGGGAGCCGGCGGAGGTCGAGACGGCGGGCCGGCCGCTCCTGCTGGTCGAGTCTCCGACCAAGGTGCGGACCATCCGCCGCTACCTCGGCGACCGCTGGGCCGTGGCGGCGACGATGGGCCACGTCAAGGACCTTCCCGCCAGCAAGCTCGGCGTCGACGTCGACAACGGCTTCGCGCCCCAGTACGTCGCCATCAAGGATCGCGAGAAGGTGCTCAAGGCGATCGTGAAGGCGGCGCGCGGAGCCACGGCCGTCTACCTGGCGCCCGACCCGGACCGCGAAGGCGAGGCGATCGCGTACCACGTCGCGCAGGAGCTGCAAGGCCTGGGCATCCCCGTGCACCGCGTCCTGTTCCACGAAATCACCCGCCAGGGGATCGAGAAGGGGCTGGCCGAGCCGCTGCCGATCGATGTGCGCAAGTTCGAGTCGCAACAGGCTCGCCGCATCCTCGATCGCCTCGTGGGCTACCAGCTCTCGCCCGTGCTGTGGAAGAAGGTCCAGCGCGGGCTCTCCGCCGGCCGCGTGCAGTCGGTCGCCGTGCGGCTGATCGTGGAGCGCGAGCGCGCGATCCGCGCGTTCGTGCCGCAGGAATACTGGCTCGTCTTCGCCACGCTGCGGCCCGAGGGCCGGACCGCAGAGACGCCGTTCCGCGCGCAGCTCACCCGGATCGACGGCGAGGCGCCGAAGATCGCCTCGAGCGAGACGGCGACCGCCGTGCGGAGCGACCTCGAGCGCGCCGCGTACCGCGTCGCGAAGCTCGAGCAGCGCTCGCGCCAGCGCCGCCCCCCGCCCCCCTACATCACGAGCCGCCTGCAGCAGGACGCCTCCGCACGCTTCCACTTCTCGGCGCGCCGCACGATGCAGGCGGCGCAGCGGCTGTACGAGGGCGTCGAGATCGGCAACGGCGGGCCGACGGGCCTCATCACCTACATGCGTACCGACTCCACGCGCATCTCGCAGACGGCCATCGCGTCGTGCCGCGAGTTCGTCGCCGAGCGGTTCGGCAAGGACGCGCTGCCCGAGCGGCCGAACTTCTTCGCCAGCCGCGCCGGCGCGCAGGACGCGCACGAGGCGATCCGGCCGACCGACGTGACGCTGTCGCCGGAGAAGGCCGCGCGGCACCTGCCGCCCGAGCTGGCCAAGCTGTACGGCCTCATCTGGCGCCGCTTCGTCGCCTGCCAGATGCGTCCCGCGGTCTACTCCATCGATGCCGTCGACGTCGAAGCCGTCCCGCCGGGCGGGGGGAAGACGTATCGCCTGCGCGCTAGCGCCTCGCGCCTCGTCGAGCCCGGGTGGCTCGGCGTCTACGGCGAGGAGGCCGCCGGCGACGACGACAAGCCCGCGGAGGGCCGGGCCGAGCCCGCGGCGGGCGCCGGCGCGCCGGCGCCCAAGGCCGGCGGCGACAAGGACGATGCCGAGGCGGGGGCGGAGGCCGCGCGGCTGCCCGAGCTGCGCCAGGACGAGCCACTGGGCCTCGTCCCGCCGGGCGTGGAGGGCGACCAGAAGTTCACCCAGCCGCCCGCGCGCTTCACCGAAGGGTCGCTCGTGCGCGAAATGGAGGACCTGGGCATCGGACGACCCTCGACCTACGCCTCGATCGTCTCCACCATCCTCCAGCGCCGCTACGTCCACAAGCTCGACCAGAAGCTCGCCCCGACCGACCTGGGCGAGATGGTCAACGACCGCCTGACGCGCCACTTCCCCCGCATCCTCGATCCGCAGTTCACCGCGCGCATGGAGGAGGATCTGGACCGCGTCGAATCCGCCCAGGTCGACTGGCACGCCCTCCTGGCGGAGTTCTACGGGCCGTTCCACGGGGACGTCGAGCGGGCGATGAAGGAAATGGCCGACGTGCGCTCGGAAGCCAAGGAGACCGGCGAAATGTGCGAGCGCTGCGGCTCGCCGCTGGTCAAACGCTGGGGCCGCGCCGGCTGGTTCATCGCCTGCAAGGCCTGGCCGAAGTGCACGTTCACCAAGGACGTGCCGGCCGCCGACGGGACGCAGGCCGCGCCGCTCCCGGACGTCTCGGACCAGGTCTGCCCCTCGTGCGGCAAGCCGATGAAGGTCCGCCGCGGACGCTTCGGCGCGTTCCTCTCCTGCACCGGCTACCCGGCGTGCAAGACGGCCCGGCCGCTGCCCACAGGCGTCAAGTGCCCGCGCCCGGGCTGCGGCGGCGACATCGTCGCCCGCCGCATGCGCAACGGCCGGAGCTACTGGGAGTGCTCGCGCCGCGTGCGCTTGCGCAAGGACGCGGAGGGGAAGGACGCAACCGCGACGCGGAAGACGGCCGAGGCGAAGGACGCGGCGACGACCAAGGCCGCGGAAGACGCGGACCCGGCAACGGCCAAGCCCGAGGGGTGCGACTTCGTCACGTGGCGCAAGCCCGTGCCGCAGCCCTGCCCGCAATGCGGAGCGCCGTACGTCGTCGAGGCGAAGGTGAAGGGCGCGACGGTCCTGGCCTGCGACAACAAGGAGTGCGGGTGGAAGGCGGCGGCGGCCTCGGGCGAGGGAGAAGGCTGAGGCGAGGACCGGACCTCGCGCAAAGGACGCAAAGGGACGCAAAGGGCGCGAAGAGGGGGGAAAGGGGCAGGGGGGCGTCGGACTCGGAACGGGGCTGGGGTCCGGCGAACGGGACGCGGAGGGGGCCGGGGTGCGGGCTCGAGGAACAGTACTGGCGGCGGTCGCGCTCGCGGCCGGGACGGCGTCGTGCGAGGCGACGCTGGACGAGGAGTGTCCGCCGGGCACGACGCCGCGCCTCTCGCTGTGCGTTCCGGATCGCCTCGCCGGCGAGAACTGCGACGCCGACCGCGACGACTTCCCCGCCGCGGCCTGCGGCGGCGACGACTGCGACGACGCCGACGGACGGGTCCACCCCCGCGCCGCCGAGGCGTGCGACGGGCTGGACAACGATTGCGACGGCAGCACCGACGAGGGAGCCATCGGGGCGTGGTACGGGGACGGGGACGGGGACGGCGCCGGCGCGGGCGTTGCGACGCTCGCCTGCCCGCCGCCCGCGGGACTCGTCGCCGTCACCGGCGACTGCAACGACGGCGCGCCGGACGTCCTTCCCGGCGCGACGGAGACCTGCGACGGACGCGACGAGGACTGCGACGGGTTCACCGACGAGGGCGTCGCGCACCGCTTCTACCGCGACACCGACGACGACGACTTCGGCGACCCGACGGACTTCGTCGATGCCTGCGCCCTCCCGGCCGGCTTCGCCTCGGCCTCCTTCGATTGCGCCGACGCCGACGCCGACGCCCATCCCGGCCAGGACCTCTTCTTCGGCGAGCCCGCGGCGTCCGGCGGCTTCGACTACGACTGCGACGGCCGGGAGCTGTCGAGCCACGACAACCCGGCCGGGGATTGCAGCGCGTGCACCGCGCCCGGCGAACGGTGGCTCGACGCCGTTCCGGCCTGCGGCGAATCGGGCACGCTGCTCCAGTGCGCCTGGTCATCCGGGACCGGCTGCACCGAGACGCGCCGGTGGCCCGGCACCCGGCAGGAGTGCCGCTAGACCATGCGACTCGCCGCCGCCGTCTGCGCCCTCGCCGTCGCCGGACCGGCAGCCGCGCAGGTGCGCACGGCGGACGCGTGGGTGCCGGTGGCGGTCGAGCCGCCGGCGGGAGCGGCGCCGGAGGCCGCGTCCACGGAGACCACCATGCGCGGCATCGACGCCGTGACGGCGGTGTTCGGCCCGGCCGTCTCGGTCGCGGCCCCCCGCGTCCGGCGCTGCGGCGCCGACGAAGGGGCCGTGACGGCGGCCGTGGTCGCGGCGAGCTTCGTGCGCGCGCAGGAACGGTACTACCGCGGCGAGTTCGGGGCGGTGCGGGACGAGATCGTGACCTGGATGGACGTCCTGCAGTCGGGCTGCCGCCCGCTCTCCGTCGCCGCCGACGCCTGGACCGACCCGGGTCCCGTCGGAGCGCTGCACGCCGCCGGCGCCCTGCTCCTGCTCAGCGCGGACGAGGTGGATGCCGTCGGCGAGGCGGAACAACGCCTCCGCCGCGTGCTCGCCACCTTCCCCGGCAGCCGGCCCACCGACGGCATGTTCCCGCCCTCGCTCGCGGATCGCTACCTCGACGTGGAGCCCGACGAGACCGAGGTCGGCCGCATCACCGTGGAGGCACCGGGGTGCGAGGTCAACGTCGCGGGCCGCGTCGCCGACGGACCGGTCCGGGCGCTCGCGGGCAACGTCCCCCTGGGGATTCGCTGCGACGGCGAGGCGTTCGTGATGACCGTGCCGGTCGCCGCCGGAAGCAGCCTGCGCATCGTCGTCCCCTCCGCCGCGGGAACCGTCGCGCCGACGACGACGGAGCGCACGCTGGCGCGCATCGCGGCCGCGGTCTCGTCGCTGGCGGTCGATCGCGTCGCCGTGGCCTTCGAGGCCTCCGGCGCCACGCTGCGCGTCGCCGTCTGGGCTTCGCCCGCCGCCGCCGGCGTCTGGAGCGGCGACGTGTGGGATGACGGTCTCGCGGGCTGGCTCGCGGCCCTGCGCGACGCCGCCGCGGTCGATCCCGGCGCGGGCGAGGGGGCGGATTCGGACGGCGGGCTGTGGGGCGCCGCCGCGCTGCTCGCCGCCGGCGCGGTGCTGGGAGGCGGCGGCGCGTGGGCGCTGGCCGACGCGCAACAACGACGGGAGCTCTCGTACGACGCGGTCACCGCCGGGGAAAGCCGCCGGCTGGCGGACGCCGCCGGGACGCTCGACGCCACCGGCTGGGCGCTCGTCGGCGTCGGCGCGGCGGCCGTCGCCGCAGGGGTCGTGTGGCTCGCGATCGAGCTGGCAGGCGGCGGCGACGAGCGCCCCGACGAACGCGGCGCCGCCGTCCTGCCGCTGCTCGGCCCCGCCTCCGCCGGCCTGCGGATTTCGTTCTAGGAGGATGGTCGTGCGCGAGCGGACGCTTCCCGGATGGTCAGCCCTCCTCGCCCTCGTCGTCGGTTGCGGCGAGTCCGGCGGACTGCTCGAGATCCGCATCTCGCCCGAACCCGCCGACCTGGCCTTCGACCGGGTCCGCGTCGAGATCGCCGGCGACCAGGGCGTCGGCACCTGGGAGCGCGAGCTCGGCGGCTCCGGCAGCGTGACGATCGATCCGGGATCGGCCTCCACCGCGACCATCCGCGTCTGGGGCGTCTCCGGCGCCCCCGCCGAGCCCGCGGTCGTCGCGTACGGCGAGGGCGAGCGAACGGCGGGCGCGGGGCGGGTCGAGGTCACCGTCCGGGCGGCCGGGGACGCCGACGGCGACTGGGTGGTCGAGCCGACCGACAACTGCCCGGAGCGGGTGAACTTCCGGCAGGTCGACACCGACGGCGACGAGGTGGGGGACGCGTGCGACACCTGCCCGGCGGTCGAGGATCCCGAACAGCTCGACACCGACGGGAACGGCGTCGGCGACGCCTGCGAGCCCCACGACTGCGGCAACGGCACGCAGGAGCTCGGCGAGGCGTGCGACGACGGCAACGCCGCCGCGGGCGACGGCTGCACGCCGGACTGCCGCGTCGAAGCATGCGGGAACGGCAGGATCGACCCGGGCGAGGCGTGCGACGACGGCAACATCGCGGACCTCGACGGCTGCGACTCCGATTGCCGGCACACGCCGGTCATCGCCACGGCGGATCTCCCGGTGGTCGGCAACGCGCGGATCGCCGACTTCGGTTCCGGCGACCTCGTCGCCGCGTGGTTCTCCGCGGCCGACTCCGTCGACCTCGACCGCGGGGACGTACTTCTCCAGCGCATCGACCGCACCACCGGCGCCGAGGGCCCGACCGCCTCGTTCGGTCGCGGGACGGCCGTCTCGCCGTTCCACCTGCGGCGCGACGGGTCGCCGGCGACCCTCACGGTCGCCTGGACGGATCTGTTCGACGAGACGGCACCGGTCGTCCGCCACGCGCGCGTGCGCGCGGCGAGGATCCCGGCGGACTTCTCCTCGGACCCCGCGGTGGAGGACGTGGTGGACGTCGAGGAAGGACTGGCGCGCGGGTGGGGCACGTTCGGCGGCGACCGGCCGCTCGCCTTCGCCTTCGCGGCCGCGATCGAGGAGCCGGCGACGGGGCAGTGGCTGGACGGAACCGCCTGGCCGCCCGCGTTCGGCGAGTCGCTGGCCGCATCGGCCTACGGCAACACGGAGTTCGTCGCAGGGGCCCTGCGAGACGGGGGCGGAAGCCTCGCGGTCTGGGCCGGCGTGCGACCCGGCTGGACGGGCCTGACGACGTCGATCTGGGCCCGCCGTTTCGACGTTTCCGGCGCGGCCGCGGACCCGGACGACGTGTGGCTCGGCGACGTCGCCGGATTCGACCAGCTCCAGGCGGTGCACGAGCCGTCCGAAGACGTGTACCTCGCCGGCGTCCTCGACTCCAGCGGCGCCTCGCGCTGGTCGCGCCTGGCTCCCGCCGGCGGGCCGCCCGACGCGCTCATGGGCGCGACGCTGCCGTACGGGATCTCGCTGGCCGCGACGGGCGACGGCACCCTGGCGGCGGGGTGGATCCGCCTCGAGTCGGGCGGGTGCGTGCTCCACGTGCAGGGCCTGGACGGCTACGGCCGCGCCGTCGGCGCCGAGCGGACCTGGTCGCTGGGCGGTCTGGCCGGACTGGAGTCGTGCAGCGGCGGCATCTCGCCGCTGGCGGACGGCCGTGCGGTGGTCGTCTGGGTGCGCGTCATCGGCCTCCCGCCCGCCGCCGGCTGGAGCGTCGGCTGGTGGTTCGTGCCGTCGGCCGGCGCGCTGTTGTGACCTGATCGGCGGGCTTGCCGCCTTCGCCAAGGCTTCGGCGGCTGCGCCTCGCCGCTACCCCGGGCCGAAGAGGTTGCGCAGGGCGAGGCCCGCGATCGACGGGGTTTCCACCAGGCGACGCCGCAGGTAGGCCGTCGCGTCGTCCCATGACTCGGCATACGGTACATAGAGCCGCACCGTCCACCCGTCGGCGACCAGGGCGTCCTGGAGCTTGCGGCGCGGCACGCCCATCAACATCTGGAACTCGACCCGCTCCCGGGCGACTTCCCGCCGTACCAGGAGCTCCCGGATCCGCTCGAGGAGGGCGCGGTCGTGCGTCGCGAGCTCGACGACCGTCGCGACGTCGAGCAGCCGCGGCAGGAGGCGCAACAGGTTGTCCTTCGCCTCGCGCCTCGTGCGGTAGCCCACGTCCCCCGCGACGTCGTAGGCGCCGATGCACAGCCGGACGCGGGCGCCCAGCCCGGCCAGGTTCTCGATGTCCTCGGCCGTGCGGAACAGCCGGGATTGGAGCACCAGGCCCAGGCCCGGGAACCCCGGCTTGAGGCGGCGGTAGAGATCGAGGGTCGGATCGGTGAGGCCGGTGTCCTCCATGTCGATCGTCAGCCGGGTGCCCTGGCGCTCGCACGCGTCCGCCAGGGCGCGCGCCTGCCGCTCGCACAGCGCCGGCTCCACGAGCTGGCCGAAGTGGCCCGGCTTGAAGGACAGCGACACGTGGGGCCTCGTCGCGGCGCCCTCCGCGGCGCGCAGGTAGGCGTCGAGCGCCGCGCGGGCCTGTTCGGCCGACGTCACCTGCTCGCCCAGGACGTCGAGCGTGCTCCGGATGCGCCGCGAGGACCACAGGTCGTCCGCGACCCGCAGGCCGTCGTCCAGCGCCGGGCCGGCGATGTACCGGCGGGCGAAGGCGAGGACCAGGCGCCGGGGGATCCTGTGAGCCACGCGATCGTGCCAGCGCATCCGGGGCCTCCGTCTCCGCGCCCAACGGTAAGCACGCGGGCTTGCAGCGTCATGACGAAGGGTCCGCGGCCGGCCGGGGAGGCCGGCCACGGACTGGATGGCTGGAAAGGGAGGGAAAGGGACTACGGGGCGATCAGCGCTTCGTAGGTGGCCTTCAGGACGTCCAAGGCCCAGACCGGGTTGTGAAGGCCGCCGGAACCGTCGTAGGTGATCAGGTTGATGTTCCAGAAGGCCTTCGACAGGACGCCGCTGGCGGGCACGATCGCGGTTCCGGTCGTCGTCTTGAGACTCGCCGCGTTGAAGCACACCTCGGTGCTGGTCACGGTGCCGCTGCAGGCGGCGCCGCCCGTGCCCGTGCCGACGCGCGTCCAGGTGACGGCGGCCGGCATGGTGAAGCAGAAGCCGAGCGCGCGCGCGATGGCGTCGAACTTCCGGACAGAGGTCGGGGCGGAGGCGAGGGAGACGTTCGAGGTGGAGCTGGAGGTGTGCGAGTAGCAGCCCGTAGCCTCGTCGTAGGCGCGGACGTTGACGGCGGTGGCGCCGCCGGTGAAGAGGTCGGTCACGTCGCCCGTGACCACGGCGGCCATCGCCGGACCCATGCCGGCCAGGCGAGCCGCCACGGTGGCCTGGATCGCCGCGCCGTCGACGCCCTCGCCGTGGCAGGACGCGCACAGCTCTTCGCCCGGCGCCCAGGTGTGGTCGCCGTAGCCCTCGCCGAACTCGGACTCGGCCATGTGGCAGCCGACGCAGGTGTCGGCGATCGCGGCGTGCGGCGACACGTCGAAGCCGCCCGGGCCGACGAAGAAGGCGTTGACGCCCATGAACACGTCGGACTGGGCCGAGCGGTGGGGCCCGCCGATCGAGGTGAGCCGTGACGCGGGCGTCGTGTCGTCGTGCAGCCAGTAGACCGCGGGGCCGGTCGTGCCGCACCACGGCGCGGTGCCGGTGCTGGTCGGGACGCAGACGCCGTTGCGGGAGTTGTGGCAGGTCATGCAGGTCGCGCCCTTGCCGACGCCCGCCACGCCGAAGCCGCCCGGCAGCATCGCGACGTTGTCGTAGGTCCGGAGCTGGTTCGGGTTCGCCGCGTCGTGCGGGTCGTGGCACGCCTGGCAGGTGATCGGCTCGACGTTGTCGGCGGTGATGCCCAGCGCGGTCACCTCGGTCGAGGTGAACGGCGCCGCGTTGCCCGCCGCCAGCCGCTCGCTGTAGGACAGGTAGCCCTGGGCGCCGTGACAGCGCACGCAGCTCGTGCTGGTCACGCCCTCTTCGATGGCCAGCTCGAGGTTGCCGTGGCCGCTGGTGGCCCATTCCGCGGGGCGGAAGTGGTGGGTGCCCGAGTCGTGGCACTGGGCGCACATGCCGGCGTTCATGCTCATGCGCGAGCCGTCGGCGGCCATGTGGGCGTCGGAGTCGTTCGGGCCGTGGCAGTTCTCGCACTGGATACCGGCCAACCGGGCGACGGCCGGGTAGGCCGCGAGCATGGCGTCCCAGTTGCCCGCCGCGAGCGCGGACGGGAAGGTCCAGCCGGCGGTGGCGGCCACGTCGTCGAAGCCGTTGTTGCCGCTCGCCGCGGCGCTGTAGCCGACCGAGTGGCAGGAGACGCAGTTGCCGCCGAAGTGGCCGGCCGCGTCGTCGATCTTGCGCTGGAACGCCGTCGCGTGGTTCGTGGCGGCGAAGGGCGTCATCATGTCCGGAGCCGGCGAGCCGTCGTGGCAGCCGGAGCAGCTCGAGGCCGTGCCTTCCCAGTTGCCCGCGACGACCGTGAACGAAGGTCCACCGGAGAGGGCCATGGTGTAGGAGCCCGCGACGTCGGGGATGAAGCTCGGCGTGCGCGTCGCGCCGTCGCGCAGGGTGGCGGCGCTGCCGGAGGGCGGGGTCAGGGTCCAGGAGTACGTCCCCGTGCCGATGGCCGCCAGGAAGAAGACGTTCATGCCGACGCCGACGTTCAGCACCGAGCCGACCGGCTCGGCCGCCGTGATCACGACGTCGTCCGTCTTGGTGAAGCCGTCGCCGCTCACGGTCAGGCGCATCGTGACCGAGCCCTGGAACCGGGGCGCGATGGGGAGGAGCATCGTGCGGTCGTGCAGCGCGTAGCCGTCGCCCGCCGCGGTGAGGGCCGCGTCGATCGTCGGCATGGTGATGGTCGGGGTGGCCGTGGTGCCGCCGGTGATCGTCGCCGCCGGACCAGCGGTCTGGGACCAGGAGTAGGTGAGGGTCGCGGCGCCCGAGCCGGTGCCGGTGAGGCTCACCGTGGCGCCGTAGCCGACCTGGCGCTGGTCCGCGCCCGCGCTCGCCGTCAGCGGGTTGACCGCGACCAGCTCGATCGCGTCGAGCGTGGTGGTGCCGCCGGCGACGACGCTGATGTTGTCCGCCGAGGCGTCGGTGTAGCCGGTGGCGGTCGCCGTGGCGGAGTAGACGCCGATCGGCAGCTCGATCGTGTACTCGCCGGCCGCGTCGGTCGTGGCCGTCGCCGTGCCCGGGAAGAACGCGACCGTCGCGCCATCGATGGCCACGCCGGCGTCGCTCGTCACCGAGCCCTCGACCGTGCCCTCGCTCGTGCCGACGCAGTCGACGATCGTGCAGTCGCCGTCGCCGTCCACGTCCTCGGTCGCCGCGTCGCAGGCGCCGTTCGCATCGGCGTCCCAGCAGGCCGTGCCGGGGATCATGCAGTCGGCGATCGTGCAGTCGCCGTCGCCGTTGATGTCCTCGGCCGCCGCGTCGCAGTCGCCGCTCTCGTCGAGGTCCCAGCAGGTGATGCCGGGCATGCCGTAGCAGTCGGCCGTCGTGCAGGCGTCGTCGCCGTTGCGATCCTCCGTCGCCGTGTCGCAGTCGCCGCTCTCGTCGAGGTCCCAGCACGAGAACCCATTGCCGCCGCCGCGACAGTCGAGAACGTCGCAGGCGCCGTCGTCGTTCGAGTCCTCGGTCGCCAGGTCGCAGTCGCCGCTCTCGTCGAGGTCCCAGCACGAGACGCCGGGCGGCGGGGCGATGTCCGTCATGTCGCAGACGCCATCGCCGTTGGTGTCCTCCGTCGCCGGATCACACGTCCCGTTGGCGTTCAGGTCCCACGCGGGCGCGCCCGCGGGACCCGCCGGGCCGGTCTCGCCGCACCCGGCGCCCAGCCCGATTGCGGCGGTCGCCGCCACGATCCAGATCTTCTGCTTGGCTGACATTCCTTTGTCCGTCCTTTCCCGACCCCCCGGTTGATGAATGACTCGCTCGAACATGAAATCCGTTTTCCGGTTCGGCGAGCGTTCCCCTGACCCGACTGCTCCACACCGCCTGCCGGAGCCGACCCATCCGACTCCGAAAGCACACTCCCCATGAGCAACCCCCATGCCGACCCGCGAGAGCACCTCGCGTCAAGTCAACCCGCCGCGCGAAGACGGCGCGATCGCCGTGATTGCCGCCTGTTATGCGGAAACTCCCCCCAGCCGATCCAACCCCCACCACCCGGCCCACAGCCCCTCCAGCTCGTGGCGGCGCATGATGATACGCCCGCCGTTGCCGACCTAAACGTTCCGGGTCAAAAGGAAACGTGTCGGCTAGTGCGCGATATTGCTGTGTAAGTTAGGTCTGGCTCGCCGCGCCGTTCGATTCCTCAACAGGCCGGGCGAGATGCTTCCCCCGGCCCATGAAGATGCGGCAGAGGGACGGAACCACGATCAACGTGAGGAACGTGGAGGCCAGAAGCCCGCCAATCATCACCGCTCCCATCGGCTCCCAGAACCCCCCACCCGAAAACGTCAGCGGTAGAAGGCCCACCACGGTCGTCAGACTCGTCGCCAGAATCGGCCGCAGCCGACTCGCGCTCGCCTCGAGAATCGCCTCGTCCACGGTCATCCCCCTGCGGATGCCGATGTTCACGAACTCGAGCAGCAGGATGGCGTTGTTGACCACGACCCCCGCCAGCGAGATGAGCCCGAGCATGGCCATGAAGCCCAACGGGGCGTCGAGCACCCACAAGCCGAGGAACGCGCCGACGAAGGAGAAGGGGATCGTCGTCAGGATGAGCAGCGCCTGGCGGTAGGAGCGGAACTGCGCCACAAGGATGATCAGGATGACCGCCACGGCGATGATCGCCGCGTACCCCAGGTTCGCGAAGGCCTCGTCGCGCTCCTCCGACTCCCCCCCCAGCTCGATCCGCACCCCCTCCGGCGCCAGGAATCCGGCCAGGACCTTCTCGACGCGCTGCTGCAGCTCGGCCGCCAGGAGCGTGTCGGACCAGATCTTGAGCGACAGGGTCCGTTCGAGGTTGCGGCGGTGGAGCCGGCCGACGTCGAAGACGGGCTCCAGGCGCGCGACCTGGCGCAGCGGCACCTTGCCGGCGGTGGGGGAGTCGAGGACGAGGTCCTCCAGCAGCGAGAAGTCGTCGCGATCGGCCGGCTTGGCGCGCACGGTGACGTCGATCTCGTCGTCGTGGGTGTCGAACGACGTCGCGGCGACGCCCTCCACGGCCGCCCGGATCGTCGCGGCGACATGAAAGTGCGACAGCCCGGCGATCGACAATCGCCCGTCGTCCACGACCGCGCGGACCTCGCGCGTCTCCTGGCCGAAGTCGTCCGCGGCGCGCGTCACCGCGGGATCCCGCAGGAGCGCCGTGCGCAACGTGCGGCTGGCGCCGCGCAGCGCGGCCACGTCGTCGCCGACGAGCCGGATCACCACCGGTGCGCCGACCGGCGGCCCCAGCTCGATCTCCCGCGCCGTGACCCGCGTGTCGGGGATGTCGACCAGCTCGCGGTTCAGCCGCTCCACGAGGTCATGGATCTCGTCGGGCAGCGTCCCCGGCCTCGCCCGCACCAGGATCTGCGCCAGCGACGGGTCGTTCTCGCGCGCGAAGTGCGTGTAGAAGAACCGCGGCACCGCCGTCCCCACGCTGGACGTCGTCTCCGCGACGATCGGCTCGCGCCGCAGCCGCGCCTCCACCACCCGCACCGCGTCCGTCGTCCGTTCCACCGTCGACCCGTCCGGCCCCTCGACGTCGACCAGGAAGAACGGCATCTCGGCCTTGGGGAAGAACTGCAGCCCCAGCCGTCCCATGCCCGCGACGGAGAGCGCCACCGCGGCGACCGCCGCGGCCGCGACCAGCCAGCGGCCCCGGAGCAGCGGCCGCGCGACCCGCCGGAACCCCCGCGCCATCGCCTGCTGCGCCCGCTCCACCAGCCCGGCCTTGGGGCGCAACGCCCGCGCGGAGATCATCGGCGTCACGAGCAGCGCGAAGACGTACGACCAGGCCAGCGCCGCCGACACCACGAACGGCAGCGTCGCGACGTACTCCCCCGCCAGGCCGGGCATCATCATCAGCGGGATGAAGGCCGCGACCGTGGTCAGCGTGGACGACAGGATCGCCATGTTGACCTCGGCCGCCCCGTCGATCGCCGCCGTCACGCGGTCCTTGCCCAGCCGCAGGTGCGCCACCACGTTGTCCGCGACCACGATCGCGTTGTCCACCAGCATCCCCAGCGCGATGACCAGCGCCCCCAGCGAGACCTGGTGGATGTCCACCCCCGTCGCCCACATCACGAACAGCGCGCCGAGGCACGACGCCGGGACCGCGATCGACACCAGGATCGCGTTGCGCACCCCGAGCAGGAAGATCGAGATCACCACGACGATCAGCATCCCCTGCCACAGGTTCTCGACGAAGCTCCCCACCCGCTCCTCGATCCGCTCGCCCTGGTCCGTCACGATGTCCAGCCGCAACCCGGGCGGCACCTCCAGCTCCCGCTCCGCGATCGCCGCGCGCAGCCGGTCGGCCAGCTCCACCAGGTCCGCCGAGTCCTGCGGGTAGATCGTCAGGAGCAGCGCCGGCGCCCCGTCCCGGTACACCCGCTCCTCGGCGTCCTTCCAGCGGCGCACCACCCGGCCCAGCTCCCGCAGCCGCACGGGCGTGCCCGCGGGCGTGACGTCGACCACCGTGTCCCCGATCTCCTGCTCCGAGCGGAAGAACCCGCTCGATTCGATGACCACCGTCGTCGGACCCCGCTCCACGCTGCCCGGCGGAAGCTGCACGTTGCGCGCCGCGAGCGCCTGGAGCACCCGCTCCAGCGTCACGCGCCGCGTGCTCATCGCCTCCAGATCCAGCTCCGCCGCGATCTCCTCCTCGCGGTCGCCCTGGATCTCCACCCGCCCCACCCCCGCCGTCGACCTGAACCGCCGCTCCAGCAACCGCGCCTCGTCCCGCAGCCGGCGCTCCGCGTCGTCCCACGTCTGCCCCGGCGCCGTCACCGCCAGCAGGATCACCCCCACGTCGTCGAAAGTCTTCGTCTCGATCCGCGGCTCGCGCACCCCCTCCGGCAGCTCCGCCCGGATCGCCCCCACCCGCTCCCGCAGGTCCTGCCAGTGCGCGTCGATGTCGACCCCGTTCTCCAGCCGCACGCTGATGATCGAGACGTTGGCGCGCGAGGTCGACTGGATCCAGCGGATGTCCCCGATCGCCCCCACCGCCTCCTCCAGGCGCCGCGTGACCAGGCTCTCCACCCGCTCCGCCCCGGCGCCGGGGAAGATCGTCACGATGAGCCCGTACGGCGGCCGGACCTTCGCATCCTCCTGCCGGCGCAGCTCGAGATACCCGATGACGCCCGCGGCGACGATGCCGAGGAACCCGGCCAGGGTCACATGCCAGTTGTTGACCGCCCCCGCGACGATGCGGCGGATCACGGCGGCGCGACCTCGCGCACCGGCAGCTCCACCGCATCCACATCCAGAAGCCCGTACTGCCCCTCGGCCACCACCAGCGCCGGCCCGGGGAACGCCGCCGCCACCCGCGCCAGCCCGTCCCGCCCCAGCTCCCGGACATCAACCTCGATGCGCCGCACCGCCGCCCGGTCGTCGGCCGCCGCCGCGAAGACCCAGGTCTTCCCGGCGAGAGACACCACCGCCTCGAGCGGTATTTCCCAGATCGTCTCGCCGGGAACGGCGCCGCCGCGGCGGAGCCATAGGCGCACCGTGACGCGCATGCCCGAGCGGAACGTCCCATCCGGGTTGGGCACCCGCACCTTCACCGGGAACGTGCCGGTCTCCACGTCGCCGGCCCACGCCGCGGCCTCGATCGAGCCGTCGAGGGTCACGCCGCCGGCGTCATGGACCGTGACCCGCGGCGCGCGCTCGCGCACCAGCGAGGCCAGCAGGTTGCCCGGCAGGCTCGCCACCGCGTCCAGCGCGTCGGTGCGCTCGATGACGCACGCCGGCATCCCCTGCCCCAGGAGCTGGCCGGGCTCGGCCATCCGCTTGACCACCAACCCCGCGAACGGCGCCACCAGCACCGTGTCCGCCAACGCCTGCTCTGCCTGCGCCAGCAGCGCCCGCGCCTGCAGGATCGCGGCGGCCGCCTCGCCCGCCTGCGCCTCCATGTCGTCGAGCTGCGTCTCCAGGCCCTGCAGGTCGCGCTCCGGGATCACCCCCGCCGCCGCGACCTCCCGCCCCCGCTCCAGCTCGCGCTCGGCATACGACACGCCGACGCCGTGCGCCCGGCCGTACGCGGCCTGCGCGCGCTTGAGCGTCGCGTCCGCCGCCTGCCTCGCGATCTCGTAGTCGATCGTCTCCAGCTTCCCGATCGGCTGCGCCGGATCGGCCGGGACGAACGAGCCCTCCTCGCAGTGCAGCTCGACCAGCCGGCCCGCGACCTTGAAGCCGAGCGGCACGCGCGAGGGCGAGTTGAGCAGGGCCTCGAGGTCGACGTAGTCCTCGCCGCCCGCGAGCGCCCGAGCCTTCGCCCATCGCACCGGCCACGCCCGCTGCGCCGCCGGCTGCCCGGCCTGCGGCGAGCCCTGCGACTCCGACGGACGGCATCCGGCGGCGCCGAGCCCGGCGAGCAGCACGACGAGGACGGACCTGAGCGTGCCCACGGCGCGGAGGATAGCGCGGAGGGAGGAAATGAAAAATGCAAAACATGCAACGGGAAATGCGGGCGAAAAGGGAACAGGCAGCAGGTGACCGGCGACCGGCAACGGGCGATGATCATTGCCGGTTGCCGGTTGCCTGTGGCCGGTTGCCTGTTATCCTCCCACCGACTCGGCCGGCTCGACGGCCTCGATATCCCCGCCCCGCACCGCGCCCCAGATCGCGAGAATCAGGCCGACGGGGCCCAGCCCGGCCGCGGCGTAGGACTTGTCCCAGTTGCCCTGCGCGTAGCCGACGTTGAGCGCGACGTCGGCCGCGACCAGCGCCGTCGCGGTCAGGAGAGCCGCGGCGCCGATCACGTACAACGCGATGCCCCACCCGTCGCGCGATTCCTCCACCAGCCCGCCTTCCAGGAGCAGCGAGGTTCCTTCCTCGAGCGTCCGCGCGTACTCCCGCGGCTCCAGCTCGGGCGCCATCAGCCGGAAGGCGTGCTCCCCGGGCGCGAGCAGCATGCGGCACGGCAGCCCGCAGAGCTGCGCCGTGTCGACCACGACCCCCGCGCCCGGCGCGTCGATCCGCAGATCCAGCTCCGACCAGCCGGGCGGGATGGGCGAGGAGGGCGAGGCGTCGTACTCGCCGTGATCCGGCGGCGCCCCCGGCGTCTCGGCAAGCGACAGCAGCAGCGCGACGGGTACGAGGAGCGTCATGATCCTGTGTCGCCCTCGGCCGCGAAGCGGTTCACAGCACGACCGCCTTGAAGATGCGCCAGACCACGTAGCCTGCGGCCAGCAGCACCACCATCGAGACGACCCACTTGACCAGCCCCACCAGGAAGGAGAGCGCCAGCCACGCGACCGCGATCAGCGCGAGTCCCGCCAGCCCCTGCAACACGAGGTTCTTGACCTTGCCCTTGAACCCGACTGCCTTCTCCACCATGCCGCTATCCTAAGCCCGGCGGCAGGGATTGGCCAGGGGGCGGTGCTCATCGGTATCCGGCGGTGGCTCCCGTGCCCGCATCCGCGTCCGCGCCCGACGTGTCGGCATCGGCATCCGCACCCGCGTCGGCGTCGGCGTCCTTCTGGATGTACCCCAGCTCCTCGAGACGCGCGATGTCGATCGCGCCCGTGACCACTTGGCGGGGCAGGGCGGCCCGGCGCGCCGCTTCGGCCGGCCCGGCGATCCGCTGCCGGCCGTCGGCCACCACCGCGGGCCGCTCCGACGCCAGGTCCTCGTGCTCGCGCGCCGCCGTCGCCGCCGCCGTCAGAGGCGCCGCCTCGCCGGCGCCCGCCACGGAATACAGCTCCCGGGGCCGCAACCCCGGCCGCGCGATCGCGTCGGCCTCGATGAGCTTGTAGGCCTCGCCTCCCGCGTCGGTCCAGCGCAGCGCGCGCAGCACGTTGCCCTGGTGGTCCTCCTCCATGAACACCAGCGCCTCCGTGCGCGGTGCGACGAGGTCCGCACCCTGCTGCCCGAAACCCGTCAGGTCCTGCGCCGTGTAGCCGGCCTCGAACAGGATCGTGTACGGCACGTCGACCAGGCTCACCCAGAACGGCACGTCCACATGCCCCAGACGCAGCGGCGGGCGGTCCCACCCGACACGCGGCGTCGCTCGCGGGGGACGCACGATCAGCGGCACGTGCACCAGCTCGTCGTACAGCGTCGTCCCGTGCCACCAGTCGCCGTGGTCCTGGAACTCCTCGCCGTGGTCCGACCAGAGCACCACCACCGAGTTGTCCAACAGCCCCCGCTCCCGCAGCCCGTCCAGCAGCCGGCCGACGTGCTCGTCGGTGAACCGGATCTCCTGGCGGTAGACCTCGACGATCCGGTCGCGCTGCGCCTTGGGCGGATTCGGATTGATCGCGTGCCCGAAGACGTCGCTCGTGCCGTCGTGCGCGAAGTACGGGTCGTGCGGGTCCATGTACTGCACCCACAGCAGGAACGGCCGGTCGGGCTCCACCGCGCGGTGCCGGTCGACCCACGCCAGTCCCTCGTCCGTCGTGCGCCGCGCGTCCTGGTAGTAGCGGTCCACGTCGTGCGCGCCCGTGAAGTACCGCTCGTGGAACAGCCGGAAGATCTGGTACAGCGCGAGCTTCGCCGTCGTGTCGTCGGCGCCCAGGAAGTAGCGCGGCTCCAGATAGCGGTACTCGTCGAACCCCTGCTGGAAGTTGAAATCGGGCGCGAGGTTGTAGTTCGTCACGACCCCCGCCGTGCGGTAGCCCTTCGCGGAGAGCAGCTCGGCAATCGTCCGCGCGCCGTCCGGCAGCGCGTCGTCCTTGGCCACCGCGCCGTGCGCGGAAGGGAAGCGCCCGGTCAGGATCGAGGCGACGGACGGCTTGGTCCACGAGGCGTTGGCGAACGCCTGCCGGAAGACGATCGACTCCTTGGCCAGCTTGTCGAGGTTCGGCGTCTGCTTCCGCTTCGCGGCCTCCGGGTTGTACGCCCCGATCTCGTCCACCCGCAGCGTGTCGATCATGATCAGCACGACGTTCGGCGAGCCCGCGGGCGGTCGCGGCGCGTTGCGGTCGCCGCCCACCCCGCGCTCGCTCGCCAGCGCCATCCCGAGCAGCCCGGGCAGCAGCATCGCGGCGATCGGGGTCAACGGCCCCCACGCCCGCCCGAACCACGCCGCCCGCTTCGCGCGCAGCGCCTTGCGCAATCCGAGGTACCCGCCGACGAACAGCGCGCCGAAGACCACCAGCAGGAGGAGCTGCAGCCCCAGCCCCCCCGCGCTCATCGGCGGCAGCCGCTCGTCGAACCAGTCGCGAAACACCCGGAAGCGCACGATCACCAGCGCCAAGCCGGAGATCATCGCCATGACCAGCCCGGCCCACAACCCCTCGGCCGTCGCCCGCAGCCACCGCCGTCTTTCCGAGAAGAAGCGCGCCAGGAGCCACAGCCCCAGCCCCGTCCCCGCGCCCGCGAACAGGAGGACGACGCCGTACAATCCGCCGGCGTACAAGAGCGCGCCCCACGGACGCGGCGGCGGGATGCGCAGGAGGATGTACGTCATCTCCAGCAGCCCCACGACCATTCCCGCCAAGAGCCCCGCCGTCGCACCCGTCCACACGTGCTTCAGCACCCCCAACAGCGGCCTCTCCGGCTCCGCTTCGGCTCCCTTCCCCGTCCCTTCCCCTGCCCCCTCTACCGCTCCACCGCTCTGCCGCTCTACCGCACCACCTTCCATCGCCGTGCCGGTGATCTCGACCTTGTAGCCGATGCGGCGGGCGAGCCACACGATGCCGCCGGCCATGGAGATGAGGCGGCCGATGACGTACCCCAGGAACGACAGGAGCGCGGCCTCGCCCGTCGTCACCCCGGCCTTCGTCAGGAGGTAGATGAAGGCCGCCTCGCGCACTCCCAGGCCGGAGAGCGAGATGGGCAGCACCGTCGCGGTGATCACCAGCGGGCCGACGAAGAACATGTCGGTGACCGAGATCGGTGCGCCGATGGCGAAGCCGGTGCAGATGAAGATGCAGATGGAGAAGATGTGCACGGGGAAGCCGACCGCCACGGCGCGCAACAGCTTGCCCCGCTGCGCCTCGTAGGTCGTCACCGCCGCCGCCGCGCTCTCCACCTTCTTCCCCAGCTTGGTGCCCGGACGGAAGAAGACGCCCAGGAGCCGCTGGATGAGCGACGGCTTGATCAGCAGGACCAGCGACAGCGCGACGGGGATCAGGTACAGCACGGCCACCGCGGACAGGGTCGAGGTCGGCAGGATGTCGAAGCCCCACGGCAACGTGGCCAGCACCAGCACCGACAGCACGAAGAAGCCGATCACCTTCTCGACCAGGATCACCGACACCGCCGGGGCGACCTTGCCCGAGTGCTTGGCGATGTCGTACATGCGGTAGCCGTCCAGGCCGATCGTCGACGGCGTGAAGGTGCCGATGAAGCGCCCGATCATGAACGCTCCCAGCAGGTGCTTCCACGGGACGATCATCTGCTGCCCGTCGAGCAGCAGCTTCCAGCGCACCAGCGTGCAGGCCATCGCGGCGAGCTGCGCGAGGAAGGCGAGCGTGGTCCATCCCGGATCGATCGCCGCCAGGCGGTCCTGGAGCTGGTCCCACTCCGCCTGCTGGCCGATCCGGTAGACGACGAACGCGACCAGGCCCAGCGACACGAGCAGCTTGACCGCGAACCCGACGATCTTCTTCGCCGACTTCATCCCCGCCACCGCCCATCCCTCTCGTCGCGGCCGCCGCGACGCGCGACCCTCCGCGCCACGGCGGGAGACTCGCGGCATGCGGCCTCCCGAGTCAAGTTCGCGGCGAAATTGTCGCCGCGACGCCGCCACGCTACACTCCCCTCATGGTACGGCGCACGATCCAGGGGTGGGCGGCAGCCGCGATCCTGGCGCTGCCCGGATGCACCGAGGCGAATCCCTTCTACCAGGCCCCCGACGCCGAGGCCGACGTTCCCGGCGTCGAGGGCGACGCCCGCGTCGACGTCGCGGCCGACGCGGACTCGCCCGCCGACGGGGACGCAGACGGCGAAGCGGACTTGTCCGCCGAAGCGGACGCGGAGACGGACGCGGAGGCCGACGCCGGCCCGTGCACCGCCGGCACGACCCGCTGCACGGGCACGACGCTGGAAACCTGCGAGGCCGGCGGCACCTGGCTCGCACGGCCCTGCATCAACGGTTGTCTCGAGACCGGCGGACCGCACTGCGGCGTGCTCGCGCCGAGCAACCTCCCCGAGCGCGTGCTGGGGGCCGGCACCGGCTCCCTGGGACCGTCGGCCTGGTCGGGCCGCCCCGACACGCTGGACATCGATACCGACACGGGCGAGATCACCGCCGGACGCGACACGGTGCGCCCCGCCGGCGAGGGGTTGGACCCGGACTCCGGCATCCACTTCCGGGTCGTCGCGCAGTCCGGCGGCGCCCCGTCGATCGGCGTCTTCGCCGTCGGTGACGCCGAGATCCCGGACAACATGACGGCGTGGGTCACGGGCGACAACGCTTTCGCCCTGGTCGCGACCGGCGCCGTCGTCGTCCGCGGGACGTTCAACTGCAAGGCGTGGTTCGAGTCCACGGGCGGGCCGAAGCATCCGGGTCCGGGAGGCGGCGCGCCGGGCGCCGGTCCCGGCGCGGGTGCCGGCGGCATCGAGGACGCCGCCGACGGGATGCTCGACGGCGGCGGCGGCGGCGCGTCGTTCGGAGGCCAGGGCGCCGCGGGCGGCTACGGGACGATCGGCGGCGCCGCCGGGACGTCGTACGGCGACCCGTCGCTGGTGCCGTTGTGGGGCGGGAGCGGCGGCGGCGACGGGTGGGACAACCCGGGCGAGGGCGGACCCGGCGGCGGCGCCTGCCAGCTCGTCTCGGCGCTGTCCATCGTTGTGCTCGCCGGCGCGGGCCTTGACGCCGCCGGGCACGGCGGCGACGGCGCCGGAGCGCGCGGCGGCGGAGGAGGAGGCGGCAGCGGCGGCGGCCTGCTCCTCGAGGCGCCGCGCGTCACCGTCGCCGGCACGCTCGCCGCCAACGGCGGCGGCGGCGGAGCCGGCGCCGAGAGCACCACGCTGGGCGGCGCCGGCGGCCAGCTCCTC
>JACRCZ010000124.1 GCA_016218765.1 Deltaproteobacteria bacterium | reverse complement strand
GGGATCCGGGGGCGCGCCGGGGCCGGAGTCCGGGGCTTTCCCCGGCGCCTCGGGCTCGCCAGCGGCCGCGGCGGGGAGGAACAGCGACGCCTCGAACCGTCGCGTGGCGTCGCGGTACTGCTGCCACGCGCCCTGGAGCTGTTCGATCTTGGCCGGCTCGTCCTCCAGCGTCACGTTGCCCGCCGCCAGCTCCAGCGCCGCGTCGAACGAATCCTTCCCGCGCCGCACGGCTTCTCGGCCGTATTCGAGCTGTCCGGAGAGGGCGAGGAGGAAGCCGCGGTCGGTCCGGTGGAGCGCGTCCTTCATCGTGGCGCAGGCATCGATGGAGCGCAGGTTCTCGTGCATCGCCTGGGCGACGGTGCCGCCCAGGCGAGCGAAGGCGGTGACGGCGGTGAACGAGACGAGGACGACGAGCACGGCCAGGGTCGAGAGGACGAGGATCAACCGGGTGCGGATCTTCATGGGCGACCTCCCGCCTAGCGACCGGCCAGGAAGCGGGCGATGGCGTTGTCGTCGCCCAGGACCACGAGGACGTCGGCCTGGGCGATGGCGGTGTCGGCGCCCGGGTTGGCGATCACCTGCTCGCCGGTCGTCGAGCCGCGTTTGACGGCGAGGATGGAGATGCCGAAGGCCCGGCGCACGTCGAGCTGGGCGATGGTGCGACCGGAGGTCCACGGGGGCGCCTCGATCTCGTTCAGGGCGTACCCGGGGGCGATGGGCACGCGGTCGACGAGTCCCGGCTGCAGCAGGCGGGCCGCGAGGCGCATGGCGATGTCCTGTGCCGGGTTGACGATGTCGGTCGCGCCGACCATGCGCAGGATGCGGCCGTGGAGCTGGGAGGTCGAGCGTGCGACGATGCGCGGCACGCCGAGCTGCCGCAGGAGGGCGACGGTCAGGATGCTCGCCTGCACGTCGTCGCCGATGGCGCAGACGGCGACGCCGACGTCGGCGATCCGCGCGGCCGCCAGTGCGTCCTCGTCCGTGGAGTTGAGGCACAGCACGCGGGCCACGGAGGCCCGCACGCCCTCGACGCGCTCCATGCGGCTGTCGATCGCCAGCACCGGCACCCCGGCCTCGGCGAGGCTGACCGCGAGCTGCGTTCCGAACTGTCCCAGACCGATCACCGCCACGTCGCTCAGCATCGCGGGCCTCCTACGTCAGGGCCACCGGCTCCTCGGGGTACCGCACCGGCTCGCTGGCGGTCGTCCCCAGGAGGAGGATCAGCGTCAAGGGGCCGACGCGGCCCACGTACATCAGGGCGATCAGCACGAGCTTCCCGGAGTTGTCGACCTCGGCCGTCGCGCCGATCGACAGTCCGACCGTCGCGAACGCCGAGACGGTTTCGAAGAACAGCGACTGGAACGACACGTCCTGGGTCATGAGCAGCAGGAAGAACCCGACGATGCAGGTCGTCGCCGCCAAGGCGACGAGCACGACCGCGCGCACGACGGTCGACTGCGGGATCGCCCGTCCCCCCACCTCGACCGCCTCCCGCCCGCGCATGTAGGCGCGCACGGCGAGCAGGATGGTGGTCGCCGTCGACGTCTTGATCCCGCCGCCGGTGGACCCCGGCGAGGCGCCGATGAACATCAGCACGATGAAGAGGAGGATCGTCGCCCCCGTCAGCCCGCCCATCGGCACCGAGTTGAACCCCGCGGTCCGCGTCGTCACCGACTGGAAGAACGAGTTGAGCACCTTCTCCGGCGCGCTCAGCCCCTCCATCGCCCCGCGCCACTCCAGGAGCGCGAAGAGCACGGAGCCGCCCACGATCAGGACCAGGGTCGCAGCCAGCACGATCCGCGCGTGCAGGCTCAGCGGCCGGCGGCGGCGCGCCGGATTCCGGATCCACTCCAAGAGCTCGGCCAGGACGAGGAACCCCAGACCTCCGAAGATGATCAGGAAGCCCACCGTGAGCACCACGGGCGCGTGGCCGGAATAGGAGCAGATGTTGTCGGTCCACAGCGCGAACCCTGCGTTGCAGAACGCCGAGATCGAGTGGAACGCGGCGTATCCGGCCGCCGCGTGCCACGGCAGGTCCGGCAGGAACGAGACGAACAGGATCACGGCGCCGACTCCTTCCGTGATCAGGGTCCCGTAGATCACGACTTTCACGATCTGCACGGCGTCCACCGCCGACGTCGTCTCCATCGACGCGGCCACCGCGCCGCTCTGTGCCAGTCCCAGGCGCTTGCCCGCGACGACGGCCGCGAGGGTCGAGAGGGCCATCACGCCGATGCCTCCCACCTGGATGACGGCCGCGATCACGGCCCAGCCGAACGGCGTGTAGGCCTTCGCGGTGTCGACCACGGTCAGCCCCGTCACGCACGTCGCGCTGGTCGAGGTGAACAGGGCGTCCACGAACGACACCCCCCGCGGCAGCGTGCTTGCCGCCGGCAGGAGCAGGAGCAGCGTCCCGAAGCCGATCACGGCCGCGAAGCCGATCGCCAGGAACTCGACCGGGTGCGTCCACAGCCACTCCGTCGTTTTCTGGCCCCGGGGGTGCCGCGAGAACGTCCGCAGGGCCATCACGAGCTGCCGGATCCCGGCGACTCCCGCCAGGGTCAGCGGTCGATCGTAGAAGAACGGCATCAACGGGACCGGGACCCAGCGCCAGATGCCCCGGAAGTCCCGTTCCGCGACCTCCCGCACGAGCGACGCCAGGAGGACCGCTCCGGCGATCCCCAGCGCGCCCCATGCCGCCGGCGAGCCTTCGGTGACGCCGAAGGCCGCGATCGCCAGCACGGCGACGAGCGCGACGGGCGATGCGATCGCCACCAGCGCTTCCCCCCGCGAGACCCGCAGGGGTTGCGGCGCCATCGACAGTGCGACCCGGCCCAGGTCGTGCACGACGTCGAAACGCGTGGGGCGTGGCGCTTCCATCGACACGGGGGGCGACTCTATCATCCGTGGCCCCGGACCAACAACTCGACCCGACCGACCAACCACTCGACCCCAATTGACCAACCCCCAACTCGACCCAATTGACCACCCCCCACCCCCCCGCCCCTTCCCGTCCCGCTGCCGATCGGGTAGAAACACGCGCATGAACGGTCCCGGTGCTGGACCGGAGGAACCTGTCACGAAGACGCCCGCCGCGGCGCCCGAGGGGCTCGTGGTGTCGGTGTTTGCGCGCACGGACGTCGGCCTCTTGCGGGAGCACAACGAGGACGACTTCCTGGTGGCCGACATGACCGGCGGCCGCCGGGCCCTCATGCCCGACGTGCAGTCCCACGCCCTCGGGAAGGGCGGCTCGCTTTTCGTCGTCTGCGACGGCATGGGCGGCGCGGCGGCCGGGGAGGTCGCGAGCCGGACGGCGGTCGACACGATCTACGAGCGGCTCACGGCCGACGGACCGCCCGACGGCTGGGACGACCTGGTCGGCCGGCTCGACCGGGCGATCATCGAGGCGGGGCGTCGGATCTACGCGATGGCGCGCGCCGACCAGGAGCGGCGCGGGATGGGCACGACGTGCACGGCCGCGACGCTCATCGACGGTCGTCTCTTCGTCGCCCAGGTCGGGGATTCGCGCTGCTACGCCTTGCGCGGCGGCGTTCTCACGCAGCTCACCCGCGACCAGTCGCTCCTGACGCAGCTCATCGAGGCGGGGCAGGTCAAGCCGGAGGACGCGCCGAACTTCGAGCACTCCAACATCATCCTGCAGGCGCTCGGCACGACCGAGATGGTCAACACCGACGTCACGTACCTCGACCTCCGCCGCGGCGACACCATCCTCCTCTGCTCCGACGGCCTCTCCGGGATGGTCTGCGACGCCACCCTGCGCGAGATCCTGGTCTCCAACCGCGAACCGCTCGCCGCCTGCCGCGCCCTCACCGAGGCGGCCAACGCGGGCGGGGGCGAGGACAACATCACCTGCATCGTGGCCCGTTTCGACGGCGCGGCGCTGCCCGAGCCCGGTCCGGACGACGCCATCGTCTTCCGGCGTTTTGCCAAGCCGCGCCCGGCGCAGTTCGATCGGGTCCCGTACACGATCCCCGATCAGAAGTTCGCCGACGGAGGGCCCGCGATTCCGCAGGCGCCCGAGGTCCCCATGGGCGCCGTTTCGGTCACCGGCATGGGACCGGCCGCCGTGGGACCGCCGCCGTCCGACACGCCCGGCGGCTGGCCGGGCGCGTCGGCTCCCGCCGGCGACGCCGGCCTTCATCCGGCCGGCCCGGTCGCCGCGTCGTTCGACGGGACGGGCTCGGATCTTGCCGAGGCTCTGCGCGGCGCGGCCGACGCCCCGCGGGTCATCGAGTGGGCCGACGAGGACGTGTCGCTCGACGACCTCCCGGCGCAGTCTCCTGCGGAGCGCGAGCCTGTGCCCCCGGCCGATCCGGAGAAGACGGGTCTCCGCGGCTGGGGCGTCGTCGCCGTGCTGCTGCTGGGTCTCGTGGTCGTGCTGTTGATCTTCGAGTCGCTGCGGTCGAGTGCCGGGAGTGCCGGCACGGACGCCGACCCGGCGGGTCTTGCCGACGCGGGACCGCCGCCGGCTCCTCCGGCGCCGCCGTCTCCGACGGTCGTCGAGCCGCCGGCCGCCCCCGCGTGGCGGCCGATGCCGCGGATTGCGCCCGAGCGGGCCCGCGGCGGGCCGCTCGCTCCGGGTGTTTCGCCGCCCGTCGACCCGCGGCCGGGCGAGCCCGGCCATCCGCGCGCCTCCGGGCGCGGCGCGGGCGCGGGGCCGTAGGTCCGGCCCGCCGATGCCGCTCGTCGTGGAGATCTTGAGCGGTTCGCGGCGCGGCGATCGTCTCGTGCTCGAGAAGCCCACCGTGACGTTCGGGCGCCACCCCGACAACGACGTCGTCTTCGACGGCTCGATCGAGACGCAGGTCTCGGCGTTCCATGCCGAGGCGCGCGAGATCGGGCCCGGGCGCTGGGTCTTCGCGGACCGCGGCTCCTCGAACGGGAGCTGGGCCGGGGCCGAGCGGCTCCGCGAGCTGATGCTGGAGGGACGGGTGGAGGTCCGGCTGGCCCAGAGCGGTCCGCGGCTCGCCCTGGTTCCGCTGGCCGCGGTGCCGGCGCAGGCCGGGGACGCGTTCGTCACGCCCGCGCCGTTGCCGCAGCCGCCCGGCGCGTCCGGGCTGGACCCGCTGGTGGTCGCCCCGACGGTCGACGGACCCGCTGCGGCCTGGCGCGGCCCTGCCCGCATTGGCCGCCTGATCGTGGAGCCTTCCCCGCCGGGGGGTGCGCCCGTGCCGCGTCCGCCGCCGGGCGAGCCGGCGGCCGGGCGCGCGTCGCGCGTCGGTCCGCCGGAGGGGGACGAGGTGCCGCCGTGGCAGCGGACGGCGCCGCCGCCCGGGCCCGCGATGCTCGCCGGGACGGGGCTGCCCGTGACCACGACGCAGCGGATCCGCGCCGTTGCCGGCGACATGGTCCGGCGCTCGTCGCGTCGGTTCTGGACCGCCATTGCGGTCCTCGCCGTGCTCCTCGTCGGCACCGGCGTGCTGCTCGCGCTGGTGGTCGCGGGGGTCGTCTCGTTCGGCGAGGCCGGGGCGGGGGCCGAGCGGGCGCAGGGGGCGGCTCCGCCGGCGGTGATCGATGCCGGGGCCACGGCCTCGGCCGCGGCGCCGATCACGCCGTCGGCCAAGGAGATCGCGGCGGAGAACCGGGACGCGATCTTCCTGCTCGGCGCGGAGCTGCTGGGCAAGAGCGAGGGTTTCTGCACGGGCTTTGCCCTGACGGCGCGGATCCTGGCCACGAACGCGCACTGCGTGATCGAGATGCGGAAGATCTGGGAGGCCCTGGGCAACGGCCAGGGCGTCTACGCCTACCAGAACGAGCATCCCGGCGTGAAGTTCCGGGTGCTCTTCGCGCTCATGGATCCGGGCTACAAGGAGGACGAGTCGGACGCGATCTACCCCGACATCGGCCTCGCGGTCATCGAGGGCCGGGCGCCCCGGGAGGTCCGCCTCGCCAGCAAGTCGCGGGCCCTCGAGCTGCACATGGGCGACCACGTCTATCTCCTCGGCTTCCCGGGCGCGCTCAACAGCGCCGAGTCCCCCGTCGCCACGCTCACGTCGGGCATCGTCGAGCGCCTGACCGATCTGGGCCAGCGCATGGCGCCGCCCGAGGGTTCGGTGCTCATCCAGCATTCGGCGTACACGACGAAGGGCACGAGCGGCAGTCCGCTGTTCAACGACCAGGGCGAGGTCATTGGGATCAACACGGGGTACTACCGCGGTGAGTCCGAGCAGCAGCGCCTGGACCCGGTGACGGGCCGCGTCCGCGGGGAGATGGTCACGCAGGACCTGCAGACCTACGCCATCGGCATGCGCGTGGACCTCGTCCACGACCTTCTCCGCCTCCTCTACGAGCGCATCCCCGGCACGCGCGAGGAGGACTCCCCCGCCCGGTCCCCCTGACCGGAGACTCGACCCGATCAACCAACCTTGACCCCCTTTACACGCTCCACCTGCCGCGCGTAGGATAAACTCCCGCCGCGCGCGGGGGGATGGGCGGCAGCGACGAGCATGGCGAAGTTCACGATCTACTCCGCCGAGGGGACCCGGGACGTCGACCTGGGGCCGTTCACGACGATCGGCCGCCATCCCGACAACTCGCTCCAGCTTCTCGACCGCATCGTTTCCAAGAACCACGCCACGATCACGTTGCAGGGCGGGCAGTACCTGCTCAAGGACCTGCAGAGCCTCAACGGCACCTTCATCAACGGGATGCGCGTCTACGAGCACACGTTGCGCAACGGCGACGACGTGTCGATGGGCAACACGCGGCTCGTGTTCAACGACGAGCGGCAGGGGGGTGCGGAGGGCGCGAAGGTTTCCATCGCGTCGCCGGGCTCTCCGGTTGCGGAGAGCCACATCCGCGACAAGATCACCTCGCAGGCGTCGGATCGTTTCCTTCCGGCGGCCGAGGTCAAGGATCCGGACGCGTTGCGCCGCGACTACGAGAAGCTGCGCATCGTCCACGAGCTGCAGAAGCAGATCGGGCTCGAGCTGGACCTGGACCGGCTGCTGCAGACGATCCTGCGGCTGACCTTCGAGTTCCTCCCCGCCGACCGCGGCGCCATGCTGTTGTACGACGACCAGGGCAACCTGTACCCGCGTTCGGTCCGCACGCGGCGCGGCAAGACGGACGACCCGATCCACCTCTCGCAGACGGTGCTCAACGTGGTGGCCACCGAGCGTGCGGCCGTCCTCTCCTCGGACGCGATGATGGACGCCCGCTTCCAGTCTTCCAAGTCGATCATCATGCAGGGCATCCGTTCCAGCATGGCGGTCCCCCTGCTGCACGCCGAGAACCTCTTCGGCATCATGTACCTCGACTCGCAGCTCGCGGCCGGCGCCTTCACGCAGAAGGACCTCCAGATCCTCTCCAGCATCGGCTCCCAGACGGCGGCCTTCATCCAGAACATCCATCTCGCGCGCAAGGTCGAGCAGGACGCGCTGACGCGCGACAAGTTCCTGCGCATGTTGTCGCCGAACCTTGCCGAGCAGGTCCTGTCCGGCCAGCTCTCGGTCGAGCGGGGCGGCAAGTCCTGCGACATGACCGTGATGTTCGCCGACATCCGCGGGTTCACCTCGATGAGCGCGGAGCGCACGGCCGGCGAGGTCGTCGAGATGCTCAACGAGTACTTCGAGCTGATGGTCGAGATCATCTTCAAGTACGAGGGCACGCTCGACAAGTTCGTCGGCGACGCGATCATGGTCGTGTGGGGTGCTCCCGTCGCGCACGCCGACGACCCCATCCGCGCCGTGAAGACCGCGATGGAGATGCAGCAGACGCTCGAGGATCTGAACCGCGTGCGTCGCGACCGCGGCCAGGCGCCGTTGCTGGTCGGCATCGGGATCAACACGGGCGAGGGCGTCGCCGGCTACATGGGCTCGACCAAGAAGATGGAGTACACTGTCATCGGCAACACGGTGAACGTCGCCTCGCGGCTCTGCTCGAAGGCCGCGCCGGGGGAGGTCATCGTCTCCGAGATGACCTACTCGCGGCTCGCGGGCGCGTTCCCCGCCGAGGCGCTGCCGCCGGCGATGGTCAAGGGCATCAGCAAGCCCCTCAAGACCTTCCGCATCGCCTACGAATCCGGCCCGCGGCACTCCACGAGCCTGTCCGGCGCTCCCGAGCCGACCATCCAGGGCTGAACGAAACCGCAGTCCGGCCGCGAGCAGCCGCCGTCGCGGTCGTCGTCGCGGTGCGGTCCGGGGCGTGACGGTTGTCGGAGCGGCGGGCGCTGGTTACGGTCCGCGCATGGAGGGGTGGCCGCGCCGGAGGGCCGCGGTGACGCGGTTTCGCGAGGGCGTCGACGATGCGGCGGCGGGAGCGGGCCGCGCGCTGGGCGGCGACGCGGCCGGGGACTCGCCGGTGGCGCGGGGCGGGGCCGTCGCGCGACGCTGCCTGCCGCGGCGCGACGAGCCGGAGTTTTGCGGGCGGCTGGTGATCGCGGCCAACCGGCTGCCGTACGGCATCGAGGAGGACGGCGGGCGCGCGACCTTGCGGCGGGCCGTGGGGGGGCTGGTATCGGCGCTCCACCCGCTGGCCGAGCGCGTGGGCGCGACGTGGGTTGGATGGGACGGCGGCCAGACGGCATCGTGGGCCCGGGTGCGGCGGGGCCGTCGCGCGACGCCGTACCGGCTCGCGCCGGTGGCCTTGCCGCCGCGGCTGCGCGAGCCGTACTACGACGGGTTCTGCAACGGCACGTTGTGGCCGCTCCTGCACAGCTTCCTGGGCCGCGCGGAGTTCCGGCAGGACTGGTTCGACGCGTATCTGGCGGCGAACCGCGCGGTGGCGGCGCGGGTGCGGCGGGAGACGCGGCCCGGGGACGTGATCTGGGTCCACGACTACCACCTGCTGCTGGTGCCCGGCCTGCTGCGCCAGGCGGGCGTGAGCTCGCGGATCGCGTTCTTCCTGCACATCCCCTTCCCGGCGCCGGACCTGTTCCGGCATCTGCCGTGGCGGGCGGAGCTGCTGGCGGGTCTGGCCGGCGCGGACGCGATCGGGCTGCAGGCGCCGGAGCACGTGCGGCACCTGCGCGACGCGTTCTCCTGGTTCGGGCCCGCGGCCGGGGCGCGGGGCGGCCGGGCGGCGCCGGACATCCGGGCCGTGCCGATCTCGATTGATACGCGGCGGCTCGCCGGCCGTGCGCGGTCGCGCGAGGTGCGGCAGCGGGTCGAGGCAATCCGCGCCAGCGCCCGCGGCCGCCCGATCGTGCTCAGCGTCGAGCGGCTGGACTACTCGAAGGGGATTCTCGAGCGGCTCCGGGCGATCGAGCACCTCCTGGAGGTCCGGCGCGACCTTCGCGGGCGGGTGTGGTTCCTCCAGCTCTCGGTCCCCACGCGGACCGGCGTGCCGACCTACGACCGGTACCGCCGCGAGGTCGACGAGATGGTGGGGCGGATCAACGGGCGCTTCTCGCGGCCCGAGTGGGCGCCGATCCGCTACCTCTTCCGCTCGCTGCCCGAGGACGAGCTTCTGGCGTACTACCGGGCGGCGGACGCCGTGCTGATCACCTCGCTCAAGGACGGCATGAACCTCGTCGCCAAGGAGTACGTGGCGGCGCGGGCCGGCGCGGGCGGCGTGCTGCTCCTGAGCGAATTTGCCGGTGCGGCGGGCGAGCTGCGCGGTGCGCTGCTCATCAATCCGCACGACGCGCGGGGCACGGCGGGGGCCGTGGCGCGTGCTCTCGACATGCCGGCGCTGGAGCAGCGGCAGCGGATGGCGTCGATGTACCGCCACCTCCAGCGGCACAGCGTCCACCATTGGGTGCGGCGATGCCTCGCCTGACGGCGCCGCGCGCGACGCCGCCCCTGCGGCTGGCCCGGCGCCTGCGGGCCGGCGCGCGGCGCCGCGGTTTCGTCCTCGACCACGACGGGACCCTCGTGCGATTCCGCCGCGATCCCGCGCTCGCATTCCCCTCCCGCCGGGCGCGCCGTGCCGTCGAGGCGCTGCTCCGGCGCGGCCATCGCGTGTGCATCGCCTCCGGCCGCCCGCTGTCCTTCCTGCGCGAGGCGTGGCCGCTCCCGGGCCTCGACCTGGCCGGCAGCCACGGCGGGGAGCTGGCGACGGCGGAGGGGAAGGCCGCGGTGCGTCCGGACCGCCGGGGCGGCGCCGCGCGGGCGATGGAGCGCGCCCTGCGGCGGGCGCTGCGCTCGTGCCCGGCGGGGTTGCGCGTGGAGCGCAAGCCGGCCGGGGTGGCGGTGCACGTGCGCGGTATCCCGGCGCGGGGGCGTTTCGTCTGGCTGGGGCGGGCGCGCGCGGCGGTGGCCGCGGCGCTGCCGCCTGGGTTCGAGCTCATCGAGGGCTCGTGGGTGATCGAGGCGCGGAGGCACGGGACGCACAAGGGGCGCATCCCGGCGGGGCTGCGGCGGGCGTCCCGGTCCTGGCGCGTGTTGCCGGTGGTGGCGGTGGGCGACGATCGGACCGACGAGGATCTGTTCGCGGCGCTCCGGCCGGGGGACCTGGGGGTGCTCGTGTCGCGCGCGCCGCGGGCGACGGCGGCCCGGGCGCGACTTCGTTCCCCGGGCGACGCGGTGCGCTTCCTGGCTGCCGCGGGGAGGTCCTGATGGAACCGTTCCTGATGCACGACGCGCACGCGCTGCGGATCGCCACCGGGCGATCGGTGCTCAACCTGCGCGAGCTGTTGACGACGCTGCGCGAGGCGGAGCCGGAGGTGCTGCGCCACCACCTCTTCCGCTTCCCGCTGCACCCCGCCTATGATTTCTCGGCTTTCGGGCACGAGCTGGCGGCGTGGGCGGAGACGGGGCTCCAGGACGCGGTCCTGGCCGAGAAGCTCGGCCATTTCGATCCGTACGCCGACCCCGCGACGGACGCGGTCCGCGCGGCGCTTCTGGACATCGTGGAGGAGCACCTGATCGGGTTGTCGCACGTGCCGTGGGCGCGACCGGGGCACGAGCTGCACCTCATGCGCTCCATTCTCGTGGCTTATCCCACGGGCGAGGCGGCCCGCACGCTGCGGGAGCTGGCGGCGGCCGTGCGGCGGTCGTCGCGCGGCTCGCTGTACTTCCATTTCTTCGAGGCGCGGCTGCGGCTTTGCCCGCAGGACGACGACTTCAGTCGCTGGCTGGAGGTCCAGCAGGGGCGTGCGGACGCCGCGGCCGTGCTGCGGAGGATTGACTTCCCGGCCCTGCGCGTGGACGAGATTCGCGAGCAGGTGGCGGCGACGCTGGAGGAGGCCGGGCGATGAACGCGCCGGGTCTCGACGCGTACGAGCCGATCGTGGGTCCCGCCCGCATCCGCGAGATCCGGGCGTTCGCGGGTTTCCTGCGGGGCGTGCGGCTGCTCAACGTCAACTCCACGGCGGTCGGCGGCGGCGTCGCCGAGATCCTCCGCCGCGCCGTCCCCCTTCTCGCCGACGCGGGCCTCGATTCCCGCTGGGAGGTCATCGCCGGGGACGGCGCCTTCTACCGCACGACCAAGGCGTTCCACAACGCGCTGCAGGGTCATCCCCAGGTGATCGAGCCGGCGGAGCTGACGCACTACCTGGACGTCAACCGCGCCAACGCCCAGCGGCTCGACCTGGACGCGGACGTCGTGTTGATCCACGACCCGCAGCCCGCGGCGCTGATCCGCCACCGGCCGACGGGACCGAACACCTGGATCTGGCGCTGCCACATCGACGCCTCCTCGCCCCAGCGCTCGCTGTGGCGTTTCCTGGAGGATCTGGTGCGGCGGTACGACGCCAGCATCTGGTCCATGCCCCAGTTCACGCGCGTGCTGCCCCACCCGCAGTTCCTGATCCACCCCTCGATCGACCCTTTGGCGGAGAAGAACCGCGAGCTGGCCCCGGAGGAGATCGCGGCGATCCTCGAGCGGCTGGAGATCCCGCGCGATTTGCCGCTGGTGGTGCAGGTGTCGCGCTACGACCGTTTCAAGGACCCCGTCGGCGTCGTGCGGGCGTGGCGCCTGGCGGCCCGCTACGTCCCTTGCCGGCTGGTGCTTGCGGGGGGCGGCGCGGACGACGATCCCGAGGGCGCGCAGGTGCTGGCGGAGGTGCGCCACGAGCTTGGCGACGACCCGCGGGGGCACGTGCTGCTGCTTCCGCCGACGGCCGACCTCGAGATCAACGCGTTGCAGCGCGCCGCGGCCGTGGTGCTGCAGAAATCGACGCGCGAGGGTTTCGGCCTGACGATCGCCGAGGCGATGTGGAAGGGCAAGCCGGTGATCGGCGGTGCCACGGGCGGCATCACGGTGCAGATCCTCGACGGCGTCACCGGGTTCCTGGTGCACTCGGTCGAGGGCGCCGCCTACCGCATCCGGCAGCTTCTGGGTCAGCCGGAGCGGGCGCGGCGGATGGGCGAGCAGGCGCGAGCGTTGGCGCGGGAGCGCTTCCTCATCACCCGCCACCTCCAGGACTTCCTGGCGCTGGTGCTGGCGATGCGCACGGGCATCCGCGAGCTGCTGGTGCCGTGACCGGTCCTAGCGGAGGATCGGGTTGCACTCCCACATCTCATCGATGATGGTCTGCAGCGCCGCGGTCAGGTCGTCCACGTTCCCCGCGGCGATCCAGCGGGCCAGGGCGGTGCCGCCGTTCTCCGCGATGGCGGACAGCTCGAGGTCGCTCACGTCCGAGCCGAACCCGATGACGTAGGTCCGGATCTGCCGTTCGTCGCGCAGTCGTGCCGTCGTCTCGGCCAGCAACCCCGCCACCTCGGCCTCCACGCGCGCCTCGCACTCGGTGATGCAGACGAACGGCGTCGGGCTGGTGAAGCACCCCGTGACGCAGTCGTCGTAGCAGGTGTCCATGCCATCGGACACGACGAGCAGCGCGTTGTGGTACGCCTCGTCGGAGAGGTTCGCCGACGTGTCCTCCGCCATCGCCTGCATCGCGGCCAGGAGCGGGGTCGCGCCGTTTGCCGAGTGGGAGGAGAAGTACGATCCCACCATCGCGGCGTCGGCTTCCGGCACGGGGTGCGCGACCAGGCCATCGACCCCGCAGTTCCCGTCCGTGGGGAACGCGCCGAGGCCGAACTCCATGTCCGCGGCCGCGGGACTGGCCGTGAGCGTGCTCAGCGCCTGGCGCGCCTGTTCCCACTTCGACGGTGCTCCGTCGGCCATGCTGCCCGACTGGTCGAGCAGGATGAACATCCGCATCAGGCACGGCGCGCCGCACATCCCCGACGAGCTGCCGCAGCGCATGCCCGTGGCGCAGTCGGTCTCCTCCCAGCCCGAGCCGTCGGAGGCGCACCGGCGCTGCGTGTCGCTGTCCACGCACTCGGATTGCCCCGGGCTGCACACGGCGGTCACGCACGCTCCGAGGCGGCACGCGAGGTCCGGCCAGCACGCCTGGAGCACCTCGGCCGTCCCCGAGGAGTTGCAGCGCAGCACGTTGCGTCCGTCGCTGGAGCAGAACGGCGCGGCGCTGGTGCAGCCCGAGCCGTCCCCGCCGCCGTCGCCGCCTTCGCCGCAGACGCAGTTGCCGGCGGAGCACCGCCCGCCCGTCGGGTAGCCGAGCGCCTGGCACCGGGTCCGGCACGACTCGTCCGAGCAGCTTCCGGTTGCGTCGTCGGCCGAGCACCCCGGGAGCGGCGCGGCGACCGCCAGGGCCACGCAACCGGCCATCGTCCACATCGCGAGTCTTGCGTTCATGACGATCCTCCGACGAGGGGAGGGTAGCACTCGGAGGGGCGCGGCGGAAGGCGTTCCGGGCGGCCGTCCCGGGCAAATGCAAATGCTGAAACATGCAGTTACAGATGCGCCGCACCCCACTCGGACGGCGCGGGACCCAGCACGAAGTGCAGGGTCCCGCCTGCCGTGAGCTCGTCGTGCCGCAGGTTCGGGCGCTCCAGCGGCGCGCCGTCGAGCGTCGCGGACTGGATGTAGACGTCGCCCGGCCCGCCCTCGGTCTCGATCGTGAACGCCGCGCCGGCCGCGAAGTCGGGGTGGAGGTGCAGCGTCGCCCGCCGGACGAGCGGGGTGGAGAGCTGGTAGACCGGCACGCCGGGGGCGACGGGATAGAAGCCGAGCATGGCGAACACGAGCCACGCGCTCGTCGCCCCCGAATCGTCGTTGCCGGGCAGCCCGTCCGGCGCCGTCGAGAAGTGGTCCGCGACGAGGCGGCGTACCTCGGCCTGCGTCCGGGCCGGCGCACCGGCGTAGTTGTAGAGCCACGGGATGTGGAAGCCCGGCTCGTTCCCGATGCCGTCGTGCGCCTCGCCGAAGAACCGGTCGAGCTTCTCGACGAACGGCGCTTCCCCGCCCATCAGCTCGATCAGGGCCGGGACGTCGTGCGGGACGAAGAAGCTGAAGATCCACGCGGTCGACTCGACGAAGCCGTTGGCGTCGCCGGCGTCCGCGGGATCGAACGGCTCGACCCACGTCCCGTCCCTGCGGCGGGACTGCATGAAGCCGTAGGCCGGGTTCCAGTGGTTGCGGAAGTTCTGCGCTCGTGCGCGGAACGTCGCCTCGTCGGCGGTCCGGCCGGTTCGCGCCGCGACCTCGGCCATGCAGAAGTCCGCGTAGGCGATCTCCAGGGTCATCGAGGCCGCCTGCGTGTTGTCGCATTCGTGCCCGACGTATCCGGACGCGACGTACTCCGGCGGCGTGCCCAGGCCGAAGTAGCCGCACAGGCCGTCGTAGAACGGCTCGATCTCCTCGGTCGAGGTCTTGCGCATCGTCTCCCAGGCGAACTCCGTGTCGAAGTCGTCCAGGTCCTTGAGCCAGGCGTCCGCGATGATCGCGAGCTGGGGGTTGCCGGTCATGACCCGCGAGTAGCCCGCGGCGTGCCACGAGCATTTCTCCAGCCAGCCGCCGTCCTCGGCCATTGCCAGCATGCTCTGCACGACGTCGCCGCGGAGCTCGGGTTCCAGGAGAGTGCCGAGCGGGTGCAGCGTGCGGTACGTATCCCACATGCACCAGTCGTCGGTGTAGTACGGTCGTCCTCCGCCGTGAACCACAGGCACGCCGCTCGTCGCCACCATGTGGCACCCGCCCGCCTCGGCGTAGTCGGCGGGCTGGAACATGGAGTGGTAGAGGGCGGTGTAGAAGAGCGTCATGGTCGCGTCGTCCGCCTCGATCCGGATGCGGTTGAGCTTGTCGTTCCACGCCGTGCGCGCCTGTTCGCGTACCGTCTCGAAGGTCGCGTCGCCGAGCTCCGCCTCCAGGTTCCGCCGCGCCTGCTCGGCGCTGAGCATGGAGATTCCGACGCGCACCTCGACCACGGGATCCGCGGTCGTGTCGAACCCGACCCAGCCGCCGATCTTGCTGCCATCCCTGGTGCGTTCGCCGTCGCTTCGTCCTTCCCGTCCGAAGGTCCCGAAGCGCGAGAACGCTCGGTTGAACTCGGCGTGGAAGTAGACGGTCGCGGTTCCGGTGGGGTCGCGGTAGCCGAAGATGAGGCCCAGCCAGACGTGGACCTGGTAGGACCCGAAGCCGCGGATGGTGTGGTCCCCGAGGATCTCGATCGAGCCGTTCTTGGACTGGCCCTTGGTGTGGCCGAGGTCGAAGAGCACCCAGGCGTCGTCGCGTGCCGGGAACGTGTAGCGGTGCACGGCGGCGAGCCGTGACGCCGTCAGCTCCGCCTCGACCCCCGGATCCGACAGCCTCACGCGGTAGTAGCCGGGCTCGGCGTCCTCGTCGTCGTGGGAGTAGGCGGACGAGGGATCCTCGACGTTCGGCTCGCCCACGCCCGGCATCACCAGGATCTCGCTGTAGCCGTTGGCGGAGCCGCCGGGGCCTTGGAGGCTGGTGTGGACGAAGCCGGCGATGCGCGGGTCGTCGTAGCCGTACACGCCGACGGCGCCGCCCTCCGTGTCCGTGTCCGGGGTGGCTCGCACCATGCCGTGCGGGACGAGCGCGCCCGGGATGACGTTGCCCGATCCTCCGGTGCCGATCATCGGGTCCACGTATTGCGCCAGGTCGACGGTTTCCGGCGGCACGAACGGCGCGGGTGTCGTGGCGTCCTCCTCCGGGCAGGTCGCCGCCTCGGCCGCCTCGGCCTCCGCGCCGTCCGCCGCTTCTGCCTCCGCGTCGGCCCCCGCGTCGTCTGTGGCGGTCTGCCCGCCCGGTCCGCACGAGGCGCAGGCCAGCAGCGCGAACGCGAGCCGCGACATCCACCGCGTTCCTTCTCGTCGTCGATGCGAGGATCTCATGGTGCGTCGAGTATGAACCAGGACGGCCCGTGCGGGAACGGTTCCCGTGGGAGTCGGCTTGGCGCCCCGACGGCGTGTCACGGCACGACGGTCACTGCCGACGTGTCGCTCAGGAAACCGAAGCACGTGGCCGTGACGGTCACCGGAGCCCCGGGCGCGACTCCCGTCACGACGCCCTTCGAACCGGCCGCGTTCGAGATGGTCGCCACGGTTTCCTGGCTCGAGGTCCACGCGAGTCGTGGGTCGGCGGTGATTCCGACGGTGCTCGCGTCCAGGTAGTTGCCCCACGCGTGAAAATCCCGCGTGCGGCCCGGGCAAAGCCCCGCGGGCGCGGCGGGCAGGACCGCGATGGACATGATCGTCTCGCTCGGCACCACCTCGACCACCGCCTCGTCCGACGAGAGCCCGGACCACGCCGCCTTGATCCGCGCCGTGCCGCGGTTGGTCGCGTCCGGAGAGACGATCCCTCGCGACCCCGGTTCGTTGCTCACCGTCGCGACCGACTCGTCCGACGACGTCCAGACCGCCAGTTCGGTGACGTCCGCCGCCGTCGCGTCCGGGTAGATCGCGGTCGCCGTGAACGCCGCCGTCTCGGTCGACCCCGCGTGCAGCGTCGCCGACAGCGGCGCCACCACGATCTCGACCACCCGATCGTCGGTGATCGTCAGCTCCGCGTCGTTGGAGGTGAGCCCGACGAGGCTAGCCGTGATCGTCGTCGTTCCGGCGGCCGCACCCGTCGCCACGCCGTCGAGGTCGATCGTCGCCACGTCCGGGTCCGACGAAGTCCACTCGACGTCGGCGGTGAGGTCTTCGGAAGTGCCGCTCGCCCACACGCCGATCGCCAAGTACCTCTGCGTCATTCCCACGCCGATCGCCGCCGACGCCGGGGTGATCTGGATCGACTCCAACCCGCCGCATGAATTCACGATCACCGTCGCCGGATTGCTCTCGACGCCGCCGAAGGTCGCCGTGACCGTCGCCGTTCCCATCCCGACGCCCGTTACGAAGCCGCCGTCTACCGTCGCGACCCACTCGTCCGACGACGCCCAAACCGCGATGTCGGTGAGGTCCTCGTCGGTCCCATCGTCGAAGAACCTCCGCGCGGTGAACACGGCCGTGTCACCGGGGCAGATGGTCGCGTACGGCGGTTCCACGATGACCTCGATGAATCCGATGTCCGCCACGGTCAGGCTCGCGGCCCCCGAAACCCCTTCGAACGTGCACGAGACCTCTGCCGTCCCGGGCGATATCCCCGAAGCCACGCCCGTCGCGTCCACGGTCGCCACATAGGGATCATCGGAACTCCAGACGCAGGTCCCGGTGACGTTCTGCGTCGATCCGTCCGTCCAGATCGCTCGCGCCGCGAACGCCTGCTCGTCGCCCACCCCGATCGTCGCGGCGCTCGGCGTCAACGCAACGGAAACCACCCGTGGCTCGGTGTCGTCCCCGTTCCCGTCCCCGCACCGACTCGCCGTCGCCAGCGCCAGCGCCCCGAGGACCACTGCACCGCCCCTTCCGTTGAGCATTCGTCCCCTCCCTGCCCGTGCTCCTCGCCAGTTCCGTCACCCGTTCCCGATTCCGACCCTCATCGAGCCTACCCCAGTCTACGGAAATGGCAACGCCGGGCCCGGACCCGGGTGCATCCCCCGTACTGGGTGCTGCGCACCCACCTGCCAGCCGACCTCGGGGTTTCGCGCAGAGCCGCAGGGGTGCAGAGACGCAGAGGGGCAGATCAGTCGGGAAGGCCGTGGGCCAGGCGGACGATGCCGTCCTTG
>JACRCZ010000009.1 GCA_016218765.1 Deltaproteobacteria bacterium | reverse complement strand
CCTCCCCCAACTCCGCCGCGACGTCGCCCTCTTCCCGACCATCCTGCTCGATCAGCTCGGCCCGCTCCCCCAACTACTTGGCAACGTGCTTCCGATCAGCGAGCACCGAACGGTGGTCCACGATGTCCCGGCTCATTACCCCAGGGTTCCTGGTCCTTGGTCATCGGTTCTCGGTCCGAACCCGGCTTGGCGAGATCGGCCGGTTTCGGGCCACGCGAGCGACACGCGAGCGTCCGGGCGTTGCGCGCCCCGCCCTGCCCCGGTAGACTCCACCATCGGCCACCGCGCCGGGGGAACGCGCGTCGCGCAGGGCGCAAGCCGGAAAGGGGACTCGACATGAAGCGTCTGCTCGGTTGGGGGAGCGTCGCGGGCCTCGTCCTGGCCGTCCAGGCCGCACCCGCCGCGGCCGCGATCAACCTCACCTCCGAGGGGGGCCTGCTGTTCGACATCCAGGACACGACGGACGGCAGCCTGCTCGACGGCGGCGGCGACGCCTACGACGGCTGCTACCTGCTGCGCATCGGCGGCGCGCCCTACAGCGCCGGCTCGGTCCCGGGCACGTTGTCCACCGACGGCCGCCACGTGACCATGGCGACCTCGCTCATGGGCAGCAACCTGCGCGTCATCCGCCGCGCCTACGTGCCCGCCACGGGCGGGGACTACTGCCGCTACCACGACACGATCGAGAACAGCGGCACGACGAGCCAGACGGTGACCGTGCAGTACTACTGCAACCTCGGCTCGGACGGCAGCGAGTCGATCTACGCGACATCCTCGGGCGACACGCTCGTCGCCACCGACGACTACTGGTTCGGGACCGACGACACGGACGGCTCCGGAGACCCGTCGCTGGGGCACGCGTACTTCGGCGACGGGGCGACGGTCACGCCGACCGGACAGCGGGCCGGCTCGGGCGAGACGACGGTGGACTTCAGCGTCACGATCCCGGCGGGCGACACGGTCGGCTTCCTCGTCTTCGCCTGGCAGGGCCGCAGCCGGGCCACCGTGCAGACGCAGATGGAGACCCTGGTCGCGGACATCGCGGGCGCCACCGAGGACATGGACGGGGGCGATCTGGCCCTGGTGGTGAATTGGGGCCTGGCGGGCGCGCCAATCGTGCGCTGGGATCCGGCGACGACGTTCGAGGTCCCGGAGGGCGGCGAGCTGGCGCTCGCCGTGACGGTCGAGGACCGCGAGGGCGATCCGACGACGGTGGCCTGGGACCTGGACGGCGACGGCGCGTACGACGACGGCACCGAGCTGACGGCGACGTTCTCCGCGGCCGCCCTCGATGGTCCCGCCACCGCGGAAATCGGCATCCAGGCCAGCGACGGGACCAACGTGTCCGATCGCCGGCGCGAAATCACCGTGACCAACGCCAACCCGGAAATCACCTCGACCCCCGCCGCGCTGGAGCTGCTGCGCGGCTTCGAGTGGACCTACACGGTGACCGCGACCGATCCCGCCGCCGCCGACGAACTGACGCTCACCGTTCCCACCAAGCCCGACGGCATGCTCGTCGGCGCCGACTGGACGCTGGAATGGACACCGCCGGAAACGGACGAAGTCGTCGGCGACCACGAGCTCGTCGTGCGCGTCGTGGACGACGACGGCGGGACGGTCGACCAGACCTTCACGCTCACGGTCGTGCCCAACGCGCCGCCGGGCGCCCCGACCATCGTCTCGCCCGACCGCGTCAACACCTTCGACCCGCGGCCCACGCTCGTCGTGGACAACGCGACGGATCCGGACGGCGACCCGCTCACCTACTTCTTCGAGTTCGACGCCGACGGGACGTTCGGCGGCGCGGAAGTGCTGCGGTCCGGACCGGTCGCGGAAGGCGCGGGCGGGCAGACGTCCTGGCAGGTGCCCTCCGCGCTCCCGCCGCACCGCTACGACTGGCGCGTCTGGGCCAACGACGGGATCATCGACGGACGGCCGGCCAGCACGTGGTTCGAGCTGCGCGCCGGAGGGGGCGACGGCGGGACCGACTCGGGCGACGCCGGCGGCGACGCCGGCGGCGACGCCGGAACGGACGGCGACGGCGGCGGGGGCTGTTCCTGCGGGGCCGAGGCGCAAGGCACGGGGGCGTCGATCGCCGCTGCGCTGTCCTTCCTCGGCGTGCTCGCATGCAGGCCGCGCGCGCGCCGACGGCGCCGGTAGGGGAAGTGCGGGGAGGGCGAGAAGTGCGGGAGGGGCGGGAGAGGAGCATGGCGATGCGGATCGGCTCGGGACTCGGAACGACCTTGGCTCTCGCGCTGCTCGGCTGCGGCCCGGGCGGCGTGGAACACGACATCGAGGAGCGGCCGCTGGACCAGGCCGTGGCGCTGGACACGGTCGTGCAGGCGCTGGCCGCCAAGAGCGTGGAGACGGCGACCTTCGTCACGGTACTGCTGCCGGACCGGACGGAGTGGACCGTGGACGTCGTGGGCACGAATCTGCCCGTCGCGGTCGAGTTCCTCACCGCGCAGGATCGGGAGCGGATCGGCGACCGCGTGCCGATCCAGGCCGCGCCGGACGAGATGCCGCGAGTGGTGATGGTCGAGCGCAAGGACACGCAGCAGAGCCTGATGCTCCGCGTGTTCACGGACCAGCACTTCCGGTTCCAGCCCAACCCGCCGCCCGACATGCCCGAGGCGCCGTACACGATCCGCGAGGTGCAGGCGCGGCTGCGGCGCGACGTCTCGGACTTCATCGCCTGGTACCGCGCCAACAACGCGCCGCCGGCGCCGTAGGAGGTCCCCGTGAGCCCCGACGAACGCACCGCCGCGCCGCCCGGCGCCGCGAGCCCGGAGGCGCGCGCGCCGCTGCTCGTCGCCGACGTGGGCAACACGAACATCTGCCTCGGCCTCTTCGTCGGTCCGACGCTGCGCCACGACTGGAGGCTGCGGACCATCCCCGACGCCACGGCCGACGAGCTGGCCGTCTCGCTGCGCGGACTGCTCGCCGCCGAAGGACTGGCCTTCGCCGACCTGGAGGGTCTGGCCGTCGCGTCCGTCGTCCCGGCGCTGACCGTCACCTTCGAGCGCCTCGGCAACCGCGTCCTGGGCCGCGCCCCCCTCTGCGTCGGGCCCGGCATCCGCACGGGGATCGCCATCCGCCTGGACGATCCTCGCGAGGTCGGCGCCGACCGCTTCGTCAACGCCGTGGCGGCGCACGACCGTGTCCGCGGCGGCTGCATCGTCGTTGATCTCGGCACCGCCGCCACCTTCGACTGCATCGCCCCCGACGGCGCCTACCTGGGCGGCGCCATCGCCCCCGGTCTCGACACCGCCGCCAACGCGCTCTTCACCCGCGCCGCGAAGCTCTTCCGCGTCGAGATCCGCAAGCCGAAGAACGCGGTCGGCAAGAACACCGTGCACTCGCTGCAGTCCGGCATCTACTTCGGCTACGTCGCGCTGGTCGATGGCCTGGTCGAACGCCTGCGGGCGGAGCTGGGATTCCCGGCCCGCGTCCTGGCCACGGGCGGACTCGCCGGGCTCATCGCCGAAGGCTCGGCGACGATCGACGAGGTCGACGAGCACCTGACGCTGACCGGCCTGCGCCTCCTGTGGGAGAGGAACAAGTAGTTCGCAACGACCCGCGGGTCGGCGGAAACCGAACCGCGCCCTTCAGGGCGCGGCTGACTCCGCAAGCCCAGCCGCGGGCTCAAGCCCGCGGTTCGGTTGCGACAAGTCGACCGGAGCCAAGTTGACGGCGGACGCGATACGCCCTATCGGTGCGTGGGGTCAGGAGGAACCGATGATGATTCCGACACGCTCGCCGATGGTCCTCGGGTTGGCCGCGTTGGTGCTCGTGGCCGCGTCGGCTTCGAGGCCCGCCGCCGCCCAGGTCGCGACGGCGGCGACGGAAGCGACGGACGAGCCGACGGCGGCGGGCGCGCCGGCCATCGAGCTCCAGCGCGTCCTGGAGGCCGTCGTCGAGTACGACACGCCGTGGGCTTCGGGCTACGGCCTGCTCGTCCGCGACGACCGCACGGTCGTGTTCCCCGAGCCGGGGGCGGACGCGGGCCGAACGATCCGGGTGCACTCCGTCGAGCACCCGGAGTCGGAGGCCGACGCCGCGGACGTACGCCGCTCGGTCGTCTGGAACGTCGATTACGGGTTCTTCGTCCTGACGCTCGAACGACCGCTGGACGGAAGGCCGCTGGAGCTCGCGGCGGATCCGCCGCGGCTGGGCGACCGGGTGTACACGCTGGACACGGCGACCGACGACGACGGGGAGGAGCGGTTCGAGCTGGTCGAGACGACGGTGACGTCGGCGTCGGCCTCGCGCTTCACCCTGGGGATGGCGGGGGCGCAGACGTACGGCGGCGCTCCGGTGCTCGACGCCTCCGGACGGATCGTGGGGCTGGTCGACTGGGGTACGGGCGTGGTGGGGGTGGCCCGGCTGCTCGAGCCGGAGAGCCTGCAGCCCCGGCCGATGGCGCTGCTGCCCGTGCTGGGGCTGCGCGGCTACTACCAGTGGGGGGGGATGCCCGACGGCACGGGGGGAGCGCTGTTCGAGCTGGGGGTGTCGCTCTGGGATCAGCTCGGGATCGTGGTGGGCTTCGGCGTCAACGGGGGCGAGGGGGTGCACGAGCTGCGGCTGGACGCGCCGAGTGCGACCGTCGGTCCGGGCCGGCTGACGGTGGAGGACATCGGCATCGATCTGGGATTGGAGCTGCAGTACCGGCTGCTGCTCGCGCGGTGGCCGATGCCGCTGCACCTGCGCTTCGCCGCCGGCGTGCGCTACGAGTACCTCGGGCGGGACCCGAGCGGACCGGCGCTGTACTCCGGGGATCCCGCCTGCGATCCTTCGGCGCCCGGAGCGGTCTGCCGGCTGGTGTCCGGGCCGACGCCGGACGATCTCGGCCGGCACGGGGTCGGCCTGATCGTCGGCGCCGACGTGACGCTCGGCGGCTTCAGCGCCGGCTACCGGTTCATCCCCGCCGCCGCGGCCTACAACATCGCCGACACGCACGTGGTCCTGGTCGGGTTTTCCATGTTCTGAGCTGCTTGTCCCACGGCTTGGGAAGACGCGTCGGCCTTCTCCGGACCGGACGGGGAGAGGTGGGGAGGCCGGCTGGAGAGGTGGGGAGGAGCCCGAAGCGGCTCCCCGGCCGGTCGCGCGCGTCGATCCCTTCCTTGCTTTCGGGGCCTCTCGCACGGATGATGGCGGGGAGCACGCCGGGCGGGGCCGGCAGTGATTCGGCCCAACCACCTTCCCGGCGCGCGCGCTCTGCGGCCCACGGGCCGCCATGGGAGGAGAGCGACGATGGTCCAGAACAAATGTGCCAAGTGCGGAGCGGAGAACGCGGCGGGGGCGGCGCGGTGCGTGAAGTGCGGAGCGGAGCTGGTTGCCGCGGGTGCGCCGGCTCCGTCGCAGGAGTCGATGTACGGCTTCGACGCGATGAACAAGCCGTCCATCTCGTGGCCGGCGGCCGGACTGGGCGCGGCAATCATCATCGGCCTCCAGGCCGTGGTCGGGCTGGCGCTCGTCCCGTTCCTGTCGTCGGCGATGCTCGGCGGCCGCTCGCCGAACATGGTCGGCTTCTGGTCGGCGATGATCCTCCTGGCGGCGGCCGTCTACTTCGCGGCCGGCTTCGTCCTGGGGCGGTACTCCAAGGGGTACCTCGTCCGCGAGCCGTTCCTCGCCGCGCTGGTCGCGGCGCCGGCGAACTGGCTGCTGGAGCACTTCGTCTACCGCAACCGCGGCGTCTCGACCGCGATGCTCGTCGCGTCCGCGGTGCTGTGCCTCGGCATCGCCTACCTCGGCGGGATGGCCGGGGAGCAGGTGCAGCAGAAGGAGCGCGAGCGGAAGCGGGCGGCGGCGGCCGCGCGGAAGGCGCCGACCGGCGCCTGAAGGCGCCGGCTGCACCACGAAGCCTGCTGCGCAGGCTTCAAGAGGACGCGTTCCCTTCCAGCCAGCCCGCGCAGCGGACGTTGTCGTGCTGTCCCGGGGCTTCCGCCCCGGGGAGAGCAGCGGCCGCCGGGGGGCGTGCTAGCCGAGGATCTCGCCGATTTCGGGGGGAACGAGGAAGAAGATCTCGCGCTCGTCGAGGATGGTGATGCCGTCGCCCATGACCTGGATCGTGGCGCGGAACATCTGCGGCTCGCGGGTCGCAGGCACGGTCCAGTTCTGCTTGGCGTGGATGTCGAAGCACACGGAGGTGCCGGGCAGGACCCGCGGGAAGTAGTCCGGATGGCCGTCGCCGGTCTCGTCGAGCGGCAGGGGGTCGGTGACGGTGCAGACGCGGACCACGCCGGAGACCGGGTCGGTGATCGATTCGCCGGACGCGTTGGCCTCGATGTAGTCGATGAACTCCGCCGGCGCGTTGACCGGCGTCGGACCGGCCGGCTCGTCGCTGCCGTCGACGGGGACGGCGTCGATGCGCAGGGGGACCGAGGTGGCCAGGGTCTGGACGGCGTTGATGACCTGGTCGCCCAGGCCAGTGCCGGTGCCCGGGATGTCGTAGACCAGCGGGGTGCCGCCGATGTCGACGGCGCCGGTGGCGACGGCGACCGCCTCCAGGTCGGCGCGGGCACCGGAGCCGTAGTCGTCGGAGCTGACGCCGATGACGCGCATCGAACGGGCGTTGAGCGCCGCGATGGTCTCCGTATACGACGGGGCGAACGCGGCGTCGGCGCCGTAGTTGTAGGACGGGTTGGGCCCGTTGTGCATCGGCCAGTCGGTGATCACGATCACGATGGGCACGGCGCCGTCCCGGAAGCAGGGGTAGCCCCACGTCCCGGCCCCGCACACGGGCGCCGGGATCGCCGGCAGTGTCCGGGTGTGGTCCCCGGTGGCCAGCGCGTACAACCCGACGATGTCGCTCTCCGGCCCGTCCGCGCCGTAGTTGCCCGGCAGGTTGTTGGCGGCGGTCTGGGCCGCCGCGCGGTCGACCGTCAGGTCCTGCAGGTTCCGGTAGCCCCAGTCGCCGGACCCGCCGTAGCCCCCGATCGGCAGGTCGTCGAAATGGCCGACGCCGATCCAGACGTCCGGAATCGCCGCGACCAGGCCGGGGATGACGGTGCCGGAAATCGAGCTGCGCAGGTTGGCGATTTCGCCGCCCATCGAGCCGGTGCAATCGACCAGGAAGTAGACGTCCGCGAACTGGATGTTGGTGGAGAAGATCAGCGTGTCCTCCAGCGGGTCGGGGTCGTACGGCGGGACCGGCGGCTCCGCCGGGTCGTTGTACCGCTCGATGAAGACGAAGTCGCCGCGCGCGCGCGGGTTGTCGGTGGGGAGCAGCGGATCCGTCCCGGCCGCGTACTCGACCATGTCGTCCGTCCCGTCGTCGTCGGAGTCGGTGTCGGTACGGCTCGTGCCCGCCTCGCGCTCCAGGCTGTCGAGCAGCCCGTCGGCGTCGCTGTCGTGGTCGCGGTAGTCCGGCGCCCCGTCCAGGTCGGTGTCGACCGCGGAGGTCGCCACGTCGGCGTCGCCGGCCTCCTCGGCGTCCGTCCAGCCGTCGGCGTCGGTGTCGGAGTCGAAGCGGTCGGGGATCGTGTCGGCGTCGACGTCCGAGGTCGCCTCCTCGCGGTCGGAGATGGTGTCGGCGTCGGAATCGAAGTCGCGGTAGTCGGGCGTGCCGTCGGTGTCGAAGTCGGGCGGCAGCGCGGGATTGGCGGCGATCTCATCGATGTCGCCGATGCCGTCGCCGTCGTCGTCCTGGTCGGCGAAGTCGTACGCGCCGTCGCGGTCGAGGTCCTCGATGCTCTCCGCCATGTCGAAGATCCCGTTGCCGTCGGAATCGATGTCGCGGAAGTTCGGGTCGTGGTCGCCGTCCGCGTCGCCCGGAGGGGTGCGCGGATCGAGGTCGCCCGCCTCGAGCGAGTCGGGGATGGTGTCGTCGTCGCTGTCGGAATCGAGGTAGTCGGGCGTGCCGTCGGTGTCGAAGTCGTCGCCCGTCGCCCGTCCCTCGTCGGCATCGGAGATCGTGTCCCCGTCGGCGTCCGGGGGCGGCGGCCCGACGATGTCGCCGTCCGTGCCGTCGCGGGCCTCGACGACGTCCGGGCGCACGTCGTCGCCTCCGGAAGGCGAACAGCCGAGCATCACCGTCACGGCGAGCGACGCGACCAGGAATCCCCACCGGTTCGTTCGGCCCATGTCTTCCTCCTCGGCCCCGTGCTCCACAGCCCGGCCGCCGGCTTCGACCATCCGCGCGGAGGGTAGCACGAGGCGGGGAGACGTGCACGCGGGGGGTGGGAGCGGGATGTCTGGAGGAGTTGCTGGTTGTCGGTCGATCGTCCGGGTCAACTCATGGGTCCGGAGGTGCCGGGGCGCGAAGCTCGTCCCAGCGCAGGCCGAAGCGGGCGAGGTACTTGCGGAGGCGATCGGCGTCGTTCGGCGAGGCCTTGCGGCGGCGCGATGCGGCGAAGAGCTCGCGCCCCGCCTCGGACAGCGAGCGGCAGCCGCGACAGACGCGGACGACCTCGGCGAGCTGCATGGCGTCGAAGCGATCGAGATCGGCGGCGATGCGCGAGGGCAGGACGTCGGCGCCCGGGCCGGTGGGCGGAACCGCGGCGCGGCGACGCCAGCCGGCTTGGAGCCGCGCGACCTCGTCGTCCACCACGGCTGCCGTGATGCGCCCTCCCGCCGCGAGCGTGGCCATGCGAGTCACGGCGGCGTTGAACTCGCGGAAGTTCGCCGGCCACGGGGCGCCCGGGTCGGCGGCGAACGCGAGGAACCGCGCCCGCGCCTCGGCGTTGAACCCCACCCGCTGCCCGGTCCGCCTCGCGAACTCGTCCAGCTCGTACCCGAGGTTCGGCTCGACGTCCTCGGGCCGCTCGCGCAGGCCGGGGAGATGGAAGGTCCACAGGTCGATGCGCGCGAGAAGATCCTCGCGGAAGGTCCCGCGAGCGACGGCCGCGGCGAGGTCGCGGTTGGTGCCGGCGATGAGCTGGAACTCGCTGCCGACGTCGCGGTCGGCGCCCAACGGCAGGAAGCGGCGGTCCTCCAGCGCCCGCAACAGCATCGCCTGCTCGTCCGGGCCCAGCTCGCCGATCTCGTCGAGGAGCAGGAGGCCCTTGTGGGCGGCGAGCAGGAGGCCGGGGCGGTCGCGCAGGGCGCCGGTGAAAGCGCCGCGCACGTGGCCGAAGAGGGTCGACATGGCCGCGTCACCCCGCAGCGTCGCGCAGTTGACCTCGACCAGCGGGCCCTCGACCAGGCGCCGGGCCTTCTTGACCTCGTAGATCCGTCGGGCCAACACGGTCTTGCCGGCGCCGGTGGGACCCTGGAGCAGGATGGGCGCGGTGGAACGCACGGCCACCCGCTCCACGCGCTCGATGAGCGCGTTGAACGCGGCGTTGCGCGTGGCGATGCCCGACTTGAGCGAGACCAACGCCTCGTCGCGCTCGACCCGGAAGCGCGACGCGATGCGATCGTAGCGGGAGAGGTCGAGATCGATGACGCGGTAGGTGCCGGGGCCGCCGCGGGAGCGCCCGGCGGGCGGCGCGGTCTGGACGAGGCGGGCCGGGAAGTGGCGGGACTCGGTGAGGAGGAAGAGGCAGATCTGCGCCACGTGGGTGCCGGTCGTGATGTGCACCAGGTAGTCCTCGCGCTCCGGGTCGAACGGATAGGCGCGGGCGAAGTCGTGCAGCGCCGCGAAGACCTCCTCGAAGTCCCACGGGTCCTTCAGCTCGAACGGCGTGGCGCGGACCTCGGTCTCAGGCGCCACCGACCGCATGTCCGCCTCCACGATGCGGGCCAGCGACGCGATGCGCGACGGGTGGAGCAGCTCGAAGCGATCGATGAGCAGGTCGGGGTGACGGCAGAGCGCGACCGTCGGGCGCCACTTCTCCCAGCGCGCCGTTCCGGCGGGTCCGGCGTCGAGCACCGAGCCCAGGAGGCCGATCATCACCGTCTTGCGCCGCATCTATCCCTCCGGCTACGGACTTAGCCGTCAGGATACGGCAGGAGAGGGAGGGCGGCAAGAGCGGCCGGGGGCCGGCGGTCGCCGCCCGGCGGTCGCCGGCTCGCGATCGCCGGATCCTTGCTGTCGGTCCGGAGAGTTCCGGCGGTACCCGTTCCGGACGGCGCCGCGGGAGACCGGGGACCTGGTCGTTTCGAGTCCCTGGCACGGGCCGCGCACTGTCCTTGGGGCGAGACGAAGACGTGGCCCGGGGCTGCGGGCCGGAGAAGGGAAGGCGGGCAATGGCGAACAAGGGCCTGTTCCGAACGCCGGTCGGCAAGCTCGTTCCGCGGGCGGACGCGCGCAACCGCGAGGGGGCGCCGGCGTACGCGTACACGCCGAAGCACCGCCTCGCGCAGCTCGCCTCGACCGGGTGCTTCGGCGGGGCGTTCTACGCGACCGCGGAGCGGCAGCTCGAGGAGCTGCTCGCGGCGACGAACGAGGTCGAGCCCGAGTTCGTGGCGCGGGCGGCGGTCCACGCGCGGCAGCGGGGTCGGATGAAGGACGCGCCGGCCGTGCTGGCGGCCGTGCTGACGGCGCGCAAGCCGGAGTTGCTGGACGCGATCTTCCCGCGGGTCGTGGACGACGGGAAGATGCTGCGCAACTACGTCCAGGTCGTGCGCTCGGGCATCGCCGGTCGCAAGTCGCTGGGCACGCATCCGCGGCGGCTGGTGCGGAACTGGCTCCAGGAGCGGACGGAGGAGGAGCTGTTCCGTGCGTCGGTGGGTGCAAGCCCGTCGCTGGCGGACGTGATCCGCATGGTGCACCCGCGCCCGGTGACGCCGGAGCGCTCCGCGCTCTACGGCTACCTGCTGGGCCGGGAGCACGACGCGGCCGCGCTGCCGGACGTCGTGCGGCGGTTCGAGGACTTCAAGGCGGGCCGAACGCGGGAGGCGCCGGACGTGCCGTTCCTGATGCTCACGGCGCTCCCGCTGGACCGCAAGGCCTGGTGCGGGATCGCGGAGCGGGCGTCGTGGCAAACGACGCGGATGAACCTCAACACGTTCGCGCGGCACGGCGTGTTCGAGGACGAGGCGGTGACGCGGAAGGTCGCCGGCAAGCTCGGCGACCCGCAGGAGGTGCGGCGGGCGAAGGCGTTCCCGTACCAGCTCCTGGCGGCCTACGCCATGAGCGCGGGCACCGGCGTGCCGGCGGTGGTGCGCGAGGCGCTGCAGGACGCGCTGGAAGCAGCGACGGCCAACGTGCCGGCGCTCGAGGGGCGGGTCGTCGTCTGTCCGGACGTCTCGGGCTCGATGCGCTCGCCGCTCACCGGCGTGCGCAAGGGTGCGACGACGGCGGTGCGGTGCGTGGACGTCGCGGCGCTGATGGCGGCGTCGGTGCTGCGGGCCAACCCGCGGGCGGAGGTGCTGGCGTTCGAGAACGAGGTGGTGGACGTGGAGCCGAATCCGCGGGACAGCGTGATGACGAACGCCGCGAGGCTCGCGGCGGTCGGCGGCGGCGGCACCAATTGCTCGGCGCCGCTGGCGCGGCTCAACGAGCGGAAGGAGGCGGTCGACCTGGTACTTTTCGTGTCCGACAACCAGTCGTGGGTCGATGCGGGCGGCGGGCGCGGCACGGCGCTGCTGCGCGAGTGGAACGCGCTCGCCGCCCGCCGGGCGGGGGCGAAGCTGGTGTGCATCGACCTGCAGCCGTACGGGACGACGCAGGCACAGGAGCGCCACGACGTGCTCAACGTCGGCGGGTTCTCGGACGCCGTGTTCGACGTCGTGGCCGACTTCGCCGCCGGGCGGCTGGACGCGCGGCACTGGGTGGGGGCGGTCGACGCCGTGCCCCTGTGAAGGAGGAACGCGGGGCCGAATGCTGCCGGGACTACAGGTCAACGTCTCGGCGAACCTCGTCGGCCCCTTTTCGCGCTAGAATGTCGGACTCGTGCTGGTCATCGACGGATCCATGGGCGAAGGCGGCGGGCAGGTGCTGCGCACGTCGCTCGCCCTGTCGCTGGTCACCGGGGCGCCGTTCCGCATCGAACACATCCGGGCGGGGCGGCCCAGGCCGGGCCTCCTGCGCCAGCACCTCACGGCGCTGGACGCCGCGGTGCGCATCGGCGGGGCCGAGGTCGAGGGCGCGGCGATCGGCGCGGTGACGATCACGTTCCGGCCCAGCTCGGTGCGGCCCGGACGCTACGCGCTGGCGGTCGGCACGGCGGGCAGCACGACCCTGGTGCTCCAGACCGTGCTGCCGGCGCTGTGCACGGCCGGTGGGCCGTCGACGCTGGTGCTCGAGGGCGGCACGCACAACCCGTACGCGCCGCCGTTCGACTTCCTGGAGCGCGCCTACTTGCCGCTGCTGGGGCGGATGGGTCCGGCGGTCGAGGCGCGGCTCGTGCGGCCGGGGTTCTACCCGGCAGGCGGCGGCGCCTTCGAGGTCGAGGTACGACCGGCGGTGAAGCTGGAGCCGCTGGAGCTGCTCGAGCGCGGGGCCGTGCGGCGGACTTCGGCGCGCGCGCTCGTCGCCTCCCTGCCGCGGGAAGTCGGCCGGCGCGAGCTGGACGCGATCGCGGCGCGGCTGGGGTGCGGCCCGGACGATCTGCAGCTGGAAGAGGTACGGAACTCGCGTGGTCCGGGGAACGTGGTGCTGGTCGAGGTGGAGAGCGAGCACGTGACGGAAGTGTTCACGGCGTTCGGCGAGCGGGGCGTGGCGGCCGAGGTCGTCGGGCGGCAAGCGGCGGACGCGGCGCGCCGGTACCTCGGCACCGGCGTCCCGGTGGGCCCGTACCTGTCGGACCAGCTCCTGCTGCCGCTGGCTCAGGCCGGTGGCGGGCGTTTCCGCACCGTGCGCCTCTCGCGCCACACGCTGACGAACATCGAGGTGCTCCGGCGGTTCCTCGAGGTGGACGTGGGCGTGACGGAGGCCGGCGAGGACGTCGTCGAGGTGCGCGTGGGGGCCGCTTGACCGGCGGTCCGCCCCATCTCGGCTGCAAGTACTGCATCCTCGCCGGCACGCCCGACTGCTCCGGCGTCCCGGGAACGACCTGCATCGGCTTCAGCGCGGCGTGTCCCGAGTGGGGGCTCTGCGCCCGCGAGCAAGACGTCCCGGCACGTCCCCCGCACCCAGCCCCCCCCTCTCAGCGTTTGTCTCAGCGCCCTCAGCGTCGGCCCGCACCCTGAGCTTGTCGAAGGGTCAGCGGTGAATCCGGTCTCCGCGCCCTCCGCCCCCTCCCCCTGGCGCCCTCCCCGCTTTCGCCGTATCGTCCCGCTTCGTCCCGGAGGCCAGGCGCGCCGCCGGGTCTTGGAGGACCGGGCATGTCGCGAATCGTCGGCATCGGGTTGTGGCTCGTGGTGTGGATGCTCGCGGGGGCCTGCGGCTCCGACGGGGGGAGCGGCGACACGGCCGACGGAGGCGACATCGCGCCGGACGGCGAGGAGGTCCTGCCGGACGTCGACGACACGCCCGAGGCGGCGGACGAGGTCGAAGAGGAGGACTCGGGGCCGCCGCCGCTGGATCTCGCCCTGGGCGAGGTGGTGGAGCTGACCGCGGACCCGGACGGCGCCTTCGCGGCGGACCTGGCGACGCCGGGCGACGACCGGCAGTTCGGACTGGTGCTCTACTCGGCCGCGTGGATCAACGGGGCGGTGAGCTACGAGCTGACGGCGACCGGCGCGGCGGCGTCGCGGGCGGAGGACGGCGCAGCAAAGACCGAGGGCGCACCCTGGCTGCGGCCCGGCCCGGACTTCTCGGCGCTGGAGCCGGAGCTGGCGCGGGCGCTCCGCGAGGGCGCGGCCCGCATCGCGCGTGACCCGCTGCCGACGCCGCTCGTCGGCGACCGCCGCGACTTCCGCATCGATGACCCCTCGGCGGGCGTGGTGACGATCGACGCCGAGTGCATCGCCGTGGGCGACGACATCGCCGCGTGGATCGACCGCACGACGGCCGGCGGTGAGCCGCCCGACGCCGCGACCCTCGCGGAGGTGATGGCCGGTTTCGACGACACGGTGCTGCCGCGGGAGCGCGAGTATTTCGGCGAGGAGTCGGACATTGACACCGACGGGGTGGTCAACGTGCTCTGGTCGCCGATCGTGTACGAGACGGGGGCGATGGCCTACTTCTACCCCTGCGACCTGTTCGATTCGGCGGCCCTGCCGCTCGGCTGTCCCTACTCGAACGAGCAGGAGGTCCTCTACGCGACTCCCCCGTCGATGCTCGACCCGCGCATGGCGCGCCCCTCCTCGATCCTCGACACGATCTCCCACGAGCTGCAGCACCTGATCTACTTCCACCACAAGGTGACCCTGGGCGGGGGCCGGGGCGACGACAACGCGTACATCCTGGAGGGCTGGGCCGAGGTCGGGGAGGACGTCGCCGGCTACGGGCGCGGCATCTTCTTCATCCAGCAGATCGGCCTGGAGGAATCGGACCAGTACGGCGCGATCGAGATCCTGCGCAGCGGGGCGGGCTACGACACGGCCCGCGACGGGATGCTCCGCGGGGCGGCCTACCTCTTCATCCGCTACATGTGGGATCGCGCGGGCGGCGAGCGCGTGGAGGCGGACGGCTCGATCACCGACCTGGGCGCGGTGGCCTGGGCGCACGAGACGATCGACTCGTCGCTGGAAGGCCGGGCCAACTTCGCCGCGACCGTCGGGATCCCGATCGACGACATCCTCTTCGACTGGTACACGGCGCTGCTCCTGACGGGCCGCACGGACGGGGCCGGCGACCCGCTGCCGGTCGAGGACCGCTTCACCTACCTGCCGCGGTCCGTCGATCCCGTCACCGGCAACAACCGCGGCCTGGACCCGTACGGCGACTTCCTGGGCATGTTCAACCTCGAAGGCCCGCACACCGTGACGCTCGCGACCGCGGACGGCGAGCTCCCCGCGACGGGCAACGAGCTGGTGCTGCTGGAGGCCGACGGGACGAGCCCGGTGCTGTCCGTGCGCGTGACCGGTTCGGAGACGGCCGCGTTGCGGGTGCGCGTGGCCAGGATCAGGTAGATCTCGGTTTTCGACCGAGAACCTCTTACCGCTTGCTGTACTGGAAGCGCTTGCGGGCGCCCGGCTGGCCGTACTTCTTGCGCTCCTTCTTCCGGGCGTCGCGGGTGAGCAGGCCGGCCTTCTTGATCGTGGGGCGGCGGGCGGCATCGGCCAGGACCAGGGCGCGCGCGATGCCGTGGCGGATCGCTTCGGCCTGCCCCGTCGGACCTCCGCCGCGCACGTTCGCGATCACGTCGTACAACGCCTCGCACTCGGCCAGCGCCAGCGGGCGGCGCAGGACGGTGCGTAGCGGCAGGCGCGGGAAGTAGTCCTCCAGCGTGCGCTTGTTGACGGTGATGGTGCCTGTGCCGGGCACGAGCAGGACCCTGGCGATGGCGGTCTTGCGCTTGCCGGTGGTTTGCCAACGCTGGACGTCGCTGGGCATCGCTCTCCTCCCTTACACGCTGGGGAGCGGCACGGGCTTCTGGGCCACGTGCGGATGATCGGAGCCGGCGTAGAGCTTGAGCTTGAGGATCTGCTTCCGGCCGAGGGTGGTATGGGGCAGCATGCCGCGCACGGCCTCGCGCAGGATGCGGTCGGGGTGGCGCTTGCGGACGTCTCCCAGCATCCGGGTGGTGAGCCCGCCCGGGTAGTTGGAATGGGTGCGGTACGGCTTCAGCTTCTCCTTGCGCCCGGTGACGGCGACCTTGTGGGCGTTGGTGACGATGACGAAGTCGCCGACGTCCAGGTGGGGCGCGAAGGACGCCTTGTGCTTGCCGCGCAGGACGGCGGCGATGCGGGAGGCGAGCCTCCCAAGCGTCTGGCCGGAAGCGTCGACGACGTACCATTTGCGTTCGACGTCACCCGGCTTGGGCTGATAGGTCTTGCTCAGCATCGGACCCGACTCCTCGCCGCCCCGGCCAAGGCCGCTCGGCACGGCAGAACGCGGGTGTTTAGCGCTGTTGGGACCTCCTGTCAACAGCTTCAGGAAGCCCAGACGACGAGACCGGTCTGCTGGGGGTGGGTGAGGTCCTCGTGGCGGGGAAGGACGCGGACGGCGAGGGCCTGCATGCCGCTGGAGCGGCAGGGGACGGCGGCGGAGAACGCGAGGGTTCCGTCGTCGGCGGTGCCGGCGGCTTCCATGGGGAGGTTCTCGCGGGGGACGAGCTGCTGCCGGTCGTCCAGGCCGCCCAGGACGACCTGCACGGCGAGATCGGCGGCCGCCAGGCCGGGGGCGTGGACCCAGGCCCGGACGGGGAAGGAGGAGCCCACGCGGGGCTCATCCGGCACGTCGGCAGCGACGCGGACGACAGCCACCTCCGGCCATGCCTTGTAGGCCCGGGCCCGCCACGCGGCCAGGCCGCGGGCCCGGCGGTAGTCGTCGGCTTCGAGCGTCTCGCGGCTGCGCCGCCCCGGCAGGTACGCCTCGGTGAGGTACTGCCACACCATGCGGTTGGTGTTGAAGACCGGACAAAGATCCTCCATGGCCGTCTTCATCCGTTCGATCCAGCCGCGCGGCAGATGGTCGCTGCCCCGCTCGTAGAACAGCGGCACGACCTCGCGCTCGATCCGCTGGTACAGCGCTCCCGCCTCCGACCGGTCCCCCAGCTCGAGGTCGGAGTATTCCTCGCCGCCGCCGATGGCCCATCCGGCGCGCGGCGAGTACGCCTCGTCCCACCAGCCGTCGAGGATCGACAGATTGAGCACGCCGTTGAAGAGGGCCTTCATGCCGCTGGTGCCGCTGGCCTCGCGGGGGCGGCGGGGGGTGTTGAGCCAGACGTCGGCGCCCTGGACGAGGTAGCGGGCGACGGAGGCGTCGTAGTCCTCGATGAAGACGATGTGCCGGCGGAACTCGGGGCGGGCGGCGAACTGGACGATGTCGCGGATGAACCGCTTGCCCTCGTCGTCCCTGGGATGGGCCTTGCCGGCGAAGATGAGCTGCACCGGTCGCGTCGGATCGTTGAGGATGTACCCCAGCCGATCGGCGTCCCGCAGGATCAGCGTCGCCCGCTTGTAGGTGGCGAAGCGGCGCGCGAAGCCGATGGTCAGCGCCTCGGGGTTCAGCACCTCCTCGGCCTGCGCCAGCTCGTCCCGCCCGGCGCCGCGGTTGCGGAGCTGCTGCGCCAGCCGGCGGCGGGCGAAGGCGACCAGACGCTCGCGGCGCCGCTCGTGCGTACGCCACAGCTCCTCGCCGGGAATCTGGTGTACGGCCTGCCAGACGCGCGTGTCGCCCGGCTCCTCGGACCAGCGCGGCCCGAGGTAGCGGTCGTACAGCGTACGCATGTCGTCGGAGATCCAGGAACCGGGGTGGATGCCGTTGGTGACGTGCGCGATCGGCAGCTCGTCGACCGGCACGGCCGGCCAGACGTCGTGCCACATGGCGCGCGCGACCTTGCCGTGGAGGCGGCTGACGCCGTTGACCCATCCCGACAGCCGCAGCGCCGTCACCGCCATGTTGAGCGGCTCGGTGCGGTCCCCGGGATGGAGTCGTCCCTGGTCCAGCAGCAGATCGCGGCTGGCGCCGAGGTTCTCCAGGTACGAGCCGAGGTACTGCTGGACGAGCGCGGGCTGGAAGACATCGATGCCGGCGGGGACCGGGGTGTGGGTCGTGAACACGGTGGTCGCGCGCACGATCTCCCAGGCCTGGCGCAGGGTGAGCCCGTGCGCCTGCATCAGCCGTCCGAGGCGCTCGAGGGCCACGAACGCGGAGTGGCCTTCGTTCATGTGGTAGACGCGGGCGCGCAGGTCGAGCGCCAGGAGGGTGCGCATTCCGCCGATGCCGAGGACGACCTCCTGCCGGATGCGCGTTTCGCTGTCGCCGCCGTACAGCTCGTCGGTGATGTCCTGGATGTCGCGCGGGTTCTCGGGAACGTTGGTGTCCAGGAGGAAGAGGGCGACGCGGCCGACCTGGACGCGCCAGACCTGCACCAGGGCGGTGCGCCCGGCCAGGTCGAGGCGGATGCGGAGCGGAGCGCCCGAGGCTTCGCGTACGAGCTGCACGGGCAGGTTGTGGAAGTCGTTGGTCGGATACCGCTCCTGCTGCCAGCCCTCGGCGTCGAGGTGCTGGCGGAAGTAGCCCTTCTGGTACAGGAGGCCGACCCCGACCAGCGGCAGGCCGAGCTCGCTGGCGGACTTGAGGTGGTCGCCGGCCAGCATCCCCAGCCCGCCGGAGTAGATCGGGAGGCACTCGGTGATGCCGAACTCCATGGAGAAGTAGGCGACGAGCGGCCGGTCGGCCTTGCCGTGCGTGCGGGCGTACCAGGTGTTGTTCCCCGCGAGGTACAGCTCGAGGCTGCGTTCGACGCGCTCCATGTGCGCGAGAAACGCCTCGTCGCGCCCGAGCTCGTCCAGGCGCTCCTGCGGGGCGGTCTGGAGGATGCGCACGGGGTTGTGCTCGGTCTTCTCCCACAGCGCGGGATCGATGCGGCGGAAGAGGCTGATCGTCTCGTGGTCCCACGACCAGCGGAGGTTGACGGCGATCTTCTCGAGGGGCCGCAGCCTCTCCGGCAGGTTGGGATGGACCAGGTAGGAGCGGACAGGGCGCATGGCGTTCACCTCCAGGGTTCCGCGGAGCATACGTCACACGGGGAGGAGGGCGGAAGGGCGGAGGGAAGAAACCACCGAAGGACACCGATTCCGGGGGAACGGGGGACCGGGCCAGAGCGGCGCGACGGACGACGTCCCCAAGAGACCAAGTCGGCGGTTGAAGGGGCGCCGCCCCGGGCCTACACTGGCAGGGTGTGGCGCGGGCAGGAGGCGTGACATGACGACGTGGGAGATGATCGCCGAGCGGGCCAAGGAACTGCCGCCGGAGAAGCAGCAGGAGGTGCTCGACTTCGTGGAGTTCGTGCGGGCGCGAGCCCGCGGGAAGAAGCCGTTGCGAAGCCCGGAAGGACTGTGCGCGGACCTGGGGATCGACATCACGGAAGAGGACATCGCGCAGGCGCGTCGCGAGATGTGGGGAGACTTCCCGCGCGAGGACATCTGATGGCCGGATTGGTGCTTGAGACTCACTCCATGGTGTGGTTCGTCCTCGGGTCGCCCCTGCTCTCGAGCACCGCACGGGAGCGCATGCGCTCCGCTGTTGGCGAAGGATCCCCCCTGCACCTGCCGACCATTTGCTTGGTGGAACTCGTCTACCTGACCGAAAAGGGCCGGCTTCCCGCGGTGGTTCGCCACCGTGTCCTCCACCACCTGGACGACTCCGAGTCCGGCTTCGAGCTCGCACCGCTTGATCGGGGCGTTGCCGATGCGTTGCCGCGAGTGTCGCGCAACCAGGTTCCCGACATGCCGGACCGGATCATTACGGCTACCGCACTGCACCTGGGGCTGCCGCTGGTGACCCGTGACGCGCGGATCCGCGATTCGTGTGTCGAGGTGGTCTGGTAGAGCGCGTGTGACGGCCGGTCAGCCCAGGACGCTCTTGACGGCGGCGAGGAATTTGTCGCGGTCGATCGGCTTGGAGAAGAAGCCCTCGGGCGGGGGGAACTGCCTGCGGGTGCCGAGGAAGTTGCGGAAGGGGGCCGGGTCCGCACCATGGCCGGTCACCGCGGTGACCACGATCACCGGGATCCCGGACAGCGCGGGATCGGACCGGAGGTCGCGGTAGAAGCGGATGCCGGACTCGACCGGCATCGTGATGTCGAGGCAGACGAGGTCGGGGCGCTCCGCGCGCAGCTTCTCCATCCCCTCCTGGCCGTTCGCCGCCCCGATCGTGGCGTAGCCGTTGTCCCGGAGCAGCGTCTCCAGGTACGTCACCACATCGGGCTCATCGTCAACAACCAGCACTTTCTTCGGTACCGTGGACATGATTCGCCTCCCAGGGTCCCCGCCACCGCTCTACCGCTCCACCGCACCGTTCAGCCGCCCTTCTTCTGCAACGCCTGCAACGCCTGCCGCAGCGCGTCGGGGCTGGCTCCGGTCAGGCCCTTGCGGATCTGTTCGGCCAGATCGACGCGTTCGTCGGCCGGCGGCGACAGGGGGAGGCCCAGGGCGCGGCGGATGGCATCGACGTAGGTCCGGGGGTTGACCGGCTTCTCGAGGTAGGTGCCCGGTCCGGACATGATGCGGTTGTCGAGCAGGTCCTTGATGTCGTTCTTGCCGAGGTCGTCCCGGGCGTGGGCGGTGACGACCAGGACGGGGATGCGGGACAGCTCCTTGCTGCGCCGCAGCTCGTAGAGCAGGCGGTGGCCCGACTTGCGCGGCATGACGAGGTCGAGCGAGATGAAGTCCGGCTTCTTCGACTTGATGAGCCGGAGCGCTTCCTCGCCGTCGCCGGCGACGAGCACCCGGAAGCCGGCGTCCTCGAGGATCGCGCGCAGGTACTCGCGCACGTTCGGCTCGTCATCGACGACCAGGATCAGCTTGTCCGCGGGCTCAACCATGGCGTCACCTCCCGGAGGCGCGGCGCGGCGGGCGCGGCGCGGCGGTGGTCCCGGCGTCCGTCGCGGCCTCGGGCTCGAGCCGGGGCAGCCGGTCGCGGGGGAACTCGAGTCGGACCACGGAGCCTTTCCCTTCCCTCGTCTCGAAGGACACCCGGCCGCCGTGTTCCTGTGCGATCTTGCGCGTGGTGAGCAGGCCGAGTCCGGTGCCCTTGCCGACGGCCTTGGTGCTGAAGAAGGTGGAGAAGGCCTTCTTCTGGACATCGTAGTCCATGCCCGCGCCGTCGTCGGAGACCTCGATCACCAGCACGCCGGCGCGGTCCGCGGTGGTGACCCAGACGTGCCGGCGGGCCTTGTCGCTGACCTGGCAGGCGTCCAGGGCGTTGGAGACGAGGTTGGCGAGGCAGGTGTGCAGGCCGTCGGGATCCATCATCGCCGACCCGACGTCGGGCTCGAGGTCCGCGCGCAGGGCGATTCCGGCCCGGCGGGCCGCCTCCGCGAAGGAGGCGACGACGTCGCGCACGACCGCGTTGGGCTCGACGAGCTGCACGCGGGGCACGCGCCCGCGGGCGAACTCGAGGAAGTCCCGCACGAAGGTGCCGATCCGCGCGACGTTGCCCTCGAGCATCTGCCAGCCCTGCGCGATGCGCCCCGCGTCGCCGCGCTCCAGGCCCGAGCGGACGACGTACATGCCCCCGTCCAGGCCCATGAGGACGTTTTTGATGCCGTGGGCGAGCCCGGCGACCGTCTGGCCCACGGCGGCTAGGCGCTCCGCCTCGATCTTCCCGTGCTCGAGGCGCTTGATCGCGGTGATGTCGGTCGACATCTCGACGATGTAGGGAATGGCCCCGTTGGGACGGACCATCGGGATCATCTGGCAGTAGTACCACGTGGGGGCGCCGTCGCGCGGCACCCCCTGCTCCTCGACGTTGCGGATGCGGCCGTCCCGGAAGCACGCCACCGCGGAGCACGGCGAGCACGGGGCGTCGCGACCGCGCAGGACGACGTGGCACGGGCGGCGGTACCAGCGTCCCAGCTCCCGGCCGAAGGCGCGGTTAGCGGTGACGATGCGGAAGTCGCGATCGATGACGCAGATCCGCACCGGGACCTCGTCCCACAGGTGGACGCGGATCCAGCGGCGGACGTCCTTCATTCGGACGGCCCCGGAACCGCGGCCGCTCCCGGCGGCGGCGCGGCGCGGCGGACGTCCGCGGCGGCGTAGGGGCCGAGCCGCCGCAGCCGCGCCGGGTCCTCGCGCCCGTGGCACGTACCGCAGTCGGCGAGGCTCGCCGGAAGCTCGCCGGGCCGCAGGGCGACCTCCCGCTCGTGGCAGGCCACGCACAACCCGTGCACCGCGTCCATGTAGCCTACGGCCCGGCCGTCGAGCCCGCCGGGGCGCGGACGGACGACCGCGCCGGGGACCAGCATGTCGGAATGACAGTCGTCGCAGGCCCGGGCCTTCTCCCGCGTCTTCGCCCCCTCGCCGCCGTCGTGGCACCGCGCGCAGCCCGCGTTGCCGCCGAGATGCCCGACGTGGCTCTCGTGCCGGAAGGTGTCGGAGACGAGGAACATGTCGGCGTGGCACGAGCCGCAGGACGAGGCGCGATCGAAGGGGAGGTTCTGGTGGTGGCAGCTCCCGCAGGACGTCTCGCCGCCCGCGCGCTCGACGTGCGCGTCGTGGTCGAAGAGCACGGTGCGGCCGTCGCGATCGGCGTCGAGCAGCAGCGCGCGGGCGGGCATGCCGTCCGGGGCCTGCCGCGCCGGCTCCGCGGCCAGGACCAGGTCGTCGGGCCGGCCGTCGACCGCCACGCGGATCGCGTCCAGCGTCCGCGGACCGGCGACGGGCGTTCGCGCGACCTGGTCGCCGAAGAGGGCCCCGGCGGGGAGGAGGGCGACGGCGAGCGCGGCGCCGAGGACGGCGACCAGCGAGTAGCGGCGGGGCGCGGCGGCGGGGCCGGCGAGCAGCGGGCGCACGGTACCGGGGTCCGGGCGCGGGCGCGGCTCCGCCGGCCCGTGCTCCTCCGGCGGGTAGACGCGCAGGTGCTCGACGAAGAAGATGAAGACGAGCATCGCGGCGGCGACGATCCCGACGCTCACCGCGATCTCCGTCCAGCTCGGGAAGTACGGCATGTCCTCCGGCCGGGCGAAGGCGACGATGCACACGTCGAAGCGGTAGCCGATCATCCCCAGCACGATCAGCGCGGCCGAGCCGAAGAGCCCGCCGGAACCGGCGCGCACGCGGCCGGACTGGAGCAGCACGGCGGGCAGGAGCGCGCTCACCCCCAGCTCGAACCAGAACAATGCCGCGTGGCCCGTGGGCTGCAGGGCGAGGTCGAGCTTGCCCCGGGCCGCGAGGTCGCCCAGGCGCAGCGCGGCGTAGAGCAGCAGGACGACCGAGGCCGCGCGCCCCAGGTTGCCCAGGAGCTCGCGCCGTGGCTTGTGGCCGAAGAGCCACGCCGAGAAGAACGACTCGGCCATGACCATCGCCAGTCCGAGCGCCACGGCGGAGACGAAGAAGAGGACCCACAGGTACGGGCTGTACCAGAGCGGGTGCAGGCGGTAGGGCGCGATGAGGAACAGCGAGCCCAGCGAGGACTGGTGCAGGGTGGAGAGCACGATGCCGGCGATGACGAGCGGGATCGTGACCTTCTGGAGCGCGCGGTGGACGCGCGCGAGCAGCGGGCGCTGGAGGCGCGGGTGCTCCAGGATGACGGGGCTGAACTCGAGGAACAGCACCGTGAGGTAGAGCATCACGCACATCGCGACCTCGAAGAGGACCGAGTGGTGCTGGGGATGGGCGACGGGGTTCAGGATGTGCCAGGGCAGGCCGAGGTCGTAGAGCAGGCCGACGGCGACGGCGGCGTAGCCCAGGAAGGCGGTGAGGATCGCCGGGCGGGCGAAGGCGCGGTAGCGCTCGCGCCCGAAGACGTAGACGGTCGCCGCGACGACGAAGCCGCCGGCGGCCAGGGCCACGCCGCTCATGACGTCGAACGCGATCCAGAAGCCCCAGGGGGCCGTGTCGGTGAGGGCGGTGGTCGCTCCCAGCCCGCGGAGGAAGCGGACGGCGGTGAGCACGCCGAGCACGCCGGCGAGGAGCCAGAGAGCGGTCTTGACCGCGGTGAGGCGTCGGGTCACGGCTTCCTCCCTTCCGGCGCGGCGGCCGGCGGAGCGGCGGACGGCGGGTCGCCGCCGCCGGCGCCCTTCTCCTTCGCCGCGGCCGCTTCCTTCTCCTTCGCCGCGGCGGCCTCGGCGGCGAGCTTGTTGCGCCGGCCGACGAGCCACCAGGCGCCGGTCATGAGGCCGCCCATCACCAGGACGATCGTCGGCACCTTGCCCAGCGCCGCCCAGGTGAGGTCCGGCAGCGCCTCGGCCCCGAGCTCGGGCTTCCAGGCCAGGAAGCCCAGGTCGAGATCGGACACGTAGAGGACGGACGTTCCGCCGACCTCGTCGCGCCCGAAAACGTCGGGGCGATAGCGCCCGGGCTCGCCGCGGACGCGCCGCTCGGCCTCGGCCAGCAGCTCGTCGCGGTCGCCGAAGATCGTCGCCTTCTCGGGGCAAGCCTCGACGCAGGCGGGAACCTTGCCCTGGTCGAGGCGGTGGTGGCAGAGGACGCACTTCTTGACGTACGGGACGGGCTCTTCCCACTCGTAGCGCGGGACGCCGAAGGGACAGGCCATCATGCAGTAGCGGCAGCCCATGCAGCGGTCGCGGTCGTAGACGACGGGGCCGTCGGGGCGCTTCCGGAGGGCGCCGACGATGCAGGCCGAGACGCAGGCGGGCTCGAGGCAGTGCAGGCACATGCGGCGCACGGGCCGGCCGTCCTCGCGGCGCTGGATGGTCGTCAGACGCGTGGACGAGAGGTCATCGATGCACAGCTTCCAGCGGCGCGGGAGGTCGCGGCCCAGGCCGTTCTCCCGCTTGCAGGCGGCGACGCACTTCTCGCAGCCGGTGCAGCGGGTGGTGTCGTTGAGGATCGCCTTGGGGACGGTCATACCGGCTCTCCCTCCTTCCCCAGCGCACGGCCGACGGCGGAGCCCGAATCGACGGGCCAGTGCCAGGCCAGCTCGGCGACGAGCTGGGTCGAGGGCATGAGGATCATGTGGCTGAGCTTGGTGAGCGGCGTGAGCACGAAGAGGAGGTTGGCGCTCATGACGTGGACGAAGAAGGTCGCCTGGAAGTCGAAGGGGTTCCAGCCGGGATGCATCATGAGGAAACCGGTGGCGAAGGGGACGGCGACGAGCGGAGGCAACGCGAAGTCCTGGACCCGGGACAGCGAGCGCGTGGCGCGGGAGAAGACGCGCTGGCCGAGGAGCAGGACGGCGGTGACGACCGCGAGGAGCGTCAGGGCATCGGCGACGGCGTTGGGGATGGCCGGCCAGGAGAGGCCGAGGCCCCGGGCCCACAGGGCGACGTGGCCGGCGAGGAAGACCGGCACGACGAGGATGCAGACGTGGAAGACGAGGGAGGTCAGGCCGAACCAGAAGCGGTGGCGCAGCCGGGTGAACGGGACGAGCCACAAGAGGGTCGCACGCAGGAGCTTGCCCAGCGGCAGCTTCCTGTCGCCGGCGCGGCGCCAGACGTGCGCGACCTCCCACGCCGTGAGCGCGACGTGGCGCAGGAGGCCCAGGAGCAGGAACACGAACGAGAAGACGAACGCGGGCCCGCGGGCCCAGTCCAGCCAGGCGTCCATGGTGTCAGCTACTCCTTCCCCTTGCCGCCGGCGGCGCCGAAGTCGATGCACTTGAGGAGGAGGTCGTGCAGGCCGACGACGCGGACGTCCTCCAGGCCGTTGTCCTCGCAGACTTCCTTGAGCTGCTTCTTGCAGTTGGCGCAGGGGGCCACGACGAGCTTCGCGCCGGTGGCGCGGATCTGGTCGGCCTTGGCCTTGCCCATCTTCCTGGTGCGGAAGGCGCGGATCTCGTCGATCGACACCGTGCCGCCGCCCCCGCCGCAGCAGTAGTTCTCCGACCGGTTCGGCGTCATCTCGACGTACTCGGCGCTGATCGCCTGGAGGATCTCCCGCGGCTCCTCCGTGATCCTGCCGGCCCGCGCGAGGTTGCACGGGTCGTGGTAGGTGAGCCGCTCCGCGATCTTCTCCCGCTTGAGCGGGATCTTCCCCGCGGCGAGCGCGCGGTACGTGTACTGGAGGAAGGCGACGGCGGGCGGGGCGTCGGCGCCGAGGAAGTTGGGCAGGAGCCAGGCCGAGCGGGTGGCGTGGCCGCACTCGCCGACCAGCACCTTGCGGCCCTTGAGGCGGCGCACCTCGGCCCCCACCCGCTTGCAAATCCGCTCCATCATGCGGTCGCTGTAGAACAGCCCGTAGTTGATGCCGTCGAAGTTGCCCGTGCCGATCGTCCACGAGCCGCCCGTGACGTGCATCACGGCGGCGTTGCCCATGAGGGTGTCGGGCTCCAGGAGGTAGTCGGAGACCGCGGGGAAGAACACGTGCTCCGCGCCTTCGACGTCGATCGGGAACGGCACATCGGCGCCGTACGTCTCCTGGAGCTCGTCGTGGAGGAACTCGCAGGTGTCGCGCAGCGCGGCCGCGGGGATGCCCGAGGTGTTGCCGACGCCCGCGAGCTGCTCGCGAACGGAGACCACGAGCGCCTTGGGAACGACGCCGACCTCGGCCAGCAGGTAGCGCGCCAGGTGGGTGACGAGGCCGTGATCGACGCCGAACGGGCACGTGAGCTTACAGCGTCGGCACGCCGTGCAGCGGTAGAACTCCTCGGCCATCCGGTCGATGGCCGCGTCGTCGAGCGCGAAGTCGGCGAACAGCCGCGCGCGCAGCATCCCGCCGTACGTGAAGTAGCGCCGGTAGACGCGCAGGAGCAGCTCCGAGCGGCGGCAGGGGATGTCCCGGGGATCCCCGGTCGCCTGGTAGAGCTGGCAGCTCGCCGCGCACCGGCTGCACTTGGCGCCGACACGCGCGTACGCGTCCAGGGCGATGCCGTAGCTGGAGTGCTCGAGGACCGCGGCGAACGCCTCGAGGAACTTGCGCGGACGGTCGGTGACTTCGAGCGCCCGGGTCTCTTCGTAGTAGCTGTACCTGCCGCTCTGCTGGGCCAAGGCTCAGACTCCTTCCCTGCCGGCGCCGGGCGCCTGGCCCGGCCGGCCCCCTCCCGCCGTCAGACGTCCTTCGAGGTATCGATGGAGCAGCTCATCGACGCCGCCGGCGACCCAGGAGATGACCCGGATGCCGGAGGCGCACAGCATCTGCTCGACCCGCTCGTGCAGGCCGCCGCAGATCAGCGTATCGACCCGCTGGTCGCGCAGGAGCCGCACGCGATCGAGCGCGTCGCGGCTCTGGAGCCGGAAGTCCTGCTGCTCGACGACCTCGCGGCGGCGGATCGCGAAGATCGTGATTGTCGCGGAGTACTCGAAACAGGGCGCAACCTGTTCGGCGAAACGCGGGATGGCGACCTTCACTCCCGAGCCTCCGCCCCCCGGCCCCCGCGTCCGCGCCGCAGAGCGAGTTCCGGGCCAAGGGGGGGGAAGTGGGGGCATGCCGGGGGGGGAACGGGGCCGGAGGGAATGTCGCGCAGGGGCGCAGAGACGCAGAGACGCAGAGGGAACGGCTCCACGCCCCACGGGGAGGGGGCGGGAGCCGGGGCGTCCTTCCGCCTGAAACCCGGCAAGGTTTCGCGGGCCGGGGTTGCGAAGACGGAACGGGTGTCGTGAAACGTTGTTTCGCGGACGGAACTTCGGCTTACGAGTGGTACGGCTTGTGGAAGTCCTGGAGGAAGATGCCGTGGCGGCGCATCTTGCGCCACAGGGTGGTCCGGGAGACGGCGAGCTCGCGGCAGGCGTCCTTGAGACGGCCGCCGGCGCGTTCGAGCACTCCGCGGATGGCGTCGGCCTCGGCGCGGTCGAGGCGGGATTCGGGCTGACGCTCCGGCGTCGGAGCGGTCTGGCGCACGGCGGACTGGACGTCCTCGGGCAGGTGGCGCAGGTCGATGAACCGGTCGTGGCACAGGACGAACCCGTACTCGATGAGGTTCTCCAGCTCGCGCACGTTGCCGGGGAAGCCGTAGCGCATGAACAGCTCCATGGCGGCGGGGGTCACGCCGAGGATGCTCTTACCGCGCTTGGCATTGAAGCGCCGGACGAAGTGCTCGACCAGGAAGGGGATGTCCTCGCGCCGCTCGCGCAGCGGCGGGATGGAGAGGCGGACGACGGCGAGGCGGAAGTAGAGGTCGTCGCGGAATCGTCCCTGGGCGACGAGGTCGACGAGCTTCTGGTTGGTGGCGGCGACGACGCGGACGTTGGCCTGGATGGTCTTGACGCCGCCAAGGGTCTCGTACTGGCGTTCCTGGAGCACGCGGAGCAGCTTGACCTGGGTCGGCTGCGGCAGCTCGCTGACCTCGTCCAGGAAGACGGTGCCGCCTTCCGCCAGGGCGATCCGTCCCGGCTTGTCGCGCTTGGCGTCGGTGAACGCGCCCTGGGTGTAGCCGAACAGCTCGGACTCGAAGAGGTTGGGCGGGAGCGCGCCGCAGTTGACGACGACGTAGGGCTGTTCGCGTCGCGGGCTCAGGTTGTGCACGGCGCGGGCCAGGAGCTCCTTGCCCGAGCCGCTGGGGCCTTCGAGGAGGACGGTGGAGTCGCTTTCGGCGACGTCGGGGAGGAGGGCGAAGATCTTCTGGAAGGCGCGGCTGCGTCCGACGATGTCCTCGAAGGTGTACTGGAGCCCGATCTCCTTGCGGAGCTGCTCGACCGTGGAGAGGTCGCGGAAGGTCTCGACGGCTCCCAGGAGCGCGCCTTCCGGATTGCGCAGGACGGCGGTCGAGAGGCTGATCGGAACGGATTGGCCGCGGTTGTTGAGAATGCGGGCGGGAACGTCGACGAGCTCGGCGCCCGATTCCATGGTCTGGCGCAGGGCGCAGCCGCGCTCGCAGATGTCGGCGTGGAAGACGTCGGAGCAGCGGCGGCCGACCGCGTCCGGCGCCGGGATGCCCGTGATCCGCTCGGCCGCGCGGTTGAACGAGGTGATGCGCCACTCGCGATTCACGGTGAAGACGCCGTCGGCGATGGAATTGAGGATGGTTTCGACGAACTGGGGATCGTGTGCTTCCACGTCCGGGCCTTTGCATCCCCACCCCGATTTCATCTCCCGACGCTCCCCCTTCCCCCGGCTATTTCCCGGGCGGCTTGCCGGACTCCTCCAGCTCGCGCAGCTTGCGGAGGATCGACAAGGGCGACTCGCTCGTGGCGGAGTCGAGCAGCGCGCTCAGGCGGTCCTCGTCGACGCGCAGCTTGCTCTGGACTCGTCGCCAGTAGGCGTTCTTGAGCACGTCGAGCAGCTCCTCGGTCTCGCAGGGCTTCTGGAGGTAGTGGTACGAGCCGAGCTTGGTGCACTCGACGGCGGAATCGATCGTCCCGTGCCCGGTCAGGATGACGACCTCGATGTGCGGGTCCTGCTTCTTGAGCAGCTCCAGGACCTTCTCGCCGCCGATGCCGGGCATCTTGAGGTCGACGATGGCCAGGTCGAACGCCTGTTCGCGGGCGATCTCGACCGCCTGCGCGCCGTTGCCGACGGGCGTGACGTCGAAGTCGCGCAGCGTGAGGCGTTGCGCCAGGGTACGGAGGAAACGCTCCTCGTCGTCGACGATCAGCAGCTTGATCTTCCGCGTCATGTTCCGACCTCCGCGCCCCCGCGCCTGCCGTCCAGCTCCGCCTTGCCGCCGGCACGCGCGTCGGCGGCTGCGGCGGGGAGGAAGATGGTGAACGTCGAGCCCTCGTCGACCCGGCTCTTGACGTCGATGCGTCCGCCGAACGACTCGATGATCCCGTGGCTGATCGACAGCCCGAGCCCGGTCCCCTTGCCCACGCCCTTCGTCGTGAAGAAGGGGAAGAAGATCTTCGCCATGACCTCGGGCGTCATGCCGCAGCCGTTGTCGCCGATCTCGAGCGTGGCTCCGTCCTCGCGGCGGGTGGTGCGCAGGCTGAGGCGGCCGCGGCAGCCGCGCGCGACGATCGCGTCGTGGGCGTTGTTGAGGAGGTTCAGCACGACCTGGTCCAGGAGGTTGCGGTTGACCATGACCCGCGGCAGGTCCGGGGTGAACTCGCGCACGACCTCGATGTTGGCCAGCTCGTATTCGTGCTCCTTGACCGCCAGGACGCGGGACACGAGCAGGTTCAGGTCCGAAGGCTCCGGATCCGGGTCGTGGCGGCGGGCGAACGCGAGGAGTTTCCCGGTGATGGTCCGGCCGCGCTTGACCGCGTCGCGGATGGCGTCGAGCCGTTCCTTGAAGTCGTCGAGGTCGGGCTTGCCCCCCAGCTCGGGGTCGAGCATGTCGGTCATCATGGAGGCTTCCTCGTAGACGATGGCCAGCGGGTTGTTGATCTCGTGGGCGACGCCCGCGGCCATCTCGCCGACCGAGGCGAGCTTGGCCGCGTTGAAGAGCTGGTGGCGCAGGCTCTCCTGGGCCTCGATCGCGGCCTCGAGCTGCGCGACGAGCTTGCGGGTGCCGCGCAGCACGACGCCGACGATGACCAGCAGCGCGACCAGGACCATGGCGCCCACGATCAACCGCGTCTGTGCGATGGGCGCGTAGGCCCGATCGCGCGGGACCTGCACCACCAGCGCCCACTCGTGCTCGGTGAGCCAGGCGGCGACGCGCAGGAATTCCGTCCCGCCCGTCGTCGCCTCGGACGCCACGGTCTCCGCCGTGCGTGCCCCCACCGCCACGAGCTCGGAGGCCGCGGTCCCGGGGTCCCGCAGCGTCTGCCGCTGCCCGGCGACGTTGACGATGAACGCCTCCGCGTCCGCGAGCAGGTACGAGCTGGCGACGAACTCGGCGAACGACTCGGGATCGACGCTGGCGCGCAGCACCCAGCCGGCGTGATCGGTGGACTGGCGGACGGCGACGATGAAGTGGGGCTTGCCGCGGAAGCCGAGGTAGACGTCGCTGATCACGGAGTCCTGCGGTTCCTCGCGGAGGCGCCTGAACCACGCCTGGCTGGAGTAGTCGCGGCCGACGAGCGACGTCTCGGGACCGGCGTAGGCGACGAGCTTGCCGTCGGGACTGAACAGGCCGACGTCGACGAAGGTCCGGCTGGCGGTGCGCATCTCCTCCAGCAGCCGGTCCATGACTCCCGGACCGGGCGGAAAGGTGAGCATGCCGGAGTAGAGCGCGCGGCGGACGCCCGAGACGCGCTCGCGCAGGAACAGGTCGACCGTGTTGCGCTGGTTCTCGGCGACGGACACCAGGTGGCGGCGGATCGACTCCTGCATCATGTCGACGTAGGCGTAGTGGAAGTAGGCGGCGAGGAGCAGCAGCGGCGTGACGTAGGCGACGAGGAGCTGCCACCGGAGCTTCGTCCGCAGGCGGCCGAAGTCGGTGCGTCCCCGCGCATCCGGCGACGGACCCGCCGGCACGGTCGCACCCCCGGGTGCGGGGAACCCCTTCGACACGTTTGTCGAGCATAATGTGGTCCCCCAGCGGTGTCCATCGGTGTTCATCGGCGGTTTCTTCCTTCGGCCGGCGTTGACAGGTTGCACGGCGGCGCGGCATTCTCGCCGGCACGGGAGTGGCGGGCATGATGCCGGAGAGAAGCACCCGGGATCTGCGCGGGGGCTGGCGGGGATTCGACCTCCGGCGGCTGGGGTTCCTGCTCCTGGGCGTCGCGCTGTTCGCAGGCGTCTACCTCTCGCCCGCGTGGCCCGACGCCATCGATCCCCACGGCCGGGCGTTCGCCCTGGGACATGAGGCCAAGGCCTCGCTCGCGCTGTTCCTCCTCGCCCTGTGCTGGTGGATGACCGAGGTGCTGCCGATCGGGGTTACGAGCATCGCGGTCGCGGCGGGACAGGGGCTGTTTTCGATCCGCGACGCCCGCACGGCCTTCACCGACTTCATGGACCCGGGGGTGTGGTTCATCTTCGCCGCGCTGGCGATCGGCATGGCCTTCACCAAGACCGGGCTGACGCGGCGCATCGCCTACCGCACGCTGCTCCTGGTCGGCGAGCGCACCCCGCGGATCCTGCTCGGATGCCTGCTCCTCACGATGGGGCTGACGCTGGTGATGGCGCACGCGGCGGTCGCGGCGACGGTGTACCCGCTGTTCCTCGCGGTGCACTCGTTGTACACGGACGACGACCGGCCGACCCGGTTCGGGAAGGCCCTGTTCATCGGGATGGCGTTTGCCGCCGGCGCGGGGAGCGTGATCACGCTGCTCGGCTCCGCGCGGGCCGCCGTCTCGGTCGGCTTCTTCCGCCATTTCACCGGCCGGACGGTCGGCTTCTTCGAGCTTTCCTGGTACATGCTGCCGATCGGGCTGGCGATGACGCTCTTGGTCTGGCTGTTCCTGCTGCTGGTGTTCCGGCCCGAGCGCAAGACGATCCCGGGGTTGCGCGACCGCGCCAGAAGGCTGCACGGAAGCCTGGGTCCGATCTCGTCGCGGGAGATCCGGACGTTGCTGGTCGTGGCCGGCGCCTTCGTGCTGTTCGCGCTGCGGGCGCTGGTCCCGCCGCTGGGGGAGATGGACCAGAGCGCGATCCTGGCCGGCGCGGCGCTGCTGCTCTTCGTGCTGAACGTGCTGGGCATCGAGGACCTGGAGGGGACCTCGTGGAACATCATCCTCATGTTCGGGGGCGCCACCAGCATCGGCCTGTGCCTGTGGGAGACGGGAGCGGCGCACTGGCTCGCGATGCAGTGGCTGGCGCTGCTGGAGGGCGCGCCGCTGGTGGTGTTCGTGCTGACGGTGGCCTCGATCGTGCTGGTCATGACGAACCTGACGATGAACGTGGCGGCGATCTCCGTGTCGCTGCCCGTGGCGCTGGTCGCCGCCCCGTACCTGGGCGTGGCGCCGGACGTGATCCTGTTCGCGATCCTGGTCGCGGCGGGGATGCCGTTCGTGCTCCTCGTCGGCGCGGCGCCCAACGCGATCGCCTACGCCAGCCGGCAGTTCACGGCACGCGAGTTCCTGCTGGTGGGGCTGCCGATGACGGCGCTCCTGCTGGGCGTCCTGGCGCTGTTCGTCGGGGTGATCTGGCCGGCGATGGGGATGGCGGTGGCGCGGTAGAGGAGGGCGGGAAGTGCGGACGGCGGCACGCGGGCCCCGGTGCCACTTCCTGCGCCCGATGCTAGAATGCCGCCGTGACCGGGTTTGACCCGCATCGGCTTGCCGAGGAACGGAGCCTGGAGTTGCACAGGCGCGTAGCGGCGGAGCTCGCGCGTGACGGGGCGATCGTGTCGCGAGCGGCGGAGCGTGTCGTGGCCTGGCGAGCGAGCGGAGCGCTGCACGGCGAGTACGCAGAGCTCTGGATGGGGCTCTTGCGCGGTCCTCGCGGGGAATTGCTGCGGGTGCTGGTCGATGAGAGCGAAGCGGGCCGCCGCTTGCGACAGACGTCGCCGTTCAGCTTCGTCGTGTCGCCGCGCGAGCGTTGGGGTCTGTGGCGCGAGGTGCGCGAGCGCCTGGAATCGGGCGCGACATGACCAGGGAGCAGCTCGAGCACATCATCCGAGCGTCGGCGGTCATCGCCGACGACGAGGAGATCATCATCGTCGGCTCGCAGGCGGTCCTGGGCCAGTTCCCCGCCGCGCCTCCCGAGCTGCTCGTCTCGACCGAGGCGGACGTGTACCCGCGGAACCATCCGGATCGCGCGGATCTCATCGATGGATCGATCGGCGAGGGCTCGCCGTTCCACGACACGTTCGGGTACTACGCCCAGGGGGTCGGGCCGGAGACGGCGACGTTGCCCGAGGGATGGGCCGACCGGCTGGTGCGCATCCAGAACCGCAACACGCGGAACGCAATCGGCTGGTGCCCGGAGATCCACGACCTGGTCCTGTCGAAGTGCGCGGCCGGGCGAGAGAAGGACTGGCGGTTCCTCGACGGCGCGGTCCGGGCGGGACTGGTCGAACAGGCGGTGCTGCTGGAGCGCCTTGCCACGATGGGCGTGGTGGACGCGATCCGAGAAAGCGTCCGGCAGCACGTGGCGGCCGCGTTCCGGCGTGTGCGCGCCGCCGGACCCTGACGACGTTATTCTCGCAATCACACGACCAGGCGGGCGATGTGGCGCAGGGCGTCCAGGGCGGAGACGAGGCCGACGATGCGCTCGCCCTCCAGGACGGGGACCTGATCGAGACCCTCGTGGATCATGAGGTACGCGGTCTGCAGGAGATCGTCATCGACGTTGACCGTCGTCGCGAGCGGCTGCATGAAGTCCACGACCGGACGCTCGATCTGCTCGGGCAGCTTCCCGACGGCGCGCTCGTACTCGTAGAAGCGGAACAGGTTGGGGTCGACGGCGACGTCGAAGGCGCGGTCGGCGCGGTTCTCGGCGGCGCTGGAGGTGAGGCGCGGGCGCAGGCCGCCGAGGATGTCCTGGGCGCGAAGCATGCCCAGGAGCTGGTTCTGCGCGCTGAAGACCAGGACGATGCCGCAGGGGCAGCGCAGGGTCTGGTCAGGCCCCACACCGCTCAGCTCGGCCATGGCCTGGCGCAACGTGAACCAGTACGGAATGTGCGGAAACCGATCGAGGGGGATCATGATCTCGCCCGCGCGCTTGGACGTCATCGGCCGCGCTCCCTGCCCCCGTGGCTCCGGCGCTCCGGCACCCGCATCGCTCACGACGCGCCCCCTTCCCTCTCCGGCGGCAGCTTCGCGATCGGCACGTCGCCGCCGGGCCGCGCGCCCGTCCGGCCGGCGGGCGCGGACTCGAGACCCAGCCGCCGGCTGAAATCGTCCGTGTACCATTGTGTCACGGAGTCGTTGGAGAGGGCCATGTCGAGCTGTTTGGTCATGATGTTCACGCGGCCGAGCAGGCGGAGGCGGTGGGCAAGCGTGTCGGCGTCCTGGTAGGCAAGCGTCGCGTCCATGAAGTCGGCCTGGCTGGAGGTCTCGAAACCCATCCGGCGCAGGAGGTCGCAGATGAGGCGGATGCGGCGCACGCGGCGCTCGAGCGGCGCCCCGCCCTCCTTGAACTGCATGCGGACGTAGTTCGCGCTCGGCTCGGCCGTGAGCAGCGCCTCGATCGTGGCGTAGTGGTAGCCCATGCGGATGTTGAAGAGCATGTACTCGCGACTGACGAAGGCGTAGCTGCTCTCCGAGAACTGCGGCTGGTTGCCCTCGGTGATGTTCGTGCCCATCACGGCCAGGAAGCCCTTCAGGTCCGCGGGGACGGGGCGCGACGGCCAGCCTTCCTCCTTGATGCCGCTCCACAGGGCCTGCATCGGGACCGAGTCCAGCTCGGCCTCGGCGACCTTGCCGCGCCGCGCCGCGCCGGCGTGTTCCTCGTCGAGGCGGATGACGTCGACCGCGAGCGGGATGTCCGTCTTCAGGCGGAGGCCGATGCGGTCCTTGTGCGCGGTGGCGCGGGCGGTGCCGAACATCTCCTCCATGGCGCGCTGGTGGATGAAGCGGGTGATGTCGTGGAGGGTGCGGCAACGCTCGGCGCGGAACTCGGGATCGCCCGGGCTGATGAGGTTGAGGTGCGCGATGCGTTCGACGGTGCGGCGCAGGGGACTGGGGGCGGCGCCGGCGTCGTCCGCCTGCGGCTCGGTCTCACGGCGGCGGGCGTCGACCAGCTCGCGCTGCGGCCCCTCGTAGAGGGTCCCCGCGGTGGCGTCGACGGTGATCTCCATTCCGTCCGGCAGCTCGCCGGCCCGTTCGATCCCGGCCACGGTGGGGATGCCGGCCTCGCGGGCGAGGGTAGCCATGTGGCTCGCGGCGCCGCCGACGCGGGTCACGAGGGCGGCGGCGCGGTGCATGATGGCGATGAGCCTGGGGGAGGGGTTCTCCGCGACGACGACGGCGCCGTCGGGCACGAGATGGATGTCGCCCGGGGAGCGGACGTGGAAGACCGGACCGGCGCCGGCGCCCGGACAGATGCAGGTGCCGCCGCCGGCGAGCGCGCGGCCGTGGAGCTCCGGGGGCGCCGGCGCCGGGGTCCGGCGACGAACGAGGCGCAGGGGGCGGGCCTGAAGGAGGAAGAGGCGGCCGTCGTGGTCGATCGCCCACTCGATGTCCTGTGGGACGCCGTAGTGCTCCTCGACGCGCAGGGCGAAGCCCGCGAGCATGCGGAGCTGGTCGTCGGAGGCGGCGGGGCGTTCCTGATCGGCCTGGGGCACGGGGGCCTCGGCGACGCCGCCGCCGGGCTGAGGTACGAGCTGGACGGTCTTCTTGGCGACGCGGACGAGGGCGACGGAGCGGTCGTCGCGGGAGACGTGGAAGACGTCGGGGGTGAGGACGCCGTCGACGAGGTACGCGCCCAGGCCGCGGATGGCGTTGACGAGCATGCGCGGGGCGTCGGGGTCGAGCGGGTCGCGGGTGTAGAGGACGCCGCTGGCGGCGGCATCGACGAGCGCGAGGCAGCCCACGCCCATGGGGGACTCGAACTGCTCGGCCCCGCGGCCGCGCGCGAAGTGCACCGAGGCGGGGGTGAACGTGCTGGCCAGGACGTGCTTGTACGACTCGAGGAGGTTGTCGCGGCCGACGTTGAGCAGGGTGACGAACTGGCCGGCGAAGGAGAGCGCGCCGTCCTCATCGATGGCACTGGAGCGCACGGCGAAGCGGTGGTCGCGGCAGCGCGCGGACAGCTTCTCGAAGGCGTCCGTGATCGCGGCGCGCAGGTCGTCGGGCACGGGGCTGGCGACGACCAGCGAGCGGACCCGGCCGGCCGCGGCGTCGCGCTCGCCCGGTCCCGCCGGCCCGGCCTCGCGCAGCAGGGCGTCGATCTTCTCGCGCAGCGCGTTGGCTTCGAGGAAGCGATGGAAGCCCCAGGCGCTGACGGCGAAGCCGTCGGGGACGGGAAGGCCGAGGCGCGAGCGCAGCTCGCCGAGGTTCGCGTTCTTGTTGCCGACGGACGGGGCGCGCTCGCGTCCCAGGCGATCGTAGGGGATCACGAACTCGTCGGGCGCGACGCGCCGGGTCCCCGCGGCGTCGGCCCGGATCTCGCGACGCACCTCGGAAAGACGCTCGCGCAGGACGGCGTACGAGTCGCCGCCCAGCTCGACCATCTGCTCGACGAGGCCCGCGACGGCTTCCTCGACGGCGACGACGTCGGCGGCCTCGATGGGCAGGTTGCGGCGCGAGCGGACCTCGAGCTGGCCGATGTCCTTGAGGACGCGGTTCTGGTGATCGAGCAGCGAGCGGAAGAGGGAGAATTTCTCGCGAATGCGGCGGAGCGCGGCGAGGTGTTCGTCGCTCCCCTTGCCGAACATCCTCTGGAACAGGCCCATGGTGGCGATCCGCTCCCGACCCCCCGGGCCGGAACACCGGTCAGCCCGCGGGGCTCTTGGCCGCCGCGGCGTTCTTGGCGGCCTCGACGGCCTTGGCCGCCTTCTCCCGCGAGAAGCCGCGGGACATCTGGATGACGATGATAACGCACATGGAGACGGCGGAGATCATGACGAGGTACGCGGCGGCGGTCGTGGCGTGGAATTGCTTCAGGGCGACGGACGAGCCGGCGAGGATGACCATGATGGCGAAGAGCAGGCGGATGCCGTAGCCGTGGATGTACTTGACCGCGGTGACGCCGATCTGCGCGCCGATCGAGGCGCCGATCAGCATGAGGAGGGCGGCGATGATCTCGACGCGGCCCTTCACGGCGTAGGTGAAGCAGCCGTAGGCGCCGGAGAAGACGACGCTGAAGAGGTCGGTGCCGACGGCGACGGCGGTCGGGCAGCCGATGAGGTAGATCAGGGCGGGCATGCGGATGAAGCCGCCGCCGACGCCGAGGAAGCCGGAGAGGAGGCCGGTGAGGAGGAAGACGAGAACGACGGTCCAGAGGGAGATCGTGACGCCGGAGACGGGGAAGTGGATCATGGGGGGGAGGTTCCAGCCGGACTTCTTCGGCTTCTGGCCGGGGACGATGCCCGCCGCGGCGTCCTTGGCGGCTTTCGCGGCGGCGCGCTTGTCCTTGGTGAAGTAGTCCCAGAGCATGAAGAGGCCGAGGCCGAAGAGGAGGGCCATGTAGGAGTAGCGGACGACGGGTCCGGCGAGACCCTTGGCGGTGAGCCACATGACGATCTGCGCGCCGATCTCGACGCCGATGACGGAGCCGACGATGGAGATGAGGCCCATCTTGACGTCGACGTTGCCCATCTTGCCGTGTTTCTTGGTGGCCACGATGGACTTGCCGAAGATGTGGGCGAGGTCGGTGCCGATGGCGTAGGCCATGGGGAAGCCGAAGATGTTGAGGGCTGGGGTAACGACCCAGGCGCCGCCGACGCCGAAGAAGCCGCCGAGGACGCCGACGGTGAGCCCGATGCAGAGGAGGATGAGGAGGTTGAACTCGACGCCGGCGATGGGAAGGTAGATGTCGAACATGGCCGTCTACTCCTTGTGCTCGATCTTGTGGACTTCCATGCCGATGGCTTTGAGGATGAGGTCGGTGCCGAAGGCGATGGTGACGCCGACGACGCCCATGACCACGGTACAGACGACGGCGTAGAGCCAGAGGTTGTCGTTGTAGAGCTGCCCGGCCCAGAGGTTGATGCCGGAGAGGTCCTCGAGTGGGACTTTTTTACCCATCGCCTCCGGGACCTCGAGGCCTTCGCCGCCGGCGGCGGCGAGCGAGGGAAGCAGCGCGAGGATGGCGACGACCAAACCCTGGACGGATCGCTTCATGATCTCGCTCCTTCGTGCGGCGCACCGCCCCACTAGACCGCAGCAGGGGCGATGATCCTCTGGACTGTGGATCTTGTCAACGGTGGAGGGGGCGGAAGCCGGCGTGGGGAGGGGGGCGGGGTGGGGGGTGGGGGGCGTGGGGGGCGCAATCGTGCGAAGCCGGAACGGGCGGCGGCCGTACATCCGGTGTCGAACTCGCCGTCCGCGAGTGCGACCTCTGCCGCCCGGCTACTCGAGGATGAAGACGACCTCCTGTGCGACCACGCTCTCCCAAGAATCCGCAATCGTCGTGCCTCGAACCGTGGCGCACGCCCCGTCGCAAAAGTAGGGAGAGCACGTCGCGGGCTTGGCGTGCAACCATGGGTCCAGCTCCATCGGCCCGACGTCCATGGCCGGAGCCCCCGAACGGCTCTCGGACCTCAGCAGGGTATCGCCGAGCAAGTCCACCCCCACGAGCCGACCTCCCTCCTTGAGGTAGAACGTAACGGCCATTCCGTGCGCGCTTACTCGTCCGCAGAGCCACTGTTCATGCTGGTCACCGCCAGGAACGCGGGGAAGTTCGGAAACGCGCGCCGCGCCGGGGGGACACGGGCAGGGCAACAGGATGGTCTCTTCCCTCATCTCCGCGCCAGACCGGCACGATCCTACGCAACGATCTTCCGGGACGCGGTCGGCGCCCGCCCCGAAACGGTTCGCGTCAACCGAAGCGGAAGGTCGCCCGGACCCCGCACGTCCTCCGGACCGCCCGCATTCTGCGAGCAGGAGGGCACACAGCCCCACTATCCACCAAACCATGTGGACACCACGCCGGTCGAGCGCCCTTCGGCGGCCCCGAACTCCACCACCCATTCGACGGCCGCCCCTCAGCCCGAGGTCGTCGCTTCGCGACGCCACGGCGGCGGTCGACGTGTCCCTCGGGCAATTTCGCGACATCAACCCTGCTCATGCTTCCTCCGCTGCGCGGGCGAGGCCTTGCGCGCGCTGATGCGGCTGCCGTCAGGTCTCCGGCGCCCGCAGCGGCGATTGCGCGAGCCTTCCGGCCGCGTAGAGGGGGAGGACCTCGATCCGTTCGAGCCTGGAGAAGTTCTCCATCGAGACGCGGACGCCGGACCCCAGCCGGCGCTCATCCATGAAGATGCGCATGCTCTGCATGCCGCCTCGGGTGCCCGCCTTGACCTCCACGGGGACGATCGCGGAGCCGCGCTGGACGACGTAGTCCACCTCGGCGTTGCTGGCCCGCGCTTCCCGGTGCCAGTAGTACAGGCCGGGCCTCCGGTGCGACGGGCCGTTGGCGACAAGCTCCAGCCCGACGAAGAGCTCCGCCAGGCTTCCCTTGTTGACCAGATCGATGTCGCTCGCGGCAAGGAAGGCAGGGACGTCGAGGCCGAGCATCCGCTGGTGGACGCCGAGATCGAACAGGAGGACCTTGAACTTCCTGTCGTCCGTCTGGGCGCCGAGCGGGATGCCGCGCGCGTCGGTGTGGACGACCCGGTGCGCCAGCCCCGCGCGCACGAGGAGCATCAAGGCGTCCTTGAGCGGGCCGGAAGGGGCTCCCGAGCCGACGCGGGAAAACTTGAACTTGCCTCCGGTCTGGCCGGCGATCGAGCGAAACACCTCGACGAGCCGCGCGACGGGAGACCGTTTCCTGTACTTCGCGAAGTCGTCCTCCAGGGTCAGGACGAGATCGTCGAGGACCTTGAAGCAAGTGGGGAGGTACCGCTGCTCGGCGTAGGTCGCTACGGCGGCCGGCATGCCTCCCACCAGAAGGTAGGTCCTCAGCACGTCCAGGAGCCGCGCGTGGAACGGGGCGTCCACCGGATGCTCCGGGTCCGCCGGCTCGACGACGCGAGCCAAGCCTTCGCCGCCCGTGGCGGCGAGGAACTCGCTGAAGCACATGGGGTGCATGAAGAGGGAGCCGAGTCGGCCCACGCCGAGGGAGGGGATCTGCTCCATGGCCAGCTCCAGGAGGGAGCCCGCGCCCACGACATGCAGCCCCGGCATCTTCTCGTGGAAAAATCGAAGGGAGGCCAGAGCGTTCGGGCATGCCTGGATCTCGTCGAGGAAGAGGAGCGTCTGGCGGGGGATGACCGGAACAGCGAAATAGGCCGAGAGCTTCTCGACCAGACGCGCCGGATCGAGGGACCCCTGGAAGAAGGCCGCCACGTCCTTGTTCTCCTCGAAGTTCACCTCGAGGAAGTGGGGGAAGGTTTTGCCGAGCTGGCGGATGGAGAACGTCTTACCGACCTGTCGGGCTCCCCTGACCAGCAGGACCCTTCGTCGGGGGTCGTCCTTCCAGGCGAGCAGATCGTTCTCGATTCTCCTCCACATGATGGGCCAGGGTGCCGCAGGATCGGCCAGAAGGCAAGGCTATAACTGTCGTTTCTACTACATAAAGCAAGGCATTCGTAGCATATGACTCGAGCAAGATCAAGCCCATCGGGAGTGGATCCAGTACGTAACCGAGTTATTGCATGTGGTTACGTGAACGGCTGGCGTCCCGACGCTCGGCACGAACTTGCGACTTGGCGGGGCGAGCGGAAGCCCTGCCCCACGGCCCTGGTCAGGCGGCCCGGCGGCCCCGGGCTCGGCGCTTCGGCCGTGCGCTGCCAAGCGCCACGAGGGCGTGCAAGGCGTCGTTGACGGAGCGGGAGTCGGGGAAGAACCGGGCGAGGTCCGGATCGAGCATCCGCAGCAGGGCCGAGGCCCGAGCGGCCCGCGGCGCGAGCCGCCCGCGGCAACAGGGAGCGGCTGTTTTCCACCGCGCTGGAAAACGGACTTGACCGATTTCCAGTGCGGTATAGGATGGTCGCATGCGCTACATTGCCGGGGACGTGGTGCGCGACCTGCGGCGGAAGATGGTGTTCATCGGCGGACCGCGGCAGTCGGGCAAGACGACGCTGGCCCGGTACCTGGTGGGAGACCCGCGGCCGACGGAGCCGCTGGAGGGCGGGCCGGCCATCTTCCCCGGGGGGGCGTACTTCAGCTGGGACGCGGAGGACGACCGGCGCGCGCTGCTGGGCCGCCGGTGGCGGGACGCGGATCGCCTGCTGGCCCTGGACGAGCTGCACAAGTATCCCGGCTGGAAGCGGTGGATCAAGGGCCTGTGGGACACCACCGCCGGCAAGCACCGCTTCGTCGTCACCGGCAGCGCGCGGCTGGACGTGTACCGGCGGGGGGGAGACTCCTTGCAGGGTCGGTACCACTACTGGAGGCTGCATCCGTTCGGCCTGGACGAGATCCCGCGGGGCATAGCCCCGGAGGAGGCGCTGCGGCGGTTCCTGACGGTTGGGCCGTTTCCCGAGCCGTTCCTGGGAAACGACGAACGGGAGGCGCGGCGCTGGCGGCGCGAGCGTTTCGCACGCGTCCTGCGCGACGACCTGCGCGACATGGAAGCGATTCGCGAGATGGCGAAACTCGAGTTGTTCGTGGACGCGTTGCGGCAGCGCGTGGGCAGCCCGGTGGTGCTGTCGCACATCGCCGGGGACCTCCAGGTGAGCCCGGTGACGCTGCGCAAGTGGCTGGAGAGTCTCGAGCGGATGTACCTCTGCTTCGCGGTCTATCCGTGGACGCGGAGCCTGCCGCGCGCGATCCAGAAGCCGCCCAAGGTGTACTTCTTCGACAGCGGGGACGTCGTCGGCGACGACGGGGCGCGGTTCGAGAACTTCGTGGCCGCGAGCCTCCTGCGCCGCCTGCACTTCTGGGAAGACCGCGACGGCTACCGCTGCCGCCTGTGGTACGTGCGGGACAAGGAAGGACACGAGGCGGATTTCCTGCTGGAGCGCGAGGGGAAGATTGTCGAGCTGGTCGAGGCGAAGGTGGGCGATCCGGAGGTGGGGCGCGGGCTGCGCTATTTCGCCCAGCGCCTGCGGCCCGCGAAGGCCAGCCGGATCGTGCGCGACCTCAAGCGTCCGTGGTCCGACCACGGCATCGAGGTCACCGACGCGCTGGCGGCGTTCGCGACGCTGGAGCCGGGGCGGACGTGATTGGCGAGGGGAAGGCGCACCCGGGGAATGGGGAACGGGGAACGGGGGTGGATTATAGTCGGGGGGAGGCGGGCTTGGCGATGTTCGAGCGGCTCAAGGCGAAGTTCGGGAAGGCGGCGCGGACGCGCAAGAAGGAAGAACAGGCGCAGCGCACGGCGGCGGAGCTGCGGGTGCTGTACGAGCAGTTCCGGGAGATCCTGGCGGCGAACGACGCGACGCTGCAGACGATCGCGGACGTCGAGGACCGGCTGTCGGGACGCGTGCCGTTCTCCTTCAACGCCGTCGTGCGACAGGTCCGCCGGGCGATCATGGACGTGTTCGTCATGGTCAAGAACCTGAACCGCATGACGGGCGGGAAGTACGGCGGCCTGTACGACGTGCTGCGCGCGCTCAACGTGCGGTTCGAGGACGAATGCGCGGGGCGGCTGGACGTGCCGCCCGGGCCGATCGTGATCGACGTGGGAAGCCTCACGCAGGCGGACGCGCAGGTCGCGGGGACGAAGATCGCGAACCTGGGGGAGGTACGGCGCGCGCTGGGGTTCAACGTCCCGGACGGCTTCGTCATCACCACGACCGCGTACCAGCGCTTCATCGCGGAGAACGACCTGCGCAAGGGGATCGAGCGGCTGGAGGAGATGCTCGAGACGTACGGGACGAAGGTCGCGGCGGAGGCCTGCCGCAAGATGCAGTCCGCGGTGCTCGACGCCCCCGTGCCCTCGGACATCGACCGCGCGATCCACGAGGCCTTCGACAAGCTGGCCGGGGGCGGCGAGATCCTCGTCGCGATGCGTTCCTCGACGGTCAAGGAGGACCGCATCGGGACCTCGCACGCGGGGCAGTACTACACGGAGTTGAACGTGGGCCGCGGCTGGCTCCTGGACGCATACCGCTCGGTGCTGTCGAGCGTGTTCGGGCTGAGCGCCGTGGCGTACCGGCTGGGGCACGGGCTCTCGTCGGCGGACACGGCGATGGCCGTGGGCTGCCTGCGCATGGTCGCCCCGCGGTGCAGCGGCATCCTCTTCTCGCGCGGGTTCGACGACGAGAAGGCGGACGAAGTGCTGGTGAGCACGGTGTCGGGCCTGTCGGACGGCCTGGCGGGAGGCTCGGTGAGCGGCGAGGACCTGACGATCCGGCCGGGGAAGGAGGCGGAGGTCCGCTCGGCGCACCTGGCGACAGGGGAACTTGGGGAGCTGGTGCGGGTGGCGCGGCGGGCGGAGGAGCATTTCGGGTCGCCGCAGGACATCGAGTGGGCGATTTCGGAGCGGGACGAGCTGTTCGTGCTGCAATGCCGGCCGATGCTGACGGCGCCGCGGGTGGCGGAGGCGAGCCGGGAGCCGTCGTTGCCGCCGGCGGGGGAGCCGCTGCTCACGGGGGGGCGAACGGCGTGCCACGGCTGCGGGGCGGGGCCGGCGGTCCTGGTGCAATCGGAGCAGGACCTGGACCACGTGCCGCAGGGCGCGGTGCTCATCGCCCCGCACTCGTCGCCGCGCTTCTCGCAGGTCATGACCCGCTGCGCGGCGATCGTGACGGACGCGGGCTCGCCGACGGGGCACATGTCGATCCTGGCGCGCGAGTTCGGCATCCCGGCGATCGTGGGCCTCCCCGGCGCCACCGCGGCGCTGCGTGACGGACGGCAGGTGACCGTCGACGCGACGCGGAGGATGGTGTGGGACGGGCGCGATGAGGCGGTGCTGCGCACCTGCGCGACGGGTGGTCCCGCGGTGGTGACGCCGGCGCTGCTCAAGCTGCGGTGCATGGCCGAGCTGATCACGCCGCTCAACCTCGTCGACCCCGCCTCGCGCGAGTTCACCCCGGCCGGGTGCCGGTCGCTCCACGACATCACGCGCTTCGTCCACGAGAAGCTGTTCGACTCGATGTTCCACCTCGCCGACAAGGCGGCGCACGCGGGCCTCGCGTCGGCCGAGCTGGAAGGCAAGCTGCCGTTCGTGATCCACGTCTTCGACCTGGGCGGCGGGTTCGCGGACGGCGTGGCGGGGACCGGGAAAGTGTACATCGATGAGATCCGGTCGGTGCCGCTGACGGCCTTCCTCAAGGGCTTCCAGGACCCGCGCATCCGGTGGGACAAGCCGCGCGCCGTCTCCGGCGGCGGGTTCCTCACCGTCCTGGGCGAGGCGATGGTGACGCCGCCGGCGGCCGAGCGCGGCGTGGGCCGTTTCAGCTTCGCGACCATCTCCGACCGCTACATGAACTTCAGCACCAAGGCGGGCTACCACTACAACACCGTCGACACCTGGTGCGGCGCCAGCATCAACAAGAACTACATCCACTTCCGGTTCCAGGGCGGCGGGGCGGGCGAGGTGCGGCGCGGCCGCCGCTGCGAGTTCCTCTCGCAGGTGCTGGGCAGCCTGGACTTCAAGGTCTCCTGCCGCGGGGACATGCTCTTCGCGCGGCTGGAGAAGTACGACCGCGAGGTGGTTCTCGGGCGCCTCGTGCAGCTCGGCCGGCTCACGTTGTGCGCGCGCCAGCTCGACATGCTCATGGAGACGGACGACAGCCCGGTGTTCTTCGCGAAAGCGTTTCTGGCGGACGAGATGGAGCGGTTCTAGTCGCCGCTACTTGGGGGGCTTCGGTTTGGGGAGGCGCATGACGCGGGTGGCGCGGAGGGTCGTGCCGTCCTCGTCGTAGGCGATGCGCACGACGTCGCCGGGCTCGGGCTTGGCGTTCAGCTCGGCCTCGGCCAGATCGAAGCGCAGCTCGGCGTTGGGCGGCAGCTCGTCGCGCACCACGATGCCGTGCGCCCCCTCCTCCACCGCCACGACGGTCCCCTGCACGACCTTGGGACGCGCGCAGCCGAGGGCACCCAGGAGGAGGAGTGCGGGAACCAACATGCGGGTGACGTTGTTCATCGTCGCCTCCCTACCCGATCGCGCCGCCGCCCGTGGCGGCGCGGCGCGAGGCGCGCTCCTGGACGATGCCGCGGATCAGCCAGAGCAGGATGATCGCGGAGATGCCGATGCCGGCGGCGAGGATCAACACCGACGAGGCGATCTGGAATTCGAGCTGCTTGAGCAGCACCGAGGCGCAGGCCACGAAGATGGTGACGGCGAAGAGCAGCCGGATGGAGTAGCCGCGCACGTACTTGATGGCGATCGTGCCCATCTGGGCGCCGACGGCCGCGCCGAGCAGCATCCAGGCGGCGGCGATGAGATCGACGCGGCCCTTGATGCCGTAGGTGAACGAGCCGTACGCCCCGGTAATCATCACCTCGAACAGGTCCGTCCCCACCGCCACCGCGGTGGGGCAGCCGACGAGGTAGATCAGCGCGGGCATGCGGATGAAGCCGCCGCCGACGCCGAGCACGGCGGCGACGACGCCGGTCAGGAGGCCGATGAAGACGGGCAGCCAGAGCGAGCAGGTGATGTTCGAGGCCTTGAAGTGGATCATCGGGGGGATGCGCAGGCGCTGGAGCTTCTGCGCGACCGTGGGCCCGACGACGGCGGCCTTGTCGCCCGACTTCGCCGCCTTCTTCTGCCGGCTGACGTGCGAGAGGTAGTCGTACAGCACGTAGCTGCCGATGAGCGCCAGGAAGCCGATGTACAGCTTGCGGATCAGCGACTCCGCCAATCCCATCGACTCGAGCTTGAGCACGAGCTGCGCGCCGCCTTCCATGCCCACCGTCGTGCCGATAATCATCGACACGGCGAGCCGGACGTCGACGTTGCCGAACTTGCCGTGGCGGATGGTGGAGACGATGGACTTGCCGCCCATGTGCGCCAGGTCGGTGCCGATGGCATACGGCATCGGGAAGCCGAAGATGTTCAGCGCCGGCGTCACGATCCACGCACCGCCGATGCCGAAGAACCCGCCGCACACGCCCACCGTGAAGCCGATGAGCAGCAGCAAGAGGACGTTGAACTCGATCCCCGCCACGGGCAGGAGGACGTTGAACGCATCCATGGCGATCCCTCCTACTCGTGGTGGTCGAGCTTGCCCAGGTTGATCCCGAGCAGGCCGACGAGACGATCGAAGACGAGGCCGAGCGCGAGGCCGATCACGGCCATGACGCCCACGACCACCAGACCGTAGAGCCAGAGGTTGTCGTTGTAGAGGTCGGCGACCCAGCGGGTGATCCCGTCGTCCATCCGCCGCGTGTCGATGACCTGCACGAGCTTGGTCGCGGGCTTCCCGCCGCCGGCGGCCTGGGCCGTCGAGGCGACGAGGACACAGCCGAGAAAGACCAGATGCCTCCATCGGGCGAGCACTCTCGCCATCGTACCCAGCGTACGCCCCTTCCGACGATTCATCGCCTGATTCATGAGCCCTCTTCCCCGCGCGAACGCAGCCCCCCCGGGCCGTCCCCCCGATTGTTGAGTTTCACCGCATAGCATGGACTCTCCGTGGATTCAAGCAACAACCCGCGGGCCGCTGAAGCACGAATCACGGCCGGACCGTTCCCCGGAACCCGAGGCGCCGGTCGGGCTTGACCGGAAGGCCGCCGTGATCCAGTGTCGCCACAAGGAATCGCCGCTGCGGGGTCGGGACCCGAGGGGCGCAGGCGCGGCGGGGGGGACGATCGAACGGATCGGACATGAGCGACCGCTCTCCCCGGGCATCGATTCGCGGTATTCTCCTCCGCTCGCTCGGACTTGTCGCCGTCGTGCCGTTCCTGCCGCTCGGCGTGCTCATCTTCCTGGGGTACCGCGACGACGTGGAGCGGGTGGAGGGGGAGATCCAGACGACCAACCGCCAGATCGCGATCCTCGCTGCGCACTACCTCGATCGGTTCCTGCGTGCGACGCGGGCGGAGGCGACGCTGGCGGCGAGCAAGGGCGGGGCGGAGCTGCCGGCGGCGACGAGCGACGTGCGCTGGGAGCTCGTCGGCGCGGACGGCGTGCTGATCGCCTCGCAAGTGGACGCCGCTCGCGTCGGCCGTGACGGCGGCTACGGCGGAATCCTGGCCTGTCCGGGGTGGGAAAGGTCGACGCTGGTGACGCCGGTCGGCGGCTGGGTGGCGGGGCTGCCGCCCACGGTGCTGATCGCCGCGCGGGTGAGCGGTGCCGGTGGCGGGGCGGTCGTGGGCGTGCTGCGGCCCGAGGGGCTGCACGAGGAGCTGACGGCGAGCCTGGGCGCCGCGGTCGACCGCCGGGTCTACGTGGTCGATCGGCAGGGCCGGCCGCTGTTCTACTCGGACCTCGGGCTGGCGGGCCGGGCCGAGGACATCGCGACCAACCCGCCGGTGCGGCTGTTCCGCGACGGCGGCAGCGGTCCGATCCGCTACCGGAGCCGGGTGACGGACAAGGAGCGGCTGGGGTTCGTCCAGCCGGTGCCGGGCGGGCAGCTCGCGGCGATCGTCAGCGCGGACATCGGCGAGGCGGTGATCGGGCTCCGGGACCGCTACCTCGTCGTCACCTGGTCGATTCTCTTCGCGCTCGTGGCGGTGGCGGGGCTGGGGGCGTGGACGAGTCGCCGGCTGCTGCGGCCGCTGCTGCGGATCCGGGACGCGCTGCGCGACGAGGGCGCGGGCGAACGGAAGCCGCTGGCGGTTCCGGCCGGGGAGCTGGGGACGGTGGAGTACGCCGATCTGGTGCGCGCGTTCGACGAGCTGGAGTCGCGGCTCGCGGTGTCGGAGGCCGGGCTCCTGCAGGCGGAGAAGAGCGCGCTCCTGGGCCAGCTCGCGACGGGCATCGCGCACGAGTTCGGCACGCCGCTCAACGTGATCTCGGGCAACGCGCAGGTCCTGATGCGCAAGCTGGACGCCGGGGACCCGCGGCGGGAGGTCCTGGAGAAGATCGTGCGGCAGTCGCAGCGGCTGGCGGCGATGATCCGCCGCGTGCTGGACTTCGCGCGGCCGACCGAGCCGCAGCTCCGGAGGGTCGACCTGGGCCGCGTCGTCGCGCAGGCGCTGGAGATGGCGGCGGGGATGATGCGGAAGGTCGCGGTCGAGACGCGGATCGCGTCGGGCACGCCGCCGGTGGAGGGGGATCCGCACCTCCTGGAGCACGCGCTCCTGAACCTGGTGGTCAACGCCTACCAGGCCATGGTCGACGGGGGGAAGCTGACCGTGGAGGCGGGCCCGGAGGACACGACGGCACCGGAGGCGGGCCGGGAGCAGGTACGGCGTGCGGGAGGGCAGCCGGGGGCGTACCTGCGCGTCATGGACACGGGGCCGGGGATCCCCGAGCAGGACCTGCCGCGGATCTTCGAGCCGTTCTTCACGACGAAACCCCAGGGGGAAGGGACGGGGCTGGGACTGGCGATCGTGCGGCGGATCGTGCGGCAGCACGGCGGGCGGATCGACGTGCACAGCCGGGTAGGCGAGGGGACGACGTTCACGATCGTCCTCCGCCGCGCGCAGGAGGGTCCCGAGGAGTCGGAGGTGGAGCGATGACGGATGCCACGCCCCAGGTCCGGGAACGCGCGGCGTCTCCGGTGCGGGTGCTCTTGGCCGAGGACGACGGGGAGATGCGCGATCTCCTGACGCGGGTCTTGCGCGACGAGGGCTACGACGTGATCGAGGCGCGCGACGGGACGGAGGCGCTGGCGCGCCTGGAGGAGGGCGCGTTCGACCTGGTGCTCTCGGACGTGCGCATGCCCGGGGCCGACGGGATGGACGTCCTGCGGCGGGCCATGGCGCGCAGCCTGCACCAGCCGGTGATCCTGATGACGGCGTTCGGCACGATCGAGTTCGCGGTCCAGGCGATGCGCGAGGGCGCGTACCACTACATCGCCAAGCCGTTCAACATCGACGATCTGGTGGAGATCGCCGCGGCCGCGGCGGCGCGCGTGCGCGAGTGGCAGGAGGCGCGCGGTGCGTCGGCGGGGGGCGCCGAGCCGTTCTTCCCGATCGTGTTCCGCAGCGAGCAGATGGGTTCGCTGCTCGAGATGGCCCGGCAGGTCGCCGCCTCCACCGGCACCGTGCTGGTGTCCGGTGCGTCGGGCACGGGCACGGAGCTTCTGGCGCGGGTGATCCACGACCTGAGCCCGCGCCACGAACGGCCGTTCGTGCCGGTCGACGTCAACGCCATCCCGGAGACGTTGATCGAGAGCGAGCTGTTCGGGCACCGGAGGGGCTCGTTCACGGGCGCCATCGCGGACAAGCAGGGGCTGATCGAGCTGGCCGAGGGCGGGACGTTGTTTCTGGACGAGGTGGGGGATCTGTCGCCGGCCGTGCAGGGCAAGCTCCTGCGCTTCCTGCAGGAACGCCGGTTCCGGCGCGTGGGCGAGGTCGACGAGCGCGTGCTCAACGTGCGATTGATCTCCGCGACGAACAAGGACCTGCGCGCCCTGGTCGCCGGCGGGAAGTTCCGCGAGGACCTCTTCTACCGCCTTTCGGTGATTCCGCTCGTCGTCCCGGACCTGCGCGACCGGCGCGAGGACATCGCACCGCTGGTCTACCACTTCATCCGCAAGCACAACGCCGAGTACCACGTGGATGGCGTGCGGCCGGACGCGCTCGATGCCCTGGTCGGCTACTCGTGGCCCGGCAACGTGCGGCAGCTCGAGAACGTGGTGGAGCGGGCGGTGATCCTGCGCAAGGCGGGGCTGATCCAGCTGCGCGACCTCCCCGAAGAGGTCTTGACGGAGAAGGGCCGGCAGCCGGCCGGCGCCGTTTCGCTGGAGGAGATGGAGTCGCGCTACATCCAGCAGCTCATGCGCGAGTGCAAGGGCAACCAGTCCCAGGTCGCACGGATCCTGGGAATCAACCGCCGGACGCTGTACCGCAAGCTGCGCAAGCCCGACCGCCCTTCGGACGAGTAGGGTGCGGCCCGACGGGGGTGGGCGGACGAGGCGGCTCCGGCGGGCGCAAGTCGGACAGAACGACCCACCGGCCCCGAACGGGCGCAAGACCGTGATCCCACGCCCTCATCGGGATGGCCGAGCCGCGCGGGCGCCGCGCGGGTGGGATCAAGCGTCGCAGGCGCACTCGAGCCTGCCTGCCGGAAAGGCCACGGAATTCCAGGGCTCGTGACGTGGCATCCGGCTTGCTTCGCCGGACCCTCCGTGGCAGCGACCCGAAACCGGAGGGGTGAGGGTCCCAGAACGGGAAGGAACGGCCTCGACCGCCTGCGCGAGGGCGCGGCGTTCGGAGGCCCGAAGGGTTCGGCCGGGGAGGCCGCCGCGGTTTCGGGGGGGTCGGTGCACGCGGTCGTGAGCCGCGAGGCATCGGCCCCCCCGGAGCCGCGCATTATCGTGGTCTCTCCGGATGCGGCGGAGGCCGGCCGCGTGGCGCGTGGTCTGGCACGCGCGGGCTCGCCGGTCGCGGCGGCCTCGCCGCGCGAGGTCGCGGACTGGGACGAGGCGTTCGCGCAGGCCGTGGACGTCTTCGTCGTCGCCGCGGCCGTGCTCGACGACGCGCAGATGGCCCTCCTGGAGCGGATCCGCGACCGGTCGCCGACCGCGGAGATCGTGGTGGTTTCCCCGGATCCGGCGGTGGAGGACGCGGTGCAGGCGGTGCGCGCGGGCGTCCATTCGGTGCTGCGCGCCCCGGCCCTGCCGGACGAGCTGGGCCTGGAGGTCGCGAAGGCCTTGGCGCGGCGCCGCTGGGCCAAACAGCGGCTGCGGGTGCTCGCGAAGGTCCAGGAATCGGGTCGCTGACGGCGCCCGGATGATCGATGGCCCGGGACGTTTCCCCGGGGGGGTGGAGGTGGAGTCTTGGCGGTGCAGACGAGGGGTCGAGCTGCAATCAAGTTCGCGTTCTGGACACTGGCGGCCGGCGGAGTGATCGGGGTCGTCGTCCACAGCTTCGTGTCGGGGCAGATGGAGTCCTGGTACTACCATCGCGCGGCCAGCGACGGCTACGCCGTGAACGCGGACTCGTTCCACGACGCGACGAAGGAGCGCCCGGCATCCCTGGAGATCGCCGACGTCAAGGAGATCACGGGGCTCCAGGCGGTGCCGGTGAAGAAAGGCGACCTCCTGCCGCGCTGGGCCAACGGGGTCATCTCCTCGAAGGAGGTGAAGGACGGCAAGCGGGTCGCGCTCGTCGCGGGACGACTCGAGGTGCGGGTGCCGTGGCAGATCAAGTCCGCCAAGGGGTTCAAGTACAAGGACACGTTCAAGCACAAGGGGATCGAGACGTATCCGGGGGGGGCGGTCTGGAACGTGGTCATCGTGCTCCTGCTCGGGGTGACGCTGGGGTACATGGCCGAGGGGTTCACGGACCTGTTGGGGCTCAAGATCAAGCGCCTCCAGCACCACGTGGGGCACTGAAAGGAGCGGGCGGATGTTCGACTTCCCCATTGCCGGGATCGAGGCGCCGATCTTCCTCCTGGTGTTCATCGGCTTCACGGTGGGCATCGTGGGCGGGTTCATCGGCGTGGGCGGCGGCTACATGGTGACGCCGGCGCTGATCGTGTTCGGGTTCCCGGGGTACATGGCCTCCGGCATCGACATGACGCACATCGCGGGAAAGGGCGTCGTCTCGACCGTGCGGCACCGGCAGCTCGGCAACATCGACTGGACCCTGGCCTTGAGCATGGTCGCCGGCACGATGCTGGGCGTGGAGCTGGGGGTGCGGCTGCTGGTGTACTTCAAGAAGACCGGCATCGCGACCGTGGTGCTGCTGATCGCCTCGGTGGTGATCATGTTCGGGCTGTTCCTGTACACGCAGATCGAGACCCATCGTGCGCACAAGAAGCTGAAGGAGATGACGAAGGCGGGCAAGGCGGTCGACCGCGAGCTGCAGACCAGCTCCCTGCCGAAGTTCTTCCAGCGCATCCCCCTGGCCCCGATCGTCCGCTGCCGCACGGCGCGCGTCGTCGTCTCGATGTGGGTGATCGTGCTGGTCGGCATGGTGACGGGCATCCTCGCCGGCTTCCTCGGAGTCGGGGGCGGGTTCATCCGCGTCCCGGCCCTGGTCTACCTGGTGGGCTCCTCGACGCACATCGCGGTGGGCACGGACCTGGTGGAGATCGTCTTCTCCGGCGGGTACGGCGCGCTGCGGCATTCGATGGAAGGCCACGTCGACATGATGGCCGTGCTGTTCATGCTCTCGGGCGCCTTGTTCGGGGCGCAGGTGGGCAGCATCGCCACGGCCTACGTCCGCGGTCCGGCGATCCGCTTCGTGCTCAGCTACTCGCTGATCCTGGCCACCTGCGGCGCTGCGCTGCGACTGGCCTACGTGCTCACCGGACAGTCCGTGGAGCTGCTCTCGCTGCTGGCGGTGATGCTGACGCTGGGCGAGATGATCTTCCTCTGCCTCTTCATCTTGTGCCTCGTGGTCTTCGCCTACCGCGCGCGGCACGGGAGCTGGGTGCCCGAGTGGGCGGCGCCGTTGTTGACGCCGGTCGAGGACGAGGTGGTGCCGGGCGCGCCGGCGGCGGCCACGGCGGGAGGTTCGACATGAAACGCATCCTGAACTCGATGCTCGGCTTCTGGCTGCTGCTGCTGGCGATCTCCCTGGGCACGGCGGGCGTGGTGTACGAGATCTGGCTCAAGGGCCGGATGTAGGAGGGGACGATGAGCAAGCTGTGGCAGATCGTCTGCAACATCGTCCTGTACGGTTTCCTGCTCTGGCTGCTGTACGACTCGACCATCGCCGCGTGGGACCCGTGGTTCGCGTTCGTCGTCGCCTTCGTGCTCGTCCTGGCCCTGGTCATCTCCTTCGTGCCCACGCTGCACGCGCGGGCCGTCGCGCCGGGAGAATACCCGTACGATGACTGACGTGGAGGCCGCCCGGCGCGCGATCCGCGAGCTCCACGGCAAGCGCGAACGCGGGGACCTCACCGGACGCCGCTTCCAGAGCCGTCTGGCCGAAGAAACCGTCGCCCTGTTCCGGGCCGCGGCGCGCGAGGCGCTCCCGGAGGACGAGCCGTTCCTGGCCGAGCACCACGTCGCCCACAGCCACCTGCGACTCGCCCGCTCGGTGCTCGAGGAGCCCGAGGAGGAGGCGGTCAGCCTGTTCGTGACGGCACGCTCGCTGGTCCGCGTGCGGGCCGTGATCCCGCCCACGGGGGAAGCTGCGCTCGACCCCTACTCGGTCACGCGCGTGGACGTCGTGCCGCGGACCCACGTGCGCGCGCTGCACACGCGGCGGGAGATCCGCTGGTCGGAGGTCGCGGCGGGCGCCGTCATCGCCTGCCTGGCCTTCCTGGCCGGACCCTGGCTCTTGATCACGGGGAAGCTGATGATCCTCCTGGGCGTCGCGGGGATGCTGCACGGCCTGCTCTTGCCGGCGACCTGGGTGGAGGTGGAGGTGAGTCCGGCGGCCGACGGGGGGCCGGTGAGGATCTTCAAGCGGTGGAGGAAGAGCGGGCGGGAGATGCTGCGGCGGCTGAGGGCGGGGGGAACGGGGAATGGGAATGGGAATGGGAATGGGAACAAGGAACTAGGAACTAGGAACACGGAACCAGGAGCACGGAACGGGGACCCAGGAACACGGAATCGGGATGGGGAGAGCGGGAACGACGAGGCCGAGGATGGGGTGGACGAGGCGGTGAACGTGGAGGCGGGGGCGGGGAGACGGAGGGCGGAACGGGGGCGGGAGAGCGGGGGGCGGCGGACGCGGGCGCTGCTGGTCGATGACGACGACGCGTTTCGCGAGGCGCTGGTGAAGGTGCTGGGGCGGCGGGACATCGACGTGACGTGCGCGGCGGACGGTGAAGCGGGGCTGGCGGCGGCCGAGCGGGGGGAGTTCGACGTCGTCGTGCTGGACCTCAAGATGCCGGGGCTGGACGGACTGCAGGTGCTCGCACGGATGCGCGACCGGGGGCATGGGGTGCCGGCGGTGATGCTGACCGGGCACGGGACGCCGGCGGCGGGGCTGGACGCGATGGGCCTGGGGGCCGTCGACTTCCTGCTCAAGCCCATCTCCCCGGATCGGCTGGCGCTGGCGATCGAAACCGCGGTGCGGCGGCCCGAGGACGGGGACGAGGCGCCGGACGGGTCCGCCTCGGGTCCGGCCTGATGTCCGGACATCCGGCGGGAGACTACCGCAAGCTGCGGCGCAGCCTCGTGCTGCGCATGGCGCTCGTTTCGGTGGTGCCGCTGCTGGTCGTCAGCGCGGCGAACTCCTGGCTCTTCTTCCGGCTCAACCGGGCGATCGTGGTCGACCAGCACGCGCTGTCGCTGCGGCACCAGCGGGAGGCGCTGGAGCAGTTCCTGGCGGCGCGGGAGGCCGAGCTGCGGGCGATCACGGAGCGCTACACGAAGGCGGAGCTGCGCGAGGGCGAGTTGGACCGGGTCTTCCGGGTGATCCGGCAGCAGCCCGAGGTGTTGAGCGACATCGGGGTCATCGACTCGCGGGGCGACCACGTGCAGTACGTGGGTCCGTTCGATCTGGCGGGGCGGAACTACCGCGACGCCCCGTGGTTCACCGAGGTCGTCGAGCGGGGGGTGTACGTGAGCGACGTGTTCCTGGGCTACCGCGGCGTGCCGCACTTCGTCATCGCGGTGCTGCGGCGGGAGGCCGACGACTTCTGGATCCTGCGGGCCACCGTGAGCGCGGACTACTTCGAGCGGCTGGTCAACGTCTCGCGCAGCGGGCGCACGGGCGAGACGTTCATCGTCAACGAGGCGGGCCTGTACCAGACGAAGGGGGCGCACGGGCAGCTCCTGGCGCCGGCGGGGCTGGGCCGGCCCGCGTGGCACGAGGGCACGCGGGGGGGGGAGGAGGAGATCGGGGGGACGCGGTATCTGGTGACGACGGCGTGGCTGGAGCACCCGCGCTGGCTGCTGGTGTACCGGCAGGAGCTGGGCGACGTGTTCGCGCCGCTCTTCGACGCGTCGCTGCTCGGGATCGGCATCTGGCTCCTGGGGGCGGTGGGGGCGGTGGTGCTGGCGCTCGCGGTGGCGCGGCGGCAGGTGCGGCGCATCCGGCAGGCGGACCAGGAGAAGGACGCGATGGCGCAGCGCCTGGTGGCCACGGGCCGCGTGGCGGCGGTGGGCGAGATGTCCGCCGGGCTGGCGCACGAGATCAACAACCCGCTGGCGACGATCGATACGCTGCGGACCTGGATCCAGGACCTGGGCGGGACGCCGCCGATTCCGGAGGAGGACCGCCGCGAGATCCTCGAGTCGGCCGGGAAGATCGGCGAGCAGGTGGCGCGCTGCAAGGTGATCACGCAGGGGCTGCTCAAGTTCTCGCGCCGGGTGGACGCGCAGCCGGAGCGGATCGACGTCGCGGCGTTCCTGGGCGAGCTGTGCGTCGTGGCGCGGGCGCGGGCGCGGGTCGATGAGGTGACGCTGGACACCGACTTCGGCACGCTGCCGCCCATCGAGTGCACGCCGGCGCACCTGCAGCAGATCGTGATGAACGTCGTGAACAACGCGCTGGACGCGACGGCCGGGCGCCGGGACGCGCGGGTGCTGGTGTCGTCGCGGCTCGAGGGCGGCCGCGTGGTCCTGCGGGTGCGGGACAACGGGCCGGGGATCCCGCCCGAGAACCTGGCGCGCATCTTCCAGCCGTTCTTCACCACCAAGCCCGTGGGACGTGGCACCGGCCTGGGGCTCGCGATATGCTACGGCCTCGTGCAGGAGCTGGGCGGAACGATCGCCGTCGACAGCGCCGAAGGCGGGGGCACGACGTTCACGGTCGCACTGCCGGTGCAGGCGCCGGCCGGGAGCCCGCCGTGACGGGGCTTGGCGTGCTGCTGGTGGACGACGAGCGGGAGTTCACGACGGCGCTGGCGAAGGTGCTGCGGCGGCGCGGCTTCGAGGTCACGGTGGCGGAGGGCGGCGAGGCGGCGCTGGGACGGGTCGCGGAGCGCGCGTTCGACGCCGTGGTGCTGGACGTGAAGATGCCGGACCGCGACGGGCTGGACGTGCTGTCGGAGATCAAGCGGCGGTCGCCGGCGACGGAGGTGATCCTGCTCACCGGACACCGGTCGGTGGTCGACGAGCGGGACGGACTGCGCACGGGCGCCGCGGCCTACCTGCTCAAGCCGCATCCGATCCCCGACCTCGTCGCGCGCATCGAGGCTGCGGCCGCGCGAAGCCGCGCGGCGCGGGGCGGGGGCGGGGCGTAGGCCGATGAGGGCAGGCGGCATCCCGGGCCGGGCCGGCCGCGCCGTCGCCGCCCTGTTCGCACGCCTGTGGCGCCTGCTCCTGACCTTCCTGGAGGTCATCGGGCTGCGCCGCGGCGACCGGCGGGAAACGAGCGCACAGCTCGTGCGTTTCAAGCAGTGCTACGCCGAGTTCCGCACGCTCTTGGGGGCGAACCACGACTTCCTGGAAGGCATGACGGACCTGGAGCAGAAGCTCCTGCGCGCCGAGCCCGTCGACCCCGCGTTCGTCAAGCGCACGGCGGTGCGGCTGGTCGCGGACGTGCACCGCATGCAGGCCAGCCTGAACGCGATCGCGCAGGGGCGCTACCCGGCGCTGCCGGGACGGCTGGACGCGATCGGCGCCGCGCTGCACGCGCGGCTGGGCGAGGAGTCGGCCGGGACGGAGCGCGGGGGAGCGCTGGTCGTGCCGCTGGCCGGCCTCGGGGCGGGCGACGGGGCGAGCGCGGGCGGGAAGATGGCCAACCTGGGCGAGGTCCGGAACAACGTCGGGCTGCCGACGCCGGACGGCTTCGCGGTCACGGCCGAGGCGTGCCGGCTGCTGTTCCGCGAGAACGGGATCGATGACCTGGTGGAGAAGGAGTACCAGGGCCTGTCCTGCGCCGGCGCGTCGGACGAGCTTTCGGGACGGATCCGGCGGCGGGTGCTCGGGGCGACGGTGCCCGAGCCGCTGCGGGCGGCGATCGCGGAGGCCTACGGCGACCTCTGCCGGCGCTGCGGGCGGACGGTCCGGGTGGCGGTGCGGTCGAGCGCTCCCGGCGAGGACACGGAGATGTCGTTCGCGGGCCAGTTCGCGACGGTGCTGGGCGTGGGGGAGGCGGACCTGCTGCCGGCCTACCTGGAGGTCGTGGCCAGCCTGCACGCGCCGGGGGCGGTGCACTACCGGACGGCGATGTGCGCGCTCTCCGACACGGCGACGATGGCGGTCGGGTTCGTGGCGATGGTCGACGCGGCCGCGGCGGGCGTGGCGTACTCCGTCGATCCGAGCCGGGCCGACGCGCGGGACGTGCTGGTCCATGCGGTCCACGGCCTGGGCTCGTCGCTCGTGGACGGCAGCGTCCCCGCGGAGGCGCTGCGCGTGTCGGCGCGCGAGCCGCACCCGGGCGTGCGGCGCGAGAGCGGCGCCGGGGGAGAGCCCTGCCTCGCGGACGCCGAGGCGGTGGAGCTGGCACGGCTGGCGCTGGTGCTGGAGGCGCACTTCGGCTGCCCGCAGGACGTGGAGTGGGCGCTGGACCGCGAGCGGCGGCCGTTCATCCTCCAGTCGCGGCCGTTGCGGCTGGCGGCCGGCGCGTCCGAGGAGACGCCGCCGCTGCCCGGGCACGTGGTGCTGCTGGCCGGCGGGGAGGTCGCCTGCCCGGGGGTCGGCTCGGGACCCGTCGTACACCTCGACGAGAACGGCGACCTCGACGGGTTCCCGGCCGGCGGCGTGCTCGTCGCGAAGCGGTCGTCGCCCCGTTTCGTGCGGGCGCTGACGCGGGCTGCGGCGGTGGTGACGGACGTCGGTGGGACGACGGGGCACATGGCGTCCCTGGCGCGCGAGCTCCGGGTGCCCGCGCTGCTGGGGGCGCGGGAGGCGACGGCGCGGCTCGCGCCGGGGACGATCGTCACCGTGGATGCCGCGCGGCGCAGGGTGTACGAGGGCCTGGTTCCCGGGCTGGAGGCGAAGGGCGCGGAGGGACGCGCCGCGGCGGCGCGGGAGGCGCGGGTGCGGGCCTCGCCGACGTTCCGCCTGCTGGAGCGGGTGGCGGAGGTGGTGGTCCCGCTCCGCCTGTCCGACCCGCGCTCGCCCGACTTCACGATCGCGGAGTGCCGCACGTTGCACGACGTGGCGCGGTACATCCACGAGAAGTCGTACGAGGAGATGTTCGGCATGGGGGCCGAGCTGGGGGACTTCCGCGCGGCGAGCTACAAGCTCGACGTGTTCCTGCCGATCGACCTGTACGTCGTGGACCTGGGCGGGGGCCTGGCGCCGCCGTCGCACGGGCGCACGGTGAAGCGGCGGCACATCACGTCGGTGCCGCTGGCGGCGCTGCTGGGCGGGATGCTCGACCCCGGCATCCCGCGGTTCGGGCCGCGGCCGATCGACGTCAAGGGGCTCCTGTCGATCATGGCGCGGCACGCGATGGAGAACCCGGAGGAGGAGCGGACGTTCCGGGACCCGTGCTACGCCATCGTCTCGGACCGTTACCTCAACTACGCCGCCCGGGTCGGCTACCACTTCAGCGCGGTGGACACCTACTGCGGGCTGACCGCGGACAAGAACTACATCAGCTTCCGCTTCCACGGCGGGGCGGCGGACGAGGCGCGGCGCAGCCGGCGGGTCGCCGCGATCGCCGCGATCCTGCGCGAGCACGGTTTCTCGGTGGAATCGCGCGGCGACCTGGTGACCGCGCGGTTCTCCAAGGCGGACCGGGAGAAGATCCGCGCGCACCTGGACGTGCTGGGACGGCTCCTGCAGTTCATGCGGCAGCTCGATGTGGCGATGGTCGACGACGGCATGGTGGATCAGGTCGTGCGCGCGTTCCTGGCGGGGAAGTACCGGCTGTAGCCTCAGCCGCAGGTGCGCGCGGCCTCGCGGGCCAGTCCGGTGCGCTCGCAGCCGTCCTCGATGGCCGCGGCGAGGTCGTCGATGGAGCAGGGCTTGAGCAGGTAGTGGTCCGCGCCGCCGCGCAGCGCCGCCTGGACGCATTCGACGTCGGCGTGACCGGTGAGCAGGATGACGCACACCTGGGGATCGCGGCGCCGGATCGCCGCCAGCGCCTCCAGCCCGTCCATGCGCGGCATGCGCAGGTCGAGGACGACGACGTCGAAGCGCTCGCGAGCGACGGCGGCGAGGGCGCCGGCGCCGTCGTAGGCGACGTCCACGTCGAGGCCCCGGCGGCGAAGCACCTTGGCCATCGAGTCGACGAACAGGACCTCATCGTCGGTGAGCAGTACGCGCGGCATTCTCCGCTCCGGACAGCCGAGTGGAACACGGCGCGGGGCGGGATGCAACCCCGCCCTGTTGAGAAAGTCTGCACGAATTGCTCGACGGCCGGGCGCAGCGGTTTGACATTCAGCCGTCGTTCGTCTAGACGAACCCAATCCCGACTTCGCCGGGGCGGCGGAGAGCGGGATCCGATCCAAGCGGTTCGAGGAGGAGGCAAGGGCCATGGTGCTGCTGAGCTACCTTATTCCGGCGGCGGGGCTGCTGGCGTTGTTGTTCGCCTTCTGGCGGACCCGGTGGATCAAGAAACAGCCGGCGGGCAGCGACCGGATGAAGGAGATTTCGGGCTTCATCCGGCAGGGCGCGATGGCGTTCCTGGCGCGCGAGTACAAGGTCATCGCGGTCTTCGTGGTGGTCGTGTCGGCCGGGCTGGCGCTGGCGAACGAGCTTTCGGGCGATGCCAGCTGGTGGGTGGCGGTCGCCTTCGCGGGCGGGGCGTTCTGTTCGGCGCTGTCCGGGTACTTCGGGATGAACGTCGCGACGATGGCGAACGTGCGGACGGCGCACGCGGCGGAGACGGGGCTGAACAAGGCGTTGGGCGTGGCGTTCAGCGGCGGCGCGGTCATGGGCATGTGCGTCGTCGGACTGGGCGTGCTCGGCCTCGGACTCTTCTTCCTCCTGTTCAAGTCCATGTTCGGGGTGTCGGTGGGCGACCCGAAGACGGGCATCGGGGCGGTCATCTCCGCGATCAGCGGGTTCTCGCTGGGCGCGTCCTCGATCGCGCTCTTCGCGCGCGTCGGCGGGGGCATCTACACCAAGGCGGCCGACGTCGGCGCGGACCTGGTGGGCAAGGTCGAGGCGGGGATTCCGGAGGACGACCCGCGGAACCCGGCGGTCATCGCGGATCTGGTGGGCGACAACGTCGGCGACGTGGCGGGGATGGGCGCGGACCTGTTCGAGTCGTACGTCGGGGCCATCGTGAGCACGATGGTGCTCGGGGCGGTGTGGATCAAGCCGCTCTCGTACAGCAACCCGGACTACCAGTTCAATCTGGTGCTCCTGCCGATGATCCTCGCCGGCGTGGGCATCATCTGCTCGATCCTGGGCACGTTCTTCGTGCGCACGAAGGAGGGCGGCAATCCCCAGGCGGCGCTCAACATGGGCATGATCACGGCCGACATCCTGATGGTCGGCGCGTCGTACGGCGTGATCCGCTGGCTGGTCCCGATGCAGGTCGCGGGCGAGGAGGGAATCCTGCTCGACGCCAACCGGCTGTTCTACGCCACGGTGCTGGGCCTGGCGGTGGGCGTCGCGGTCGGCTTCATCACCGAGTACTACACGGCGGAGGGACGGGGTCCGGCGCGCAAGATCGCCGCCGCGGCGCAGATGGGCGCGGCGACGAACATCATCAAGGGCCTGGCCACCGGGATGCTTTCCACGGCGTTCCCGCTGATCCTCATCGCCGTGGCGACCTACGGCGCCTACTACTTCGCCGGCCTGTACGGCATCGCGCTGGCCGGCCTAGGCATGCTCGCCACCACCGGCATCCAGCTCGCGGTCGACGCCTACGGCCCGATCGCCGACAACTCGGGCGGCATCGCCGAGATGAGCGACCTGCCGAAGGAGGTCCGCGGACGCACCGACAAGCTCGACGCGGTCGGCAACACGACGGCGGCGATCGGCAAGGGCTTCGCCATCGGCTCCGCCGCGCTCACCGCGCTGGCCCTGTTCGCGGCCTTCCGCACCCAGGTGGGCGTGGGCGAGATCTCCATTACCGACCCGATGACGGTCGCGGGCCTGTTCGTCGGCGGCATGCTGCCGTTCCTGTTCGCCTCGTTCGCCATGAACGCGGTCGGCGAGGCGGCGCAGTTCATGATCGTGGAGGTCCGGCGGCAGTTCAAGGAGATCGCCGGCCTGCTGGAGGGCAAGGAGGGCGTCAAGGCCGACTACGCCCGGTGCGTCGACATCTCCACCCGCGCCGCGATCCGCAAGATGATCGTCCTCGGCATGCTGGCGGTCATCTCCCCGCTCGTCGTCGGCCTCATCGACCTGCGCGCCCTGACCGGCCTGCTCGCCGGCGCCACCGTCACCGGCGTCCTGATGGCCATCTTCATGGCGAACGCGGGCGGCGCCTGGGACAACGCCAAGAAGCACATCGAGGGCGGCGCGTTCGGCGGCAAGGGCTCCGTGGCCCACAAGGCTGCCGTCGTCGGCGACACCGTCGGCGACCCGTTCAAGGACACCGCCGGCCCGTCGATGAACATCCTCATCAAGCTCATGTCGGTCTTCGCGCTCGTGCTCGCCCCGCTGCTCAAGGCATTCCACGGAATCTAGACCTCCTTGGCGTCGCTCCGCGCGCCGTACGGAACGGGCGCCCGCCGGTCTGCCGTCGTCGCGGCGCGACCCCATATCGGCCGCACGAGTCCCCAGGCGTCGTTCCGGGCTTCCCGCGCGGCCTTTCAACGTGGTCGGATGCAACACTCCGCGCGCCCGAGGCAGCGACGTGGCCGCCGGTGACCCCCAACCAAGCGTTCGGCGGGCGCGCTTCGCGGAGGACGGCGCGGAAGGGGCCGGGCGTGGCCGGCCGCCGCAACGCTTGACATTCCGCCTGCATGGGAGCACGGTCCGCGGCAATCGGGGGCGGGCTTTCGGATGGGTTACCGGCGCACGGGGCGTCCGGTCGTGAATCGCAGAAAGGGAGGTCCACGGTGACCAGGGAAACGCGGAGATCCGACGTCGGGGGGAGTTGGGGCGTGAGGCTGGCGGCGCTCGTCGCGGGCCTGTTGGGGCTCCTCGCACCGGCGATCGCGGCGGCGGGCGAGGCGGAGCTCAGGCTGCCGGACCTGCACAAGGTGCAGGTGCTGGGCACGAGTGGCTACAACCTGCTGCTGGCGGGTCTGGCGATCTGCGTGCTCGGGATGCTTTTCGGGATCGTGATCTACATGCGCCTGCGCAACCTGCCCGTGCACCAGGCGATGCGGGAGATCTCGGAGCTGATCTACGAGACGTGCAAGACGTACCTGCTGACGCAGGGCAAGTTCATCATGGGCTTGTGGGCGTTCATCTGCGCGGTGATCGTGGTGTACTTCGGCTGGCTGCGTCCGATCGACCCGGCGCACTCGGGAATCCCGGTGTTCGGCAGCGTGGCGATCATCGTGGGCTTCAGCCTGGTGGGGATCCTGGGCAGCTACACGGTGGCCTGGTTCGGCATCCGCGTGAACACGTTCGCCAACTCGCGCTCCGCCTGGGCGAGCATGGGCGGAAAGCCGTGGCCGACCTATGCGATTCCGCTGCAGGCCGGGATGAGCATCGGCATGCTGCTCATCAGCATCGAGCTGGTGATCATGCTGGCAATCCTGCTGTTCATCCCGGGACAGATCGCGGGGCCGTGCTTCATCGGCTTCGCGATCGGCGAGTCGCTGGGCGCCGCGGCGCTGCGCATCGCCGGCGGCATCTTCACGAAGATCGCCGACATCGGTTCCGACCTCATGAAGATCGTCTTCAAGATCAAGGAGGACGACGCGCGCAACCCGGGTGTCATCGCGGACTGCACGGGCGACAACGCCGGCGACTCGGTCGGCCCCACGGCCGACGGCTTCGAGACCTACGGCGTCACGGGCGTGGCGTTGATCACGTTCATCCTGCTGGCGGTGCCGAGCGAGGCCGTGCAGCTTCTGCTGCTGGTGTGGATCTTCGTCATGCGCGTCATGATGGTCGTCACCAGCGCCGTCTCCTACTTCATCAACGACGCGGTCGCGCGCGCGCGCTACCTCAAGGCCGACAAGTTCAACTTCGAGGCGCCGCTCACCTCCCTGGTGTGGCTGACCTCGATCATCTCGGTCGGCGTGACGTACCTCGCCTCCTACCTGCTGATCCCGAACCTCGGCGGCGACACGCAGATGTGGTGGAAGCTCGCGACGATCATCACGTGCGGCACGCTGGCCGGCGCGATCATCCCGGAGCTGGTCAAGGTGTTCACCTCGACGCACTCGCGGCACGTACGCGAGATCCTCACCGCCTCCAAGGAAGGCGGCGCATCGCTCAACGTCCTCTCCGGCCTGGTGGCGGGCAACTTCTCCGCCTACTGGATGGGGCTGGCGATCGCGGGCCTGATGGGCGTGGCGTACTACGTCAGCACGACCTTCCCGGCGGAGATGATGATGGCGCCGGCGGTGTTCTCGTTCGGGCTGGTCGCGTTCGGCTTCCTCGGCATGGGGCCGGTGACGATCGCGGTCGACTCCTACGGACCGGTGACGGACAACGCGCAGTCGGTGTACGAGCTGTCGATGATCGAGTCGGCCTCGGACGTCAAGGAGGCGGTGAAGAGGGACTTCCGCACCGAGGTCGACTTCGAGAAGGCCAAGTCCTTCCTGGAGGAGAACGACGGGGCGGGCAACACGTTCAAGGCGACGGCCAAGCCGGTGCTGATCGGCACCGCGGTGGTCGGGGCGACGACCCTGATCTTCTCGATCATCATGCTACTCACCGAAGGACTGGAGAAGAACATCGAGAAGCTCTCCGTCCTCCACGCTCCCTTCCTGCTCGGCCTGATCATGGGCGGCGCGGTGATCTACTGGTTCACCGGGGCGTCGATCCAGGCGGTGTCGACGGGCGCGTACCGCGCGGTCGAGTTCATCAAGCGCAACATCAAGCTCGAGGGCGGGGGCGAGAAGGCCTCGATCGCGGACAGCAAGAAGGTTGTCGAGATCTGCACGCAGTACGCCCAGAAGGGGATGTTCAACATCTTCATCGTGGTCTTCTTCACGACGCTGGCCTTCGCGTGCCTGAACGAGTACTTCTTCATCGGCTACCTGATCTCGATTGCGATCTTCGGCCTGTACCAGGCGATCTTCATGGCCAACACGGGCGGCGCCTGGGACAACGCGAAGAAGCTCGTCGAGACGGAGCTGGCGGCCAAGGGCACCGAGCTGCACGCGGCGTGCGTCGTGGGCGACACGGTCGGCGATCCGTTCAAGGACACGTCGTCGGTGGCGATGAACCCGATCATCAAGTTCACGACGCTGTTCGGCCTCCTGGCCGCCGAGCTGGCGATCACGCTGCCGTCGCGCACCCGCTGGATCGCCGCCGGCTGCGCGTTCCTCGTCTCCCTCGTCTTCGTGTACCGCTCGTTCTACTCGATGCGCATTCCGGTGGAGGAGAAGGCGGAGAAGGCCACGGCCGACCTGGGAAAACCCGCGGCCGGCTGCGCCGGGTAGCCCGGTCGGGCTAGCTCTCCCGGCCCTTCAGGATCGCGAAGATGAACAGCGCGATCAGCGGAAGCCAGAACAGGAGGAAGAAGTAGAGCCCGTGGCGAGACTTCGCCGCGGGCTTCCCGGCGGCCGGCGCCGACGGCGCCGGCGCTTTTCCCGCCGGTTCCCCCGGGTCTCTGCGCGCTTCCTTCGCCGGAGGCCCGTTCGATCCGGTCGTCTTCATCGAGTCACCTCTCGGGCCGCGGCCGTCCGCGGCCAGCCGCGCGACCGGTGCATCCACCGGCCGCGCGAGATGACCGGCCGCTACTCCGGGAGCTGGTTCTTCCGCGCCCATGCCCGCCGGTGCATCTTCTGCATCCAGACGATCGCGGCTCCGAGAACGAGGACGCCGACACCGGCGCCGACCAGAGCCCACTTGCTTTCGGCGCCGGCCCACATGAACAGACCCGCACCCGCAATCGCAATCAGATAGCCGGGATAGACCCAGGCCGGAGTCTTGTAGAGGACCAGCTCGTCAGCGGATTCCTTGGCCATGACCATACCTCAACTGGACCGGCAGCGGCCGGTCGCGTTCGACAACCACGTTCGCGCGTACTCGAAATCGTCAGTTGGAACGCGGGGGCGGGCCGCGCGGTGCGAACGGACGGAACAGCGCGCGCCACGGCGCGGACGCACGACCGAGTTCGGGGCAGGGAGCACCCGGGGGTCCCGGCGGGACCCCCTCGGCCGACTCGACGGCGATCGCGACCCGCACGCCCTCCTGGTCCTTCGCCGTCGGCACGCGGTTCTCGCCCGTGCGGGACTCGCCCGGCCCGGGGCGATCCGGCAGCGTGTTCCGGACGGCGGACTCCGATGCCGGCAACGAAGCGGACGGTGATCCGGGTGCCGCTTCCGCGACCATCCAGACGGCGGCGGGCGGCAGGACCACCAGGGTCAGGATCAGGATCGCTCGTCGGCCCATCAGGCGCACGGGGTGAGTGTACCACCGGCAAGCCCGGGCGGGAACCGCCGGATCAGCCGTCCGGACGGTGACCGCTGCGCCTGCCCGCCGGCGTGAACCTCACCCGCGGCAGCGCCCCTCGAGACGAGGCCCCTTCAAGCGCGGCTCCTTCAAGTGCCGCGATTGACCCGGCGCCGGCCCGCGAGATACGGTGGGCGTCGCGGGGCGGGGAGGCGCGTGGGTGCGGTCGATGGAGGAATGGCTGTACCGGACTCCGAGCGCGTTCCGCGGCAAGCGGTTGTTCCGGCTCGGCCTCGCGGCCAACTACGGCATCGATGAGCCCGGCGTGCGGGCGGCGATGGACCGCGGGGTCAACCTCTTCCTGTGGACGCTGCGCGCGCCGGGTCTTGCCGCGCCCCTGCGCGAGGCGCTGCGGGGCCGGCGGGACCGCGTCGCCGTCATCGGCTACTCGCTGATCGGCTGGTTCGGGTGGGGCGTGCGCCGGGGCGCCGAGGGCCTGCTCAAGGACCTGCGCACCGACTACCTCGACGTGCTGCTCCTCGGCTGGCTCGGAGTCACCGCCGCCTGGACCTCGGCGACGGAGCGCGAGCTGGTCCACCTGCGGGAGAGCGGCAAGGTCGGGGCCATCGGGGTGAGCATCCACAACCGCGTGCGCGCCGGGAGACTCGCGGCCCAGTCGCCGCTCGACCTCTTGATGCTCCGGTACAACGCGGCGCACCCGGGAGCGGAGCGGGACGTGTTCCCGCACCGCCGTGACGGGCGGCCGACGATCCTGGCCTACACGGCGACCGCCTGGCGCCGCCTCCTGCGGCCCCGCCGCGGGTGGGACGGTCCGCCGATGACCGCGGGCGACTGCTACCGCTTCCAGCTCTCCAGCCCGCACGTCGACCTCGCCCTGACCGGGCCGGCGAATCGCGCACAGCTCGAGGAGAACCTCGACGCCCTGTCCCGCGGCCCGCTCGCGCCCGAGGAGGACGAGCGCTTCCGGGCCTTCGGCCGCGTTGTCCACGGCTGACGTGGCCGCACGCCGATGGGCCTGCCCTTCCCGTCCGGACGCCGTCCGGGGACGCCGGGCGCGATTGACGCCGACGGCGGCAGGGTCGTACCATTCTCGTGTCCCGGGAGGTGCGGCCATGACGGAGGGTCGTGTGGCGTTCGGAGCGGCGCTGGCGGTCGTCCTGTGCGGATGTGGGGAGAGCAGCAACAGCGGAAGCTGCGAGCCGGCGGCCTGCGCGGCCGCGTGCCGCACGTCGGGCTACACGTCGGGCTCCTGCACCGACGGCACCTGCCGCTGCACGGGAGCGACGGACGCCGGCGCAGACTCGGACTCGGACGCGGGTGCGGACGATGCCCCGGAGGCCCGGGACGACGGGGGCGAGGACCCGGGCACCCGCTCGTTCATCTGGATCGCCAATACCGGAGAGGGCACGCTCTCGAAGGTCAACACGGTGACCGCGGTGGAGGTGGCGCGGTACATCACCGGGCCCTACGGGACCGCGAATGACCCCTCCCGCACGTCGGTCAACCGGCACGGCGACATGGTGGTCACCAACAGGAACCCGAACCTCATCGCCAGGTCCTCGACGACCAAGTTCGCCGGGGACGAGGCCGACTGCGTCGATCGCAACGGAAACGGCGCAATCGATACCTCCACCGGACCTGGGGACGTGCGACCGTGGCTCGAGGACGAGTGCATGCTGTGGAACACGGAGTTCGGCCCCCCGGCCGGCGGCCGGCCCACGGCCTGGGACGGCCGGGAGGATCCGGAAACCGGTCTCGGGGGTCACGTCTGGGTGGCCACTTGTTCCTGGGGCCTGCGCGCCAACGTGGTCTACCGGCTCGACGGGGACACGGGGGAGATCCTGGGCGAGGGGCCCGCGCCCGGGGGTTGCCCCTACGGCGGCGCCGTGGACCGCAACGGGGACTTCTGGTACGTGAACAACCACACGGCACCCAGGATCGTGAGGGTGGACGGGGGGACGATGGCGACGGCCGAGTATCCCATCGGCGGAATCGGGCTGTGCCACTACGGGATCGCGATCGATTCCGACGGCCGGATCTGGACCGGCGGGAGCCTCTGTGTCCGGCGTTTCGATCCGGGCGACGAGTCCGAGGTGATCACGCAGGTCGGCGGCGACTGCCCGCGGTGCACGATGCTGCGGGGGATCGCCGTCGGCCGCGAGCTGAGCGCCGGGTTCGTCTGGGCCGCGGACAGCAGCGGCGACATCGTCAAGATCGACCAGGCGAGCGGTGCGTTCGTCACGTCCATCCCCGTGGGCGTACCGGACACGATCGGCGTTGCGATCGACTTCGAGGGCTACGTCTGGGCCGTCTCGCAGGGCGCCAACGCCGCGTACAAGATCGACCCGCGAACGTCGACCTTCGTCACGGTCCCCATCGGCAACGGGCCGTACACCTACTCCGACATGACCGGCGTCCAGCTCGAGAACGTCATCCTGTTGTGATGGCCGGCCGCTTCCGTCGAGCGGCTGGTCCTACGGTTCCGCCCCGTCGCAGCGCACATGCCGCAGGAAGACCGGCCATTCTCGTCCGGTGCGCACCGCCCAGACGACGGCGAAGTCCCGCCCGGTCCACGTCGCGGCGGAGGCGGCGTCCGCCCTCCCGGGCTTCGCAACCTCGAACGGCTCGCCGACGCCGTCGGCGGCCACGTTGCTCCGGTGCAGCATGAGCCGTCCGTCGGACATCTCCAGCTCGAACCGCACGTCCTGGCGCACGGCTTCCGGAAGCTCCTCGCCGCTCGGCGACACGGCGGGCGGACCGTCCAGGACGCCGTGGCGCGAGAAGCGGGCGAGCCGGGCGCGGCCCCCGCCGGCCGCGTAGAAGAGCAGCAGGCCGTCCGGCGTCACGGAGAAGTCCAGGACTTTCAACTCCCCGGGCAGGTCGTGGAATCTCGACCCCGGAGCGCCGGGCATCCTCAGAATGGACCGGCCGCTGACTTCGGGATGGGCCTCGGACCATTCCAGGACGTAGACCTGCTCCCCGTCCGCGGCCAGGGCGTCGGTCCCCAAGCCGCCCGAAGTGTGCGGCGCCTCGCCAAGCACCTCCGCGCCGACGCCGCCTTCCCCCGCGGCCCGATAGCGAACGACGCGCGTCGGCCCCCATCGCGAGCCCAGTGCCGCGATGATCCCGTCCGTCATGGGCAGCCAGCGCTCGACGAAGCCGTTCTGGTCGTCGACGATCTCCGTGACCGGTTCGCCGGCCGGCGAGCCGTCGGCGCGGAGCAGGCACGTGCGGAAGCACGTGTGGCCGAATTGGTCGCACAGCGGACCGGTGGCAAGCAGGAGGAACCCGTCCCCAACGGGTGCAAGGACCTCGACTCGGTTGGCGTCGGGGAGCGCGAACTCCACCTGGGGGCCCGGCGAGACGGCCAGGGCGCGGGCGCCGATGCGCTCGGCGTCGAGTGCCCAGAGGGCGAGCCCGCGGTCCGGCGAAGCGAAGGCCACGGCCACGTCGGCGCGGCGAGCCAGCGACGAGCCGAGCGTGACGGGTTCGGTCGCGGTGCAGGCCGGCGCGCCCGCGAGGGTCAGCGTCGGCACGGATGGCGCCGCCGCGGCGGCGACCGGGGCGGCATCCGGCGGCGGGGCGGCGGCGTCCGACGCGGGCGGGCCGGGCGGAGGCGAGACATCCGGCGGCGCCGCAGCGTCCGGCGGTGGGGCGGCGGCGTCCGTGAGGGGTGGACTCGTGTCCGCGGCCTCCGCATCGGTCGTTCCGGAGCCGCCGGGCGGAGTGACGGCGACGGGTCGGGGCGCCTGCGTCGCGTCCTGGCCGGGTCCGCCCGCACCGCTCGCGGGCGGTCCATGTCCGCGCGTCGTGTCGCACGCAGCCGCCAGGACGGCGACGATCGCCGCGCCCAGCAGGAGGCAAGAGGCGGCCGCCCGCCCGCCGTTCGAGGTGCTGTTCATGCCCGACAACCTATCACGACGACGCGCGGCGCAGGAAGCCGGCCTGCCCGTCACTCGCACCGGCGGACTTCCCCGCGGGGTCTTGGTGGCGTACGCTCCGTCCCGGCGGCGGGACTTCGTCTACGTCCTTGCGCGACGGCGCGGCCGCGCATTCGGCCGCGTTGCGGGTCGTGGTGCGGCGGGCTGGGATTCCGTCGCTGGGCAGGTCGATCGGATGGTGGGTGGCGATCGTCGCGGTGAGTCACGCCCTGCCGGCGCGGGGGGAGGAGGAGGGCTGGAAGAGGCGCTGCGGCGCTGCAGGGAGTAGCGAGGTCCGGGCTGTGGCGTGTCACCGGTCGGGACCAGGCCGTTCGCCGTCATGCCGGCCGCGACGGGTCAGGATCCAGGCGGCGACGGCAGCGAGGAAGACGAGGAAAGGAATCTTCCCGGCCGCCGGCATCCCCGAGAGCAGCACGACCCAGACGCCGGAGAAGGCCAGCATGGCGACGGCGACCAGCCGGGCGGCGAGGGGAATCCGCCGTCGTTCCCGCCACTCGCGGATCGGCGGCCCCAGGTACGGATGTCCGATCATCCAGCGGTGGAGGCGGTCCGAGCTGCGCGCCAGCAGCCAAGCGGCCAGCAGCAGGAACGGCGTGGTCGGAAGCAGTGGGACGACGATCCCGAGGATACCCAGTCCGAGGCTGAGCAATCCGAGCACAAGGTGCACGATGCGCATCGTCCGTTCCCGTCCGGCCGTTCGAAGGGTCCGCGCGCGCGTCCCTCGCACCGGCGGGTTTCCCCGCACGGCCTTGGCGGCGAAGCGTCCGCCGGCACCAGGCAGCCCGTCAAGGTCCAGGGGAGCAGGGCCGTGGGCGCGCAGGGTGGGATTCGTCCGCCCGACCCCGGCTCAGCGGCGGCGACGCAGCAGCGAGACGACGATCAGACCCAGCAGGGTGAGCAGGGAGCCGCCGGCGGCGCCGGTGACGGCGCAGCCGCATCCCGTGTCGCCGGTCGGGACCGGGACCGGCTCGCTCATGCAGGTCGGCGAGCAACCGTCGCCGGCGACGGTGTTGCCGTCGTCACAGCGCTCGCCCGGGTCGAGCGTCCCGTCGCCGCAGACGCCCACGGCGCTCGGCTCGCACGTCGGCGAACACGCGTCGCCCACGGCGTCGTTGCCGTCGTCGCACAGCTCGCCGCGCTCGAGCCGACCGTTGCCGCAGATCGCGGATTCGAGCTGGCAGGTTTCGCCGCAGCCGTCGCCCTCCACGCGGCCGCCGTCGTCGCACTGCTCGCCGGGGTCGAGCGCTCCGTTGCCGCAGTCGGCCAGCGAGACGGAGGTCGGATCCTCGACGGTGCAACGCGAAGAGCACCCGTCACCGAGGTCCGTGTTGCCGTCGTCGCACTGCTCGCCGTACTCGTGGATGCCGTTGCCGCAGGTGGAGGTTTCGACGGTGCAGTCGGCCGCGCACCCGTCTCCGGTCGTCGCGTTGCCGTCGTCGCAGCTTTCCCCCAGCTGCTGGATGCCGTCCCCGCAGGCCTCGACGCTGCAGCGGGAGGAGCAACCGTCGCCGTTGAAGTCGTTGCCGTCGTCGCAGCCTTCGCCCGGATCCGTGCGCCCGTTGCCGCACAGGCCGGGGTTCTCGAGCTGGCAGTACTGGCCGCAGCCGTCGCCTGCCGAGGTGTTCCCGTCGTCGCACTGTTCGCCGGTGTCCAGGCGGCCGTTGCCGCAGTCGGCGAGGTTCTCGAGCCGGCAATCGCGGCTGCAGCCGTCGCCCGCGGCGACGTTGCCGTCGTCGCACTGCTCGCCCGTCGCGGATTGCAGCGTGCCGTCGCCGCAGTACTCGCGCACGCAGGTCGTCGTGCAGCCGTCGCCGTCGACGGCGTTGCCGTCGTCGCACTCCTCGTCGGGGCCCGGCAGCGCGTCGCCGCAGACCTCGCGGACGCAGGCCCTCGTGCAGCCGTCGCCGGTCTCGTGGTTGCCGTCGTCGCACTCCTCGACGCCGGCCTGGACGAGCCCGTCGCCGCAGAAGGCGTCCCGGCAGATCGAGGTGCAGGCGGCGGTATCGGCGTTGGCCGCCCCATCGTCGCACGTCTCGCCCAGAGGGGCCTGGAGCACGCCGTCGCCGCAGCGTTCGGCAACGCAGGTATCGGTGCAGCCGTCGTTGCCGCCGTTGGCGCCGTCGTCGCACTCCTCGCCGGACTGCAGCACGCCGTCCCCGCACCGCTCGGTGAGGCACAGGACACTGCAACCGTCGCCATCCTCCGGCGGGGACGGGTCGTCGCACTCCTCCGGCGGCTCGACGACGTTGTTTCCGCATGTGGCGCCGTTGAACCGGCAGGCATTGGAGCAGGCGTCGGCGTCGTCGGTGTTGCCGTCGTCGCACTGCTCTCCGGCGACGGCCTGGACCAGCCCGTCCCCGCAGGCCGCGGGCACGCAGAGATTGGTGCAGGCGTCGAGGTCCGAGGCGTTGCCGTCGTCGCAGGTCTCCCCGGCGAGGGCGCCGGAGCTGCGGACGACGCGGCCGTCGCCGGTCCCGCTGAGGTTCTCGAACGCCAGCGGGGAGAGCCTGGCCATCCGCACGGTGCCCATCCGGGCGCCGGTGAACCGCAGGGTATCGATGCGTGGCAGACCCGAGCGGGTCTCGATGGTCCAGGACGGGTCGCGCCCTCCCGTGTCGTCGATGTCGAAGGTCGGGGCAACGAACGCCGGCGCCGAAGGGTCGATGATCGAGTTCGTGGCCAGGCTGTTCGTGGTCGGGACGCCGCCCGTGGAGAGGGTGAAGTCCCAGACCGCGCCCTCCAGCCCGGAGGCCAGGCGGTCGGCGGCGTAGGCGTCGCCGGTGAACTCGACGTGCATCGGCGGCGTGACGACGTTCCAGGTGTTGGTCCCCGTGACGGTGATCGTCGGGCGATCGAAGGCGAAGAGGTAGCCGATGGGGTGGCCGATCATGGCCCCGAAGTCGCCCGTGCCGTCGCCCGAGGTGAAGGTGACGGTGCCCTGGAGGCAGTTGTCGTAGCCCGCGCAGCCGCAGTCCTCGGTCGCCGGGTCGCAGGTGCGCAGGAAGCCGTCCCCGCAGCGCGCCGCGCTGCAGTTGTTGAGGCAGGCGTCGGTGTTGGTCGCGTTGCCGTCGTCGCACTCCTCCCCCAGCCCGACCTGGACCACGCCGTCACCGCACTCCTCGACCACGCAAGCGTCGGAGCAGCCGTCGCCCGAGACGTCGTTGCCGTCGTCGCACTCCTCCCCCACCTCGAGCAACCCGTCGCCGCAGACGATACGGGTGCAGGAGAGCGAGCAACTCCAGCTCCCGTCGATCGGCTCCGGCAGGCCCGGATCGCACTCTTCGCCGATCTGCAGCATGCCGTCGCCGCAGTTGGGGATCAGGACGTCGAAGAGCGTCCGGCACGCCTGCAGCCCGGCGATCGTGTCGGTCTCGGCCGTCCCGCGGCTGGTCTCCACGTCGCCGGCGTAGCAGAAGCCCACGGGCTTCTCGTCGCCCGGGAGCATCGGCATCAGCAGGCGCATGGCGACGGCTCCCTGCTTCTCCGACTTGGCCGTCGCGTTGTCCTGGTCGCCCGTCATCTCGGGGAACCAGAAGAGGAACTTGTAGCGGTTCGTCTGGATGGACGCGGCGCTCTGCGACAGGCTGAGCTGGTCGTCGATCTGCCAGTTCGACAGCACCCAGTCGAACGCCGTCGGGATCGTGGGGATCATGCCCGCCAGGCCGAAGACCCCGTGCATCTCGGGGTCCTCGTACGGCATGTTGTCGTAGACCATCACGGCGCTGGTCAGCGGATCGAACATCGTCTCCGTGTCCGACGACCCGGGCTCGACGTCGAAGTCGGCGATCATCGCCGCCTCCACGAACGGCAGGACCCGATCCGTGTCGTTCACCACGGTGTAGACGATCAGGTAGACGTTGAAGCCGTTGACCACGTAGCTGCGCTGCCGCACCGTGAGGTCGGTGTAGCGTCCGTGGAAGCTCGCCGGCGAGTTCGCGTCGTCGTCGTCGCCGGAGATCTCGAACGCACCGGGGATGGGGATGGCGCTGATCGCCGTCTGGATCGGATCGACCATGTCCGGACTCACCGCGCCGACCGCGGCGAGGTACTCGGCGACGGTGTAGACCGCGACGCCGGAGTTCGCCCGCTCCAGGTCGTTCACGTCGGCGAAGTTGTAGTTGAAGGCGGTGTCCATCTGGACCCCGAGCGACCCCACGATGTCGTCGATCGTCCGCCCGCCGACGGTCAGGCTGCCCAGCGCCAGGTCGGCGAGGTCGGCCAGCGCCGAGTCGAGATCCCAGCGCGCGAGGATGGCGGCGATCTCGGCGGCCAGGGCCTCGCGGTCCGGCCCCGAGATGCCGGGCTCGGCCTCGTCGGCCAGCGTCTCCGGCGACGTGCTGTTCAGGTGACCCAGCGTCCCGAAGAGCCCCTCGAACGACTGGACGTCCTCGCGACCGATGCCCATCCGCTCCAGGTCGGACATCGTGATGCCCAGATCGGTGACCAGCAGCGTGAAGCGGCAGTGCGGGCAGTAGTCCTCGCTGTTGCCGTCCGCGTCATCGACCCGCATTTCGAACGTGTAGCTGTCGCTGCCCCCGCGATCGTCGATCTGCGCCCGATTCGTCGTGTCGGTCAGGAAGTGGAAGTCGGACTGGGCCTGCGCGCGCGCGGCGGCGGCCGGCGCGAGGACGACGAGCACGACCGTCAAACGGAGCATCTTCGGCACTCGGTTCATGTTCGAGCTGCTCTCCATCCCCCCCCGGGGACGTCACGCGAAGCCGGACCGGCGGCCCGTACAGGAGCATGGGTGATCCGACCCCAATTCGCGTTCGGCCGAGTCACCTTCCCGCCTTGGCGCCGCGGCGGGAACCGTAGCATCCCGGGGCGATCGCGCGCAACGGTGACGGACGGCGGACTTCCCCGCGGGGCCTTGGCGGCGTACGCTCCTTCCCGGCGGCGGAGGCAGGCGCCGCGGCGATGACCGCCCGACGCGATCAGACTGGGTCCAAGGCGTCGCACTGGGAACGGATCTACGCGTGCCGGGGCCCGGAGGAACGGAGCTGGACGCAGTCGCGGCCGTCACGATCGCTCGCGCTCGTCCGCGCCGCGCGGTTGCCGCCCGGCTCAGTGGTGCTCGACGCCGGATGCGGAGCATCGACCCTGGCCGACCATCTGCTCCGCGGTGGTCGCTTGTGCCTCGCGTGCGCCGACGTGTCGGGGCGCGCGCTGCGGGAGCTGCGGCTGCGACTGGGGCGCCGTGCGGCGGGCGTGCGGTGGCTCCGTGCGGATCTGGCCCGGGATCGGCTGGCCACGCCGGTTGACCTCTGGCACGACCGTGCCGTCTTCCATTTCCTGACGCGCGGCGCCGACCGGCGGCGATACCTGGCGAACCTGCGGCGCTGCGTCCGTCCCGGCGGCTTCGTGATCCTCGCCGGGTTCTCTCCGTCGGGGCCCGAGCAATGCAGCGGGCTGCCGGTCCGACGCCGCTCGGCCGCGGGCCTGATGCGGGACCTGGGACCACGCTTCCGCCTGGTCCGTCGCGTGGCCGAGCGTCACCGCACGCCGTGGGGCGGCGTCCAGGACTTCGTCTACGTCCTCGCACGGCGGCGAACGGGCCGGTAGACGCGACACGAAGAGCGAGTCGGCTCGGGATTGGGCAGCTCGCGCGCCCCGCATGTCGCAGAGATCCCCTTCGGAGTAGTGGGTCGAGAAGGACGCCGCGCCCGGCGAGCACGACGGTGGCCCGATGCGCCCGGTTGCGATACGCTTGCCCCGCGGGCGAGAGGGGGGAGCGCGCCGCCCAGGGGCGGGCCGCGACCCCGACCCGGGGCGGCGCACCCGGCGGACCGGGCCGCCCCGGAGGAGCGCGAGATGGGCGCACGATTCGGGAATCCGCGGCGCAGGACGCCGCCGAAAGTGGATCCGAACAAGACGGCGGCGGAGATCGTGCGGGAGCTGAAGCGGGCCGCCGGGCCGGTTTCGGACTACCGCGAGCAGTCGCTGCGCCTCCACGGACTGATCTGCGCCAAGTGCGGGCGCGAGTTCGAAGCGAAGGACCGCCACCTGCTGACCGTGCACCACAAGGACGGGAATCACCAGAACAACCCGTCGGACGGCTCGAACTGGGAGAACCTCTGCGTCTACTGCCACGAAGACGAGCACAGCCGCGGGCTCCTGGGCGACTACTTCCGCAAGTCGCATTCGTAGCCGTGCCGGCGGCGGGCGCATCGGCTACAATCCGTCCCCGCGGAGGGACCAACGTGACGACCAGGGTGATGGCGGCGCTCGCATGGCTGGTCCCGGCAATGACCGGCTGCGGCGAGCTGCGGCTGACGGGACCTCCCCCCGACGCGGGCACCGCCCTCGGGGCGGACGCGGACGGGGCCTGGGACGACGGCGTGGCCGATGCGGGCGACGACGGAGGCATCGCGGAGGACGGCGGCTGCCTCGTCCCGTCCGACTGCGACGACGGCCTCCGCTGCAACGGCTTCGAACAATGCGTGGACGGGAGCTGCACCGCGGGAGCCGCGCCGGTCTGCGACGACGGGCTCGCCTGCACGGACGATCGGTGCCTGGAAGAGCCGCCCTACTGCCGCTTCGACCCGCACGACGAACGGTGTCCCGGCGGCTGGCGCTGCGGGCCCGACGGCTGCGCGGGGGATTGCGGCACCTCGGCCGATTGCGACGACGGGGAACCGTGCAACGGGACCGAAACCTGCAGCGGCGGTCTGTGCGCCGCCGGCGCCCCGATGGCCTGCGCCGACTCGTGGCCCTGCACGGTCGAAGGGTGCCTGGCCGGGCACTGCTACTCCTACCCGGACCACTCGCTGTGCCCCGTGTGGGGCCAGATCTGCGACCCGGACCGCGGCTGCATCGATGTCGGCCCCTGCACCACGGACGAGGACTGCGACGACGGAGACCCGTGCAACGGTCTCGAGGACTGCACCTTCGGGCTGTGCACGATCTCCGGCCCCATTTCTTGCGACGACGGCGATTGGTGCTCCGGGGACGACCTCTGCATCGATGGAGCGTGCGTCGCCGGACCGCCCCCGCGCTGCGACGACGGGGACCCGTGCAACGGGGTCGAGACCTGCGGCGATCGGGAATGCCTGCCGGGCACGCCGCCGGCGTGCGATGACGGCCTGTTCTGCGACGGGACCGAGGTCTGCGCGGCGGAAGGCTGCCGGCCGGGGACCCCGCCTTGCGACGATCGGACCGCCTGCACGGCGGACGACTGCGACGAGACCTCGCGGAGCTGCCGCCACACCGTGCTGGACGGCGACGGCGACGGGTTCGGCGGCGCGGCGTGCGGCGGCGAGGACTGCGACGACGAGCGCGGATGGGTCCACCCCGGCGCGCCGGAATCGTGCCTGGGCGGCGTGGACGAGGACTGCGACGGGCTGACCGACTGCGAGGAGCCGGCCTGCGCGGCCCTGCCCGAATGCTGCCGGCCCGCTCCGGAGCTCTGCAACGGACGCGACGACGATTGCGACACCGCCCCGGACGACGGGCTCACCTGTTTCGTCACCGACGGCACGGTGATCCAGCCGTTCGTGACCGGCGAGTGCGCCGCGGAATTCTACCAACTCGGCACGCCGCTGGCCGGCAGCGCCAATCTCGACCCCGACGTCACGGTGTCGGACGCGGTGGTGGTGCTGGTCCACGAGACCCCGGCGTTGGGGTGTCCCGGGCGCTGGAACCTTGTCGTGGTGGCGGATCGGGCGGGCGACGGCAGCGGGGGCACGCTCCGCATGGACTTCTACTCGGACCCGATCACCGAGACCGGCCTCACGATCAGCGACGACGCGGGCGACTGCGAATTCCGCCCGCGCATCGGCGGGGGACGCTGCCTCTGGAGTTGGGACGGGTGCTGCACCGACGGCATGGCCTTCGGCGACTTCGACGGAACGTTCTGCGCCTACCTCCAGTTCTTCGAGCACTCGGGCGTGAGCGAGGTGCGGGTGCTGGACGCGGCCGGCGGCTACGTGTCGCGCGGCTTCGACGAGATGATCACCGTCTGCCGGGTCAGTCGGCCCGGGATGCCTTGAGAATCCCCCAAACCGGTGCCCGTGAAGCACCCCAGCCAACGGTGCGCTCGTTTCCGCGCCGGCGCCCCGGGACGGTTTCGTTTCACCCGGCGGCTGGTATGATTGCGCGGCCCGGGCAATCCGGGAGCGGCGGCGCGATCACCGCCGCCGTGGGGCCCTTCTCGATCGGGAGGAGAGACACGATGCGCGAGGGATGGCTGGAAGTGGTACGCAAGTGGCTCGTGACGGCGGCGGTCGCCCTGTCCGCGACCGGTCCGGTTCACGCGCAACCGACCGAGGTCTGGAACGCCCGCGTGGACGGGCCGTATCGCGACGCGACGCCGGACACGGGCCAGTGGGCGGCCGGCCTCACGCGCGATGTGGCGGGGAACGTTGTCGTGACGGGCGGGACCTGGACGGCCGGCTCGGGGAGCGACATCGAGACCGTCGCCTACGACCCGACGGGAGCGCTCCTGTGGCGGACGATCCGGCCCGGACCCCTCGATGACGAGGCCGTGGCCGTCGTCCCGGTCCCGGCGGGCGGAACCGTGGTGGGCGGCTACATCGAGAGTGCGAACAACCTCGACTTCGTGCTGCTCGGCTACGATCCGGGCGGAGTCCTGCGCTGGGAGGGCGGATACGACGGGCCGGGTCACGGCCCCGACCGCCTGACGGCCGTCGCGATCGACGGCGACGGGAATGCGGTCGCGACGGGATACTCGTGCTTCGACGCGGGCGAGGCGCCGGCGGTCTGCGATTTCGCGACGGTCTCCTACGACGCTTCCGGCGTCCTGCGGTGGACCGCCCGGTACGATCGCGGGTCCGGGACGGACGACAAGCCGTTCGCGATCGCCGTCGACGGCGACGGCAACGTCTTCGTGGCCGGCTACTCCTGCGGCGACACGAACCACAATGAGAGCTGGGATCGGGACGTCTGGTCGGATTTCCTCTCGATCGAATGCGACTTCGCCGTCGTCGCCTACGACACGGCCGGCGTGGAGGAGTGGGTGCAGCTGATCGACGGGCCCGCGGGGCTGGCCGATGCCGCCCGGGACATCGTCGTCGCTCCGAACGGCGACATCGTCGCGGCGGGGAGCGGCTGCGCGGCGTTCGTGGACGGAGGCGACTACGACGACTGGTGCACCGCCAACGACCTGATGCTCGTCAGATTCGGCACCGACGGTTCGGTTCTGGGTGCGCCCGTCTTCCCGGAACTGACCGCGTCCGACGACTACGCGGCGGCGCTGGCCGTCGCCGCCGACGGCGGCATCTACGTGCTCGGGCACGCGTACGCGAACGACAGCTCCGGGATCGTGTCCTGGATCGTCCGGTCCTTCGACACCGGCGGCGCGCCGGGCTGGGATTTCACCTATGTCGACCGCGATTCCATGGGCCGAGACCAGGAGACGCTCGGCGTGGACATCGGCACGGCGCCCGACGGCCACCTGTACGCGGCGGGTTGGGCCGGGGACGCGCGGCTGTCGGAACACGAATACGTCACGATGCAGATCGACCCGGCGACCGGCGCCCAGAACTGGGTCCAGGTGTTCGATTCGCCCGTCCCGTATTCCCCCGACGAGGTCCCGGTGGGCCTCGTGGCCGACGACACCGGCGTCGTCCTGTCCGGGAGCGCCTTCTTCTCGGAGACCTACACGGATATGGCGACGATCCGCTACGACCCGGCGGGCACGGTGCAATGGGAAGCGCACGAGACCGGCCCGGCCGAGCTGAGCCGCGATGAGGCGCAGGCGGTCGCGATCGACGCCGACGGGCGGGTGTTCACGGCCGGCGTCGCCCAGCCGGAGGCAGGCGGCACGGACTGGGTCGTCCGCAGCCACGACGGCGACGGCAACGAGCTGTGGAGCGCGGATCGCGGGGGCTTCGCCGGTGGCGACGACGCGGTCGGCGATGTGCAGGCGACCGGAGACGGCGGCGCCGTGGTCGCGGGCGCGACGGAGATGGAGGGGGGAGGTTCCGCGTGGTCCGTGGTCCGATACGACGCCGACGGCGTCGAGTTCTTCGCGATCGACGGGCACGCGCCCGGTGCGGAGGGGTCCGCCGAGGCCGTCGCCATCGCGCCGGACGGCAGCCTTTTCGTCACGGGGACGGCCGAGGACGACGGCGGGCTTTCGGCATGCACCACGATCCGCTACTCGGCCGACGGAACCCCCCTGTGGACGGCGTCGCTGGGGGACGAGATCGGAGGACTGCCCGCCGGCTGCCTGGACGTTGCGGCAACGGCGGACGGCGGCGTCGTGGTCGCGGGCGGCGTTGCGAACCCGGATGCCGAAGGCGGCGACGCTGTGCTCGCCGCACGCTACGACGCGTCGGGCGGCGAGGTCTGGACCCTGCGCCACTCGGAGTCGGGATGCCCCGCTACCGGCGCCAACGCCGTGGCGCTCGGCGACGACGGCCGTTCCTACGTTCTGGGAACCTGCGCCGAGACCGAGCCGTGGAGGGACACGGGGTACGCCTTTCACCTCGAGTCCGACCTCTTGCTGCTGGTTCTGGACGAGGAAGGCCGCCGCGTGTCCTCGGTGGTCCTGGAAGGCCCCGCGGACGCGACCTCCGATGGGTTCACGGACGTTCCGGTGGATGTCTTTGTCGACCCCGCCGGCGCCGTCGACGTGGTGGCGAACTGCACGACGCATGCGCCCTGGTCGGCGGTCGACGGCTCGTACCACCCCGAAAACGGGTTCTGCGTTTTCGAGCTGGATGCCGCGGGCGCCGAACAGTGGATCGCGCTCTTCGACGGTGCCGCCGGCACGGGGGACCATGCGGTCGCGGCGGCCATGGACGAGTTCGGTCATCTGACGGTGACGGGGGTGTCCCCGGGCGCCGGGACCGGAACGGACATGGCGACGGTGTTCGTGACGGGCGACGGGGAAGTTCGATGGGAGCTGCGCTACGACGGGCCGGCCGGCGCCGCCGACTGGCCGTCCGATGTGGCGGTCGGAGCCGACGGCACGATCGTCGTCGTCGGCTCGTCGACCGCCACGGAGACCGGCTTCGATTTCACGACGGTCGCCTCTCGGCCGGAGGCGTGTGCCGGGTGCACCATCGAAGGCGTGTGCCGGGCCGAAGGAGAGGCCGACCCGGCCGAAGGCTGTCGTCGGTGCCTCACGGCGTCGTCGACGACCGCGTGGTCCAGTCTGGCCGACGGACTGGCCTGCGACGACGGCGACCGGTGTACGACCGAGGATTCGTGCAGCGCCGGAGTCTGCCTGGGCACGGAGGACGCCTCGTGCGGCACCGGCGGGGACGGGGACGGCGACTCCGGCTGCACCTGCGCCGTGACGGCATCACCCGCGCAGTCGCTTGCGGCGCTCGCCGCTCTCGCGCTCGCCGCTCTCGCGCTCGCCGCCGGCCTGGTCCTCCGGCGGTGCCGGCGCTCCCGCCAGGCAGAAGCGGGAAAGTGGCGCAACCCCGCCCGGATGGCGCCGCCCGGATTGCGCTAAGTCGGTACGCACAGGAGGGATGGCGATGCGGGCGACGGTCATCATGCTGCTGGGCCTGCTGCCTGTCGTGGCCTGCGGAGGCGACGACTCAGGCGACGACACGAGCGACGTCGGGGACGCCTCGGGCGAAGTCGACGGCGCCGCGGACGCGGACGCGGACGCGGATGCCGACGGCGATGCCGAAGCCGGCGGAGATGCCGACGTCGACCCAGGGGACGGCGCCGGCGACGAGGCATCCGCCCTGCCCGTGGGCGTGCCGGTCACGATCATCGGCACCGACCCGGCAGGCACGGCCTGGAACGAGCCGGACGACTGGTCGGACGACGCGGGGTCCTGGAACGGCAAGGCCGCCGCCTACGACCGGGCCGGCGACCGCGTGGTCTTCGAGACCTTCCGGGCGGACATCCTGGGCGTCTCGATCCACGTTCCCGGAACGGTCGCACCGCCCCAGTACTGGTACGAAGCCGGGCCCTCGACCGAGACCGATGTCGTGTGGAGCGGCACGACGGTGCTCTACGTCGCCGCCGGCGACGGGACCGCACCGCGCTGCATCGGCTGCACGGACGTCGTGGACGGCGTGGACGGCGCCGAGATCTACCACGTCGCACCGAGCTCCGACGGGGCGCCGAACGCCGTCGTGCGGCAGCCGGGCGCCGTGCTCTACGCGAACCGCAACAAGGACCTCGCGACCTGGTACCCCGGCGGCGAATGGCTCGTCGCCGGCGTCGAGCTTCCGCGCCACGCGTCGCGTCACGACGACGGCGTGTCCGAGTTCGGCTTCTTCAACGACCTGTGGGCCGTCTCACTCGACGGGAAGAAGTGGGTCCGGCTCACCGACTTCGTCTCCACCTGGACCTACGCCTACCCCGGGTCGCTCGCGCCCTTTCCCTGCTCCCAGGTCGGGCCCGGGCAGTGTCCCGCGGCGCTCGGCTGCCAGTACGTGCGCGGCGCCACGGGCCTCGCCGCCGTCCCCTACGAGGGCTACGCGTGCAGCGCCGCGGGCGAGCCCCCACCCTCGCTGGGCACCATGCGCCCGCGCCTCAGCCAGGGCCTCGCCGGCGGTGCTCCCGACTCGGCGAAGCTCGTCTGGGCCGAGCGCGTCGGCTTCGACGGGACCTACTCGTGGAAGGGTCCGTTGCAGATCGCCACGGCGGATCTCGTGCTGGTCGGCAGCCTCCCCGCGCTGGTCAACTATCGCCGCAACCTGACCCCGACCCCCGACCGCCCTTCCGGCGAAGGCCTGTGGTCCAATCCGGACGGCGCCACCGTGATCGGCGTCGGCTACGAGACCTGGGGCTTCACCGAGGACGATCGCTGGTTCCTCTTCGCTTCCGATACCTTTCTCCGCTCGACCCTCGCCCCAGGCCTGGCCGTCGGCTACTCGCGGGTCACCGAAGGATTCGCCGACGCCATCGCCTGGCAGTGGCGCGACCCGTTCGACCTGACCAACGTCACGGGCTGGGACGCGGACATCTACCCGTACCCGCCCAATGCATGCTCCCTCGCCTTCTGCGGGCCCATCCCGACCTTCGGCCAGTGGGAGGAGCCGATCGTCGGCGACACCGCCGGCGGCGTGCCGTACTTCGCGTTCGCCTCGAGCGCCGGCGTGGACCCGCCGTGGGACCCCGCCGATCGGGAACTCCACGCCGCCACCTTCGGCCTGGATACGTGGATCGTGCGCCGTCCGGCGGATCCGGGGCACCCGGCCGTCCAGGTGACGACGATCGACCCGCCGGCCACCTCCCCGCGCCACCTGACGTACCCCACCGCCGCCCGGCCGGACGAGGGAGTGCTGTACCTGACGATCGTACCGCACGACCCGCGCGGGAACCCCCCCGGGCGGATCGTCCTGTTCCGGTTCGATCCCGCCCGGCTCTGAACGGGTCGGCGTCGTTCACGTCGCCCACCTCGCCATCGTTCACCGGCGGCGCGTACCCGGCGGCACGGCACTCCCGCTCGTTCCTGCCGCGAGTCGCGGAGTTCGCGATGTGGGTGCAGTTCCACCCGACCCATTTCCGACGCCCCCTCCCGTTCCGCCGGCTACCAGCGACCGGCCACGAGCCGGCTACACCGCGGCGTGTTCGGTGGCTTCATCGCCGGTGGCGGCGGGTTCCTGGGCCATGTCGGTGGAGGTGGGCTCGTCGGCGGTGACCTCGATGCGCTTG
>JACRCZ010000123.1 GCA_016218765.1 Deltaproteobacteria bacterium | reverse complement strand
TGCCTGGCGGAGCCGCGGGCGAGCGGCATCGCGCGCGAGGCCGCGGGACGGCTGATCGAAGCGCTGGATCGGGCCGGACACTCCGAGGCCGCGGCGACCGCGGCGCGCGAGTACCTGCAGCTCGACCCCGACGGACCGCACGCCGACTTCGCCCGGGCCCTCCTGGCAGGGGAGCCGGCGCCCCGTGACGCTCCCTGAGGTGCCACTCGCGCGGCTCGGGACGACGTGTCAGGCCTTTCCGGACCGGAAGAGGAGAGGTGGAGAGGCCGACGGGAGAGGTGGAGAGTCGTCTGTCCCGGCGCCGCGCCGGGACAGACGAACCCCTCCCCACCTCTCCAGCCGATCTCCCCACCTCTCCTCTTCCCTTTCGGTCCCCCTTTCATTCGTGCTCGCGCTGTCGGTCGCAGCGGCGGGCACGCATCGCGCGCGGGCGACGGACGGTGCGCTCCCCCGCGTGGTGCTGATCGGCGAGGCGCAGGACGAGCTCCTCTCGCGGGTCGCGGCCGAGCTTGTCGCGCTGGGCTTCGAGCCGGTGTTCCTGCCGCGAGTGCCCGACCTCGCGCCGCCCGAGGGACTGGCCGAGGCGGCGCGCTCGGTCGACGCCGCCGCCGCGGTCCAGCTCCTCCCGGCGGCCGGCACCGTGCGGATCTGGCTCGTCGATCGGGTGACCGGGAAGACGGTGCTGCGCGAGGTTTCCTCGGCGGGGGAGGGAGCCCAGGACCCGTCGCTGGTCGTGCTGCGCACCGTGGAGCTGTTGCGCGCGAGTTTCCTCGAGATCCGCATGGGATCCTCCGGTCAGGGGGAGGTGCAGGCGGGCCCGCCCGTCGAGAGCCTCGTGGCGCTTCCGCCGGCGGCGCCGGCCGAGGAGCCGCCGCGGCTGGCGCTGGAGCTGGCCCCGGCCGTGGCGGTCGGATCGTTCGAGGTCGCACCGACGCTGGTGGTCCAGATCGGCGGCAACCTGCGGATCTCCGAGCTGCTCGGCGTGGAGCTGTTCGCCCTCGCGCCGGCGCTGCCGCTCCGGCTCGCGGAGGCCGAGGGGAACGCCGAGCTGCACATGGGGCTCCTGGCGGCCGGGGTACGGCTGACGTTTGCCGCGCCGGAGGACCGCTGGGTGCCTTTCGCCGGCGGGGGCGCGGCCGTGACGTTCGTGGACGTGCGGGGCGACCCGCAGCCGGGGTTCGTCGAGCGCCCGGGGCTGGTCGCGGCGGGCGCACCGTACGTGCGGGGCGGGGTCGCCGTCGGTGTCGCGCGCCTGCTGCGCGTCCGGCTCGACGCGCTGATCGCGTGGGCCATGCCGGCGACGACCGTGCGCTTCGACGGGCGCGACGTGACGACCTGGGGCCCGTTGCTCGTCGCCGCGGGCCTCGGACTCGAGGTGCTGCTGTGGTAGCCCGGTTCGCATGGCTCGTCGCGCTCGCGGCGTCCGCCGGCTGCGTCGGCACGGCGGTCGACGTGCTGGAGCGGGCGGAGACGGGAGGCGACGCGGACGGGGACGGCGGGAGCGACGGCGACGGTGTGATGGACGACGGCCCGGGCGACGACGCGGCGGACGCGGCGGAAGACGCCGCCGAGGATGCGCCGGAGGACGGGGGGGACGCCTCGGGCTGCCGGCCGGACGCAGGCGATTGTCCGGCGGGCGAGCGGTGCGACGTCCGCGGCTGCGGTGCCGGGGCCACGGGGACGTGCGTGCCGGCGCCGGCCGATTGCACCGCCGACTGGAACCCGGTGTGCGCGTGCGACGGGAAGTCCTACTGGAACGACTGCGAACGGCTGGCGGCCGAGGCGGCGAGGAGCGGCGACGGCGCGTGCGCGACGGGGAACTGCATTCCGTGGCCGCTCGGGGAATGCGCCTCGGACGAGGTCTGCGCGTGGATCGGCTGCCTGCCCTCCGCCTTGGGCACGTGCGTGGCGCGCCCGAGCTCCTGCGCGGCGGGCGGGGCCGATACGTGCGCCTGCGACGGCGTCACGTACGCGAATCCCTGCGCCGCGCTCGATACAGGGATGCCGATGGAACACGCCGGGGCCTGCACCTCGCGGCCCTGCACCCCCGTGTGCGAAACGGTGTCGGGCGGGGGCACCGCGTGGCGGAACCCGTGTACGGACACGACGATCTGCGAGGCCGACTGCACGGGCTGCCCGGCGTTCTGCCTCGCCGGCACGCTGATCGAGGGCTGGTACGCCTACTGCTTCCGCGAGCTCGGGCACGATGGCGGCTGCCGCCTCTGGCCGACGCTGATCGAGTTCGGGCCTTGCGGCTCGTGACCGCCCGGACCGAAAAGATCGTGCGGGCGAATCAGCCGCCGCGTTTGCGGGCGCGCAGGTGCCGGCGGCTTCCCTTGGCCTTGAACGGCTTGCCGCCGCCGAAGGGGTTGCCGAATCCGCCGCCGCCCTGGCGATCGCCGCCGAAGTCCGGGGCGAAGTTGCGGGGACGCGGCGGACGCGCCTCGGCCTCGTTGACGCGCAGCGCACGCCCGTCCAGTTCGTAGCCGTTGAAGCGCCGGATCGCTTCCTGGGCTTCCGCCGGGGTGGCGTACTCCACGAAGGCGAAGCCGCGCGGCTTGCCGCTGTCGCGATCGGTGGGCAGGACGACATCGACGACCTGCCCGGCCCCGGCGAACAGCTCGAGGAGCTGCTCGCGAGTGGTTTGGAAATTCAGACTGCCGACGAAAAGCTTGGCCGAAATGACCCACCTCCAAACGTCGCCTCCGCGGCCAGGGGCCTCTCGCGTCCGTCCCCACCGGACGGTCGCGCGCTTGCCCGGTATTCGCTCGAAGTCCAACAGACCGCGTCTGTGGCCGGCGAACGGCCCGAAGGCAACCGACTTCGTAGCACGACCCGCAGGGGAAGGGAAATCGATGTTCGCGCCGCCCGCCCCACGGGGCCGGCCGGGATGGACTTCCGCCCGCCGCCGAGGCATGGTTGTTCCCGGTCGGGCCGGACGCGCCCGTCGACGCAAGGAGCCGCGGCGATGAGGTCACCTCTGTGCTGGTCGGTTGTCTGTGCGGCATCGTTCGCCCTGGCTTGCGGCGACGGAGGCGGGGGCGTGGACGGGGCGGCGGACGACGCGCTCGACAGCGTGCCCGACGATGGTGCGCCGTGCCCCGAATGCGGCGGAACGGTCGTCCCGGCGTCGCGAAGCGGCGGCTTCTCGGTGGAGTGCCCCGCGGGGACGGTGACGGATTTCTCGGGCACGCGATCCTGGAGCGGCCCCGGAATGGACCTCATCACGTACGCGTGCGACGAGCTCACCACTCCCTCGGGCGAATCGACGTTCTACGTGTGCTGCATCCCGGAACCCGACGGCGGAACGGACGGCGACGAAGGGGCGCCCGGCGACGCCGAAGCCGACGCCTCCGCGGATTGACGCAGGGCCGGTCGCGCCGATCCCTGCCCCGCCCTACCCTCGTCGGTACGAGCCCACCTGCAGGTCCGCCGGATGCGCCGAAACGGCGCAGACCGCGGCCGCAGGCTCCCCGTCGTCCGGCAGGCGCCACAACGCGCGCGCGCCGCCGTCCACGGCCTCGATCGCGCCACCGGACGCGGACCAGCGGAACGACGGCTTCCCGAACGACCCGGCCGCGGGAGCGAGCGCCTCGAGCAGCAGCGCCTCCCCGTAGTCCGCAAGACACCGCACCTCCACCGCGTAGCGGTGCGGCAGCGGCAGGATGTCATCGCAGCGCACGGAGGACGGCGCGGCCGCCCGGGACCCCGGCCGGAGGGCAGCCGCGGGCTCAATCCCGCGGTTCGGTTCCGGCGCGGCAGCCCCCGCCGCGGGCGCCGGCGCCCCTTCGGCCCCTCGACCTGGCTCGGGGCGGGCTGGCTCAGGGCGGGCAGGCCCGATCTCCACCGTCCCGTCGTCCGCCACGTGGATGCGGATGCTCCCCTCGTACGTCCGCTCGTCGTCCCCCGCCCGCACCGTGAAACGCACGGTGCACTTGTGCTCGCCCCCAGCCAGCCGCCCGTCGCCGTCCCGCGGGCGCGGGTCGAACTGGATGCGGAACACCCGGTTCGCCACCCGCGGCGCGTCGTGCGCCACCCAGGTCTCGCCAGGGCGAGGCTCGCCGATGCCCATCGACCACTCGCCGCTCACCGACGCCGACCCCGTGCTGCACTCGACCGCCGGCGACCCGACAACCTCGCCCTCGATGTCCGAACGCAGCCCCGCCGAGAACGTGAAGTTCGTCGCCCAGCCCTCCAGAAGCCCCCACGGCTCCTTGCCGAAGACAATCTCGTCGTCCCGGTCGAGCACGGCGTCGGGAGGGATCGCCATCGGATCGCAGATCACCCCGCACTCGACGTCGGGGTACTCGTCCGGCCCCAGCGTCGCCTCGCCGTCCCCGTACTCGAAGAACTGCTGGCTGCGCACGAGCGTCCCGGCGCCGGCGGCGCGGGAGAACACCGCGGTCAGCTTCTGCACGCCGCGTCGCTCCCCGGCGCGGAACATCGCGTGCGCCCGGCGACCGTCCGGAGAGACGTACAGGTCCTCGACCCGGCCGTCGGTCGCGTCGAAGCGCTCGAACCGCGCCTCGATCGCCGGATCCTCGAGCTGCACGCCGAGAATGAACGACGAGACGTGCGCATTGGCCGGGCAGCTCTGCCACGGCCCGACGTCCGTCGAGATCGACAGCACGACCGCGTCGCTCTCGGTCGCGGCGTCGATCGGCGCAGCGACGGCCTCGGAAGCGCCGCCCGCATCCGCCGGCTCCGCGTCGGCCCCCGGTCCACCGGAGGCATCGACCTCTGCCGGAACGACCGGCGGAATGGCCTCCGGCGGGTTGCGGGCGGCGGTACCGCTCTTGGAACAGGCCAGGGCGCCGCCCGCCACGGCCAGCAGCGCGGCCGCCCGGCGCGGGCCGCGGCGCGGCACGTCCGCGCGAGGCGCGACCGGCTCGGGCAGGCCGCGCGCGCAACGCTCGATACCTGCCTGCAGCGCGCGCAGCTCCGCCATCAGCCGCGCGTCCTCGGCACGCACGGCGCGGGCCACGTCGAGCGCGAGGCGAGCGACGTCGGAGCCGGCGGCGAGCGTCGCCGTCGCGCACGCATCGACGATGCACTCCAGCCACGCGGCGAGCGAGCCGGAGAGCCGGCGCAGGAACGCCCCCACCTCGGCCCGCACCCGCTCGGCCCGGGCTCCCGGGTGGAAGTGCGCCAGCAGCGCCGCGTCGTAGCCGAGGCTGGTCGAGGCGTTGACCAGGCCGTCCAGGGGGTAGCAGCGCTCGCCCAGCGCCACGCGGTAGACACGGAAGGCCAGCTCCGCGCGCGGGTCGGAGACGACGTAGTCGCGCGCCAGGTAGTCGCCCAGGAGCCGCCCCTCGGAGGCCAGGCGCAGCGTGAGCGGCGCCGCCTCGTACAGCTCGGTCCGGCCGAAGTTGACGAGGTTGTCGGGGAAGGCGCGCAGGAGATCGATATTCGCGCGCAGATCTTCGAGGGTGGCGTCCGGCTCCCATGCGAGCAGGTTGGAGCAGGTGAAGACGTCATGGCGCCGCAGGATCGCGACGGCGCGGTGGTTGCGTTGCGGGTCGACCCCGCGGCCGAGGGCACGGAGGCCCGCAGCGGAGTCGTTCTCGATGCCCAGGAACACCCGCACCAGGCCCAGCGCCCGCAGGCGCCGCACGACCTCCTCGTGGACGTCGTCGGGGCGGGCCTTGACCACCAGCGCGACGCGCGGCAGGCCGCGCGCCGCCATCGCCTCGCCCAGGCGCTCGATGCGCTCGAGGTCGTCGGCGAGGCGGCCGAGGAAGAAGTCGTCGTCATGAAAGACGAAGATGCGTACGCCGCGCTCCCGCCACAGCGCCGCCATCTCGTCCGCGACGCGCTCCGGCGCGCGCACGCGGCGCGTCGGCCCGCGGCCCAGCCGGTGGAACGCCCCGATCGAACAGAACGTGCACCGCCCGCGGCAGCCGCGCCCGGACAGGATGGGGGCCCAGGGGATGCCGATGCGCTCGAGCGGCGCGGCGTCGCGCGCGGGTGGTGTCAACTCGTCCAGCGGCAGGCGCTCGGGCGGCACCGGGCTCTCGCGGAGCGTCCCGTCCGCCGCGCGCCGCACCAGGCCCGGCACATCGTCCAGCTCGCCCTGCCCCGCCAACGCCGCCGCCAGCGTCACGATGCTGCGCTCGGCCTCCCCGCGCAGGACGAAATCGAGGGCCGGGTGGTCGCGGAGTATCTCCCCGGCCGCCAGCGACGCCCAGTGGCCTCCGGCGGCGATCGGACCCGAGAAACCCCGAGCGCGCAAGTCCGCGGCGAGCGCCAGGAACGAGCGCCCGCGCATCTGGAACGTCATCGACAGGCCGACCGCGTCGGGCCGCAGGGCGAGAATCGCGCGACTCGCGCGCGGCAGGTCGCGGTCCCACGCGAACGGGACCAGGGACGCCTCGTGTCCCGCCGCCCGCAGCGCCGCGACCAGATACTCCAGCGACAGGTTCTCCTCGAGCGTCGGTCCCACCAGTGCAAAACGCATCTCGAATGCCTCCCTTCTTCCCGCACTTCCCGCACTTCCCGCACTTCCCGCACTACATCGTGGGCCACAGATCCCGGATCCCTCCCACGACGAACTCCACGGCCACTGCCGCGAGCAACAGGCCCATGACGCGTTCCAGGACGTGCAGGATGGTCTTGGAGAGGAAGCGCTGCGCGGCGACGGCGGAGCGCAGCAGGATCCAGGTCGCGACGCAGGTGACGGCGATGGCGGCGAAGACCGCGACGGTGGGGACCGGCTTCCAGGCGGCGCGGCTCATGAGCACCATGACGGTCGCGATGGCGCCCGGGCCGGCGAGCATCGGGATGGCCATGGGAACGATGGCGACGTCGTCCCGTGCCGTTCCTTCCTCCTGTTCCTCGGCGGTGGAACGGGTGCGGGAGGGCTGGGCGCGCATCATGTCCATGGCCATGAGGAACAGCATCAGGCCGCCGGCGATCTTGAAGGCGCCCAGCGAGATGCCGAAGGCGCGGAAGATGAGGCCGCCGGCGAGGGCGAAGAGCGCGAGGGTGACGAACGCGGCGAGCGCGGCGCGCAGGGCCATGCCGCGCCGCTTGGCCGGCTCGTCGTCCGCGGTGATGGCCAGGAAGATCGGCACCGCGACGAACGGATCGACGACGAAGAAGACCGCGGTGAACGCGACGAACGCGAACTTGAGATCCTCCGCCGCCACGGCGCGGATGGTCGGGGTACAGGTGGGCGGCTGTCAAGGGACGCGGGAGGCACGGAACAGGAAGAGGGAAACCACAGATGGACACGGATGAACACAGATAGGGAGAGGCACGGAGCGGGAAGAAGAAACCACCGATGAACGCAGATGGACACCGATGGGGGCCGGCGCGTTGCCACACGCTCCCCGACCGTGGCATGTTGGCGCCGTGCACGAACGGCAGATACGGCTCGTCGTGAGCGACTTCCACCTGGGGACGGGAAGCCAGCGCGGCAGCTTCAACCCGTACGAGGACTTCCACGAGGACGAGCGGTTCGCGGAGTTCCTGGAGTACTACACCTCCGGGGAGTACGACGAGGCGCACGTCGAGCTGGTGCTGAACGGGGACATCCTCGACCTGCTCAAGGTGCGCGTGGGCGGCATCTTCCCCGACGCGATCACGGAGACCATCGCGGTGGACAAGGTGCGGCAGGTGCTGCGGGGACACCCCGTGTTCTGGGACGCCGTGCGCGCCTTCCTGCGCCGCGGGCGCACGAGCGTCGCGTACCTGCCGGGGAACCACGACATCGAGCTGATGCTGCCGGGACCGCAGGACGCGCTGCTGGAGCGCATCGCGGGCGAGCCGGAGCGGCACCGCGTGCAGTTCGTGACGCGCGGCGAGAGCTACCACCTGCCGGAGGGGATCCAGATCCGGCACGGACACCAGTGGGAGGCGATCCACCGCTTCGACTACCGCCGCCTCACGGTCTCCCGCAGCGGGCGCGAGCCGGTGATCAACCTCCCGTGGGGCTCGCTGTTCGTGCTCAAGGTGCTCAATCCGGCGAAGATGGAACGCTACCTCGTCGACCACATCGTCCCCCTCAAACGCCTGTTCTTCGCCGGCCTGTTCCTCGACTTCCGCTTCACCGTCAAGACGCTCTTCCGGACCGTCTACCACTTCATCCGCACCCGCTTCAGCCGGCACGGCAACATCTTCCGCCGCTTCGTCGACACCCTGCGCATCATGCGCGACGAGTTCTCCCCGCTGGCGGACTTCGATCGCCTCGCCATGCGCACGCTGCGCCGCACCCAGGGCGTGCACACGCTGATCACGGGGCATTCCCACCTGCCCCGCTGCCGCGTCCTGGAGAACGGAAAGCTGTACATCAACACCGGAAGCTGGGTCCGCGTGCTGAACCTGGACCTGGCCCACCTGGGCCAGGACACCGGCCTGACCTACGCCGTCGTGGACTCGGTGACCGGACATGAACCGCACACCACGCTCAACCGCTGGTACGGCAGCCACAAGCTGACGCGGACCCTGGAATACCAGGGTTGAGCCCCGGTTGATCGCGTTGGCACGCGGGGTGCAGCACGAGGCGTCGCGGTGCGACGCAGGAGGTCGCGGTGGCGGACGAGGCGACGGGACAGGACGAGGCGAAGGGCCAGGCCCAGGGCGGCCCGCTCCTGCTGCTCGTCGACGACGACGCGGGGAATCTCGAATCGTTGCGCCGCATCTTCGAGCGCGAGCCGTACCGTGTGGCGGCCGCCCGCGACGCGCGGGAGGCGCTGGAGGAGCTCCGCCGCGAGGCGCCGAGCGTGGTCCTGACCGACGTGCGCATGCCCGGCGGTGACGGAGTGTCATTGCTGCGGGCGGTCAAGCAGATTTCCCCCGCCACCGAGGTCGTGCTGATGACGGCCTACGGAACGGTGGAGACCGCCGTCGAGGCCATGAAGGAGGGCGCGTACGACTTCGTCGAGAAGCCGCTCAAACGCTCCCTGATCGTCCGCGCCGTCCGTCGCGCCGCGGAGCGCGCGCTCCTGGTGCGGGAAAACGCCGAGCTGCGCGCGACGCTCGAGGGCGTGCAGGAGGACGCGCGCTCCCTGGTCGGCACCAGCCCCGCCTGGCGGCGGACGGTCGACATGGCCAAGCAGGTGGCGTCGAGCCAGTCCACGGTGCTCCTGCTCGGGGAAAGCGGCACGGGCAAGGAGGTCCTCGCCCGCGCCGTCCACCGCCACAGCGCCCGCGCGGACAAGCCTTTTGTTGCGGTCAGTTGCGCCGCCATCCCGGAGACGATTCTCGAATCCGAGCTGTTCGGCTACGAACGCGGGGCGTTCACCGGCGCGGCGGCACGGCGCGACGGGCGCTTCGGCCTCGCCCACGGCGGCACGCTGTTCCTGGACGAGGTCGGCGAGATCTCCCCCGCCGTCCAGGTCAAGCTCCTGCGCGTCATCCAGTCCGGCGAGTACGAGCCGCTGGGCTCGGGCGGCAAGCCACGGCACGCCGACGTCCGGCTCATCGCCGCGACCAACCGCGAGTTGGCGGCCGAGGTGGCGGCGGGGAGGTTCCGCGACGATCTGTACTACCGGCTGAACGTGATCGCGATCACCTGTCCGCCGCTGCGGCACCGGCACGGGGACGTCCCGCTCCTGGCGCACCACTTCCTGCGAAAATTCTGCCTGCGCGATTCGCGGGAGCTGGCAGGCTTCACGCCGGCGGCCATGGAAGCGCTGGAACGGCACGCCTGGCCGGGAAACGTGCGCGAGCTGGAAAACGCGATCGAGCGGGCCGTCGTGCTGGCCCGCGGGACCCTGATCGACGTCGGCGATCTGCCGCCGACGGTGCCGGGCGAACGGACGGATTCGGGCGAAATCGCGGTGGCGATCGGGACGCCGCTGGAGGAGGTCGAGCGGCGGTTGATCGAGGAGACGCTGCGGCGGACGAAGGGCGACAAGAAGCTCGCGGCGCAGTTCCTGGGCATCGCCGCGCGGACGATCTACCGCAAGCTGGATCTGTACGCCGCGGGGCGGCCGACGGAGGAGCCGGCGGCGGGGGCCGACGCGACGGACCGCGGGGGGGAAAAATGAGGCTGTCGGGACGCCTCGCGCCGATTGACAGAATGTCACCCCCGACCTTTGTTCAGTGGTCGGTTTGCCGCTTTGTCACGGGCGGGAAAGTCAACGTCCTCGGGGAGATTCGACCCTTGATCGCGGGCCGGATCTCCGGTAGGGAGGGCCTCGGCGGGCGGGGGCGTGAGGTCGGCGCATGGCGGCGGTCCTGAAACGCTACGTGTGGGTGGCCACGGCCGGGTTGACGGTCGTGATGGCCTACTTCGTCGCGGGGGGGATTGGCGAGCTGCTCCTGTCCTCGGTGGGCAAGGGGGTCGACCTGTCGCATGCGCCGCCGGCGAACATCGACCAGGACGCGGGGACGGCCGCGGGGTTCGCCCCGACGGAGAAGCAGCTCCGGCTGGACGATCTCCTGGCGGGCAACCTGTTCGACCTTCCGCCCGAGGAGGCCGACGCGGGGGAGGACATCGAGGTCGAGGAGGTGCCGGACGCCGGTGCGGAGCCGGAGGTCGGTCCGGCCCAGACGACGATCGCGCCCTGCCCGATGGCCTTGCAGGTCCAGGCGCTGGTCGCCGGCTCGCCGACGCATCCGGAGCTGGGGTTCGCGACGATCGTGCAGGACGGCAAGCCGTCGGAGTACCGGGTGGGTTACGAGCTGGGGGGGCATCACGTCTCGCGCATCACCTGGAACCGGGTCTACATCGCGCAGGCCGGGAGCGGGCTGGAGTGTTTCCTGGACATCCGCTACCCGCAGCTCGCGAGCGCCGCGGGGGCCGCGCCGCCGCCGCCGGTCGAGGTCAAGCCGCCGGAGCAGGCGCCGCCGCCGCCGCCGCCGGCCGAGGCGTCGAGCCGCGAGGATCGGTTCGCGGCCGCGGTGAGCAGCTCGATCGAGGTCGTGAGCGACACCGACCGCAACGTGCAGCGCTCGCTGATCAACACCATCCTGGACAACCAGGACATCGCGATGCGGCAGGCGCGCGTGATGCCGCACGAGGAGAACGGCGAGGTCATCGGGTTCAAGGTCTACGGCATCCGGCGCGATTCCCTGTTCGGCAAGCTCGGGCTGGAGAACGGCGACCTGATCCAGAGCATCAACGGCATTCCGATGACCGGGGCGGACAAGGCGTTGCAGGCCTACGGGCGGCTGCGCATGGCCGATCGCATCTCGGTCACGGTCACGCGCCGCGGCGAGTCGATCACGATGAACTACAACCTCCGGTGAGCGGTGGACGGGAGGAGCAGGTTGTTGGTTCTTGGTTCGAAGGTGGAGCGGTGGAACCCTTCGACGGGGCTCAGGGCAGGCGGTGGAGCCCTTCGACGGGGCTCAGGGCAGGCGGCGGAGCGGCGGCCGCTCCGGCGACGCCCGGCCGCGGCTAAGGACGGACCGGCCGGGAACCCGCGGCTCCGCGCGGCGGCCGTCTGCGTCCTCGCCCTGGCCCTCCTGCCGGCCGCTCGGACGGGCGCCCAGCAGAACACCGATCCGGGGGGGCAGCCGCCACCGCCCGTGGTCCAGGGCGCGGGCCCGACCATCGTCCAGCCGGAGGCGATCGTGCGTCCCGGCATGACCGCACCCAGGCTCACGGCTCCCGGGCTCGCGCCGGCGGCGCAGGCGGCCTCGAGCCCCACGCCGCCCGTGCCGGGTCCCGCGCCCGTGCCGGACGCGCCGCCGCCCCCTCCCCCGCCGCCGTCCACGACGACGCCGGTCGAGAGCCCGGTGCCGGAGGAGGCGCAGCTCCAGTCGAACATCGATTACGAGCCCATGCCGTCGGGCCAGCGCTTCCAGTTCAACCTCCAGGACGTCGACCTGCCCGTCCTCGTCCGCATCATCTCCAACATCACCGGCCGCCGCTTCATCCTCGGCGCCAAGGCCCGCTCGATCAAGGCCACGATCTTCTCGCCCGACGAGGTCACCGCCGGGGAGGCCTACCGCGCCTTCCTGGCCGTGCTCGCGGCCAACGGCATGACGGTCGTGCCTTCCGGACGCTACTGGGTCATCACCGAGTCCGCCGGCGCGGCCCAGGAGTCCGTCTCGACGTACCGCGACGGGGAGTCCACGCCGACCGAGGCGCGGATGGTGACGCGCATCCACCGGCTGGAGAACGTCTCGGCCGAGGAGATGGCGAACCTGCTCAACCGCTTCAAGTCCCGCGACGGCGACATCACGCCCTACCCGCCCACGAACACGCTCATCATTACCGACTTCGGCAACAACGTGCAGCGCCTGCTGCTCATCGTGCAGGAGCTGGACGTGGCGGGGACCGGCGAGCGGATCTGGGTCGAGCCGGTCCACTACGCGGACGCGGAGGAGCTGGCGCAGAAGATCCAGGAGGTGTTCGAGGCGAGCGGGATCGCGGCGAGCGCGCAGCAGGGGGGGAACCGCCGCGCGCCGGTCGAGGAGGTCAAGTACCCGCCGCAGGGTGGCGCCGCCGGCACGGAGGAGCGCGTGGTGACGCGGCTGACCAAGGTCATCGCCGACCCGCGCACCAACTCGCTGGTCATCGTGGCCACCGAGCCCGCGTACCTCCAGGTGCTGGAGCTGATCCGGCGGCTGGACGTGCCGGTGGCGGGCGAGGGTGAGATCCACGTCCATCCCTTGCAGCACGCGGACGCCGAGGAGCTGGCGGGCGTGCTCAACTCGCTGGCCACGGGGGGGATGGGGCGGGTCGGCGGGCGGCCGGGCATGGGGGCGCCGGGGGCACCGGTGGGGGGCGAGGCGCTGGCGGGCGAGGTACGGATCCAGGCCGACACCGCCACCAACGCGCTGGTCATCGTCTCCAGCCCGCGCGACTACGCGGCCCTGAGCCAGGTCATCCAGCAGCTCGACATCCCACGCCGGCAGGTCTTCGTCGAGGCGGTGATCATGGAGGTCAGCCTCGAGCGCCTGCGCAACCTCGGGTTGTCGTTCCACGGCGGCGACATGGTCGACACGGCGGGCGAGCAGTCGCTGGTCTACGGCGGGTTCTATCCGCTGTCCACGATCGCCGTCGACGCCAACGCGCTGCAGGGCCTCGCGGTCGGCATCCGCGGGTTCGAGTTGGAGGGGTCGGACCAGACGCTGGTGCCGGGGGTCTCGATCCCGGCCTTCGGCGTGCTGCTTTCGGCGTTGCAGACCGACAACGACGTCAACGTCCTGTCGACGCCGAACATCCTGGCGACCGACAACGTGCCGGCGGAGATCATGGTCGGCGGCAACATTCCCGTGCAGCAGGGCGGCTACGGCGGCGGCATCGGTGCGCTGGCCGGACTGGCCGGCCAGCAGGCCGGCGGCGCGGCCAGCAGCCTCCTGGGCGGGCTCAACCCCTTCGTCAGCGTCGGCTACCAGAAGGTCGGCATCACGCTCAAGATCACGCCGCAGATCAACGAGAGCGACCAGGTGAGCCTGGAGATCGAGATCGAGGTCTCCGAGGTCACGGGCGAAAGCTCGCTGGGTCCGATCATCGGGCAGAAGACGGCGCACACGACGAGCGTCGTGCGCGACCAGCAGACCGTCGTCATCGGCGGCCTGATGACCGACAGCGAGGTCGAGACGGTCGAGAAGGTACCGTTCCTGGGCGACATCCCCATCCTCGGCTACCTCTTCCGCCACACCCGCACGCGCACGACCAAGCGCAACCTGCTCATCTTCCTCACGCCGTACATCATCCGCGACCCCAGCGACTTCCGCCGCATCTTCAACCGCAAGATGGAGGAGCGGCGCGAGTTCATCGAGCAGATCTCGGCCTTGCGCGAGCGGGAGTGGAGCCCGGACATCGATTACTCGCGCACCAACGGCCTCCTGGAGAACATCAACCAGACGATCGAGGACCTGGAGGAGGAGGAGGAGCTGCAGCGCCAGATGGAGGCCGCGCCGCCGCCGGCGCACGTCCCGTCCCAGCCGATCTCGACCGAGTCGTGGAGCACGGCGGCGGGCGACACCTACATCGAGATCGGGCCCGGCGGCGCGGAGCACCCGGTGATCCAGACCGCGCCCGGGCAGTTCACGCCCTCCCCCGGCATGACGGCGCCCGCGCCTCTCGTCATCCAGCCGCAGCCGGCCGTGTATTGAGTCCGATGAACGACCGCCTGATCAACGACATCCTCGTCTCCCGCGGCATCCTGACGGCCGAGCAGATCGCGCTGGTGGCCGCGCAGCACGCCGACCGCCCGCTGCAGGAGGCCGTCGTCGCCGCCGGCGTGCTCGACGAGGACGCGATCGTGCGGTTCCTGGCCGACGAGCTGTCGATGCCCGTCCTGCCGCGCATCGAGCCGGAGAAGATCCCGCCGGAGCTGATCCGCCTCGTGCCCATCCGCTTCGCCAAGCAGCACAAGGTCCTGCCCATCGGCAAGGTCGACGGCGGCATCCTCGTCGCCCTCGCCGACCCCCTCGACTCCGCCGCCCTCGACGACCTCCGCGCCGTCCTCGGCGCCGAGCCCATCCCCGCCCTCGCGGGCTCGGAGCGCATCCTCGAGGTCATCAACCAGGTCTACGAGCGGGAGGCGTCCGAGCTGGGGGAGAAGGACCACGAGGCCGCGGACGAGCTGCCCGACATCCTGGACGTGACCGACGAGGCGCCGGTGATCCGCTGGGTGAACTCGCTGTTCTTCCAGGCGGTGCGCGAGCGGGCGAGCGACATCCACATCGAGGCGGGTGAGCGCGACGTCATCGTGCGCTACCGCATCGATGGCGATCTGTACGAGCGCAAGCGTGCGGTGAAGGGCTGGCTGGCCGGCGTCATCTCGCGCGTCAAGGTCATGGCCGGGCTGAACATCGCCGAAAAACGCCTGCCGCAGGACGGCCGCATCGGGCTCAAGATCGCCGGCAAGTCGATCGACGTCCGCGTCTCCACCATCCCCACCAGCCAGGGCGAGCGGGTGGTGATGCGGCTCCTGGACAAGACGACCGTCCTGCGCGACCTCTCGACGCTCGGCCTGGCCCCCGGCACGGACCGCGCGATCGACACCCTGATCCGCCGACCCCACGGCATCATCCTGGTCACGGGGCCCACCGGCTGCGGCAAGACCACGACGCTCTACGCCTGCCTGCAGCAGATCAACACCAAGGACCTGAACATCATGACCGTCGAGGACCCGGTGGAGTACGACCTGCCGGGGATCTCGCAGATGCACGTCAACCCCAAGATCGAGCTCACCTTCGCCTCCGGCCTGCGCGCCTTCCTGCGCCAGGACCCCGACGTCATCATGGTCGGCGAGATCCGCGACCGCGAGACCGCCGAAATCGCCATCCACGCCTCGCTCACCGGCCACCTCGTCCTCTCCACCATCCACACCAACGACGCCGCCGGCGCCATCACGCGCCTCGTCGAGATGGGCACCGAGCCCTTCCTCGTCGCCTCCTCCATGGTCGGCATCCTCGCCCAGCGCCTGGTGCGCACGCTCTGCCCCAACTGCGCCCAGCAGGCGCCGATCGCGGAGGCGGAGCTGACGGAGCTGGGCGGGAAAGGCCCGCGGCTGGAGGCCCGATTCGCGCGCCAGACCCACCCGGCCTACATGGTCGACAACTCGCAGTTCGAGCCGCTGCGCCACGGCCGCGTCCCGCTCGGACGCCGCAAGGTCGGCTGCCCGCAGTGCCTCCAGACCGGCTTCCTCGGACGCACCGGCATCTACGAGCTGCTCCTCATCACGGACCGCGTGCGCGCCCTGATCAACGAGCGCGCCGACTCCACGGCGATCAAGCGCGCCGCCGTCGAGGAAGGCATGGAGACCCTGCGCGACGACGGCATGCGCAAGGTGCTCGAGGGCGTCACCACCGCCGACGAGGTGCTCCGCGCGACGGAGCAGGACATCGAGGAAGGGTGAGGGGCGCATGGAGGTGTTTTTCGTCTTTCGTTCTTCGTTTTTCGGCCGGGCCCGGCCCCGACGAAGAACGAAAGACGAAGAACGAAGAACGTGAGACATGCCGACGTATGACTACCGGGGCCTGACAAGCGCGGGACGCACGATGCGCGGCGCACGGGACGCCGAGAGCGTCGAGGCGCTGCGCGCGCTGCTGCGCAAGGAGGGGCTGGTCCCGGTCGAGATCCGCGAGGCGCCCAAGGCCGCGGCGGGAGAAGCCAAGGCGGGCAAGGTCGCCGGTCGGGAGATCCGTCTCGGGAGCTTCCGCGACCGGGCCAAGCCGGCCGACGTCTCCCTCGCCACCCGCCAGCTCTCCACGCTCATCCGCTCGGGCGTGCCGCTGGTCGAATCGCTGACGGCGATCGTGGAGCAGACGCCGAAGGCCGACCTGCGCAAGGCGCTGGTCGCCGTGCGCGACCAGGTCAACGAGGGCGTCTCGCTGGCCGACGGGATGCGGGCTCATCCCAAGCTCTTCGCCGACTACTACGTGAACATGGTCCATGCCGGCGAGCAGTCCGGCACGCTGGAAATGGTGCTCGACCGCCTCGCGGAGTTCACCGAGGGCCAGGGCCGCATGCGCAGCAAGATCGTCGCCGCCCTCGCCTACCCCGCGATCATGGCCATCCTGGGCACCGTCATCGTCGGCATCCTCATGGTCGTCGTCGTGCCGCAGGTGACCTCGATCTTCAAGGACTTCGGCCGCGATCTGCCCTGGTACACCGAGCTCATGATCTGGCTCTCCTACATGGTGGCCAACTGGTGGTGGGCCGGCATCCTCGGCGTCATCGGCTTCGTCGTGCTCTTCCGCGCCTGGCGCCGCAGCAGCGGGGGCCGCAAGATCTGGGACAAGTTCGTGCTCCGCCTGCCCATCGCCGGCGACATTGCCATGAAGGTCGCCATCGCCCGCTTCGCCCGCACCCTCGCCACGCTCCTCAAGAGCGGTGTGCCGGTGCTGCGCGCCATGGAGATCACCCGCAACGTCATGGGCAACGCCGAGCTGGAGGGGATCATCGATGACGCCCGCAAGAGCGTGCAGGAAGGCGAATCGATCGCCGTGCCCTTGAAGCGCAGCGGCCGCTTCGACCCCATCGTGACCCACATGATCGCCGTCGGCGAGCGCAGCGGGCAGCTCGAGGAGATGCTGATCTCCGTCGCTGGAAGCTACGAGCTGCAGGTCGAGACGCGCCTGGGCGCCCTCACCGCGCTGCTCGAGCCCCTCATGATCGTCGTCATGGGCGGCGCGGCGGCAACCATCGCGGCCTCCATTCTCCTCCCGCTGCTCAAGCTCTCGGAGTTCGTGCAATGAAGCTCCTCGGCCGGTGGCGCGGCGGACGCGATCAGATCCTGCTGGGCGGGCCCAGACGCGCCGCCCGCAAGCGCCCGTGGTGGCGCATCGTGCGCCTCGCGCTCCTCGCCGTCGCCGCCCTGATGATCACCACCGCCGCGATCAGCTACTCCAACAACAAGCTCCGCCGCCGCAAGACCTACATGACCATCGCCGAGCTGACCGACGCCGTCCTCCGCTTCCACCACGACCTCCAGCGCTACCCCGAGTCCTTCGACCAGCTCCTGCGGCCCCCGGCCGACCAGCCGCCGTACCTCGACGGCATCCCCAACGACGCCTGGGGCAACCCCTTCCGCTACCGCCTGGACCTCGAGCCGGCCCCGGGAGTCTTCCACGTCGTGTCCTGCGGACCCGACGGCGAGCCCGGAACGGGGGACGACATTGAGAACCTGTAGGGAGGCGGCGTGCGGTCGGCGGTCGACGGTCGGCGGTCGCGGGACGGCGGACGGCGGTCGACGGGCGGCGGTCGACGGGCGGCGGACGGAACGGCCGGGGGGAATGTGAAGTCGGGGGTGCGTGTACGTAAGGCGGGGGTTGGACCCGCGAGGAGGACGTGATGGACACTGAGAAGAGCGAGAGCCGATGGCGCCGGGCGTGGCGGCAAGCATGGCGGCGGGTCTTGCGACGGACCTTCGGGGGGTCGTCGGCCCGACCGCCGGCCGCCGACCGCCGGCCGCCGGCCCGCCTGCCGCCGGCCCGCTCGCCCTCCCTGGGCATGACGCTCATCGAGATCATGGTCGTCATCGCCATCATCGGGCTGATCGCGGGCGCGGTGACCTTCCTGGTGATCCCGCGGTTCAAGAAGGCGAAGGAAGGGACCGCGAAGATCCTGGTCGAGAAGGTCTACAACGCGGCCGCCGAGTACTACACCGTCGCACCTCCCGGCGGCGGCTGCCCGTCGCTCGAGGACCTGGTCCGCGAGGATCTGCTGAAGAAGGACCAGACCAAGGACCAGTGGGGCAACGAGCTGGAGATCTCGTGCGCCGGCGACGTCGTCGACGAGGTCCGCTCCGCCGGCGCCGACGGCAACATGGGCAGCGAGGACGACATCGCGTACTCGGAGAAGAACGAGGAGTAGGTGTCCGACTCCCGCCCCGGCCGACCGCCTTCCGGACCCTTCGCGACGCGCGAAGGGTCGGCCGACTTCCGGCGGTCGACCGCCGACCCGCGGCGCAGCGCGCCGGCGTCGGGCGGGGGGTTCACGCTGATCGAGCTGCTGGTCGTGCTGGCGATCATCGGCCTCATTTCGGTGGTCGGCCTCACCGGTCTCGGCGGCGTCCGGCGCGCCAAGCTCCAGGATCAAGCATTCAAGATCTCCCGCTACAGCCGCAACGCCCTCATCTGGGCCTTGAGCCGCGCGACCACCGTGCGCATGGTCGTCGACCTCGACGGGTTCAGGCTCTCGCTGGAGGCCGCCGGCGGCGCCGCGCTGATCGACGAGTCCGGCTCGATGGTCGTACCGGACGGCGGCGAGGACGGCGAGGAGTACGGCGGAGCGGGCTTCGAGGAGCCGGCGACCGGAGCGGCCGGCGGGGCGCTCGCGGCGGGAGAGGGCGAGGGGGAGTTCGAGGACGAGGAGGGCGGCGGCCTGGGCGACCTGTTCGGCGGCATGGGCGGGCTGTTCGGCGACGAAACGGCGCTGGCGGAGCTGGAGAAGCCGCCCGTCTATCGCCCGCCCGTCTTCGCCCCGATTGCCGAGCCGCGGATGGTGCCGTTCACGCTCGAGGGCGTGACGGCCATGCGGGTCTACCTGCCGGGCTCCGAGGAGCCGATCACGGAGGGCCGGACCTACGTCTTCTACCGCGACGACGGGACGGCCGACCCGGTGGTGCTGCACATCGAGGACGACCGGGGCATGGTGTACGCCATCGCGATCCAGCCGCTCACCGGCCGCGGCGCGCTGTACCCCTACCCCTGGGTGCCCGAGCCGCCGGAGGTCGAGCCGTGAGGCGGGCCTTCACCCTCATCGAGGTGCTCCTGGCCATCCTGGTCATGGGCCTCTTCTTCTCCAGCGCCTTCACCGAGCAGGCCCGCTCGGTGGTGCTGGAATCCCGGGCCCGGCTGGAAGCGGCGGCGGCGCTGCAGGTCCGCTGCAAGATGTCGGAGCTCGAGCTGGCGATGAAGAAGGACGGCTTCCCCCCCGCGGAGGAGGCCGAGTCGGGACCGTGCTGCGAGGCGTTCGAGGACGAGCGGTTCGAGTGCGCGTGGACGGTGACGCCGATCGAGCTGCCGGCGATCGCCGACATCCAGCAGCGCATGGAAGAGGACCGCACCGACCAGACGCTGGTCGCGACCGGCGACGACCAGGAGGCGTCGTCCTTCGAGGAGCAGACGCAGGCGTTCCTCAGCATGGGCGCGCTGACCCAGATCCTGCCCGTGCTCCAGACCTTCCTCATCGACGCCATCCGCAAGGCCGAAGTGACGATCGTCTGGAAGTACCGCAACCGCGTCTACGACTTCACCGTGACCCAGTACCTCACCAACCCCTCCCAGGGCACGCTCGGCGCCTTCCTCCAGGGCGATCTCATCCAGCGCCTGATGACCGGCGGCCCCAACGCCTGGATGGAGTTGCTCTTCGGCGGCGACGAGAGCGGAGCGGGCGGCGGAACGGGCGGCACCGGCGGCGGCGACCAGGAGAAGACTCCATGACCCGCCCTGCCCGACCGCCGACCACCGGCCGCCGGCCGCCGACCGCCGGCCGCCGACCGCACGCCTCCCCCGGCATGACGCTGATCGAGGTGATGCTGGCGCTGTCGATCGCGGCCGGGATCGCGACGTTCATCTACGTCTCGGCGCGCGACGTCACGAAGACCAAGGCGCGCATCGAGGGGGACGCGGAACGGGTGCGCGAGGCGCAGGCGGCGCTGGACATGTTCGGCCGGGACCTGCGCAGCGCATGGCTCTCCGGCCACAAGAAGCCGCTCCAGCCGATCGTGGATTCGGTCTTCGTCGGCGAGGACGACGATCCGATCGACCGCGTCACGCTGACCACCTTCACGCATCTGCACCGGCTGTACGACGCCAACGACTCCGACCAGGCCGACGTCTCGTGGTTCGGCGTGGACGACCCGGACGACGGCCGCGTCATGCACCTGGCGCGCCGCGAGTCGGCCTCCCCGGACGACACGCCGCTCGAGGGGGGCGAGACGCGGATCCTGGTGCACGACGTGGTGCTGTTCGAGCTGCAGTACTACGACGTGGAGCGGGACGAGTGGGAGGACGAGTGGGACACGACGCAGGCGACGGCCCAGCCGCAGCGGCTGCCGCTGCAGGTGCGCGTCCTGCTCACGCTGGTCGACCGTTTCGGCGGCGAGATCAACCTGGCGACGCAGTTCCCGCTGGAGATGCAGCAGCCGATCCTGCTGCCCGGAGGGTTCCAATGAATCCCACGGCGGTCGGCGGTCGGCGGTCGGCGGTCGGTGGAGCGGCCGCCGCGGGCGTGCGCCGAGCCCGGCGCGCGCAGCGCGGTGTGGTGCTGGTGATGGTGCTCGCCGTCACCGCCGTCATCAGCTTCCTGGTGCTCGACCTGAACGCCAACATGTTCGTGGTGCAGAAGGCGACGCACATCGGCGACCGGCGGACCGTCGCGTACTACAACGCGCGCTCCGCCGTGAACCTGGGCCGCCTCACGCTCGTGCTCCAGGGCCTGATCAACGGGCAGCTCGGCGGGCAGCAGCAGGGCGGCGGCCGCGGCGTGGACGTGACGCCGTGGTCGAGCATGCTCTTCGACTTCTTCGCCGACGAGAACAGCCGCAACACGCTGCTCGAGGGCTTCGCGGGCATCCCCGGCGACATGGTCAAGGGCTTCGCCGTGTTCGACGGCAACTTCGCCGTGACCGTGGTCGACGAGGACGGCCGGATCAACCTCAACGTCGCGGCCCAGGGCGACGAATCGCAGCAGTTCATCGACCGCGTGCTCTCCTGGCTCATCGCACCGGAACAGTACGAGGACCTGTTCTCCAAGGAGGTCGCCGACGGCCAGATCACCACGCGCGACCAGCTCGTCGCCGCCCTCATCGACTGGGCCGACACGAACGACCAGATGTACCAGCGCGCCGGGGCCAGCCGCGGCGCGGAGGACAACAGCTATCAGTCCCTGCCGCACCCCTACGTGCGCAAGGACTGCCCGTACGACTCGGTCGAGGAGCTGCGCCGGGTGCGGGGCGTCGGCGAGGACTTCTGGTCGACGTTCGTCGACCCCGATCCCACGAACCCGGACGCGCGGACGCTGACCGTGTGGGGGCAGGGGAAGATCAACGTCAACTCCGCCCCGCCCCGCGTGCTCGCCGCCGTGATCTGCGCCCTGGCCATGGACCAGAAGGCCTGCGACCCGCGGCACTTCGAACGCGTGCTGCTGCTCGTCGACGCCGTCAAACAGCTCGGCGGCGGACGCTTCTCCTCGCCGGGGCACTTCACCCGCGCCGTGTCGCAGGGCACCGAGGACGTCCCGGGCATCCCCATCGACGGCGGCCTGGCCGACAAGTGGCTGACCACGATCGGCAAGGTGTTCTCGCTGTACGTCGAGGGGCGGGCTCCCGTGGGCGGCCGCCCGGGCGGCGCCGCCGCGACCCGGGGCCGGGCGCGCCCGCGGGCCGCGCAAGTCTCCAGGGCCGAGCACCGGGCCGCCGAGGAGGCGGAGCGGGCACGCGGGGACGGCGCCGACGCCTCCGGCGCGGGGGGAGAGACGCAGGCCTCCGACCGTCCCGAGGATCGCGAGGTCGTCGTCCGCCTGCACGTCGTCATGGACACCACCAGCCCCTGGGACACCCAGGGCGGACGCGTCCTGTACTGGAGGGAGCTGTGAGCCCGCTTTCCTGGAACGCCGGTCCCGATTCCGCTATGGTCGCGGGCCGCGTGGCGGAGCGCTGAACGATGGCAAGGCTCGTGTGCGGCATCGATGTCGGAACCGGATCGCTCCGGGCGGCCGTGCTGCGCGTCGGGCTCCGCTCGTACGAATCCGTCGCGCTGGTCGAGACACCGCTGCGGGTGCCCGACGACGGCGGCCCGGCCGAGCCCGCGGCGGTTGCGGAGGCGCTGGCCGAGCTGGCGGCGAAGCTTCCGCGCGGGATCGAGACGCGGGCGGCGGCTCTCTCCGGCAGCGACGCCACCATCCGCATCCTCGGCTTCCCCAGGGCCGCCCTGCGCCAGGCCGAAGCGGTCGTGCGCATCGAGCTGGAGGGCCAGCTTCCCTTCGAGCCGTCCGAAGCGGTGGTGGACCAAATGCTGCTGTCGCAGCCCGGCGCCGACCCCGCCTCCCTGCTCGTCGCCGTCGCCCGCACCGAAACGGTCCGCACGCTCGTCGCCTCCCTGGCCGCTCACGGGCTCGACCCGGGCTCCCTCGCGGTCGGCGCCCTGCCGCTGTTGCACCTGCTGCCGCGCGGGCACGCGGCGCTGGCCGAGGACGGCGTGTCCATTCTCGACTTGGGCCGGCTGGAGACGGATCTGCTGGTGCTGCGCGGCGGCCGGCCCGCCTTCCTGCGCTCGTTCCGGGTCGGCGCGGAGGACGTCACGCGCGCGATCGCGAAGGCGTTCCGGGTGCCACGTGGCGAGGCGGAGGCGGTGAAGGTGACGCGGCTGTCGCTCGCCGAGGAGCCGGCGGCGCTGGCGGATCCCGCGATGCGGGCGCTGGTCGAGGCGGCGCAGGGCGGCCTCGCGGCGCTCCTCGGACCGCTGCGGCGGACGGTGGTCGAGCTGCGGGCGCGGGGCTCGGACGCGATCCAGCCGGCGCGGGTCCTGCTCACGGGCGGCGGCTCGCGCATCCCCGGCCTGGCGCCCTTCCTCGCCCAGCGGCTCGGCGTGCCCGTCGAGAACCTCGCGGATGGCGTCCCGCCCCCGCCCCAGGCGCCGCCCGACGCCCTGCCCGCCTTCGGCCGCGCCATCGGCATCGCCCTCTCCGGCGTCGCGCCCCGCTCCCGGCGCCTCGACCTGCGGCAGGGCGAGGTGCGCTACCGGGGAGACGCGGCCGCCACCCGCGCCTCGCTCCGCAACGTCGCCATCGCCGCCGTGATCGCCCTCCTGTGCTGGATCTTCCACGCCTGGTCCCAGCACCGCGCGCTGGACCGCGAGGCGGCCCAGCAGAAGACCGCGCTGGAGCGCGCGACCCTCGAGGTCATGGGCAAGAAGTACGCCGACTTCGCCGTCGTCCGCTCCCTCGTCTCCAAGGCCTCGCCACGCATCGAGGGCCCCGTCCCGCGCGCCGACGCGCTCGACATCCTGGCCCAGCTCGCGCGGACGATGCCCTCCGAGATCCGCAACAACATCACCCTGCTCGACATCGAGCCGGGCAAGCTGGCGATCAACGGCATGACGCGCAACGCCGAGGAGGCGGCGCGGATCCCGAAGGTGCTCGAGCAATACGAGGAGTGCGTGCGCGACGTGGGAACCCTCTCCGGGTCGGGCTCGGAGGGCAACTACACGTACCAGATCGAGGCGACGACGGTGTGTCCGTAGCCGGGCCGGGCTCGCCGTGAGCGGGCGCGGCGGGCCGGGGAGAGAGGACGACGTGGCAGGGAAGTGGGCGAGCTTGACGGAAGGCGTGCGGCGGCGGCTGGGCGACCTGGCGCCGCGCGAGCGCCGGGCGCTGGCGGCGCTGGCCCTGGCCGTCGTGGCGTTCGGGGTCGGTACCACCGTCTTCCTCGTCCAGTCCGGCATCTCCGAGAAGGAGTCGCGCAACCGCGCGAACGCCGAGGTGCTGCAGCTCGTCCGCGAGAAGGGCAAGCTGTACCGCGATCGCCTGGCGCTGCAGGACGAGCTGAACCGCCGGCTGGCCGCGACGATGCCGCCGCTGCCGAGCATCGTCGGCGAGGTGCTGACCGAGCTGGGGCAGGCGCGTCAGGACTTCCAGGAGCTGCAGCCGGAGCCGGTCGGGCTGCCGGGGCAGAAACGCAAGCCGTGGACGCGGCTCTCCGTGAAGTTCCAGCTCCGCAAGGTCTCGGCCCAGTTCGTCTACGAGTTCCTGCTCAAGCTGCGCGAACGCTACCCCGAGCTGCCGCTCGCCGTCACCGCGCTCGACATGCACCTCGACCAGTCCGAGACCGCCCTGTACTCGGTGAACAAGATGGTCGTCTCGGCCTACCGGCTGGCCGAGCGGCGCGAGGAGGGCGAGGAGGCGGCGTCGGGCGTTGAGAAGGCCGCGGCCCCGGCCGCCGCGGAGGGTGCGCCGTGAAGACGTGGCGTCGCCGGCTGCTGGTCGTGGGGCTGCACGTCCTGCTCTTCCTGGTGGCCGTGGTCGGTTTCCTGTACGTGGCCTTCCCGTGGGATCGCGCGGCGCGGTACGCCGAGGCGGCGCTGGCCAAGAAGCTCGACATGGACGTGCGCATCGGCGCCATCGGCCCGAGCTGGCTCACCGGGCTGGAGCTCCGCGACGTCACGCTGCGCACGCGCAAGCCCGACCGGCAGGGCCGGCTGCGCACGTTCCACGCCGACCGCTTCGTCATCCGCGCCTCCGTCGGCTCGCTCTTCGGCGGGGACATCGATCTCGACATCGCCGCCGACATGATGGGCGGCCACATTGACGGGCAGATCTTCCGCACCAAGCAGGATACGCGCATCGTGGCCGATCTCGCCGAGGTCTCCCCGAACGAGATCAGCTTCCTGCGCGAGATGGTCGGCCTGCCCATCAAGGGACGCATGACCGGGGCGATCGACATCACCCTGCGCGACCACAAGTTCGCCAAGGCGGCCGGGACCATCGAGTTCGCCGCCAGGAACGTGATCGTCGGCGACGGCAAGGCCCGCCTCAAGCTCAAGGTCAAGCCCCAGTACGCCGAGCTGCAGGAGTTCCTGGATCGCGAGGACCAGGGCGTCGCCATCCCGCCGATGAAGGTCGGCGCCTTCACGCTCAAGCTCCGCGTCACGCGCGGCAGCGCCCGCGTCGTGCAGCTCGGCGCCTCTTCCGACCACATCGAGATCAAGGGCGAGGGCGACGTGCGGCTCGCCGACCCCGTGACGGCCTCCGAGAGCCGCATCTACGTCATGTACAAGTTCAGCGAGGCCTACGAAAACCTCGACAGCGAGACCCGCTCCATGATGGAGAACATGCGCAGCTCCCCCAACTACCGCCGCGCCATGCGCTCCGACGGCTTCTTCGGCTTCTGCCTGGCCGGCGTCCTGCGCGAGCGCGTCCGCCCGTTGCCGTCGCGCGACGGCTGTCCGGAGCGCCCGGCGCCCGAGCCCGTGCTGCCCGCGGTCCCCGGCGCCCCGCCCCCGCCGCCGGCGGACGCCCCGGCCCCGCCCCCGCCGATGATCGTCACGCCCGAGCCCGCCGCGCGGCTCGAGGACCCGCCACGCGACCTCGTCGGCGCATGACCACCTCCATCGACGTGCGCTACGCCGGCCTGCCCCCGGGCTCCTGGCGCCCGTCACGGTCCCGGGTCGCATCCCTGGTGTCCGCCATGGTCCGCGCCGCGGACGCCGCGCCGGCCGAGCTATCCGTGCTGCTGGTCGGCGACTCCGTCATGCGCGCGCTGAACCGCCGCCACCGGCGCATCGATCGGACGACCGACGTCCTCTCCTTCGGTCTGCCGCGCGCCGCCCTTCGTGCTCACCGCCCTGCCCGGCCGCTCGGCGACCTGGTGGTCTCGCTTCCGACCTGCCTGCGCCAGGCCCGGGCCGAGGGCAGCCCGCCGCTCCGGCGCCTGGCGCACCTCCTGGCGCACGGCATCCTGCACCTGCTGGGCCGGGACCACCGGACGCCGGCTGCGTTCGCACGCATGGAGCGCCTCGCGGGCCGACTCGTCGATGTCGCGCTCGGCGCGGCCGCCCGGCACTCGGAGACTCGCGTCTGACGACGGACACGCTTGGACGATCTTCCGTCGGCGGGAGTCGGCGGCAGGCTACAGGCCGCGCTGGCAGATCACGCCGTCGGCCCGATCGGGATCGTTGCAGGTGTCGTCCGCCCAGCGTCCGGTCGACCAGTAGAAGGTGACGCAGTCGGCGTTGGTCCGTCCCGCGTCGTCCTGGTTGTTCGGCTCGCCCGCCCGCCAGTTGGTGTACGACAGCGGCTGCGTGCCTGTGTCCGTGTACCAGACGAAGGTCCCCTCGCCGGACGCGTCGGACAGGCCGATCCACACGTCGCGTCCCTCGAGCGCGGCAAGGCCTTCGACGCAGGCGTTGTCCGCCGCCGAGGCGATCAACGCCATCGTCCGGCGCGGCTGCGCCTGGCAGATCGCGCGCCCGGCGTCCCAGGTCACCCAACGGTTCCACAGCGAGTAGCAGCGGCCGTTGCAGATCATGCTGCGGTTGCCCTCGGCGCACTCCCAGGCGCACGACGGCGAGCAGCCGTCACCGGGCAACGCGTTGCCGTCGTCGCACTGCTCCACGCCGGTACGAAGGTAGCCGTCGCCGCAGCGCGCCGCCTCGCAGGTCGTCAGGCACGCGTCGGTGTTCACCGTGTTGGCATCGTCGCACGCTTCCACGCCCACGAAGACCAGACCATCCCCGCAGCTCGCGGCGATGCAGGTGTTGAGGCAAGCGTCGTTGTTCGAGGCGTTGCCGTCGTCGCACGCCTCCACGCCCGCCCGTGCAAAGCCGTCGCCGCAGCTCGCGGCGACGCAGGTGTTGAGGCAGGCGTCGGTGTTGGAGCGGTTGCCGTCGTCGCATGCCTCGCCCGGCTGCACGACGCCGTCGCCGCAGCTCGCCAACCGACAGTCGTTGCGGCAGGCATCCGTGTCCACGCTGTTGCCGTCGTCGCACGCCTCGACGCCCGTGCGAACGATCCCGTCGCCGCACCGCGCCAACGTGCAGTTGCGCAGGCAGGCGTCGGCGTCGTCGCGGTTCCCGTCATCGCACGGCTCCACGCCCGCCTCCACGAACCCGTCCCCGCAGCTCGCCGCGACGCAAATGTCCAGGCAGGCGTCGGCGTTCGAGGCGTTGCCGTCGTCGCACGCCTCGACCACGGCCTCGACGAAGCCGTCGCCGCAGCGGGCCACGCGGCACGTGCCGAGGCACGCGTCGGTGTCCGCGGCGTTGCCGTCGTCGCATTCCTCGACGCCCGTTTCGACCACGCCGTCGCCGCAGCGGGCCAGCGCGCAGGTGCCGAGGCACGCGTCGGTGTCCGCGGCGTTGCCGTCGTCGCACGCCTCCACGCCGGCCTGCACGAAGCCGTCACCACAGGTCGCGTCCAGGCACGTGGTGAGGCAGGCGTCGGCATCCGAGCGGTTGCCGTCGTCGCATTCCTCGCCGGTCTGGACGAAGCCGTCGCCGCACGTCGGCAGGCGGCACTCCGCCGTGCACCCGTCGCTGTCGTCGGCATTCCCGTCGTCGCATGCCTCGACCCCGTCGCGGACGAAGCCGTCGCCGCAGGACGCGACGACACAGCCCGCGGCGCAGCCGTCGGTGTTCGACGTGTTGCCGTCGTCGCACTCTTCGTCCGCCTGGACGAAGCCGTCGCCGCAGCGCGCGGCGACGCACGCGGTGGTGCAGGAGTCGGTCTCGTCGAGGTTGCCGTCGTCGCAGGTTTCCCCGCTCTGCACGAAGCCGTCGCCACACCGCGGCAGCGCGCAGAGCGTCGTGCACGCGTCGTCCTCCAGCGTGTTGCCGTCGTCGCACACCTCGATGCCCGCGCGCACGAAGCCGTCGCCGCAGTGCGCGTAGAGGCACGACGGGAGGCACTCGTCGTCGCCCAGCGTGTTGCCGTCGTCGCACAATTCGCCCGACTGCACCTCGCCGTCGCCGCACGTGTCGACGCCGCACAGGCTGGTGCAGCCGTCGTCGTTGACGTAGTCCGCGTCGTCGCATGCCTCGACGCCGCCGCGGACGAAGCCGTCGACGCAATGCGCGAGCATGCACGAGGAGAGGCACCAGTCGGTGTCGTCGGCGTTGCCGTCGTCGCACAGCTCGCCCGCGTCGACGATCCCGTCGCCACACGTCGACACGCCGCAGTGCGCGGTGCACTCGTCGCCGTCCGTCGTGTTCCCGTCGTCGCAGCCCTCGACCCCGGCCCACACGTTGCCGTCGCCACACGTCGCGACCCGGCAAGTGTTGGTGCACGCGTCGGTGCTGATGTCGTTGCCGTCGTCGCACTGCTCGCCCAGGCCGTCGTCGGCGCCCGAACGGTCGACGTGACCGTCGCCGCACCGCGGCGCCGGCGCTGGGCCGCAACCTCCTGCTCCCCACCCGAGCGCCAGGGCTGCGAGGGCTGCGAAGCACGACGACCAACGGACGCTCGTTCGACGACACATGCTGCACCTCCTGCCCGCGCGCGACATGCGGGGCCTTCCGCCGCACGACCGCGGCCACCACACGCGGGGCCGCGCGGACGTGATTGAATTGCCCGGACGTGTCGGATTCTGAGTCTGTCGGACCTGTGGTTCGGCGCGCCTGTCCGTCGAAAGGGCCGGGATCCCTCCTGAGGCCTGAAGCCCGTAGCCTGATGCCGGCTCCGAATCCCAGGAGGTGCCCGTCGAGGTGGTGCCCGTGGAGCCCGTCGAGCCGTGCCCGTCGAGCCCGTCGAGCCCGTCGAGCCCGTCGAGCTTGACGGCCCGACCACGGAAGTCCAACCTCTCCGCTCACAGACCCCGGCGCCCCGGGTCGGTCCTGACGCGCGGGCAGACGGCGGAGTCATGCATGGCTGGGAAGTCCGCTCGGAAGGCCCCTCTTCGAACGACGACGATCGGCAGGTCAACTCGCCTCGGTAGTCCGCCCGGAAGGGGAAGGACGGATTCATGATGACACGAACGAGATGGATGCTCGCGGCGTCGGTAGGTGCGTTGCTGGCGGCCCCCGGATGCTACAGCTCCGGCGCGGGCGACGATGTCGGCGAGCCCGACTCCCGCACCGACGGCGACGACACGACCGAAACCGCGGCGGACGCCGACGCGACCGAGGTCCCGGCCGATACCGACGCGGCCGAGGTCCCGGCCGACGCCGACGCCTCGGCCGGGCCTTGGCCGGTGACCTTCCGCCTGCGGTTCATCTCCGACATTCCCGAGTCGGTCTGGGTCGCGGCCTGGGACGCCGCGTACCCGTCCGGGCACTGGCTGTCGCTGTCGCGGGACGGCGCGGGGTTCCGCAAGTCTCCCGCCTGCGACATCTGCATGTGCGACGACTGCCCCGGCTGCCCTGTCTGCGGCGCGCCGTGCATGGAAGCCGTGGAACTGCGCGACGGCGGCTCGGTGGAATGGTTCTGGCCGGGCTTCGAGTACGCGCAGATCACCTGCCCCGCCGCGCCTCCGGCCACGTGCCAGGAGGAGCGCGCCGCGTCCGCCGGCGCCTACGCGGCCCGCTTCTGTTGGGGCGCCTCCGTCGGCGGCACGTCGCCCTGCAACGAGGAAATCCTCGACCCGCAGTGCGCGGACGTCGAGTTCGCGCTCCCGGATCCCGACGGCGTCGTGGAGTACCTCATCGACCACGGCGGTTGAGCCGGTGGCTCCTTGACACCGCGCGCCGGGCGGTCGAACATCGCGTCCCGCGATGGCCAAGCGCGATCCGCGATGGTCGACGGCGCCCGCGGGGCCCGCTCCGGGCCCGGTCGTCCCGCTCGCGGCGCTCGCCGCGGCGCTGGCCGCCGGCTGCTGGGAAAGCCACGCGTCGTACGCCTCCGGGCGCGACGCCGAAACCGAGCCGGACGCCGAGGCGGCGGCGGACGCGGAAGCGGGCCGCGACGACGACGCCGCAGCGGACGAGACCGGCATGCCGCCCGACCTGGGCGCGGGCTGCCCCGTGATCGAGGAGGTGCTCGATGTCCCCCCCGACGGCTGCACCACGCTGGTGGCCGGCACCACCGACAACTCCTGCGCCTGGGGCATCGACGACTCGCCCGCCGCGCGGGCCGTGGTCGTGCGGCGCACGCGGGCGGGAACGAACTGGTCCGTGCTGATCCGCTCCCGCGCGGACACGGGCGAGGGCCGCATCGCCTACGGGTACCCGTGGGACGACGATTGTGCGCGGTGCAACATGCAGGGCAGCGCGACCGGCGGCGATCTGCGGTTGCACGGCGTCGGCGGCGAGTTGCCGCGCGGCGACCGCGACGCGGTCCTCATCCTCGACAACGCCGGCGCCCCGATGTGGCTCCGGGTCTGCGACCCTTAGGGCGGCGGCGCAAGTCGGTAGATGCCGGCGAAGTCACCGTCGCAGGACCCCATGCCGCCGCCTTGGACCGGCGCAGCCCGCCGGGTCCGACAGCGCCACGCGCCCGGACGAACTTCCCTCCCCCGAGAGGGAGCGGAGCGCCGTCAATCCCAGACGGCGATGCACGTCTCCGTCATCATCGTCTCGCGACCGAGGGCGGGGCGGAAGAGCCGGCCGCCGCCGCCGGCTCCCGCGCCCACACCGGAGCGAGCGCCGGCTGGCTCACGCTCGCTACGACCATGCGCATCGCGGACTGCGCATCGCGGACTTGACGAACACGCCGGTCGGGGTTCACGTTGCTTGCGAACGATACCATGGCGGTCCGGCCGGGGGGTCAGCCGAGCTCGAGCCGGAGACGGCGGGTTTCGCTGCTCGGCGCGGTCACACGGCGCGTCAGAACCCGGTGTTGCCGCCCTGGTCCTGAACGTGACCGCCGCCGGCCACCGTCACGCGCCCGTGCGCCGTGCTTCCGGTCGCAATCAACGTCGCACTCCCCGCGACGTACGCCGCCGGCCTGCCGGTGACCTGCGTGTTGTTCAGCGTGAGCGCGCTGGCGCCCGCGACCCACAACCCTTGCCCCGAAGCTGCCGTGATCGTGCAGTCCGTGAACGTCGCCTGCGCCGCGCCTGCGACCTGTGCGGCGGGTTCGCCGGTCGCACGCGAGATCGTGCAGTTGGTCAGCGTGAGGTTGCAGGCGCCGGCCACATCCACGCCGACTGCGTCGGGAACATCGACGATGAGCCCGTCAATGGTGTGCGTGCCGCTGGTGCAGTACACCGTTCCGTCCGGCCGCCGCTCGAGCCCAGGCTCGGAGCCACCGGGCGCCACGCCCGACGAAGCGCCCGCCGTCGGCGCAGCTCCGCCCGTGCAGGCCGCCGGTGCGTTCGGCACCGCTCGGAGCGCGTCCAACGATTGCGCGCAGACCGTCTCGCCCTGTGCACCGAGCAAGTTGAGCTGCGCGACTTGCGCACACGCGGGATTCGCGACGCCGCCCTGTGCAGACAGTGCCGTGCAACACGCCTGGAACGCGGCGCAGCTTCCGCTGCCGCCGCCCGCAGGCGGGGCTGCGGCCGTCGCGCCGGCGGCCGGCCCGGCGCCGCCCGTGCAAGCCGCCGGTGCGTTCGGCACCGCTCGGAGCGCGTCCAACGATTGCGCGCAGACCGTCTCGCCCTGTGCACCGAGCAGGCTGAGCTGCGCGACTTGCGCACACGCGGGATTCGCGACGCCGCCCTGTGCGGACAGTGCCGCGCAACACGCCTGGAACGCGGCGCACCTTCCGCCGTCGCCCCCCACCGACGGTGCTGCGGCCATCGCGCCAGCGGCCGGCCCGGCGCCGCCCGTGCAAGCCGCCGGTGCGTTCGGCATCGCTCCCAACGCGACCAACGACTGCGCGCAGGCCGTCTCGCCCTGTGCGCCGAGCGCGGTGAGCTGCGCGACCTGCGCACACCCGGGATTCGCAGCGCCGCCCTGTGCGGACAACGCCGCGCAACACGCCTGGAACGCGGCGCAGCTCCCGCCACCGCCGCCGCCGCCCACGGGCGGTGCCGCGACCACCGCCGGAGCGGCCGGCCCGGCGCCGCCCCCGCAAGCCGCCGGCGCGTTCGGCATCGCTCGGAGTGCCGCCAACGACTGCGCGCAGACCGTCTCGCCCTGTGCGCCGGGCGCCGTGAGCTGCGCGACCTGCGCACACCCGGGATTCGCAGGGCCGCCCTGTGCGGACAGCGCCGCGCAACACGCCTGGAACGCGGCACAGCTCTCGCCGACGACGCCGCCGCCCACTGCCGGTGCCGCCACCGCCGCTACCGGCGGCACCGCGGGCGGGGCCGGCACGGAAGCCGGTGCTCCCGGCGCCGGCGCGGTCGGTGCGGGCGGGGATTTGTCCCCGCCTTGCTTGCACGAAACATACGCGAACGCAACGAATGCGACGACGACGATGGTTCTCATGGATGACCCCCGAGCGAGCGCGTCACGGAGTCTCGTGCGCCACTCGCGCGTCTCCCTTACGCCCGTCGGAGCGGCGATGTCAAGCAGCCCGGTGGGCGGCGCCTCTCGTGACGCCTTCGGCGATCGTGCTATCGTCCACGCCGTGGAGCGCACGGACCGGTGACTGCGAAAGGCGGACGACGACGTGCGCGGCCGGTCGCGCTGGTCGCCGCGCTCTGCGGGGTGCTCGGATGCTCCCCGGACGCGGACTCGTGCGTCGCGGGAGAGACGCGCGCCTGCGCGTGCGACGGCGCGGCGGCCGGCGTGCAGCGCTGCCGCGCCGACGGAGCCGGCTGGCAGGAGTGCTCGTGCGTCGTCGCGGACGCGGACGCCGGCGACGGTGCGACCGACGCCGCCGACGGCGGGGAGGATGCCGGGGGCCTCGTCGACGCCGGGGGCGTGGGGGACGAAGCGTTCGGCGGCGAATACCCGTGCCTCGAGCCCGTCGCCGGCTCGGTGGACGCGACGGTGGCGGTCGGCGACGACGTGCCGCCGCTGGGCGGGGGAACCATCGCGAACGGCCGGTACGAGCTGACATCGGTGGTCCTCTACCCCTGGTCGGCGCTCGCCGAGCGCGTCACGCGGTTCCTCCCCGAGAGCAACGGGAACACCCGCGGCGCCGTCGCGTTCCGCGACGGGGCCTGGGGGATGTCGGCGCGCCTGGACCTCTTCGTCCGGCTGTCGATCGTCGCCCTCGGCGGAGTCGAGCTCGACCTGACGGCCGACTTCGAGGCGGCGGGGCCGTTCGAAGCGTTCGGCGGCGCGATCGTCGGAGAGCCGGGCGAGTGCGCGTCGAGCGTGCCGCCCGAGTGCCGGTTGGCGGGCGCGTTCCGCTACGAGGCGGCGGCCGACGTGGTGACGGTCGAGGTCCTGTGGACGAGGGACTGCCTGCGCGCCGCCCTGCCGTACACCATCCGCCACTACTCGGGGATGTGGATCGAGGGCGACATGCCGGTGCTGCTGCGGTTCTCCCGCTAGCTCGCCGGGCGCAGGCCAAAATCCGGCGACCGGGTGGACGGTCCGGTTCCGATCGTCGCGTTCCCACGATGCGGACGGGGCAACGCTCGGGTCGCGCGGGCCCGGGTCCCACCATTCGAAGAAGCCGTCGCCGCTCAGTAGCCCGAGCCGACCACCGAGTGGCAGTCCAGGCAGACGGCGTTGGAGCGGCCCGCGTGGTCCGCGGGGACCTGCGGCGCGCCGCCTCCGCCCGAGCCGTGGCAGCCGAGGCAGTCGGTGCGTCCGGTAACCGTGTGGGGGATGCGCGGCGCCCCGCCGTCCCCGTCGCAACCCGAAGCGCCCGACAACGCGAACAGGCCAAGTGCCGCGAGGATCACCGTCCACGCGCGAGATCGGACGTTCGTCTTCCGCATCGTGTGGTCCTTCCCCCCCCGGCATGCACCGGCGACCCGCCGGAAACCGACCGAGGCTCGGCGCAACTTGCTCACCCGCCGGCTCGTTGGCAACGTGTCGGGTGACTCGCGCGGACTCTGCCCCATGCCGCCGCTCGTGACGGAGGACGGATGGCATGCGAACGCGGATTCGCCCCAGGACCGACGTGGGCGGCGAGATTCCTCCGCCACCGCACGTTGACACGTCCAGTGCGGACGTGATGTCGTCCTCGGATGCCGAGCCGGAGATTCCACGTCCGGGGACTCGAGGTGCTGCTGGCCGTCCTGGCGGTCGGCGCATGCAGGAAGAGCGGCGAGCGGGCCGAACCGCCCGCGACGATGGATGTGCCCGCACGGGCCGTCCGGAGCGCGATCGATTCGGACGAAACGCGCGATGGTGCGACCGGGGACCACGCGCCCCCGGCGGACGGCCGGGCAACCGTCTGCGAGGCCGAGATCGGCTGGTCGCCCGACAAGCTGGACGCGCAGCACGCCGCCTGCCGGAGTTTGTGCGAACGAGGCTCCGCACGACATTGCGAACGGCTCGCGGCCGTATGCGGAACCGGTATCCCGGGCGGAACGCTCTGTCCCGCCGAGATCGTCTGGGCCCAGGAACAGGCCTGCGAGCTGGGGTCGGGCGACGCCTGCATGGCCGCCGCCCGCGCCTACCGTCAGGGCGCCCCGGGGGCGACCGCAGACGCCGCGAAAGCGGCGGCGCTCGAGACGAAGGCCTGCACGATCCGGCCGGCGCTCTGCCCGACCGTCGCCCCGGCCGACGCCGCCGCGGCGCTCGACGAATTGACGAGCGTGCCGGTCGCCGGCGGGACGTTCCGCCCCGGGTTCCGCCCCTACGACACGCCGGACCAACCCCAGGACTTCCGCCTGCCCCCGATCACCCTCGGACCGTTCGACATCGATCGGACCGAGGCGACGGTCGGGGCGTACGCGGCCTGCGTCCACGCGGGCAAGTGCCCGGCACCGCAGGTCCAGCCCGGGTGCAACTGGGGAGTGCCCGACCGGCTGCGCCACCCCATGAATTGCGTGACGGACGGCGAAGCGGCGGCGTTCTGCGCCTGGCGCGGCCGGCGCCTGCCGACGCAGGACGAATGGGAGCTGGCGGCCCGGGGCACCGACGACCGCCCGTATCCCTGGGGCAACGATGCCCCCGCCGACCAGCTCTGCTGGAAGCAACCCGCGACGTGCGTCGTCGGCTCCCACCCTTCCGGAGCGAGTCCCTCCGGCGCGCTGGACATGGAGGGCAATGTCCAGGAGTGGACGGCCGACACGGCCCAGGTCACGAACGCCGCAGTCCCCTTCATCGCCGTCGTCTCCAGGGGAAGCAGCTACGACGACTCCACCACGTCGCGCATGGGACTGAACAACCAGCACTACAACCGCTCCGGCGAGTCGGGATTCACGCTCGGCTTCCGGTGCGTCAGCGCGGCCCCGACGGCCGTCGCGACCACCGAGGCGCCGTAGCGACCGGTCAGGACACCGTGCGCCTCGCGCGCCGCACCGTCACCGTCGCTTCCCCGGCGGTGGCTCCTGTACCGCCGCGGCAACGGCCTTTCCACCCCCGATCCCACACCGCCTCGCCGGGCGCCCGCGCCCCCACGGGCCGGCTCAGGGCACGGCGAATTCCTCGCGACACGTTCCGGGGCCGCTCTGACACCCGCCGTCCACACAGGCGCCGCCGGCCGGGCACGCGGTGTCGCCGGTGCACGGGATGACGGCGCAGCCCTGCGTGCGGGCGGACATCGCTCCCCCCGCGTGCGCCGCCACCGGGTCGCACCGCAGGTGCGACGGACAGGCGAAGCCTTCGTCGCAGGGAACGGGCTCACACGCCCCACCCGAGCCGCACCGCAGCCCGGGTGCACAGCTCGTCGCGGTGCACGGCGGCCCGCACTCCGATCCGAGCCCGTCGGGGCTGCAGCCGTCCCCGATGGCGTGGCACACCTCGCCGCCCGGGGCGCAGTCGGCGTCCACGGCGCACTCCTCGCGCGGCGGGATGCCGCATACGGGCGGATCGTCCGGTCCGGCGCAGAACAGGCCCGAGCCGCACTCCGTGTCGGCACGACAGGCGTCTCCCTCGTCCCCGGGACAGCCGGGGATTGCGAGCGACACCGCGAGCAGCAACGCCACCCGGGCGATTCGCGCGCCCGACGTTCGCCTCGACCGCGTGATCTTCATGCTCGCGCTCCTCCGCCGGCCGGCGGCCGTCCGGGCCGCCGCCCTCCCGGCCGGCAGAAGTCTACGGGATGCGACGCCCCTCCGCCACGTCCGCTCCGGCGCACACGGATCGCTCAGCCGCGACATCGCTGTCGCCGGTTCCAGGGCGCCCCGCGGCGTCGTCATGGTCGCGATCCTCCAGTAGCGCTGGAGTCCATCCTGGGACTACTCTTGCTTCGTGCCCTTGCCACCCCGCCGGCCGCCGTTGCTCGCTACGCCGCTCCCCGCGCTGGATGATCCCGAGGGACCGCGCGTCCCGGCCGGACTGCCGGCGGTGGTCGACGCGCACGTGCACCTGTTCCCCGATCCGCTGTGGGACGCGATCGACGCCTGGTTCCGCCGCCACGCCTGGCCGAACCGCTACCGCCTGAACAACGCCGGCGTGACCGAGTTCCTGCTGTCCCGCGGGATCGACCGCATCGTCGCCCTGCAATACGCCCACCGGCCGGGCTGGGCGCGCTCCATGAATCGCGAGTTGGCGGCCACCTGCGCGGCACACCCGCGGGTGACCGGCCTGGCCACCGTGTTCCCGGGAGAGCCGGACGCCCGGGCCATCCTCGAGGAGGCGTTCGCGCTGGGGCTCGCCGGGGTCAAGCTGCACCTGCACGTCCAGGCCGTCGCCGTGGACGATCCCGTGATGGACGAGATCTACCGCTGCTGCGCCGACCACGGCCGCCCGCTCGTGATGCACGCGGGCCGCGAGCCCAAGAGCCCGGCGTATCCCCGCGACGTCTACGAGCTGTGCGGCGCCGCCAGGATCGAGCCGGTGCTGTCGCGGTTCCCCTCGCTGAAGCTCTGCATCCCGCACCTGGGAGCCGACGAGTACGACGCCCACCGCAGGATGCTCGAGACGCACGACAACCTTTGGCTCGACACCGCGATGGTCCTCGCCGACTACTTCCCGTACCCCGTGCCGTGGGGCCTGCTCGCCGTCCGGCCCGAACGCGTGATGTACGGCACCGACTTCCCGAACATCCCCTACGCGTGGGACCGGGAGCTGCAGTGCATCCTGGCCCGCAAGCTCGACCGTCCCGCGCTCGAGAGGATCCTCGGCGGAACGGCGCGCGAGCTGTTCGGGCTCGACTGACGCACGCGCCGGTGCAGCTCCGGTCGCGCTTGACTTGACCGGCCGCCGCCGCAATCACGACGGCTGGGGGTGGCGTGGTTCCGACGGGGGGGGTAATCTTCTGCGCGTGAGATCGAACGGAACCCGGGGGGGCTCGGGTTCCGGGAGTCACTCGTCCGGCGGGCTGCCCGGGCGGAACGGCGATCACAGCTCGGTTGCGCCGACAAGTCAGATGGGGAGGTTGGAATGCGGCGGTGGGCGAAGGCTGTTGTTTGCGCGATGGGAACGGCGGCGGTCGCCGCCGCTTGCGGCACCTCGGGCGGAGATCCGGGTGGCGACGGTTCGTCGGAGGCCGCGGGGGACGCCGACGCGCCGGGGCCCGAGCTCTGGTTGTGCCAGGGCGACTGCTGGGCCGTGCCGCTGGTCGGCCGCGTCACGCTGCGCGACATCGTCGGCGACCCGACCACGGGCGACCTGGTGACCGCGGGCATTTTCAGCGGCCCGGTCGGGGTCGAGGGATTGGAGGTCATGGCAGCGTCCTCCTGGAGCACGCTGCTGCTTCGCGTCGGCAGCGACGGCACGGCGCGAAGTCTGCGGCGCCTGACCGATAACGACGCGCCGGCGGAGGTGCGCCGCTTGCTCGTCACCGGCACGGGCGAAATCTACGTCGCCGGTTCGGTCCGGGGTCCGGCGCAGATCGGCGGGGACACCGTGGGCAACGAGCTGCAGGGGCCGCTGGTGGCCAAGTTCGCCGCCGACGGCTCGGCGCTGTGGGGGCGCGCCACGGGGAACTGTGCCGGCGATCTGAACGCGCTGGCGGCCACGGCCGACGGGGGCGTGGTGGTGGCGGGATTCGTCGGCGGCATCGACTGCCAGCTCGACGGCGGGCCCCAGAGCGAGGCATGGCTCGGCCCCTTCGTGGCCCGTCTCGACGCGGACGGAGGGCAGCTCTGGGCGCAACGGCTTCCCGGCGGCATCGACGAGGGCTCGACGGCCACCGGCGTCGCGATACTCGCTGACGGCCGGGTGCTCGCCACGGGCTACTCGCGGGGTCTTCTGACGGGCGGGGAACTCGCCGGCACCGAAACCGACGTCAACGCCGGTCACGCGGGCTTCATCGCCCTGCTCGACGGAGCCGACGGAGCCGTCGAGCGCATCACACAAGTCGCGGGCAAGGTGACCTCCCCGATGCCCGACGGCTACGACGCGTACATCGATTTCGTGGACCTGTTCTCCGATCCGGACGGACGGTTCCTCGTGCTCGGGAATGCCGCCGCCTACAACTTCGCGCCGGGCGGCTACCGGTTCGGCGCCGCCGACGTCTACTTCGGCCGGTACACGCTCCACGCCGCGGGCAGCAGCATCAACTACCTGGCCGAGTTGGGGCCCGACGGCGCCTTCCTTGACGCCCACGAGGATCTGGGCCCCGGAGCGATGTCCCTGCGAATGGACGTCAGCGCCGGTCGACTCAAGATGATCGGCGGCGTGCTGTACTCGCCCGCGGGCTGGAGGGCCGACGTGGCGGGCACGCGCGAGGCCGTCGCGGGCGGCGTGGTCGTCCGGAGCGGCGAGGGGGTCTACTTGGCCGTGTCGCGCTACGCCTGGGGCGACACCTGGACCTTCACGGATCCGGAGCTGGCCGACCTGTCGACCCCGCTCGGCGCTCCCGAAGACCGCGCCGCGTTCGTCCTGCGTTTCGCCCTTCCCCCCCGGTAGTCGACGCGGTCTCCCCGTCACCGCCGCTCCGTACGCCGGCCTCGGCGAGGGCCCCTCGACCGTGAAGGCGATCAGGCGGCGAAGGTGCGCCGCGGTTCGCCGGCCGGCCGCTGTGGATTACCGGTGGAAAACCCGTGGTTCGGTCGTGGGTCTCCTGACCACCTGAACATCGGTAGGTGCGCTGCCGCATGCCGGATTCGGCCGGCCCGGCACGCTCAACCGGCCGACATCGCGCCGGGAAATCGAGAGTCGGCGGTCCGGGCGGAACGCCAGGTCCGGTGCGGCCGCTCGCGGCGGCCGGGCGGGACGCCCTGTGGAGTACCGGTGGAGTCCGAGCGCCCCACGGGACGTGGTTCCGGGCCACGCACGATTTCTCTGTTGACAGGCGCGGTTGCATGATTATTGTCCGGCCGCTCGAACGATTCTCTTCGCATAAGGGATGATGGAGGTTCGTAGATGCCAGCGAAAGCACTGAAGTTTCACCAGAACGCCCGCGAACGGATCCTTGCCGGCGTGAACATCCTTGCCGATACCGTCAAGGTCACGCTGGGCCCCCGCGGCCGCAACGTCGTCCTCGAGAAGTCGTGGGGCTCCCCCACGGTCACCAAGGATGGCGTCACCGTCGCCAAGGAAATCGAAGTCGAGGATCGCTTCGCGAACATCGGCGTGCAGATGGTCAAGCAGGTCGCTTCCAAGACCTCCGACATCGCGGGCGACGGCACGACGACCGCCACCGTGCTGGCGCAGGCCATCTCCCGCGAGGGGGCGAAGCTGCTGGCCGCCGGCGCCAACGCGGTGGAGCTGAAGCGCGGCATCGACCAGGCCGTCGAGGTGGTGGTCGCCGAGCTGAAGAAGATGTCGGTGGCGACCAAGGGCAAGAAGGAAATCACCCAGGTCGGAACGATCTCGGCCAACGGCGACGAGGCGATCGGGCAGCTTCTGGCCGAGGCCATGGAGAAGGTCGGCAAGGAAGGCGTGATCACGATCGAGGAGGCCAAGAGCATCGAGACCGAGCTGGAAGTCGTCGACGGCATGCAGTTCGACCGCGGCTACGTCTCGCCGTACTTCGTGACCGACCCCGAACGGATGGAGTGCATCCTGGAGGACGCCTACATCCTGATCCACGAGAAGAAGATCTCGACGATGAAGGACCTTATCCCCGTGCTCGAGGCGATCGCGCGCTCCGGCAAGCCCCTGCTCATCCTGGCGGAGGAGGTCGAGGGCGAGGCGCTGGCCACGCTCGTGGTGAACAAGGTCCGCGGCACCCTCAAGGCCGTCGCGGTCAAGGCGCCCGGCTTCGGCGATCGCCGCAAGGCGATGCTCGAGGACATCGCGATCCTCACCGGCGGCAAGATGATCGCCGAGGAAGTCGGCATCAAGCTCGACACCGTCACCCTCAAGGACCTCGGCCGCTGCAAGAAGATCGTCATCACCAAGGACAACACGACGCTGGTCGACGGCGCCGGCAAGTCCGACGACATCAAGGGCCGCCAGGCCCAGCTCCGCGCGCAGATCGAGAAGACGACATCCGACTACGACCGCGAGAAGCTCGAGGAGCGGCTGGCGAAGCTGGCCGGCGGCGTCGCCGTCGTCCGCGTCGGCGCGCCCACCGAAACCGCGCTCAAGGAGAAGAAGGCCCGCGTCGAGGACGCCCTCCACGCCACCCGCGCCGCCGTCGAGGAAGGCGTCGTCCCGGGAGGCGGCGTCGCCCTCCTGCGCTCCATCCCCGCGGTCCGCGCCATCAAGGCCACAGGCGACCGCAAGATGGGCATCGACATCATCGCCCGCGCCATCGAGGAACCGCTGCGCATGATCGCCACCAACGCCGGCGTCGAAGGCTCGGTCGTCGTCAACAAGGTGGCCGAGGGCAAGGGCGCGTTCGGGTTCAACGCCGCCACGGAGAAGTACGAAGACCTGCTCGATGCCGGCGTGATCGACCCCACCAAGGTCGTCCGCGTCGCGCTCCAGAACGCGGCCTCCGTCGCCGGCCTGCTCGTCATGACCGACGCCATGATCACCGAGAAGCCCAAGACGGGCGGCGGCGGCATGCCCGACATGGGCGGCATGGGCGGCGGCGGCATGGGCGGCATGGGCGGCATGGGCGGCATGGGCGGCATGGGCGGCATGGGAGGCATGGACGACATGGGCGGCGGCGGCGACTGGGACTGAGCCGCAGGCCCGCCGCGGGGGGATCCGCATGACTTCCGCCTCGTCTCCTTCCGGCCAGGACGCATCGTTCGAGGAAACCCAGCGCTTCCGCCAGTGGTGGGTCGTCGCGCTGCTCGCGCTGGTCTTCGTCGCCGAGGTCGGCGTCTTCGGCTACGGCCTCTACCGGCAGCTCGTCGTGGGACAGCCGTTCGGCGACAAACCGATGTCGGACAACGGCCTGATCTTCGTCTCCGCCATCGTCATCCCCTTCACCACCCTGCTCGTCTTCGGCGTGCTGGCGATGCGACTCACGGTGCGGGTCGAGGCGGACGGCCTGGCGGTGCGCTTCTGGCCGTTCGTGCGACGCCGCATCCCGTGGTCCGAGGTCCGGGGCTTCCGCGCGGTGCAGTATCGCCCCGTGCGCGAGTACGGCGGCTGGGGCATCCGCGGCATGGGCAAGAACAAGGCGTACAACGTCTCCGGCGATCGCGGCGTCCGCCTGCTCCTCGACGGCGGCAAGAAGCTCCTCCTCGGCTCGCAACGCGCCGAGGCCCTCGAGGCGGCCATCGCGAAGGCCGCCGGCAGGGAGCCCGGCGGCGTCGACTGAGCCGCGCTACGGCAGCCCGACCACGGTCACCGGCAACAACTCGTGGTGTCCGAGCTGGCCCCAGCGGTTGTCGCCCCAGCAGACCACCGTTCCGCCCGAGCGGACAGCGCAGGTGTGGCTCTCGAAGGGCGGCACGCCCGCACCGAGCGCGATGGCGTCGGTGAGCCCGCTCACCGGGGTGGGACTCGAGTGGTTGGTCGTCGTGCCGTCGCCGAGCTGGCCCTCGTCGTTGTGGCCCCAGCACACGACGGCGCCGCCGGTGCGGCGCGCGCACGCGTAGTCGGTCCCGACGCGGATCTCGGCCGCGTCCGCAAGGCCGCTCACCGTCACGGGGGACAGGCGATCGGTGGTCGAGGCGTCGCCGAGCTGTCCGTACAGGTTGTCGCCCCAGCACACCACCGCGCCGCCGGTGCGGCGCGCGCACGTGCTGTCGTAGCCGGCGTCGATCTCGACGGCGTCCGCGAGGCCGCTCACCGTCGCCGGCGCGGGGCGGTTGGTCGTCGTGCCGTCGCCGAGCTGCCCCTGGTCGTTCAAGCCCCAGCAGCGCACGCCGCCGCCGGAAAGCACGGCGCAGGAGTGGTCGCGCCCCAGCCCGACCCGGGTCGCCCCGGCCAATCCCGCGACCGCGACCGGCGTCCAGCGCCGCGTCGTCGTCCCGTCGCCCAGCTCGCCGGTCTGGTTCCGGCCCCAGCACGCGACGGCGCCGCCGGTGCGGACCGCGCACGAGTGCCACTGCCCGATCGACAGATCGATGGCGTCGGTCAGCCCGGTCACCGTCACCGGCGACGCGCTGTCGGTGTAGCTGCCGTTGCCGAGCTGGCCCCAGCCGGCCTGGCCCCAGCACGTGACGCCGCCGCCCGTTCGTCGCAGGCAGCCGTGCTCCTCGCCCAGCTGGATCTGCGCGGCGTCGGCAACGCCGAGGACGGACACCGGCCCGGTGCCCAGCGTCGTGCCGTCGCCGAACAGCCCCAGCTCGTTGAAGCCCCAGCAGCTCACGGTCCCGCCCGACAGCCGCGCACACGAGTTGTACCGCCCGACCGCGACCTGGGTCGCGCCGGCCACCGAGACCGCCGCGATCGGCACGTAGTGTTCCTGCCGCTCGCCGTTGCCCAGACGCCCGCTGCCATTGAGGCCCCAGCACCGGATCGATCCGCCCGCCAGCCGCGCGCAGGTGTGCCAGGACTGCGTGCTGATTTCGACGGCATCGGTGATCCCCGAGACCGCGACCGGGGTCGTGTGCCGGTCCCGCGTGCCGTCCCCGAGCTGCCCGTACTGGTTGTCGCCCCAGCAGACGACCGTGCCCCCCGCGCGCCGCGCGCAGACGTGATACGTGCCCGCGTCGACCTCGACCGCGTCGGCCAGCCCGGTCACCGCGACGGGCGCGTCGCTGCTCGTCGTCGTGCCGTTGCCGAGCTGCCCGCGGATGTTGCTGCCCCAGCACGAAACCGTGCCCCCCGCGTGCCGGGCGCACGTGAACCAGTCGCCCGCCGTGACCTCCGCCGCGTCCGTCATGCCCACGACGGCGACCGGCGTGCTCTGGTTCGTATGCGTGCCGTCCCCCAGGGCCCCCGTGCCGTTGAAACCGAAGCAGACGACGACGCCGCCCGTGCGCACCGCGCACGTGTGGTCGTCGCCCGCCGAGACCTGGGTGGCGTCCGTCAACCCCGTCACCAGCACCGGCGTGCTCGGCGAGACCGCCGACGTGCCGTTGCCCAGCCGCCCGTAGGCCTGATAGCCCCAGCACGACACCCGGCCGGTGGAAAGCAGCGCGCACGCGTGCTCGTCGCCCGCGCTGATCTGCGTCGCGGTCGACGCCAGCGTCACCGCCAGCGGTGTCGTCCGATCCGTCGTGCCGCCGTTGCCGACCTGCCCCGTCCAGTTGTCGCCCCAGCAGTACACGGTTCCCGCCGAGCGCCGGGCGCAGGTGAAGGCCAGCCCTGCCGTCGCCTCGGCCACCGAGGTCAGGCCGCTGCCGACGGTCACCGGCGCCAGCCGCTCCGTCGTCGTCCCGTCGCCCAGCTCGCCGTCCGCGTTCGTGCCCCAGCAGGCCACGACGCCGGTGGGACGCACCGAGCACGTGTGCAGGCCGCCCGCGGCCAGCAACGACGCGCCCGCGACCGGCGTGCACGTGCCCGCCAGGCAGGACTCGCCGACGCCGCACGTCGCCCCGTCATCCGTCGTACCGTCGCAGTCCTGGTCCGTCCCGTCGCACGTCTCCGCGCTCCCCGCGCCCGGCGTGCAAGCCTGCGGCAGCCCGCCCGCGCAGTTGTCGACCGTCCGCACGCACGCGCCGACCCCACAGGTCGTCGTCCCCAGTCCGTCGTCCGTCGTACCGTCGCAGTCCTCGTCCGTCCCGTCGCACGTCTCCGTCCCCGCCGTGCCCGGCGTGCACGGCTGCGGCAGCCCCCCGACGCAGTTGTTCACGGTCCGCGCGCACGCACCCGTCCCGCAGGTCGTCGTCCCCAACCCGTCGTCCGCCGTCCCGTCGCAGTCCTCGTCCGTCCCGTCGCACGTCTCCGTTCCGGCCGCGCCCGGCGTGCACGTCTGCGGCACGCCACCCCTGCAGTTATCGACCGTCCGTTCGCACGCGCCGGCGCCGCACGTCGTCGTACCCAGCCCGTCGTCCGCCGTCCCGTCGCAATCCTCGTCCGTCCCGTCGCACGTCTCCGTCCCCGACGCGCCCGGCGTGCACGTTTGCGGCATTCCGCCCGCACAGTTCTCCACGGTCCGGACGCACGCACCCGTCCCGCACGTCGTCGTCCCCAGCCCGTCGTCCGCCGTCCCGTCGCAATCCTCGTCCGTCCCGTCGCACGACTCCGTCCCCGACGCGCCCGGCGTGCACGCCTGCGGCGCGCCGCCCGTGCAGTTGTCGACCGTTCGCTCGCAGGCCCCGACGCCGCAGGTCGTCGTGCCCAAACCGTCGTCGGTCGACGTGTCGCAGTCCTCGTCCACGCCGTCGCACGTCTCGGTGCCCGGGGCGCCCGGCGTGCACGTCTGCGGCGCGCCGCCCGCGCAGTTGTCGACCGTCCGCAGGCAGGCCCCTGCCCCGCACGTCGTGGTCCCCAGGCTCTCGTCCGTCTCGCCGTCGCAGTCGTCATCGGCGCCGTTGCACGATTCGGCCGGCGGCGTACAGATTGTCGGCCACGCGCAGTCCGAGCACGTCCGCGTGCCGCTCGACCCGCACGTCGCCGTGCACGCCTCCGACGCATCACCTTCGCAGTCCTCGTGCCCCTCCCAGACGTGGTCGTCGCCGCACGAGGCATCGACGCAGGTGTTGAGGCAGTCATCGGTATTGGAGTCGTTGGCGTCGTCGCATTCCTCGTCGGCCGAGTTGACGACGCCGTCGCCGCAGGTGGACGGGCTGCAGTCGTTGCGGCAGTCGTCCTCGTCGTTCGTGTTGCCGTCGTCGCAGCCCTCGCCGCGGTCGCGAACGCCGTCGCCGCAGTACGGCAGCCGGCAGTCGGTCCGGCAGGCGTTCGGCGTGGTGTCGCTGTTGTCCTCGCCGTCGTCGCACTCCTCGATCGCGGTGTTGATCTCGCCGTCGCCGCAGTACGGCGCGACCTCCGCCTCGCCGCCGTCGTCGTCGGCATCGCCGTCGGGCACCTCGGCGACCTCGAGGTCCTCCTGGTCCGGCTCGCCGTCACCGACAAAACCGTCGTCCTCGAGCGCGTCCGTGTCGTCCCCGCCGCCGCTCCCGGGGCAGCCGGCGCAGAGCATGGCGAGCAGGGCCGTCGAAACCGCAAGGCAGAACCGGTCCGTCCTGGTCTTCATCGCTCTCTCCCTCCTCCGAACGGCGTCCATCGACGTCGATTCGGGTCGGATCTTCATGGGCCCGGCGCGGCCAGCAGCAGTTCGATCCCCTCCGCCCGGCCGGATGCCGGCACCTCGAGGTCCAGCGCGAGGTCATCGACGTCCGGCACATCGACGCGCGGTGACGAACGATCGATGCGCGCGAGGTAGGATCCCGGCACGATGCGGCGGCCAAAAACTCGACCTCCTGCGGGGGAAAGGTACTTCGATCGAGCGCCTTGGTCGAGAGAAGGCGAACCTCACTCGATGTTCCGAACGCCTGGTGCTCGACAACGGAGGCTGCAGCGCCGGTCCTCTCCCCGCACGCGCTTCGCCACCACGCGACGCGTCGCAGACCGGCGATGGTCGATCGCGACCGAGCCTGGGCCTTGCGCCGGCCCTCGGGTCAACGTTGCCGTATGTTGCCAAATGTGGCATTTTGCTGCGATGACGTTCCTCGATCTGCTGCGGATCGTGGGCGAGGAGCCGGTCTTCGAGACCGGCTTGTTGCTGGCCGGCCCCGTGAACGCCGCCGACGTACGGCGACAGCTCTCGCGGTGGACCGCATCCGGGAAGGTCATCATGCTGCGCCGTGGGTTGTACGCGCTCGCACCGCCATTTCGCGCGGCGGTCCCCCATCCCTTCCTGGTCTCCAACCGCCTCGTGCCCGCGTCGTACGTGAGCCTCCAGTCGGCGCTGTCGTACCATGGCATGATTCCCGAGGCGGTCCCCGTAACCACCTCGGTGACGACCGGCCGGCCGGGGACCCGATACGCCGGGGACGAGACGTTTCTCTATCGCCACGTTTCGGCGGCGCTGTTGTTCGGCTATGCGGGCGAGGACGTGGGGCGGGGGCGGAAGGCCCTCGTGGCCTTGCCGGAGAAGGCGATCCTCGACCTCGTGCACCTGACGCCGGGCGGCGATCGGCCCGAGGCCCTCGCCGGGCTGCGGCTGCAGGAGCTCGATCGTCTCGACCGGGCGCGGTTGTTGTCCATGGCCGCGCGCTGGCCGGGGGGCAAGGTTCGCCGCGCCGCCCAGGCCGTGCTCCGGCTCGCGGACGGCGAGGGAGAGGAGCACGAAACGCGATGAAGGAAACACTGCGCGAGCTCGTCCGGGAGGCCGCGGCACCGGGACATGCGCGGAACCTGGCCCGCGAGTACCTCCAGGCCCGCATCCTGGGCCGGATCCAGCGCGAGGGGGGGATGATCCCGCTGGCCTTCCACGGTGGGACCGCGCTGCGGTTCCTCTACCGGTTGCCGCGCTTCTCCGAGGATCTCGACTTCACGCTGGAGCGCGAGCGGGCCGGCTTCGATCTGCGCACGTTGATGCGTGCGGTCGGCGCGGGATTCGAGGCCGAGGGCTACCGGGTGAACCTCAAGCTCTCCGAGCGCAGGACCGTCCACTCGGCAGCCTTGCGTTTCGTCGGCCTGCTCTACGAGCTTGGGCTCTCGCCGAGGCCCCAGCAGGTACTCTCGATCAAGGTCGAGGTCGACACGCGGCCGCCGGCCGGCGCGACCTGCGAGACCACCGTGATTCGGCGTCACGTGACGTTGCAGCTCCAGCACCACGATCGAGCGTCACTGCTGGCCGGTAAGCTCCATGCGTTCCTGCAGCGACCCTATGCCAAGGGACGCGATCTGTTCGACTTGCTGTGGTACCTGGCCGACCCCGAATGGCCCGAGCCCAACCTGACGATGCTCGGCAATGCGCTGCGGCAGACCGGATGGCAGGCCGAGGTCTTCACGGCGGCAAGCTGGCGTTCTGCCGTGGGCGCCCGGCTCGCTGGCCTCGACTGGCGCCTGCTGCGGACCGACGTGGCGCCGTTCCTGGAGCCTGGGAGCGATCCCGAGCTGCTGGATGAACCCAACCTCCGCCGCCTGCTGGAGCGGGGAGCTCCTCGGTAGGCGCCTCGCCGCTGCGACCGCGACTCGCTCGAGGAGCATGTCCACCGCGGAATCACGAAGGCCCCCGCCACCAGGACGGCGGTATTCGGCGTCGAAGCTCTTCAGCCCGTCGCAGAGAACGACCAGGTCGATGCGATCGAGGTCCCTGCCGGCAATCATCGGCCGGCTGGACCGGGCCGCGAAGACGCCGCCGGCCACCCGGGCGGCTTCGGCAATCGCGGGATCGGCCAGGGATCGGAACCAGAGGTCGAGGCGGTGGGTGACGGCATCCGCACCTTGGAGCACGGCCGCTCCGACGCCGACGACCAGGAAGCGCGATTCGGCGCGCGCCAGCTCGCGGAGGAAGACGATCTCGGCCTCGCTAAGCGGGAACTCGCTTCCGTCGCGCACGGTCGAAGCTCCGCGCCAACCGCTGCCAGGGACTCAAGGCGAGGTTGAACAGGACGTGCTCGACATCCCCGCCGTCGACGTGCTCGCGCTCCGCGATCCGGTCGGCCTGCCGGCGCCGCAACAGCCGAGCGGAGAGCTGGCGCCGCTGTTCCGCCGTGAGTCCCGGCTCGGCGAACGCATCGCGGCTCTTGTCGATCTCCAGGCGCAGCGGGGCGTCCATGGCGACCAGCGCCCGCAGCATCAGGCTCGGCGCCACCGACTCGTCCCCGGCTTCGAGCTTGCACACGCGCGACGGGCTCGAACCCATCGCGCGGGCCAGGTCGCTTTGCGTCCAGCCAAGCTGCCTGCGGCGCGATTGCACGCGGCGCGGCAGTTCCCTAATCACGCCTTCCTCATGTCATTTCCGACAGAGGAAGTCAGGCGCCGGGTTGTCGCGGGGTGGTCGGGATAGCCCGGAGGGCTTTCGCCCTCCGGGCTACCCCGACCACCCCTTCCCCCGTTCTCCCTCCGCGCCGATGATCGGTCTGGACCTCGACATGCGACTGCCAGGGCAGCCATCGTGCTGCCCCGAACGAAAAGCTGGTTCGGAGTCACTCGCGCCAGACTTCCTCGATATGGACCCACAGCACCTCGTCGCCCGCGGGCGAGAGGATCGCGACCCCATGGAGGGCGGCGCCCACGGCGTCGGCCCAGCCGCTCTGGAGCGAAAAGGCGCGAAGCGAGGGATGGGCGGCGAGCGCGCTCTCGAGCGCCGTCGCGAGATCGTCCAGCGCCGCTTCCTCGCGCGGGTCGACGGAGCCGCCGGTGTCGAAGGCGGCGGCCAGCTCCGGCGCCGTCCTCAACGGCTCCGCACCCACCTTGACGTAGAACACGAAGTCGCCGGGTGTCGGACGCAGATGCGCCCGGGCCAGGCGCCGAAGGACCTCGGCCGGCTCGCCGTCGTCCAGCTCTGCCTCCAGCAACCAGTAGGACCTGCCGGTCAGCTCCCCACCCAGCTCCGGCGTCTCGTGGATCCCGGGGGCGGTCGCGCGCAGCGTCTCGAGCGGCACCCGCAGCGCGTCGGCGACGGAACGAAGCTCCTCGTTCGCACAGGAGTGCGGGGCGAGGGGTGGAGGGGTCTCCTCCTCTGACCACTCCTCCGTCGGGGACGGCTCCACGGGCGGGGCACCCGCCGGGGGAACCGTGGCCACAACGCGCGCCTCCTCCACCGGCGGTGCCGCCGGCACCGGCGCCGGCGCTGCACACCCGGAAAGCACGGTCAACAGCCAAAGCCCCAGGTACCCTTGCTTCGCATGGAACATGTACCTCGTTGTAGGCCAGGAGACGGACAGCCGCAAGCTCATCGATGGATCGGAAATCGAGGCGGCGAGCGTTTCGATCTCGCGGTCGCGTCCGAACAGTCGCCGAACACCCTGTGCTTCTTCGGTTGCAGCGACGAGCGCCCGGAACCTCCGCCGTCCGCCTGCAATCAGTTCGATCTGGGTGCCGTGATCCAGGCGGTCGGAGATTTCCACGCCCTCCGACCCCGAGAAAGAACTCACGACACGCCGAGCACGGTCACGGCCGTGATGCCCCAATCTCCGATGGACATGTGCGTAACGAAGATGCGGCGGCGGGCCGGATCCCAGGTTGCGCCCTGCACCCCCTGCGCCTCGTTGATCATCGGCAGGTCCAGCTCCCACATCTCGTACGGCACCACGTCCCACGGTTCGACCTCCCCGCGACTCGCCGCGGCCAGGTCGAGCGCGTCGTAGGCCCAGACGTAGGCGACGTACGGATAGGCGTGCGTTCCCTTGTCGAACGTGACCGGGTCGTAGCACCACTCGACCCCGTCCGGGTCGAAGGTCCCGGCCAGCGACGGATCGTCCGTCCCCAGGCCGTAGCACGGGATTCCCAGCCCGGTCTTGCCGAAAAACAGCACGCTGCGCGTCCCGTCGGGAATGACGACGCCCTTGACCGTGGAGCCCATGTTGTAGGCCGGATTCGGCATCGTCGTGTTGGTCCAGTCGCCGAGCGTGGGGTGCTCCTGGGGATAGCCGACGAGCCAGATCGCCGCAGCCTCGGACGCCTCGCTCAACTCGGCCGGGCCGAAGGCGAACAGCGCGGGGCCCTGCGACGAGCGCGAGATGATCGGAACCGCCGCCTGGCCCGTCACGCACGGGCCGCCCAGCAGCGCCCGCCAGCGCTCGGGGACCACGGCCATGTATCCCGCGAGGAAACCGGGGTTCCGCTCCCCGACCTTGAACATCCCCGCGAAATCCCCGGCTGCCGCCAGCTCGAGCCCCGAACGGAAGTGCGAAAGCTCGGCTTCGATGGCGGCGTCGTACCAGGAATACGCGGTGCCGATCAGCGCGTCGCCGACGACCAGCAGGCCGCCGATCTTGCCGTACTGGACCGGCGCGCCGGCCGCCCCGATCTCCGCCAGGTGGCCTTCCGTGATCTCACGCATGTCCTGGAGCACGCTCGCCACCGGAAGCTCGTCGAAACTCGCCGCCCCGCTCGGCTCCGGGATCGAAACCTCGGCCACCCACTGGTTCCAGTCGTGCCCGACGAGGAACAGCGAGCCGTGGGCGGCATGGTAGGCAGGGCCCGTCGCACCGTAGGCGAAGCTGTCGGAGACGTCCGGATCGCCGTAGTTGCCGTTGGGCAGCCGGAACGCCCCGAGGCGCGTCAAGTCCTCCCGGTGCAGGAGCGGAAGCGCGGCAGGATCGCCGGCCTCGGCCCCGTCGCCCGCCTCGGCCTCGATTTCGTCCGGCCCGCGATCCGACGGCTGATCCGCCCCCCCGTCCTCCGAACCGCCTCCCTCGCCGCACGCACCGGCCAGGACCAGCCAGACGCCCAACGCCCCGGACCACACGCTCCGTCGTTCGCTCATCGCGCCCTCCCCTTCGTGCCGGCACACCCTATCGCCGCATACTCTCGCGCGCAACGCTGCCGGCCTCACACCCCCAACAGCCGCCAGGTGAGCCACACCGCGGGAACGCCCGCTGCGAGCACGAGCGCCGTGGAGACCAACCCGAAACGCAGGTACTCGCGGAAGCCGAGCGCGTAGTGTTCGCGGGCCGACTCGGCGACGATGATGTTCGCCACCGAGCCCACCAGCGTCAGGTTGCCGGCGACGGTCGTGATGAACGCCAGCAGCACCCACCCCAACGACGGCTCGCCCACGGCGGAGAGGTGCGGCCCCGCGAGCAGGACCATCGGGACGTTGGAGACGAGATTCGAGCCCGCGGTCATCGCGGCGGTGAACCCGGCCACCCCGCCGGCCGTGTCGAACCCCAGGTACGGGCGCGCCGCACCCCACGCGTCGTCGACGAGGCCGGTCTTGCGCAACGCCGCGACGACGACGAACAGGCCGCAGAAGAAGACAAGCAGCGGCCAGTCGACCCGCGCGAAGGTTTCTTGCGGATTGCGGCGGTCGGCGAGGATCAACACCAGGACGCCGGCCAGACTCGTGTAGCCCAGGTGCCCACCGAGAAAAAAGCCGGCGACGATCCCGACCGTCACCACGCCGGTCAGCACGAGCTTCCCGCGGTCGGGGAACGCCGCCGGCGCGTCCTCGACGGGGTCGATTCGCGGCGGGAGCGAGCGGCGGTAGTACAGCCGCAGCAGCAGCAGGTTGAGCAGCAGGGCGAGGAGCGCGGCGGGCGCGGCCCGCACCAGGAAGGCAGTGAAGCCGTAGCCGCTCAGACTGCCGATGATCATGTTCTGCGGGTTCCCGACCAGCGTCGCGGCGGAGCCGAGGTTGGCGCAGGTGGCGACGGCGATCAGGAACGGCCCGAAGGGCAGCCGCGCACGCCGGCACGTCGCGACCACCACCGGCGTCAGGAAGAGGCACACCGCGTCGTTGACCAGGAACGCCGAAAGGACGCCGGACAGCGCGCCGACCGCCATCAGGATCCCGACCGGGGTCCCACCCAGCCGGATCACCTGCCGCGCGAGCACCTCGAAGAACGACGCGCGGTCCAGGTACGCGGTCAGCAGCATCATCCCGAGCAGCAGCACGATCGTGTCGTGGTCGATCGCCTCGTAGCTCTCGTGAGGCGTAAGCCCGCCTACGGCGACGACCAGCACGGCGCCCAAGAGCGCGCTGGCGGGTCGCCCGATCGGCAGCCAGCGCATCCGGCGAGCGGCGGCGATCAGCACGTAGGTCAGCGCGAAGATCAGGACGACAAGCGTGGTCATCGGGATCCGTCAGTCCTCGACCAGCACCCCGGACACCCCCTGCGCGGCCTGCTCGACGAAGGCGCGGTCCTCCGCGCCGAGCTCGTCGAGCTGCTCCAGCCAGTAGCACGCTTCGCAGTGCTCCAGGACGAACCGCTCCGCCAGTGTCCCGTAGCCGCCGTCGCCCCATGACGCGCCGACCGAGTTGCGGAACAGGAACGTGCGCGTCGCCTCGTCCCAGCCGACCAGCAGCACGGTGTGCCCCGTACAGCCGACCCCGCGGTCGGCACACGCCGCCGCCTCGGACACCGTCGGCATCCGGATCATCGCGCCCGAGTCGTCCCACACGTCGTAGGCGTAGATGTTCATCACCACCGGCCGCTGCTCGGCGACCAGGAACGAGCCGATCTCCGCGCGCGGCACGAACTCCATCCGCAAGCGGTAGCCCAGCGGCTCGAGGCCGCCCGGCGGCTTGCCGGTGAAACACTCGTCGGGAACGTCCGCACCGTCGGAGTCCCGGCAGCCGCGCTCGCCGAGCTGCATCGGGCTCCGCGTCTCGTACGGCCAATCCTCCTCCGCCACCGGACCCGACCGCTCGTACGCCTCGACCGCGAGAAACCCCGCCAGTCCGTCCTGGCCCGCGTACATGCTCCGCAGGTACGGCGTGTCCAGGGTCTCGGTCCGGCCGACGTAGTAGTTCCAGTTCTCCGAGAAATCCGGCGTGGCGCCCGTGGCCCGCCCGACCAGGAACTCCAGCAGCGCCGTGGCCGCGAAGGAGTTGCAGGTCGAGCGGCCGCTCTGGTCGATCGGGGGCAACAGGTGCTGCCGCAGATCGACCGTCCAGCCCGCGACCGCGCGCACCTCGGGCGCTGCTGGTGCCGGCGACGCCCGGACGACCGGCACGCCGCCGCGATCCGGCCCGGGCGCGGCCACGCGCGTGACGATCACCGGCCGGGGGGTCGCCGTGCGCACCCCGACCGGAAGCGGCCGCGCGGCGGGACAACCGCAGGCGATCACGACGATCAGTCCCAAGGCAGGCAACCGGGGATGGATGCCAGGGGCAAGCTCCGCTCGCCCGTGACGGAAGCCTGAGGCCGGGGCGACTCCGTTCATGCGCGACTCGATCTAGGGATACGGCACCGCAGGGATGCAGGGATTCTCCGAGCACCCGTACGGGATGTTGAACTCGGTCGCCGCTACGGGCGCGTCGCCCACGGTCACGACACCATCACAAGTCCGAGCCCACTGGTCCATGCACTCGGCGACCCCGGGAGCGAACGACGGTACGGGAATCGCCTCGCCCGCTGCCGGATCGCCCTGCGGGCCGAGGAAATCGGCCTTGGCGATGACCACGATGCAGTAGGTTCCCGCGGCAGCGGCGAACGAGAACCGCCCGTCGCCGTCCGTCGTCAGCCGCGTGGTCTCCGGCTGCGACGGGTCGTAGGCGCCACCCGGAGAAACCACGAGCGACATGCCGCCGGCGGGCCGCGGCGTCGCCAAGTCGTCGAGCAGCTCCTGCGGCGGCTGCGGCCCGCCGCAGTACGACGAGGTCGTCGTCAGCCGGCCGCAGCCGGTCCCGGCGGCGCACGGCTCCAGCGCCCCCGCCGTGCCGGGAACCGCGCCCTCGTCCCCGTCGGCCGCAGGCGCCCCGGCATCGAGCGGTCCGCCGTGCCAACCACCGGTGTAGACGCCGACGTCCGCGGTCTCGTAGGTCGGTTCCGGACTGCCGGTCGGCGTCGAGCGGGAGCCGCAGCCCAAGGTGGCCAGGACGGCGGCGAGCATGCCGGCTCGAGCGAATGTCGCTTGCTGCATTTCTGCTCCTCCACGTCGGTCGCGACGTTAGCACGGACCGCCGCCCCGCGCGACGGGCGGCGTCCCTTACGGCCGATGGCGGCGTCCGGTCTACGGCGGGCCGGCGCGGTTCATCCGGAAGGGCGCAAGCGGCAGGCCGGCACGGACGCGTCTACGGCGTCGGCGCGGCCGGCGGCGGGGCGGACGTGGGCGCGGACGGAGCGGGCGCGGCGGACGGCTCGGCCGGCGCTGCCGCACCGCCCGCGCCTCCGGGCGCGGCCGCCGGCTCGTCGGGCACTTCCAGCGTCACGTCGCGCAGCGCCTCGGTCAGCTCGACCATCAGCTCGCCGCGCTGCGAGGTGAGATCGATGATCTGCGTCTGCAGCTCGGCGTACCGCTTGTGCAGCTCCTCCAGCCGGGTCGTCAGCCGCGTCCGCAGGTCGCCCGCCCGCTGGATCCCTTCGATCGCGTACAGGTTGTTCTGCACCTCGTAGGTCGCCGCCGAGACCTCGTCCCGCTCCGCGGTGAAGCGGGAGATGTCGAGATCGATCTTCGCGATCTGCTCGCGCAGGTCGAGCGCCTTGCGCAACGCGGGACCGGCCACCGCGTCCACCGCCGGGCCTTCCAGGTACAGCCGCACCGCCGTGGCCGCCTCCTCCGTCAGGATCTGCACCGTCTGGAGGGTGGGCGAGCGCTCCACGATCTCCAGCTCGGCCTTGCCCTGCGCCGGGAACTCGATCGGGAAGATCGCCGTCAGCGGGTCGACCTCCTCGGAGCCCTTCGGCCACGTGCGCAGCTCCCACCCCGACCAGCGGCTGTGCTGCAGGTACAGCGTGCCCGCGTGGTCGGTCAGGTTCTGCACCACGTACTTCGTCTTGCGCAGCGAGTACCGCTTCACCGTAAGCACGCCGCGCAGCAGCTTCACCAGCCGCGCCTCCTCCACGTCCGAGCCGCTCTCGACGGAAACCGTCATCCCCCGCTCGAGCGCGTACGGGATCGAGGTCGTGGCGCCCATCGGCAGCGGCTCGAGCAGCCCCTGCCCGAGGAAACGCTCGGTGCCGAAGATCGCCACCGGACCCCGCTCCAGCGTCACGCCCGCCTGGTTGGTGAAGCGCACCACCCGGAAGGGATGCAGCGCGGAAGCCGGCACGCCGGAGTCGGGACGGTACAGCAGCGTGTCGGTCGCCTCGACCGGCTGGTTGATGATCGAGACCATCGTCGATGCCTCGTCCAGCACCGTGATCGGCACCGGCGAGGCGTACGTCGTGATGCCGCCCTCCTCGGCGCCGAGCGCCAGGAGCGCGAGGCTGGCCTGCGCCCCGGAGGCGGAGAGTCCGACCGGGGGAGGAGGAGGCGCCGGCGCTGCGGGCGCCGCCTGGTCGTCCGGCATGTCGTAGCCCCCGGGCGCCATCACGCCGTTCCACGCCGACGGCTCGGCAGCGGCCGGCGGGGCGCCGCCGTAGGCCCCGATGCCCGCCATGCGGTCCACGTCGGCCCCGTCCCGGAGGCCCATCTTCCCCTCGTCGCCCCAGCCGACGCCGGTCCCGCCCTCCTCCTCCGTCTCCGTCATCTCCTGCATCCGGGCCCGGACCTCCTCCGAGACGGAAACCGACGACGCCACGGCCGCCTGGACGACCTCGCCCCGATCGGTCACCAGCGGCCGCCTCGGAATGTACGGGTTGCCCAGGTCCGCACGGAAGGTCAGCGGCGCCCCTTCGGTGACCGTCAGCCACACGTCCTTCCAGTCCTCGCCCGACAGGTTCTGGACGACGGCCCAGCCCTGGAGCAGCGCCTTCTTGCCCTTCTCGTCGAGCACGATGCGGTAGGTCGGCCGCCAGACCGGCGACTCCACGACGTAGGCGACGACCACGTCGTGCTCGGCCGTGCCGCCCTGCAGCTTCACGACGACGTCGACGACGTCCTCCTCCTCCTCCTCCTCCTCCCCGTCGTCCGGCGGGGGCACGTCTCCCGGACACGTCGCGCCCAGGGGCGGATACGGATACGGATACGGATACGGGCAGCGCGGCGGCTCCTCGTCCTTCTCCTTCTCCTCCTTCTTGATCGGGAAGGAGACGAACTCGACCGGCTTGCCGTCGCGCGCGACGACGGCGAGCGAGGCGAGGAAGTCGCCTACCTGGTGCTCGCGCACCTTGAAATGGATCTCGTCGCCGGTCACCTTTCCGGCGCGCTCGAAGTAGCCGACGCCGTTGCGGTACAAGACGACCCGCTGCACCGGCAGCTCGGCGGCCACCTGGGGCGCCTCCGGCGCCTTCTTCTTGCAGGACGTTCCCGCACCCAGGACCAGGATCGCCAGCGTCGCAGCCGCCGGCCCGATCAAGATGGACCTCGACCCCGCTCGCATGCTCGTGCCTCCTTCCACCATCCGCCGCGGGGAATCCCGCGGCGCTTCCAGCCGGCACGATACGTCCGTCCACCCGGGAGGATCCAGCCCGGGGACGAACCCCCGCTCGCCGGCCGTCCTTTCCTCGCGTGCGACGGACGCGGTATGCTCCCAGCGTCCGTCGCATCGGACCGGAGGTGACGGGATGATGGGCCGAACGCCGCTCGGACTGCCGTTCATCCTGGCCGCGCTCGCGGGGACGGGTTGTTCCGCCGGCGCGGGCGGCGATCCCTGCCGCGACGCCTGCGCGGCGGACGACGCCGGCGACGGGGGTTCCGACGTGGTCGTCGAGGCCGAGGGCGTCGACGACGGCATCGACGGCGACGGCGGCGCCTGTGCCCCGCCGCGCCTGGTGTGCCTGGGCGTCTGCGTGGACCCGCGCACCGACGGCGACAACTGCGGCGACTGCGGCATCCGCTGCGCGCCCGCCCACGCCGCGGGCGCCTGCGCCACCGGCGTCTGCGTGGCGGTCTGCGAGGCGGGCTGGGTGGACGCCAACGGAGTGCCCTTCGACGGCTGCGAGTACGAGTGCTCTCGAACCGCGGGTGCGGAGACCCGCGGCGCCCCGGACTGCACGAACGGGCTGGACGACGACTGCGACGGACGCACCGACGCGGCCGATCCCGACTGCGCGGACTGCGTGCCCGAGTTCTGCAACGGGACCGACGACGACTGCGACGGTCTCACCGACGAGACGTTCGATCGCGACTTCGACCCGCTGCACTGCGGCGCGTGCGGGCACGCCTGCCCGGCACGAACCCATGCCGGTCCGGCCTGCGTGCTCGGCGTCTGCGCGCTCGCCTGCGAACCCGGCTGGTCCGACGCCGACGGCGTCGCCGGCAACGGCTGCGAAACCGGGTGTGTCGGAAGCTCCGCCGCGGAGGTGGCCTGCGACGGCGTCGACGACGATTGCGACGGCGCCACCGACGAATCCTTCGCGCCCGCGTCGCGCTGCGGCCTGGGGCTGTGCGAGCGGGGCGAGGTCTGCGCGCGGGGCATGGTCACCTGCCGGCCGCGAACGCCGCCCGCCGCGACCGACGCGACCTGCGACGGCGTCGACGACGACTGCGACGGCACGACCGACGACGAGGCGGATTGTTCCTGCGCCGCAGCGTCCGACTGCGACGACGCCAACCCGTGCACCGACGACGCGTGCGGCGCCGACTTGCGCTGCGTCGTCACGGCCGCCGCGGACGGGACCCCGTGTCCCGGCGGCGCGTGCTGCGCCCGCGCCTGCGCGGGCCCGGAAGTCGAGGCGTGCAACGGCCGCGACGACAACTGCAACACGGCGTGCGACGAGACGTTCGAGTGCTGCCGGGGCGCGAGCGAGCCGTGCACGACCGGCTCGGGCGGCGCCGGAACCCGGGCCTGCGGCGCGGACTGCAGCCTCGGTCCGTGCGAGGGCACGGGGGATCCGTGCAACGGCGCGGACGACAACGGCGACACGAGGTGCGACGAGGGGTTCGAGTGCTGCGCGGGCGCCGGCGAGCGCTGCACGACGGGCTGCGGCCTGGACGGCTCCCGCGCCTGCACGGGCTCCTGCGCCTGGGGCGGCTGCGAGCCGCCGGCGACGGCCTGGCGCTGCCCGTCGAGCGGCGCGGTGCACGCCGACCGCGGAACGTGCGAGTCCGGGTGCACGGGCTCCGCGGACTGCTCGTGCTCGACGAGCACGGAGTACTTCCGCGTGGCGGGCGGCTTCGAGGGCGCCTGCGAGTGCGCGCCCGGCGACCCGCCGACCTGCGAATGCGAGTCGTTCTGCTTCGCCGGAAGCTGTCCCTGCGGGGCCAGCTCGGCCGTGGGCGCTCCCCCGCCCGGCTCGTACTGGATCGGCGACGGTTGCGACAGCTACCTCACGGGCGCCAGCTACTACCAGCGCGACAACGTCGACTGCACCTGCCCGCTCGGGTCCGCGTCCTGCGAGGGCAGCCCGCCGCGGTGCACCGCCGGCCTCTCCTGCGACTCCGTCCCCGGCTGCTGACGCGTCCGCCGCGCTTGCCGTCGTCGGGGCGCGTGTGCTACGGGTTCCCTCGCGGGAGGAAGCCGTCATGAAGAAATTCGGTTCCGTGAACGAAGTCCTGGATTACGCCATTTCCGAGGAAGAGAAGGCCCACGATTTCTACATCGACCTCTCGCACAAGGTGGACAAGCCCTGGATGAAGAAGGCGCTCGAGGACTTCGCCAAGGAGGAAGCCGGTCACAAGCAGAAGCTCCTCGGCGTCAAGAACGGCAAGCACCTCGCGCCCGCCGAGACCAAGGTCCTCGACCTCCAGCTCTCCGACTACCTCGTCGACGTCGAGCCCAAGCCGAGCATCACCTACCAGGACGCGCTGATCATCGCCATGAAGAAGGAGAAGGCGGCCTGGAGACTCTACATGGACCTCGCCGCGGCCACCGCCGACGTCGCGCTCCAGAACACCTTCAAGGCCCTCGCCGTCGAGGAAGCCAACCACAAGCTGCGCTTCGAGACCGAGTACGACGAGACGATGCTGCGCGAGGGGTAGACGACCCCGCGGCGCCTCGCCGGCCCGATCGTCGCCTCGACCGCTCCCGTCCGCGTTGACTCCCCCGCATCCGTGCCTACGCTTCGCGCAGGTTGCGCAGGAGACGTGGACGTCTCCGCGCCCGCTCAATCACAGGCGCTCTCCGGAGCGCGGGAGGTTGTCATGCCGCACACGTTGCCGTCCTTGCCGTACGCGTTCGACGCCCTCGAGCCGCACATCGATGCCCGCACGATGGAGATCCATCACGGGAAGCACCATGCCGCGTACGTCGCCAATCTGAACAAGGCCCTCGAGGCCACGGGCTCGGCCGGGCTGACCGAGCTGGAAATCGTCCGGCTGCTGCGCAATCTGAAGGAGGTCCCCGAGGCGCAGCGGACGGCCGTCCGCAACAACGGCGGCGGCCACTACAACCACTCGCTGTTCTGGATGTCCCTCGCGCCCCGCGGCGGCGGACGCCCCACGGGCCCCCTCGCGAAGGCGATCGAGACCACGTTCGGCTCCTTCGAGGCTTTCCAGACGAAGTTCGAGGAGGCGGCGATGGGCCGCTTCGGCTCGGGCTGGGCCTGGCTCACCTACGGCACCGATGGGACCATCGCCGTCGGCAGCACGCCCAACCAGGACAACCCGATCATCGAGGCCACCGGCACGCCGCTCCTCGGCCTGGACGTCTGGGAGCACGCCTACTACCTGCAGTACCAGAACCGCCGCGCCGAGTACGTCAAGGCATTCTGGAGCCTCGTCGACTGGTCCGAGATCGGCCGCCGCTACGCGACCTGCAAGGCATAGCGGATCGCCCCGCGGGAGCGCCCGGGCACGTTGACGCCCGACGCCGCCGCCGGTAGCGTTTACGCCCCGGCCCCAGGGCCGGCGGTCGATGCCCGCCGCGACACGCCCGTGCGCGGCCGGAAGGGAGGGACGGAATGGAAACGCTGGCGTACCGCACGGAGGGACGAATCGGCTTCCTCACCCTGCAGCGGCCGGAGCAGTACAACGCGGTCGACCGCACGATGATGGCCGAGCTGGAGTCGTTCTGGCGCGAGCGGCAGTGGGACGACTCCGTCGGGGTGCTCGTGCTCGACGGCGGGACGGCCAAGGGCTTCTGCGCGGGGCTGGACATGAGGACCTTCGGACCGGAAATCTTCGCGCTCGACACGGCGGCGATGTACGACGGGCAGCGGCGCCTGGCGCGGCTGCTCCTGGCGATGCGGCGCGTGCCGCAACCGATCGTCTGCGCGGTGCATGGCGCCGCCGCGGGCCTGGGCTTCTCCTTCGCCATGGCCTCGGACGTGCGCGTCGTCGCCGAGGACGCGCGGTTCTCCGCGGCCTACATCAACATCGGCCTGGGCGGCGCCGACATGGCCAGCAGCTACTTCCTGCCGCGGCAGATCGGCGCGGGTCGCGCCTACGAGTTCCTGCTGACCGGCAACTGGATGAGCGCCGCCGATGCCGGCGCGCTGGGGTTCGCCAGCCGCGTGGTGCCCCGCGACCGGCTCCTGCCGACCGCGCTCGAGCTGGCCCAGACCATCGCCGCCAAGAACCCGCTCGGGGTGCGCATGACCAAGGAGGCCTTGAACGTCTCGCTCGACGCCGGCGGCCTCGAGGCCTGCCTGGAGCTGGAGGACCGCAACCAGACGCTGCTGATGCTGGCGAAGAAGGCCGAGGGAGGAATGGCATTCCGTCAGTAGATGAACGGCGTGCAGTACTCGTCGAGGATCACGCCGTTGATCGCCTCGGTCATCGACAGCGTGCCCCCCATCACCTCCTGGATGTCGAACACCTGGGCCCCCGTCCCGCTCGGCAGCGGCGGGTCGCTCCGCCAGTCGGTATAGAACCCGGGCTCGGTGTCGTGCACCGGCGGGATCGCGCAATCCGAGGAATCGTGGGCGGCGAAGGCGGCGAGCCGGATCTCGCGCAAGCGCAGCTCGCCCAGCACCTCGGGGTAGGTGTGCTGCACCTCGATCCAGGTGGACCCGAGGGTGTTGGGGGCCTCCACGAACGTGTCGTCCGTGGCGTGAAAGATGACATGCAGCGTGGTCGCGCTGTCGCGCCACGGGAACGACGTCGCCGCGGCCCAGATGGCGTCCAGCGAGTTCTCCGGGCAGTCGTCGTTGAAGCCCCCCGACCCGCCGGGCTCGTCGTTGGACGAGCAGAACTCGCGCCAGCGATCGAACTCCGCCTGGATCTCGTCCACCGTCCCGTACCAGCCGCCGCCATTGGTCACCATCACGTCGTCGACGAACACCACGAGGCCGAACTGCGCCTCGGGATCCATCCCGCGGGCGTACGTCCAGACCTCTCCGATGCCGTCGTGCAGCGCCTGGAGGACGGGCGTCATGCTCGTCGACACGTCCAGCACGAAGACGATGTCGATGTCGCACGGCGAGGTCGCCTCGGCATCCGCGTCCGCATCCGCACCGCCGTCCGCGTCCGCACCGCCATCGCCGTCCGCGTCCCCGTCGCCCCCCCCGTCGCACACGCAGTTGCCGCCGCTGCAGTTTCCGCCCGGCGACCCGAGCGCCAGGCACCGCGCCGCACAGGATTCCGGCGTGCAGGAACCACCCGTGTCGTCCTCCGAACAGGCCGGTAGCGCCGCCGCGGCCAGGAGGACCAGGCCACCGAGGAAGAGCCATCGAGCATGATCGTCGCGCATGCTTCCCTCCGACGGAATGACGGTAGCACTCGGGCGGCCGAGCGTCCATGCGGACCGGAGACCCGCGGCGGATGACCTGGTCCCGCGTCCCGCCCCGCGCCCCGGGCGGCGGTTGGCGTCCTCCCGGCCCGTGCTACACTGTTCCTCGACCGGCTGCCGGTTGGGGGGGGGCGGGGGGCGGCGGAAGGGTTTCTGGAGATGAGTCCAGCGTGGGGTGGGCGCGGGGCGCGCTTCCCGAGGCGCCGCCTTGCGACGGCATGGGCCGCCGTGGTCGGGACGATGGCCGCGGCGACGGGCGCGCATGCCGCCGTGCGGCTCACCGACAACGGCGTCGACGACGTGCTGCTCCAGCGGGGAGACGCCACGGGCGGGCGGATCTACGCGGTGTGCGACGGACACGCCTGCCTCCTTCCCGACACGGAACCCATCGGCCCCGATGGGACGACGCTCACCGACGCCGCGCGCGGGATGGCGATCGGCTCGGCGCCCGCCGCGGCGTACTACCCCGGCGCGACGGGCCGCGTCCCCGTATTCGCGCGGGCCGGGCTGGTCGCCCCGCTCGTCGGGCCCGCGCAGCGGGTCAATGCGCTCCCGGACGGGTCCTGCCCGGTCGTCGACCTCTCCGGTGCGGCGGCGCTCGACCTCACGGGCCCGCTCCTGCCGGTGCGCTTCGGCGGCCGCGCCCTGACGTGGGTGGCGCGGACGGACGGGTGTCCCCCGTCCGGCGGCTGCCCCGTCCCGACGAACGATTTGTACTCGTCGGACGGCGCCGCATGGACCCGCCTGACGTCGGATTGCTGGGACCAGAACGCCACCGCGGTCCCGTATGCCTCGGACGGCGGCTCCGTGGCCTGGACGGGAATCCGCCAGACGGGGGCTGGAACGCCCGAAGCTCGGTGCGGGGTCTACGTGGACGACCGCGCGATCGTCGAGCGCGCGATCGATCCCGGCCCGTGCGATTTCATGCTCCTCGACTACCGGGACGGCGCGGTCCTCTTCGAGACGAGCGACGCGGCGGGCGCTCGCGTACTGCAGCTCGGCCGCGACGGCGGCGTACCGGTCACGCTGCTCGCGGGCGACGAGGTCTCCGGCGCCGTCGCCAAGCTGCTGCACGGGGGCATGGTGACGCTCCACCGCCCGAACCCGGACGGGCTGGACAACCTGTGGCTGTCCGACGACCGTGGCGAGTTGCACCTGCTCTACGAGGGCGACGGCGGCGTGGGGGGCGGGGGAGCCGAGTCCAGCACGACGGACGGGCGGTACGTCTACTGGATCGACGAGCCGGGGATGCCGGACCGGCTGTACGTGTGGGACAACGCCGCCGGAGCCGCGACCGAAGTGCCGCTGCCGGCGGGCCTCGGGCCGGGAGGTGTCGGCGCCGCCGTCATCGACGGCGATCGCATCGCCTTCCCCGGCTCCTACCTGCCCCGCCGCGCCGGCGATCCGGAGATCTACCTCGTCGAGGACGGGGTCGTCGTACCGGTCACCGCGAACGACTTCCCGGACGATTCCCCCGTCCTGGCCGGCTCGCGCCTCTACTGGCTCGGTCGGCCCGACCCCGGAGCGGATCCGGACTGGGAGATCTTCACGGGCGACCCGCTGCCGCGATTCTGCTTCCACTCAGGCTACGTGGACGAGTACTTCCGCTCGGGCCGCCTGGCCAACGTGCTGGTGACGCTGACCTACGCCGGCGGCACGACCTCGGACTGGCCCGCCGACGACGAGGGGTGCCTGCCGTACGAGCCGGAGGGTCTTGCCAAGGTTCGCGTCACGTTGCGCGATCGCGACGGCCTCGTCCGGGTGTTCGACCACGCGCCGGCCGACATCGAGCGCGACGTCGTGTGGTTCGAGTTCGACGCGCCGTTTCCGGGCCCCGACCTGTTCGCCGCGCGACCGGCGTCCCGCCTGGACGCGACCAACGTTCCGGACGACGTGGAGCCGCACACGACACGGACCGCGATCTTCCCGGACGCCGACAACCTCCGGTTGCGCGACCTGGCCCAGAAGTACCACTACGTCGAGCGCGCCGCCCGCTTCGCCCGGCGCAATCTCTTCGCTCCCGGCGTGCTCGACGACATCGGCGATCCCCGGCCGGCGCTCGGCGAGATCCTCGTCCTGGGGTACGCGACCGGCGCCTTCGACTGGGCGCCGCCGCCGAAGCTCGCGGTCTTCGACCGCATCGGGCTGTTCGATCGCCCTGCCCTGCTCTTCGGCGGCACGGCGGGAAATCCCGGGACGAGCGACGCGGCGCATCCGGGCAGCCCGACGAACGTGGATCTCCACGAGTACGGCCACTACCTGCAGTGGGTCTCGCGGATGGGTGGCGTCAACGCCATGCCCAGCGGCGGCGGCTGCGAGCAGAACCACGCCGGGCTGGTGAACGGATCGAGCGAGGATTCGGTCGCCGAGGGCTGGGCGGAGTTCTTCGCCCTGGCGCTGCGCCGGGACGAATTGATGGCACGGAACCCCGCCCTCTACGTGGTCAGCCCGACGGACGTCACCGACTACGACGTCGACCCCCTGACCGTCTGGTCGAACTGCGGCGAGGAGGAGGGCGCGGCCGGCGCGGTGCTGTGGGACGCCCTCACGCGACCGGTGCGGCACGAGCTGGTCGACCTCTGGGTCGCGCTCAATCGCGGCAACGCGGCGAACCTGCCGCAGGTCTTCGCGGCCCTCAAGGCCGACCCGGCACACTTCGCCGCGGCGGACGTCGACGCCTCCTTCGATCGGCGCGGCGTGTGCCACGACGTCGACGGGAACCGCTCGTGCGACCCGGGCGAAGTGCTCGGAGCGGCGGCGTTCGATTGGGCCTTCGCCGTGCGCATGCCGCTGGACGGCGACGATCCCCCGGTATTCGGCTGCGCGCCCCCGCCGTGCCCGCCCACCGGCGGGACCGTACTCATGGACCGCGCCGGCCACGGGCGGCTGGGCAGCCTCCCCCTGGACGGCGCGTGCGCGCTCCCGGCCAGGATCGAGGTGTGCCGCGGCCATGGCCAGCCGGCCTTCTTCCCGTTGCCGGCTCCCGACTTCGGCGACCTCGCGGCCTCGCGCTGCCCGGCGTGCACGCCCGGCACGGACCCGGGCTGGAGCTTCAACGAGAACGCCGTGCTCGTGTTGCCGAATCCCCTGCGGCAAGGGCGCCCCGACGATCGCGGACCGGCCGTCTTCCTGCGGGTCGAGGACGCCGGCAGCGGCGAGGCGCTCGAGGTCGCCGTGCTGCGCGCGACGGTCGCGTGCACGGGCGCGGACGCCCCGCTCGGCCGCGAAGCCGCGGGGCCGGTGCACGGTCTGCCGCGCTACCTGGCCGTCCGCCTGCCGGAGGGCGCGTGCTCGATGCAGGTCACGGCGTCGGCGCCGGGCTACGCGATCTCCGAGCCGCTGCTGCTGGACGACGGTACGATCCCGGACAGCCACACCTTCGTGCTGTCGCCGTCGGGCGAGCCGGCGCTCCCCGCGCTCGGCGCCGTCGCCACTCCGGCGGCGGGGCCCGCCCCGCTGGCCGTCCATCTCGCCGCCGTCCCTTCCGGCGGGGTCGCACCCTACGCCGTGCGGTGGATGACGGGCGACGGCGCATCGATCGACGGGGCGGAGGCGGATCACGTCTACGAGTCGGTCTCTTCCGCGCCGTATCACGCCGTCGCGATCGCGCAGGACTCGCTCGGCAACCGTGCGGTGGCCGAGGTGACGATCACGGTCACGGGCGGCGGGGGCGGCGACGGGGACGCGGATGCGGGCCCGGACGGCGAGCTCGACATCGGGGCCGACGTCGACGCGACGCGCGACGGGCCGACATCCGACGCCGGCGCCGGGGGCGGCGGGGCAGGATGCGGGTGCCGCGCGTCGGGTGGTGCTCCGGGCGCGTGGTGGCTGCTTCCTGCGGTGCTATGGTGGCCCGCGGTGTTTGCCCGGCGGCGGGCCGGCATTGTCTGTCGAGGTCAGCGGACGACGCCGTCGTCGCCGACGCGGGCGCATGCGAAGCCGACCTGGGTGGGCCGACAGCTCTCCGAGCAGACCATCGAGGCCTCGACGTACTCGAGGTAGCAGGAGAGCACACCGCCGATCTCGGTGCACTCGCGAACCAGCAGCCGTTCCTGTCCCGCCTCCGGACCGGTCGTGATCCGGAAACGACCGTCGGCCTCGGCGATCCCGCCCACGCACCGCTCCTGCATGCAGGCGCAGCTCGCCAGCGGCAGGCAGGTCATCGCGCCTTCGTCGGCCGGCGCGCCGTCGGCAGCGGCCGCCGCCGCCGCCGCCGGAAACCCCCGGCGTCGTCCTGCACTCCCTCCGGACCGCAGGTACGCTCGCCGGGTCATGCTCACTCCGCGCCGACCAGGATGCTCTCGATGGTGCGCTCGGCGACGCAGTTCTGGCCACAGCCGTAGACCTCCGTGACGTACGCGGCGGACATGCCGTCGCAGCGCAGGAAAGGATGCCACCCGTAGTACTCGAACCGGTACGCCCGGCACCAATCGCGCTCGAACACAAGCTGCAGGGGTTCCGTGAGCTGGCCCCAACTCGGCTGCACGTTGCTGCCGTCGCAGACGGTGAGCTGATGCCACCCGTAGTACTCGAACCGGTACGCTCGGCAGCCGTCGAAGGAAAACAGGAACTCCACGGGTTGATCGAGCAGGCTGGGCCTGCCGCTCATCCGACCGTCGCAACGGGCGTAGTAGTGCCAGCCGTAATATTCGAATCGGTACACCGAGCAGCCGTCCACCTCGAACAGGAACTCCACCGGCTGGTCAAGCTGGCTCGGTGCCCCCGCGGCCGTCACCACGGTGCCCGGTGCCGCGCACAGGACGAATGGATGCCATCCATAGTACTCGAACTGGTATCCCCAGCATCCCTCGTGCTCGAACAGATACTCGACGGGCTGGTCCAGGCCGTCATCGAACGGCACCACGGCCGCGTCGGGCGGCACCGTGCGCAGGAAGTACTGGTAGCCGTAGTACTCGTACCTGAAGCCGATCAGGCCGCCGAACGCGAACAGCGGTTCACTGACCACCTCGTCTCCGGCGGAGGGGGCCGGCACGGCCACCGGCTGCCCGACGCCGGCTTGACCGAGAGTTCGTTGCGGGCAACCTGCGGACACGGCCAGCGCCGGCAGCACGGCCAGAACCGCGCGGAGCAACCGGCGACTCCAGCCTGCCGGTTCGAACCGAACGATCGTCGCGCCGCCACAACCCCACACGCCGCCAGCATCTCGCCGGCCGACCCGACCGTCAAGACCGACATCCCGAGTCCGACGTCCCGGGTCGAGGGGCGTTGGAGCCGCCGCCCGGACCCCTGCGGCCTAGAACGTCAAGGCCAGGCGCACGCCCCAGGCCGGACGACCGGTATCCGGGTCGCGACCCACCGATCCAGGCACAAGGGCCAGCCCCCGCCACGGCCCGTCCAGCGATGCCGAGGCGGGGGTCGTGGAGAGCCGAACGGCGGAGGCACCCGCGGTCGCCCACAGGGGAATGCCGATCAGGAGCGCCAAGCCGCCCGCGCCGACCAGGCCCGCGCCGATGTAGAAACCGTCCCTCTCCCAGTCGCTCTCCGAGTCGGAGTCCATCACGCCCATGTAGATGGCGCCGAAAGCGAGCATGCCGAGGCCGCCGTAGGTCAGGGTCTGTCCCCAGATCGAGGCCGCGCTGCTGCTTCCGTCCACGTCCCACTCCTGTTCCCCACCGGCGGCATGGACCGTGAAAGGCTCGTCTTCCACCCAGAAGGAGTACGTGCCGTCCGGAACCAGCAGTTCGCACGGGGCGATGCAGCCGACCTGCTGGGAGGCCAGCATCGGAGCGGCTGGCGAGCCGGCTGCGACCGCGGACGAGCCCGTCGGAACGCCAACGACCCGCACGCCCGCATCGCTGGAGCGGAATGCGAGGCTCGTCATCCCGACCGGCGCGGGACCCCTGGGGTCGGCGTTCCCGGCAGCATTCTCCGGTGAGCCTTCGGTGCCGACGGGCCCGACGGCCACCGTCGATCCCTCCACGGGAGGCGGGTAGACGGAGCCGAACGACTGGACCTGCCGAGCCAGCGTCCCCTCGTAGGCGAGCAGCGCCTCCGCGAAACTCGACCGCTCGAGCAACACCGGGTTTGCCGCTCCCGCCTGACGGACCGCCCGGATCGCCGAGAAGATTCGACGCAGCGTCGGATGCTGGCCGGCAATCCAAGCACGAACCGGCTGTGCCGCCAGGAGGTCCGTCGACCCCAGGCCAACCTGGTGGGCGTCGCAGATCGCCACGTTCCACTGGTACGCGGCGAAGAGCAGTGCCGCCGCCCCGGTCGGGTCGTGCGGGACCAGTTCTTCGAGCCGCGCGGCCACGGCAGCCGTCTCGACGGAAACCGCCGCGCCGCATGCCTCGACGATTGTCTCTAGCCAGCCGCCGGGGCCCTCGCCGGCGTCCGCGACCGCCCAGCGTGCGTTGAGCGAGGCCAGTTCGGCATGACCGGCCCAGTCCGGCGCCGCCACCTGAGCGCGCGCGGAGTCGATGACGCCCGAGTCCCGAATGCCCGGGTAGGCCGCGGCCACGACTCCAATCGGGAGCGCGTAGCCCATTCCCTCGGCGTCCAGGTGCCGCAGCACCACCACCCCGAGCAGTCTGTCCTCGGCGTCGACCAGCGGTCCGCCGGAATTGCCGGGATTGACCGCCGCCGTCACCTGGTACAGCCCCGTCACGGACTGGCGTGAGACAATCCCCTCACTCGCGGCTGGAAGAGTCTCGAACAGGTCCTCGGGGTAGCCGAAGGCGAAGACGCGCGTACGGGTGGCAGCCTCCGGGGCCGCGTCGGCATTCGGCAGCGGCAGCAAGTCCGGAAAGTCCCCGGGCACCACGAGCAGTGCGTAGTCCTCCTCGGCCTGGTGAGCAACGACCGCCGCCGACGGAACGCTCTCTCCCGGTCGCCAGACGGCCACCAGCAGTCCCTTCTCCACCACGTGCCGCGCCGTCAGGATGACCCCATCAGAGGATACGACCACCCCCGAGCCGTACGAGACTTCCGGGACCGCTATCATCTCGCCCGCCACGCGGACAGCCGCAACGGAGGTCAACGCGATCACCCGAACGGTCGCCCGCTCCACCACGGACAGCCGCGCGAGGACCTCGGCCGGCACCGGGCCGCTCGCTGCCAGGGCGGACGGCGGTGTCGTCTCCGCCTCCTGCGCCCGCGCCGCGTCCGTCGCGAACCACGTCAGCATCGCCAGGACGACTGCGCCGACCCCGGGCACCGAGGAGCCACATGAACGGTCATGCATCGTCCGACAACCCTAGCAGAGCCGCCTCCGACCGGCAATCGTCGGCTGCTTCCTGCGGTGCTATGGTGGCCCGCCGTGGCCGCCCGGCGGCGGGCCGGGCGGGCAGGAGGATGCCGATGAACCCGATCGAAGTCCTCGTCGAGGAACACCGCCTGATCACCCGCGCGTCGGAGTGCCTGGCACGCATGATCGGCGCCGCGATGCTCGCGCGACGCCTGAAGTTCCTCCAGGCCGAGTCGATCGTCGACTTCATCGGCGCCTACGCCGACGCCTGGCACCACGCCAAGGAAGAACACGAGCTGTTCCCACGCGTCGCCGCCCGGAAACCGTCGTGGGACGTCGATCACCTCGCGGACCTCGGCGCCGATCACGAACGCTGCCGCGCCTGCGCCCGCGAGATGCACGAATCCTTCCGCGAAGGCGCCCACGGCGACCCCGAAGAGACGCAGCGCTTCTGCCGCAACGCCCAGGAGTGGATCGACCTCATCCGCATGCACATCTACAAGGAAGACCGCGTCGCCTTCCCCCTCATGGAACACGCGCTGACCGCGGACGATACGCTGGCACTGCTGCAGTCGTACGCGGCACTCGAGGCCGACCCGCGCTTCGCCGGCATCGACGCGAAGTACCGGACGGCGATCGAGGAGCTGGAATTCGTCTACAATATCGTGCCGCCCTCAAACAGCCCTGACCACGGCGGTTGACGACCGCGGTTGCCAGGGGCAAGTTGTGCCCGTGGACCGCGTCGTCGAATCCGCCCTGCTCGCGGCCGCTCTCGCGATCGCCGTGCCGCACCCCGCCGCCGCGCAGGACTGCCCGCTGCCCGACGATGCCCTGCCGGCGCTCGCAGACGTCCCGGATGCCGCACGACTCGAGTACCTCCGCTCGGCGCTCGCGGACGAAGCCGGCCCGGTCCGCACCTGGACCGGCCTGTGGGGCGCCGGCTACCTCCTGCTCGCCACGACCCAGGTCGCCGCCGCTCCGGTTCTTCCGGCCGCGAACCGCCCCGGCCTCTGGCTCGGCGCCGGCGGCGCCGGCCTCGGCCTCGCCGTGCTCACCATCCTCCCGCTCGCCGTGCAGGAACACGGTCCGATTCTCGACGCGTACGCCGGCGCGCTCGGTCCCGCCGCGTCGCCCTGCGCGCTCATCGCGCGCGGGGAGCGCTGGCTGGAACTGGACGCGGGCGCCGAGGAGTTCGGCACGAGCTGGCTGGTCCACGTCGGCAGCGTCCTCGTCAACGCGGCGCTGGCGCTCACGATCGGTTTCGCCTTTCACGACTGGCTGAGCGCCGGCATCGCCGCCGGCGTCGGCCTGGCCGTGGGCGAGACGATGATCCTCACGCAGCCCACCGCCCTGATCGACGCCTGGGAACGCTACCGCACCGCCGGTTGGGCCGAAGCGCGGCCGGAACGCTGAGAGGTCCCCGACTGCGAACGGACCGTCCCCACCTCCCCGCCCGCACTCCCCACCTCCCCCCGTCCGGTCCCGAGAAGGCTGACGCGTCGTCGACGGCCGCGGGACCGGCAGGTCACCGGCACAGCTCGTCCGGCCACGAGGGCGGGACGAAGGGCACGGCGGCCTCCAGCGGCACGGCGGCGCCCGCGACGTCGTCCAACGCGAAGACCCGGGCGCCCTCCCCCACCCCGAGCTGCAGCTCCTCGAACGCGGTGACGAAGAAGTACCCCGTCTCCACGTGCTCGTCGGCCGCCACGTACTCGAGGATCAGCGTCTTCCGTCCGCCGGGTCCGGTCCCGCACTCGACGCAGTAGCGCGCGAATGGATCGGCCGCCGTCGGGTCGTCCTGGATGAACTCCCCCGACGTCCCGCGCACCAGCAGCGAGCCGGGCGGCGTCGGCGTCGCCGATACGATCGGCGTCGTGGCCGGCACGGCGAGCACCAGGCGGTCGGTCCCTCCGTCGCCCCACAAGGCCGGATCCCAGCCGCCGCCGCCGAAGAAGTTGGGGCCGAGCCAGGTGGTGGTCTGCACGTTGTCGTCGACGAACCACACCGCGAGGTCGTCGCCCGCGCCGCCCATGAAACGGAAGTCGTGGGTGTTGCCGCGGAGGACCAGCAGGTCGTCGCCGTCGAGAGGATCGAGGGCGTCGGTGCGGCCGCCCTCCCCGTTTCCCAGGTCCGCCGCGGCGCGGGAGATGTCGCGCACGAACGCCCAGTCGCTTCCCGGGCCGGCATGGATCGTCGTCGTCATGTAGTCGAACGAGCCGTCGCCGTTCTCGCCGCAGCCGCCGACCAGCAGGTCGTCGTCGCGCGCACCGCCGGTCAGGCTGGAGCCGGTGCGGAAGTCGAGCGACCAGCTTTCGCGGAAGACGAGGACGTCGGGACCCTCGCCCATGTTGCCGTCGCCGAAGCTGTGGATCGAGCCCTCCGGCCCGAGATCGAGCCAATCGGCGCCCGCGGAGCCTTCGAAGTACATCGCGGGCCCGGAGTACTCGACCGCCTCCGGGACGTTCCCCGCGAGCCGCCAGCCGTAGTGGCGTCCGGCGCCATCGCGCAGCATGTCGAAGTGTCCCAGATTGCCGTCGAAGTTGCGCCAGCTCGCCAGGTCGTCGTCCGCGTCGGTCCAGTCCCACGCGCCGGGGGGGAGGATCGGGGTCGGGTTCCCGTCGCGCCCGGGGTGGCCGTCGAAGTACTCGTTGTCGAGCAGCCCGTCGAGCGGGAAGTCCGCTTCGGCGGGCGTCCAGCTCCCGTTCCACGACCACTCGTTGGGCGTCGGCCACCCGCCCGCGGGCGTCACGTCCCCGCCGTCGTCCGCGACGTCCCCGCCCGTGCCGTCCTCCGCGGCCTCGCCCGCATCGCCGTCGCCGGGCGCGCCGTCCTCCACCGCACCCGCTTCGTCCCCGGTCGTCGCGTCATCGCCACCCCCGCCATCGTCCCCGCACCCGCACACGGCCACCAGGACGATCGCCCAAACCACCCGCATGCTCCCCTCCCCTGTCCGCAACCAAGAACTCGTCCCGATCGACCCACCAACCACTCGTCCCGATCAACCCACCATCAGCCTACTGCCCCTTCGCGATCTTCGCCCACGAGTCGCGCAGCGGGACGATGCGGTGGAGCACGAGCTTGCCGGGCGCCGAGTCCTTCGGATCGACATAGTAGAACCCGCGGCGCTCGAACTGACACCGCTCGCCCGGCCGCAGCTCGCCGACGGCCGGTTCGGCGCGGGCGCCCTCGACCACCTCGAGCGAGGCGGGGTTCAAGACCGTCCGGAAGTCCTGTCCGCCGGCGCCGGGATGGGGCACGGTGAACAGCCGGTCGTAGAGGCGCAGCGTGACGGGCACGGACTCTGCGGCGGAGACCCAGTGGATGGCGTTGCCGATCTTGCGGCCGTCCTTGGGGGAGTCGAAGCCGGCGTCCAAATCGACCGTGCAGCGCAGCTCCGTCGGCTCGCCCGTCTTCTCGTCCTTGACGACGCCGATGCACTTGAGGACGTACGCCTTGCGCAGGCGGACCTCCTTGCCGGGCGAGAGCCGGGTGAACTTCTTCGGCGGGACCTCCACGAAGTCGTCGCGCTCGATGAACAGCTCGCGCGAGAACGGCACCTTGCGGAAGCCCATCCCCTCGCGCCCCGGATCGTCGGGGAAGAACGGCGTCTCGATCTCCTCGACCTTGCCCTCCGCGTAGTTCTCGATCACGACGCGCAGCGGCCGGTGGACGCAGGTCATGCGGCGGCACTTCGGGTTGAGGTCGTCGCGGAGGCAGTCCTCGAGCAGCGCGACATCGACGGTGCTGTCGGCCTTGGCCACGCCGATGCGGTCGGCGAACTCGCGGATCGACTCCGGCGTGTAGCCGCGGCGGCGGAGGCCGGCGAGGGTCGGCATGCGCGGGTCGTCCCAGCCCTCGACGCGCTGCTCCTGGACGAGCGCGTTGAGCAGGCGCTTGCTCATGACGGTGTAGGTGAGGTTGAGGCGCGCGAACTCGATCTGCCGCGGGCGTGCGTCCGGGGCGAACCCGAGCTGATCGAGGAACCAGTCGTACAGCGGGCGGTGGACCTCGAACTCCAGCGTGCAGATCGAGTGCGTGATGCCCTCGAGGGCGTCGGACTGGCCGTGGGCCCAGTCGTACATCGGGTAGAGGCACCAGCGGTCGCTGGTGCGGTGGTGGGACTCGCGGCGGATGCGGTACATGACGGGGTCGCGCAGGTTGATGTTGGGCGAGGCCATGTCGATCTTCGCCCGCAGGACCCTGGAGCCGTCGGGGAACTCGCCGGCGCGCATGCGGCGGAAAAGGTCGAGGTTCTCGGCCGGCGGGCGGTTGCGGTGGGGCGACTCGCTGCCGCCGGCGGTGAGCGTGCCGCGCGTCTCGCGGATGTCGTCCGCGGACTGCTCGTCGACGTACGCCTTGCCGTCCCGGATCAGCTTCTCCGCCCACTCGTACAGCCGATCGAAGTAGTCCGCCGCATGGTACAGGTGCTCGCCCCAGTCGAAGCCCAGCCAGCGGACGTCCTCCTGGATCGAGCGGACGTACTCGGGGCTCTCCTTGGAGGGGTTGGTGTCGTCGAAGCGGAGGTGGCAGCGTCCACCGTAGTCGCGCGCGATGCCGAAGTTGAGGCAGATCGACTTGGCGTGCCCGATGTGCAGGTAGCCGTTGGGCTCGGGCGGGAACCGCGTGACGACGCGGCCGCCGTTCTTCCCTGCGGCGAGGTCCTCGTCGATGATCTGCCGGACGAAGTTCGTCGACTTGCGTGGTTCGGTCATGGGAACCGCTCAGAGCGGCAGGATCGTGCGCTTGCCGTTGTACAGCCGCGTGTCGTACTCGCGCTCGACGTCGACCAGCGACAGCTTGCCGATGATCTCGGAGAGGGGGACCGAGGTGTACTTGCCGTCGAGGAACGAGACCATCCTTCCGGTCTGGCCGTTCTGGATCAGGTTCACGGCGCAGATGCCGAAGTTGCGCGCCATCCGGCGGTCGTAGGCGCACGGCGTGCCGCCGCGCTGGAGGTGCGAGAGGACGACGGCGCGGGTCTCCAGTCCGGTGCCCTTGGCGATTTCCTGGGCCAGCACCTCGCCGACGCCGCCCAGGTTGACGTGTCCGAAGTCGTCGAGCCCGGAGGTGCGCTGCACGACGCTCCCGCCGCGCGCCTTGGCGCCCTCGGCGATGACGACGATCGAGTAGCGGACGCCGGCCTGCCGGCGACGCGCCACCAGCGCGTTGACCTCGCCGACGTCGTAGTCGTGCTCCGGGATGAGGATGACGTAGGCGCCGGCGGACATCCCGCCCTGGAGGGCGAGGTGGCCGGCGTGCCGGCCCATCGTCTCGACGACGAAGGTCCGGCTGTGCGAGCCGGCCGTCGTGCGCAGGCGATCGACCTCCTCGGTGATCACGTTGACCGCGGTCTCGAAACCGATCGAGTACTCCGTGCCCGCCAGGTCGCGGTCGATGGTCTTGGGAATCCCGACCGTGGGGATGCCGCGCTCGGACAGCTTCGCCGCGACGCTCAGCGTGTCCTCGCCGCCGATGGCCACGATGGCGTACAGCCCGAGGCGCTCGATGTTGCGGATCACCACGTCGCTGCGGTCGTTCTTGGGGTTGAACGGGTTGGTGCGGGACGTGCCCAGCCGGGTGCCGCCCTGCCGGTCCCACGGCCGGACCTCCGCCGAAGTCAGGCGCTTGAAATACCCTTCCTCGCCGAAATCGGAGAACGGCGGCTGGAGACGGTCCGGATCGCCCTTGACCAGGCCCTTCCAGCCGTCCCGGATGCCGATCACCTCGAACGGCACCGCGCCCGTGCCCGGGTCCTCGCACGTCTTGACCAGCCACTTGATCGCCCCGTTGAGCCCGGGGCAGTCCCCGCCGCCGGTGAGAATGCCAATCTTCTTCATCGCATCGCTCCTTCGTCCTCCGTCCCCCGGTCCCCCGATGCGCCGTCCCGCGCATCACGGGCGCGAAGAATAGTCGGGCGCGAGGCCCGGGGGCAAGGGTCCGCCGAGTCGTTGTCGGCGGAGTTGTCCGTGGAGTTGCCCGGCGCCCGACCGGCGTCGTAGACTCCGGCCGACACGGAGCGGAGCCGGTACGTTCGGGGTCGGCCGGAGGACCGGGCGGCCCGCCGCGCTCCGCCGCGGGAAAGGGGTGCAGACGATGAGGTTCTCGGGGCGAAGCCTCACGACGGCGATGGTCCTCGCGGGACTCGCGAACGGCTGCAGTGTCATGGGGTTCTTCGACGAATCCCCGGCCGAGGGATGCCGCTCCGGCGAGGAACGCTCGACCGCGCATAGCTGCGGCGCGTGCGACGAAGGCACGACGGTCGACGTCTGCAACGACCAGGGAATCTACGAGTTCGTCCGCTGCGAGAACCGAGGCATCGATGCCGACGGCGACGGCGTGCCCAACGCCACGTGCGAGGGCCTCGCGGCAGGGTGCTGCACGGGAGAGCGCGACTGCAACGACGGCGACCCGTCGCTCGGCGACGTCCCGATCGGCGGGTGCACCTGGCGCGTCGGCGACCCCGACGACGAGCAGTGCACCACCGCCTGCGACACCCCGGGGACCCACGAGTGCACGGCGGATTGCACCTGGGGCGCCTGCGCGGCAACCGCGACAAGCGACGACTGCGACGACCGGGACAACGACTGCGACACCGCGACCGACGAGGACGTCGACTGCCGCGCCGGCGAGGAGGTGACCTGCCATACCTCGTGCGACCTGCCGGGCGCGAACACCGGCAGCGGCACCTGCTCCGCCGAGTGCACGGTGCCCGCCGAGGACGACTGCGCCCCGCCGCCCGAGACGTGTGACGGCCGGGACAACGACTGCGACGACGCGAACGACAACGGCTTCCCTTGCGTCATGGGAATGACGATGAGCTGCGTCACGAGCTGCGGCGGAGCCCTCGGCACCGGACGCTGCTCTCCCGACTGCCTCATGCCCTCGCCCTCCCCGGAGGACTGCGACCCGCCTCCGGAGTCGTGCAACGGGGTGGACGACGACTGCGACACCGCCCCGGACAACGGCTTCGCCTGCATCCGCGGCCACCTGGAAAACTGCGCGACGAGCTGCGACAGCACGGGAACCGGCGTCTGCACCGCCACCTGCGGCATCCCGGGACCGGCCGATTGCTCGCCGCCGGCGGAAGGGCGCGCGAACGGAGCCGACGCCGACTGCGACACGCTCACCGACGAGCTGGAGGCGGGGCAGTGCACCCCCGGCGCGAGCGTCGCCTGCCGCACGTCCTGCGACGGGGTCGCGCCGGCGCCGATGACGGGTTCCGGCCTCTGCACCGCCCTCTGCCAGCCGCCCCTTCCCGGCGGTTGCACGCCGCCCGCGGAGACCTGCAACGGGCGCGACGACGACTGCGACACCATCGCCGACGAGGGATTCGACTGCGTCGCCGGCGCGTCGGGGACGCCCTGCACCACGGCGTGCGCGACGGCCGGTACCGGAACGTGCACGGCAGCCTGCGGAATCCCCGCACCCGCCGACTGCGCGCCGCCGGTCGAGGTCTGCAACGGCATCGATGACAACTGCGCCGGGGGCTGCGACGAGCCGGGCTGCTGCCGCGGCTCGGATCGACCCTGCACCACCGCCTGCGGCTCCACGGGCAACGAGCACTGCTCGACCGCCTGCGCCTGGGAGACGTGCGTGCCGCCGGCGGAGACCTGCAACGGCGACGACGACGACTGCGACACCGTCGCCGACGAGGGATACGATTGCGTCGCCGGCGACACGGTCGCCTGCATGACGGCCTGCGGTACGCCGGGGACGGGGCGCTGCACCGCCGCCTGCTCCTTCCCCACCGGCGCGGCATGCGTCGGCGGGACCGAGTCGTGCAACGCTCTGGACGACAACTGCAACGGAAGCACCGACGAGGGCTTCGCCTGCGTGCAGGGAGCCGCGACGTCCTGCACCACGTCCTGCGGCTCGACCGGCACCGGCACCTGCACCGCCGCCTGCGAGCTGCCGGCCGCGGCGCTCTGCTCGCCGCCGGCCGAGACGTGCAACACCGTGGACGACGACTGCAACGGAAGCACGGACGAGAGCTTCGCCTGCGTGAGAGGTTTGCCGACCTCCTGCACCACGTCCTGCGGCACGACGGGCTCCGGTCTCTGCACCACCGCCTGCACCGCGCCGCTCCCGGCGGCATGCACGGCGCCGCCCGAGACGTGCAACGGGATCAACGACGATTGCGCGGGCGGATGCGACGACGGTTTCCCCTGCTGCGCCGGCGCGACCGTCTCCTGCACCACGAGCTGCGGCTCGACCGGCACCGGCGCCTGCTCCGTCTCGTGCGCCCTGCCGGCCGGCGCCGCCTGCACCCCGCCCGCCGAGACCTGCAACGGAGGCGACGACGACTGCGACACCGTGCCCGACGACGGCTTCGCCTGCGTCCTCGGACAGGCCGTCGCCTGCACCACGAGCTGCGGCTCGACCGGCGCCGGCACGTGCTCCGCCTCCTGCGCCATTCCCACGGGGCCCGCCTGTCCGCCGCCGCCGGAGTCCTGCGACGGCGACGACGACGATTGCGACACCGTCGCCGACAACGGCTTCCCGCTCCCGGCCGCGCCCAATCCCACATGGCCGGGGACCGGCGCCCGCACCGGCAGCCACCTCGCGGCGGGCACGCGCCGCCCAAACCTGCGCTGGCTCGCCGTCCCGGCCGGATCGTGCGGGACGATCACGTACCAGGTCCAGATCGACGACTCCTGCACGACGCCGGGCTTCGCGAGCTGCGCGCTCGGCTCGCCCGCCGTGGACGCCCCGGGCCTCCCCGCCACCTCCTACCGCCCCGCCGCGGACCTCGCCGTCAACACCACCAGCCGTCCCTACGGCACGCGCTACTACTGGCGTGTCCGCGCCTGCGACGCCTACCGCTGCGGAGCGTGGAGCGCGGTGCGCTATCTCGACGTCGGGCGCGCGCCGAACGACTTCAACGGCGACGGCTACTCCGATCTGCTGATCGGCGCCCCACGCGAGGGCAACTACCCGGGGCGGGTCAGCCTGTTCTTCGGCGCCGGATCCCCGGACACGACGGTCGACGGCACGATGAACGGAGGCACCGCCGGACCCGGCACCGGCGATCAGCTCGGCTGTTCGGTGGCCGGCGCCGGCGACGTCAACGCCGACGGCTACGCCGACTTCCTGGCGGGCGCGTTCAACGTCAACGCCCCGGCGTCGACCGACGGTCGCGCCTACCTCTTCCTCGGCGGAGCCTCGCCCGACCTGGCGGCGGACCTGATCTACGTCCCGGCAGTGACCGGCGGAGGTCTCGGCCGCTCCGTCGCCGGCGCGGGCGACGTCAACGCCGACGGCTACGCCGACGTGATCGTGGGTGCCCGCAACGTCGGCCCGCCCCTCAACACCGGCCGCGCCTACGTGTATCTCGGAAGCGCCTCTCCGGACGCCGCCTCGGACGTCGAACTCGCCCCGCTCGGTACCGGAGAGCAGTTCGGCACGTCGGTCGCGGGAGCGGGCGACGTCAACGCCGACGGCTACGGGGATGTCGTCGTCGGCGCCTACGCCTGGGGCGGCTTGACCGGACGCGCGTACCTGTTCCTCGGCGGGGCCGCGATGGACACCGCGTACGACATGCGGGAAGACGGCGCCGCCGCCGGCGCCTACTACGGCGCGAGCGTCTCCGCAGCCGGCGATTTCAACGACGACGGGTTCGCGGACTTCATCTTCGGGGCCAGCGGACAGTCCAGGGCGGAGGTGTTCTACGGCGGAACGACCGTCAACCCGACCCCGGCCGTCATGCTCACCTCCCCAAGCCAGTACTTCGGCGGCTCGGTCGCCCGGGCCGGCGACGCGAACGGCGACGGGATCGGCGACCTGCTGGTCGGCGCCTACGGCTACGCCGCGGGCGTCGGGGCGGCGTACCTGTACCTCGGCGCCGCCTCGCCCTCCACGACCGCCGCCCAGACGGCCGGCGGCGTCACCGACGACAACTTCGGCATGGCCGTGGCCGGCCCGGGAGACGTCAACGGCGACGGATACGCCGACAGTCTGGCCGGTGCGCCGGGGGTCCCGAGCGCCGGCCACCTGGGCTACGCGAGCCTGCTGTGGGGCGCCAGCCCGGTCACCTGGGCGGCCCCGACAACCCTCCCCGGCACCACCGCCAACAGCCTGTTCGGCAACAGCGTCTCGAGCGCCCCGCCGTAGCCGCCGGCGTCAGCCCAGCTTCGGCGGCGGGCCGATGACGACGCGGACGTTGAAGTTCGGGTTGCCCAGCGTCCCGTACAGGCGCACCCACAACGGCAGGTACTGCTCGGTCGCCCGCGCGCCCGTGATGTCCCCCAGGTCCACGATGCTCTCCGACTTCCAGCCGAAGGACTCGGTCAGGATCCCGTGCACCTGCCGCTTGGCGGCCGTGTCGTTCCCGCACAGGAAGAGGTTGTGCTCGCCGGGCAGGTTCGACGGGCTGACCATGATGTAGGCGTTGACCGTGTTGAGCGCCTTGACCACCCGGGTGCTCGGCAGCGCCCGCTGGATCTGCTCGCCCAACGAATCGGTGTTCGAAATCAGCAGCGACGGCGGCATCCCACGCGAGAAGTCCAGCGGGTTGGCGACGTCGACCAGCACCTTGTTCGCCAGCGTCGATTCGCCGGCGGCACGGACCGCCTCCAGCGAATACTCGCCCTTCGTGCAGTTGAACACCACCTCGCCGAAACCCGCGGCGTCGGCGAACGTCCCGGCCGAGGCCTTGGCGCCGTTGCGCTTGGCCCACGCCACGGCCGTCTCGTTGGCCTTCGTCCGCGAACCCATCCGGACCTCGTGTCCGGCCTGCACCAGCTTCGTGGCGATCGCCTCACCCACCATTCCGGTTCCCAACACTCCGATCTTCATGGCTGCCTCCCCGTGGCGACCGCGATGACGTCGCCCAAGCTCCACCGGTGCCCTTCGCGCCGGCGCGCGGCATTCGTAGACACGATTCGGGACCAGTCAACCGGGGGGCGGAGCCGGCGTACCGCGGGAAGCGCTACGCCGCCGGAGCCACCAGCGGACGCCCAGGCCCACGGTCGCGACCCCGAGAAGGACCCAGACGACCGTCATGTACTGCGACATCCAGTCGGAGAGCTGCTCGTACTTCACCCCGAGCTGCACGCCGGCCAGGAAGATCAGGCCGTTCCACGCCAGCGCGCTCACGAAACCCCACAGCAACGTCCGGCCCAGCGGGTAGCCGAAGAAGCCGGCGCCGACGAACAGGAACGCGCGGATGCCCGGCAGGAACCGGTTGGAGACGAGCGTCAGCGCGGCCCGGTGCCGGTAGCGGTCCTCCAGCGCGAGAACCGAGCGCAGGCGCGGCGACGGCGCGGCGCCGCCCTCCCGCCCCCGCTCCACACGCCGCCGCAGCCACACCCCGACGCGGTAGTCGAACAGCATGCCCAGACCCGTGCCGGCCATCACCGCCACGAAGACCAGCGGCAGGCTCCAGCCGGCGCGGCCGACCAGGAACGCGCCGAAGAGGCAGATCGCGTCGCCGGGAATCGGCGGGACGACGTACTCCAGGAACGCGGCGGCGAGCAGCGCCAGGGCGCCCAGCCACTGCGGCTGCCGGCCGATCGACTCGAGGATCTCGGAGAGCGAAGGCATCAGGGTTCCGGATCGTGGGGTAGGCTGCCGCGCCGCGCGCGGAAATAGGCGAACGGCGTGTGGTGGAGGAAGTTGGAAACGCGCGAGGTGTAGACGTCGGCCGAACGCTCGACCTGCCGCGCCAGGTGGCTCTTGTCGTTGCCCGTACGCAGGAGCAGTCCCCAGTTGGGGTTGGCCAGCTCGCCCGCCGCGCGCGCGAGCGGCGCGATGCGGTCGTCCAGCACCGCCAGCTCGGCCTTCCGGTCGGCCAGCCGCCGTTCCAGCGCTTCCGCCGGCTCCTCGCCCTCCGTCGCACGCCCGCGACGCCGCCGCTGCACGCGGAGCCGGAGCTGCGAGACCTCCAGCTCGCAGCGCTCCTTCTCCGCCATCAGCTCCCGCAGCCGCGCCTCGGTCGTCGCAAACCGCTCGATCGCGGCCAGCTCGTCCTCCAGCTCGCGCAGGATGAGCGCGGTCCGCCAGCGCAGCGTGCGCTTGGTCACCGTCACGTCACCCCAGATGTGGTCGCCGACGTACAGGATGTCCTCGCCCGACAGCCCCAGCAACTCCTCGACGTGCGTCGCGTCGCCGCCGTGGTGCACCCCGCCCTTGCGCAAGCCCTTGGGCGCCGGCCGCAAGAGCCCCTCGTCGTCGACCACCTCGAACAACGGCAGGCGCAGGTGGAAGAAGTCCGGCTTGCGCGCCGCGACGATGATGAGGTCGAAGAGGTCGCGCCACCCGAGGCCGTCGGGCAGGAAACGATCGAAGGCCCAGGCCAGCATGTCCCGCGTGTACGGCCACTCGGAGTTCGTGATCAGGAGGAGCTTGCGGCCCGCCTCCTTCTGGTCCAGCAGCGCCAGCGGGGTCTCGGGATCGAGATCGACGAAACGCCCCGGGTCGGCCGCGATCTCCGCCTTCAGCCGCCCCTCGACGTGCGCCTCGTCCAGGCTCTCCTTCACGCCGTCGTACAGGTCGCGGTACGAGAGCACGCGGCTGAAGGCGTGCGCGTCCAGGCGGTCGACGAGCTGCGCGAACATGCACGCCTCGGAGAGCGAGAACAGCGTGTTCAGAAAGACCCAGCGCGGCTCGGACAGGTCGACCAGCGTACCGGCGTACGCCCGCCGCTGCTCGTCCCACTCCAGGAAGCGCGTGCCGTGGCAGGCGCGCTTGACGTAGCCGAAACGGTCGGCCTTGACGACGTTGCCCAGACGCAGGTCGAGGATCAGGCCGCGGACCATCAGCCCGGGATCCAGCTCCAGCCCCTGCGTCGGCCAGCGCTTGTCGCAGAGCTTGGTGCGCAGGTGCGCATAGGCCCGCCGCTCCCACTCCACCACGTGGTAGTGGATGAGCGTGTAGTCCAGGTCGTAGCCGATCGCGCCGATCGAGCGCAGGTTGAGGGTGCGGTTGCAGAAGATGCCGCGCTGCATGCGGGGGGATCGTGGCACGGGCCGCGTCCCGACGGCAAGCCGTCCGCGCCCGGGGCTTGCCTTGCACGCCTCCGGGTCGTCCCCTTGGCCGGCATCCGTGTTCATCCGTGTTCATCCGTGGTTTCCCCGTCCGGTCCGGCCCCCACGGTTTGCGTCCCGGTGGCGGGGTTGGGTATTTTCGCGGTTCGCACCCGCGGGCGCGGGGCGAGGAGCATCGTGACGAGGCAAGGGCGCCGCATCCTGGTCATCCATCGCCGCTCGGCGTACACGGCGACGGTGTCGGAGGGCCGCAACCGCCGGATCGCGCGGCTGGTGCGCGAGGGACACCCGCTGGGCCGCGAGATGCTGCGCGCGCACGAGGAACACCTGGAATCGGTGCAGCAGGTGCGCCGCGCCCTGGCGCGTCTGGGCCTGCGCGCGCGGTTCCTGCACCGCACCGACGGCCTGCACGTCCGCGACGACGACCTCGTGGTCGTCGTCGGAGGCGACGGTACCGTGCTGCACGTCTCCCACCTGGTCGGTGACGCGGGCGTCCTCGCCCTGAACTCCGCCCCCCACGCGTCCTGCGGCTTCCTCACCGTCGCCACCTGCGACAAGGCCGAGGCGTACCTGTCGGCCGCGATGACGGGCCGCCTCCCGGCGACGTTCCTGCAGCGGATGCGGGTCGAGGTCGACGGCCGCCCCGCCACCGACCGCGTGCTCAACGACTGCCTGTTCTCCAACGCCTGTCCGGCGAGCACGACGCGCTACGTGCTGCGGCGCGGCGCCGTGTCCGAGGAGCACTTCTCCAGCGGCGTGTGGGTCTCCACGGCGGCCGGCTCCACCGCCGCCACCCACGCCGCCGGCGGGCGGATCCTCCCGCTCGGCTCCCACCGGCTCCAGTTCGTGGTCCGCGAGCCCTACGCCCTGGGTCCGTTCCGCCCGACGTACCGCCTGGTCCGCGGCTTCGTCAACCGCGACGACGCGCTGGAGCTGACCAACGCCTGGCGTCCTGCGGTCGTCTACGTCGACGGCCCGCACGTCTCCATCCCCGTGGCGCCCGCCGCGACCGTGCGTTTCTCGCTCTCCCGCCGCCCGCTGCGGCTCCTGGGCTACGACGCCGCGGTGAAGCGCAACGGGGGGTAGGACTCACTCCACCCGCTCGAAGACCGCCGCGCCGAACTCGGCCTCGCCGAACTCGTCGACGATCGTCCGGCCCGCGCCCGAGACCACGAACTCGCGGAAGCGCCGCGCCGCCTGGTGGTTCAACTCGGGAAACTTCGCCGGCGAGAGCAGCAGGATCGAGTAGACGTTGGCCCACTCGTCCGTGCCGGGGTCGGCGACGACGGCCAGGTCGAGGCCCGGGCGGGCCTTGAGCCACGTCGCGATGTCGGTCAGGCAGTAGGCCTGCTTCTCGTTCGCCACGCGCAGGGCGTGCATCATCCCGGCGCCCACCGAGAGGTACCAGTCGCGCCCCTCGGGCTCGACCTCCGCCGCCTGCCAGAAGCGCTTCTCCAGGCGGTGCGTGCCGGAATCGTCGCCGCGGGAGACGAACGGCGCCTTCCCCGCGGCGAGCGCGCGGAACACGTCGCCCGCGGTGGACAGGCCGCCCAACCCGGCCGGGTCGGAGGCGGGCCCGACGACGAGGAAGCGGCTGCGCATGAACGGGGTGTCCTCGGCCGCGATCCCCTCGGCCGTCAGCTTGTCTTCGCCGGCCGGATCGTGGACGAGCAGCACGTCGGCATTGCCGTCCCGGCCCATGCGCAGCGCCTCGCCGCTGCCCACCGCGATCGGCGCGACGGGGCTCCCCGTCTCCTTCTCGAACGCCGCCGTGAGCAGGTCCAGCAGCCCGCAGTCGCGCACCGAAGTCGTCGTGGCCAGAACGAGCCGCCGCGGACCGACGCCCTTGCGGCAGGCACCGGCGCCCAGCGCGAGCAGCAGCATGGCGACGAAACCTGCGACCTGTCCGGCCGAGCCGGATGCATGCCCCCTTGGCGTGCTTTGCATGCGTGGCGCCCTTTGCGCGAACTCCCCCGAGGAGAAGACGACCCTCCGGAATGGCCGCTGGCGCCGGCCGTCAACCCCTACATTCGTAGGGGGGCCCCGCGGTTGCCCGCTTCAGGCTTCCCCATGTTGCGGGGCTTGCACACCGCGGGTAGAGGCAGGGCCCACGTTGACGTTGTGGGGTCAACGCATGCCGGAACCTGGCGCACCGTCCAGAGGGTCATCGGGGTGGACGGTAACGACGGCCTCCCCGGGAGTCAAGGCTGCGGGGCCGACTCCGTCTTGCTCGCCGTCTTCGCCGCCTTCCGCGCGCGGAGGTACTCGACCGCGATCGGGATCACGGAGATGACGACGATCGCGACGATGACGTAGTGGAAGCGGGTCTTCACGATCGGGAGATCGGCAAAGTAGTACCCCCCCAGCAGGAAGAGCAGCACCCAGGCCAGACCACCCGTGACGTTGTACGTCGCGAACCGCAGGTACCTCATCTTGCCGATCCCCGCCACGAACGGCGCGAACGTGCGGATGATCGGCACGAAACGCGCCAGCACGATCGTCTTGCCGCCGTGCTTCTCGTAGAATTCCTGGGCGCGGACCAGATGCCGCTTGTTGAGCAGCCGGGAGTTCTCCCGCTTGAACACCTTCGGCCCCACCCAACGGCCAATCGAGTAGTTGACCGCGTCGCCGGCCACCGCCGCCACGCACAAGAGCGGCGCCATGAGCGGCAGATCGATCGGCGACCCCGCGCTCGACGACAACGCCCCGACCGCGAAAAGCAGCGAGTCCCCCGGCAGGAACGGCGTCACCACCAGCCCGGTCTCGCAGAAGATGACCGCGAACAGCACCACGTAGAGCCACGGACCCAGCGACCCGGCCCACGAGTTGAGATGCTCGTTCAGGTGGAAGAAGACGTCCCAGAGATCGCGAATCAACTCCATCATGCGAATTCCCCGTCCGGCCCCAAGGCGCCGGAGCGGTGGACCATACGGGATCGATCGAGGCTCGGCAAGCCGTGGCGCTGGTAGCTGGTCGCTGGTCGCTGGTTGCTGGAACAGGTCCGGGCCGTCCTCGTGTCCGGTATCGGTGTCCATCGGTGCCCATCGGTGGTTCCCTTCCGGGTCGGAAGTGGTAGCCTCCCTCCGGCCGGACGGGACGACCCGGGCCGCACCCCACCACGTCCGGCCGGGGAGAAATCCGATGAACCACAACCGAACGCTCGGCGCCCTGGCCTCTCTCGCATGGCTCGCCGCGGCAGGCTGCCCAGGCCGCACCGGCGTCTCCAACCCGGAACCCCCGGCGAACCCGCCCGGCACGGTCCCCGACGCCGACATGGACCGCGCGCAGATCCCGCCCCAGTACCTCTGGAACCTCTCGCCGCTGTTCCCCGACGAGGCGGCGTTCGAAGAGGGGCTGGCGCAGGCGGCGACGCAGCGCGAGGAGCTGGCGCGGTGCCGCGGCACCCTCGCCGATCCGGATCGGCTCGAGGCGTGCCTCGACCTGTACTTCGAGCTTCGGCTGCTGACCTACCGCGCCGGGTTGTACGCCAACCTGCGCCAGGAGACCGACATCGAGTCGTCGGAGGCGCAGGCGCGCTTCGACCGCGCGCAGGCCGCGCTGTTCGACCTCATGGGCCTGGCGGCGAGCTTCCGGGGCGAGATCCTGGCGTGGGACGACGCGGCGCTGACCGCAGCCTGCGAAAGCCGCCCCAAGCTCGCCGGATTCCGCCCCTACCTCGACCGGATCCGCGACCGCCGCGACCACGTGCTCGGCGACGAGGCGGAGCACGTGCTGGCGCTGGCGGGCGACAACCAGTGGGCGGAGATCGACCTCAACGAAATCCCCTCCGACCACGAGAAGGCCTTCAAGGCGCTGCTGGCCGAAATCCCCCTGCCCGAGCTCACCGACGAGAACGGGACTTCCGTGCCGCTGACCCTGTCCAACTACGGCCGGTATCGCGCCTCGCCCGAGCGGCGCGTGCGCGAGGCGGCGGTGGAGGGCCTCTTCGGGGCGCTGCGCTCCTTCGACGCCACCTTCGCCGCGCTGCTCGCCGGCCAGGCCGGCTTCAACGTCTTCCTCGCCCGCTCGCGCGGCTACGATCGCGCGCTCGACGCCTACCTCTGGCGCGATCAGGTCGACCCGGCCATCTACGTCAACCTGATCCGCGCCGTGGAAGACAACGTCGCGCCCGTCCAGCGCTACCTGCGCTTCCGCAAGGAGCAGATGGACCTGGACGAGCTGCACATCTACGACCTGTACACGCCGCTGGTGCCGGTCGTGGAGCGACGCATCCCGTACGAGAGCGCGGTGGAGCAGATCACCGCGGCGCTGGCGCCGCTGGGAGAGGACTACCTCGCCGTGCTCGGCCCCGCGCTCGACCCGCACAACGGCTGGATCGATGTCTTCCCCCACCGCGACAAGCGCAGCGGCGCGTTCTCGGCGAGCATGTTCGGCGAGCACCCCTACGTCTTCATGAACTACTTCGAGGATCTGGACGACATGCTCACGCTGGCGCACGAATACGGCCACGCGCTGCACAGCCACCTGGCGATGCAGAGCCAGCCCTACGTCACCGCGAACTACACCATGCTCATCGCCGAAACCGCCTCGACGTTCAACGAGGTCCTGGTGCTGCGGCACCGCATCGACGGGGCCGCCGACGACGACGAGCGGCTGTACCTTCTGGGCGAGCTGGTGGAGACGATCCGCACGACGATCTACCGCCAGGCGCTGTTCGCCGCCTTCGAGCTGGAGGTGCACACCGCAATCGAGCAGGGGACGCCGGTGACGGCGGAGTTCCTGGAGCAGAAATACCTCGACCTGCTCCGCCGCTTCTACGGCGACGCGCTGACCCTGGGCGAGAACGACGGCATGGAGTGGGCCTACATCCCGCACTTCTATTACAAGTACTACGTCTACAGCTACACGGGCGGGCTCCTGTCGGGGATCGCACTGGGGGAACGCGTCCTGGCCGGGGGCGAGGCGGAGCGCGACGCCTACCTGGACATGCTCCGCTCCGGCTCCTCGAAACCGCCGCTCGAGCTGCTCCGCGGCGCGGGTGTGGATCCGAGCGACCCGGCCGTGGTCGAGGCCGCGGCGCGGCTCCTGGACGACTCGCTCTCCCGCATGGAAGAGATCCTCGCCCGCCGCCTCCCCTGATCTACTCCCGTCCCGGCGTCGGCAGCCGCTCGCGCGGCACCGTCCGATGCGGGGGAAGCTCGGTCGCGCGGGGAGCGTCCCGCGTGGCCGCGATCGGCTCCGGCCGCATGTCGGCCGAACCCAAGGGATCGTCCGGCAGGCCCCGGCGTTCGGGGAGGGCCGTCGTCCCCGGTGCGCCGGCGACGCTCGGAATCGGCGTCGGCTGACCGGACGGATCCGGGATCCCCGCCGCCTCCCGGACGACCACCCGTTCCGGGGACACCCGCACGGCCATCGCGGCGGGAGCCAGCGCCAGTCTCGCTCGCGGCTCGTCCGGCGATTCCGCCGCGGACTCGTCCAGCGTCCGCACGACGACCCAAGGCTCGGCTCCGACCACCGCTCCGCAGGCCTGGGCGTCCTGATCCAGGCGCAGGCCCAGCGGGACGCGGGCCAGGGCGGCGACGGCCTCGTCGTGGCCGAGGATGCGCTTCGAAAGCTCCTCGCTCGCCAGATCCTCGCGCCGGACGAAGGCCCAGGCCTGGGGCACCTTGCAGGCGACCGCGGCGGGGCGCACGGGCGCCCATCCCACCACGTCGTCCGACGTGCGCCAGTCGACCCAGGCCGCGGCCCACCGGCCCCCCGGCTTCCAGACCCAGCCGAGCGACGGCTCGCGGTACCAGCTTCCGTAGTGGAAGACGATCAGACCCCACGGCCAGGACGACTCGAACTGGCGGCCCAACGGCGTCTCGACCCATCGTCCGCCGCTCAGGTACGGGACGAAGTCGGCCCCGACGACCGCCTCGTCCGGGCGCCACACCGCGCCGGCGTCATCGACCTCGTGCCAGCGACCGTGCGGGGCCAGCGCTTCCTCCACGGTGACGAAGTGGGCGGCTCCCGTTTCGCCCGACGCGTACAGCGGAGCCGCGGGACTCGCGGCGGCGGTTCCCTCGGGGCAGTAGCGGAACGCGAACGGCGCGACGGCAAGCGCCGCCACGGCGACAACCACGCGCTGCGTACGAACCGGGATGTTCCTCACCGCACACCTCCCTCGGCGCCCGCTCACACCGCCACCCCCGCGGGCGACCGGGAAGGGCGCCAGGAACCCGGCCGTCCCGTCCCACGGGCAACATAACCCCAGTCGTATCGGTGTCACGTCTCGCGGAGGTCGATCCGCCGCGCCGACGGCGCCGGTCACGAACGCTGCAGCGAAGCCCGGAACGAGCCGCGCGCCCTACTCGTACCGCACGATGGAGAACACCGGGACGCCGCGGAGCTTCCTGCGGCCATGGAGGAAGGCCAGCTCGACGACGAAGGCGGCTTCGACGACCCGGGCGCCGCAGCGCCGGGCGAGGCGCACGGTCGCGGCCGCCGTGCCGCCGGTCGCCAGCAGGTCATCGACCACCACGACGCGGTCGCTCCTGCGCACCGCGTCCACGTGCATCTCGACCGCATCCGTGCCGTACTCCAGCGCGTAGGTCTCGCGCCGCGCCTTCCACGGCAGCTTACCCGGCTTGCGCACGGGCACGAATCCGACGCCGAGCTTGTGCGCCAGCGCCGCGCCGAAGATGAACCCGCGCGCCTCGACACCCACCACCTTGGTCACCTTCCTCGCGCGGTATCGCGCCGCCAATGCGGAGATGGCCGCGCGTAAACCCTCGGGCGAGCCCACTACCGGCGTGATGTCCTTGAACACGATCCCCTTCTTCGGAAAATCGGGGACGTCGCGGATGAGCGAACGGATGGTCGATTCGGCTCGGCTCATTTCCTTCCTCCTGCGCGCGGGCGCGACGACGCGGTGCCGCGCGACCTGGACCGCGATCCGGGACCCGCCTGACCCAGCTTCTCGAACAGTCCGTTGAACCGGCGCCGCGCGTCGCGCTGGGTCAGATCGAGCGTCAGCGGCGTGAGCGTCGGGCGTCCTTCCGCGATCGCGCGGGTGTCGGCGCCGCTCTCGCCGTCGGCCTTGACCGGGTAGCCGCCGATGCGGGCCAGGTGGGCCGCACCGCCGACCCGCCGCACGCCGACCTCCTCGGGATAGACGCGGCGACCGAGAGTCGCCAGGCGCGGAGAACCGCCCGCCCCCGGCGGAACGTTGAGGTTGAGCAGCACGCCGCGCCCGTCGGCGACGGCGTGCCGGCCGGCGCGCAACAGGCGGCGGACGAGGTCGCCGGCGACGCGCCCCGCCTCCTCGAACCGATCGCCGTCCGTCAGCGACACCGCGACGGAAGGCACGCCACGCAGGGCCCCTTCCCGCGCCGCCGCGACCGTCCCCGAGTAGATCGTATCGGTCCCCAGGTTGGGACCGTGGTTGATGCCGGAGACGACGACGGCCGGACGCCGCGGCAAGAGCCCGAACATCCCGACGAACACACAATCCACGGGCGTGCCGTCAACCGCCCAGCGCCGCGGACCCAGCCGCTCGACCGGCAGCTCGCGGCGCAACGTCAGCGAATGGCTGCACGTCGATCGCTCGCCCGAGGGCGCGACCACCCAGACCTCGCCGAGCGCCGCCATGGCCTGCTCCAGCGCGCGCAGTCCCGCCGCTTCGATGCCGTCGTCGTTGGTGAGCAGGATGAGCGGCCGCCTTCGCACGCCGGGCAAAGACCACGGGTCGGCATCCGAAGTCAACCTCCGCGCGCCGGCGGCTACTCCGGAAACACGATCTTCCCGCCAAGACGCCCCACGACCAGGGCGCTCGGCACGAGCGACAGCAGAAGCACGAGATAGGCGTATCCGGCCGCCGAGCCGGCCAGGAGCACCCCGGGTGAGGCCAGCCGCCAGGCGAAGCAGGCGCCGAGCAGCGTGGTGAACACGCCGCTCGCCACCAGCTTCGCGCGCAGGAGCGGCGTCAACCGTCCCTTGTAGGTCACGAGCCAGGCGAAGATCCCGGTCGCGATCGCCGGCGCCGTCGTCGCCAGAGCCGTCACGAGCAGGTACCACGACATCGTCTCGAACGTCGGGTCGCCGCTCGCCAGGCAGGCGACGGCGGACAGCGCCGCCAGGACGGAGCACGCCATCGGGAAGTGCACGGAGATCGGATGCAGGTGCAGGCGCTCGACGGCCGCGACCGTTCGTTCGGCGAGCGTCCGCTCGCGCACCTGCGTGCCGACGATCGGGAAGCGCGCCAGCACTTCCTCGCCGTGCGGCGCGCCGGCCAGCATCCGGCTCAGGTCCTGCCCCGCGTTGTGCTTCCTGGCGTGGATGCCCTCCTTCCACATCCTGCTGCCGGTCACGTCGTACACCAGGCCCTGGAAGGCGAACCAGGCGGGCCGGCCCTCCTTCCCGTCGGCCTTCGCCAGCTCCTCGGCGGTGATCTCGCGGCGCACCCCGGTCTTCCGCGCCACGGCGTAGCGCACGGCCCGGAGGAGCTGCGGGCCATCGATCCGGCCCTTGACCAGGTAGTCCTGCGCTCCCGTGCGGACCGCCCGCACCGCCAGCTCGAAGTCGTCCGTGCCCGTCATGACGACCACGGGAAGCTCGGGCGCCCGCGCCTGCACCCGGGTCAGCGTGCCCATGCCTCGCGAGTCCGGCAGGTTGAGATCCAGGAGCACGACGTCGATCCCGCGGGCGTCCAGCCGCTCCAGGCCCTTGGCCACCGTGGAGGTCCACTCCAGCTCCACGGCGGCCCCGTCCTGCCCGGCAAGCAGCTCGCGGACCAGCGCGGCGTCGACCGGGTTATCCTCGATCAGCAGGGTCCGCAGGCTTTCCAAACCGGGCCTCCGGCAGCGCCGCCGTCACGAGCCACAGGCGGGCAATCGCCTCCACCGCCGCCGTCAGAGCGGCGAGATCGGGGGGCTTGACGACGTAGCAGTTGGCGCCAAGGCAATAGACGTCCTCGATCTCGGCCGGCGAGTTCGAGCTGCTCAACACGACGACCGGGATGCAGCGGACCGCCTCGTCCCCGCGGATCCAGCGCAGGACGTCGCGCCCGCTCCTGCCGGGGAGCCTCAGGTCGAGCAGCACCAGGTCGGGACGGCGGCTGGAGGTGAAGCGGCCCTCCGCGCAGAGAAATCGCACCGCGTCGTCGCCGTCGCCGACCGCGTGCACGACGGTGGAGGGCACGGCGGAGGCGAGGGCCTCGCGGATCACCTGCACGTCCAGGGGATTGTCCTCGACCACCAGGATCTCCCTGACGCGCCGTCCGTCGTCCATGCGCCGCCTCCTCCCGCCGGCTCACCTCGGGATCGTGAATCGGAAGGTCGATCCTTTCCCGACCACGGACTCGACCCAGATCCTGCCGCCCCCGCGCTCGACGATCTTGCGGCAGATCGCCAGACCCACCCCGGTCCCCGGATAGGCGTCGCGGGAATGGAACCGCTCGAACATCCGGACCAGGCGCTGCTGGTCCTCGGGCGCGATGCCGATCCCGTTGTCGCGGACGGAGAACTCGTACTCCCCGGAACGCTCGCCGCAGGAGACGTGGACCCGCGGCGGCTCCGGACCATGGAACTTGAGCGCGTTGTCGAGCAGGTTCTGGAACAGCCGCATGAGCCGCTTGGAGCCGAAGGTCACGACCGGCAGCGGGTCGTGCGTCACGACCGCGCGCAGCTCCGCCGTCTTCGTCGAGAGCGCCGCCGCCGCACGCCCGAGCGCCTCCTCGGCCGGGATCCGCTCCAGGGCTTCGTGGGCACCGGTCATTCGCGAGTAGTCCAACAGGCCCGCAATCATCTCGTCCAGCCAGCCCGCCCAGCCGACGACGTAGCCGATGAGTTGATCGGCATCGCTGTCCAGACGCCCGCGGTAGCGCCGGGCCAGCATCTGGGACGCCGTGATGATCGATCGGAGCGGCTCCCGCAGGTCGTGCGACGCGGCGTAGGCGAACTGCTCCAGATCCTGGTTCGACCGTGCGAGCTCGTCCACGGCCCGCCGGATCGCGTCGTCGCTCGCCTTGCGCTGCGAGATGTCCAGCGACAGGATGAAGATCCCCTCCGGCACCTGCTGCACGAACAGCTCGAACCACCCGGTATGCCCGTCCGGGAACGTGTACTCGGCCTCCATCCGCTGCGGCGCTCCCGTCCGCATGCACTCCAGCAGCCGCGCGAACAGCGTGGATCTCTCGACGTCGGGCGCGGCCTGCGGCAGCACGCGCCCGACCACCTCCGACCGGCCGCGCCGCATCTGCCGCGCCGCGGCGTCGTTCACGTAGACGACACGCCAATCCCGATCGACGATCAGGCAGCCCTCCAGCAGGCTGTCCAACGCGTGCCGGAAGCGCGCCTCGGCATCTCGACGCATCGTCTCCGCCCGGTTGCGCTCCGTGACGTCCTTGAACACCACCAGGACGCCCCGGCCGCTCGGCGTCCGGCTCCGTGAGAAGTGCGTCTCCGCGGCGAATTCCGTCCCGTCCTTCCGGCGGACCGCGAGCGCCGGCCCGGGCGCCGTCGTCCCCTCGACTGGATCGGCCAGGCCGGCCGCCATCGCCGTCCGGAACTCGTCGCGGCTGCGATCCGCCGCCAGGATGTCGTGCTCCAGGCCGATCAGCTCGCTGCGGGTCCAGCCGAACAGCCGCTCGGCCCGCCGGTTCATATGGGCGATTCGCCCGCCCTCGTCCAGCACGACGACGGCCTCGGGCGAAAGCTCGAACAGCCCTTCCAGCGTCGCCCGCGCCAGGGCGAGCGCCTCGCGCTGCTTCGGATCGTCCCCGGCACGCTCCATCTGCTGGACGCGGTCCCGGCAGACGGCCAGTTCGTTGACGAGCTGCCCCACGGCGCTGCCAGGGTCCGCCATCGCCCGCCCCCCGTCGCGCCCGGCGGCACGAGCCGCGGCGCCTCAAGCGGTGCGGCCCGGTTCCGCTCCCGGACCACCGCGAGCGTTCACCGGCCGCCGGCTTCTCCGTAACCACGAGACCGCGGGCCTGCAACCCGGCCGCCCCACGCCGGACCGACAGGACCCTCGTCCCTCTTGGACGGCGGGGCGGGACTTGCTAGCCTGCGTGCGGAATGGACGAGCCGCTGCCGCGCCCGGACCGCTGCGACGACCATCCGCCGACCGTGACGCCGGAGGGCGAGAACCAGGTCCTCGTGCGGCCGATCCCACGCTCGTTCCGCTTCCTCAAGGCCTACGCCACGACGTTCCGGGTGATCGGCGCGTACCTCTGGCTGCGGCTGAAGTCCCGCTTCCTGGGACGCGACTACTTCGAGCGCCGGGTGCGGCTGGTGCACGTGCGCAGCGCGCAACGCGTGGCGCGCACGCTGCTCTCCCTGCAGGGCCTGTTCATCAAGGTCGGACAGCTCATCTCGGTCATGACCAACTTCCTGCCCGAGGAGTTCCGCAAGGGGCTGGAGCAGCTCCAGGACCGCGTCCCCGCCCGGCCGTACACGCAGGTGGCGCGGCGCATCCGCGAGGAGCTGGGGGCGGACCCCCACGAACGCTTCGCGCGCTTCGACGAACGGCCGATCGCGTCGGCCTCGCTCGGCCAGGTCCACCGCGCCACGACGAAGGACGGACGGGACGTCGCGGTCAAGGTGCAGCACGTCGGCATCGGCGAGGTCGTGCGCAAGGACCTGCGGACCATCCGGCGCATCCTGTCCATCGTCCACCGCTTCTTCCCGGTCGAGAACCTCGACGAATACCACCGCCAGATCCGCGAGATGGTCCAGGCCGAGCTGGACTTCACGCTCGAGGCCGACCACATCCGCCTCATCGCCCGGAACTTCCGCGACGAGCCCACCGTGCACTTCCCGGAGGTCGTGCCCGAGCTGTCGACCCGGGCGGTCCTCACCACCACCTTCTGCGAAGGAGTGAACGTCGCGCACGTCGAGGAGCTGGACCGGCTGTGCGTCGACCGCAAGAAGCTGGCCCGGCTGCTCATCACCTCCTACTGCCAGATGATCTTCGTGGACGGCGTCTACCACGCCGACCCGCACCCGGGAAACATCCTCGTCCGCGCCGACGGCTCGATCACCTTCCTCGACTTCGGCGCCATCGGCACCCTCTCGCCCTCGATGCGCGAGGGGATCCCCGAGTTCCTGGAAGGCGTCATCCGCCGCAACACGGCCCAGATCCTGGGCGCCCTGCGCAAGATGGGGTTCATCTCAGTCGCCGCCGACGAAGTCGTGGCGGAGCGGATCATCGAGTACTTCCACAAGCGCCTCCAGGAAGAGGTGCACATCGATTCGCTGAACTTGAAGGACGTCAAGTTCGACCCCAACCAGGTCTTCCGCAACCTCGCCGACCTCTCCGGCCTCGGCGTGTCCCTGCGCGATCTCACCGGCGCGTTCCAGATCCCGCGCGACTGGGTGCTCCTCGAGCGCACCCTGCTCCTCCTGATGGGCATCTGCACGACGCTCGACCCCGAGACCCGCCCCATGGAAATCATCTACCCCTACGTCCGCGAGTACGTCTTCGGGCCCGAGCGCGACTGGACGCAGATCTTCGTCGAGTCGATCAAGGACACCGCGCTGTCCTACCTCACGCTCCCCGACCAGGTGCAGAAGTTTGTCCAGCGCTCGCTCAAGGGACAGCTCGAGGTCCAGGTGCGGGGCCTCGCCCCGGTGCTCGACCGCACCGCCCGCGGCGTGCGCCAGCTCACGTACGCCCTGCTCGGCGCCGGCGCCTGGCTCGGCTTCCTGTACTTCGACCACGCCGGAAACCCGGTCTGGCGGGAACGCTGCCTGTGGGCCGCCGGCGCCGCCCTGGTCCTCATCGCAGGCTCGATCCTGGCCGGGCGGCGCAACGCGAGGAGGCGGTAGGTGGCGCGGCGGCAGGCGGCGGGCGGCGGGCGGCGGGCGGCGGCAGGGGGTCGGCGGTCGACGGTCGACGGTCGACGCTTGGCGGGCTTCCCGGCCGCGTGCGGCGTGGCGGCG
>JACRCZ010000122.1 GCA_016218765.1 Deltaproteobacteria bacterium | reverse complement strand
CTTCACCCCCATCGCGCGCCCCACCTCGAAGTGGAAGAAGGCGTACAAGCGGCGTACGGCCATCGAGCGCGTCAACTCGCGAATCGACCAGGTTCTCCACTTCGAGCACCACACGATTCGTGGCCAGGCCAAGATGGAGACACGCGTCACCCTCGCCCTCATCGTGATGCTGGCCATGGCCCTCGGTCGGATCCGGGCGAATCAGGCGGACCTCATGCGGTCGCTCACGGCTCCTGTGCGTCGAGCTTCCTAGCCGCAACGGGCGCGCACGACGTCGCCCGCAGACCACCCGAACCGGTGGTCGAGGCCCGAGACCCGACTACCCACCAGCCGAAAACCGAGATCCGAGCACGAGCACGGTGTCCGAGACCCGTTCGCCGAGGCCCGAGGGCGAGCACGAGCCCCGACCAGCCCGCCCTGAGCCTGTCGAAGGGCCGACCGCCGGCCGCCGGCCGCCGCCGCGCGCGGCCCCGTCAGGGGCCACAGCGCGGATGGCTCGAGATGATCGGGAACACAGGCGTTGGACGATTGCCGTTTCCCGGGGGAAGGCTCGAGCTTGATCTTCCCGGCGCATCAGCCGTAGAAGGGTGCCATCAGGACGGGTGGCGGCCGCGACGCGTGCCGACCGCCCGAGGGAAAGGGGGGCTCCCCGTGAACATCCGAGCGATGCTCGCCGCGTTCGCACTGGTCATCGGGGCTGCCGGAGACGGTTGCGGCCGCCGGCCGCAAGGCTCGGAGACCTCGGCCGGGCCGACCGAGTCCGCACCGACCGACGGAGCATCGACCGAGCCGGCATCGCAGACGGAATCGCCCGTTCCGGCGGAGATTTTGGCTGCGCTCCCGACCTGCAGCATCAGCGTCACGGTGTACCCGCAGGGCGCCGACGTCGATGACCCCGGACCGGGGCTTCGAAACGTCTCCCTGTACGTCCCCGAAACGCTGCGCGAGCCGCCCGGCCTGTGGTCGGACGGCACGCCGGTCAACGCCGATCTCGGCATCGATGAAGACACGGCGCGCCGGCTGCTCGAGGTCCTCGGCGCGCACGGCTTCTTCGGCCGGACCGCCCGCCGCCATTCGGAGGCCCGCCCGTCGCCGGCGGCGCCGCCTCCCCCCGGCAGCACGGCCGGACTGCCGGAGCGGGTCGCCGAGCCCAATGTGGAAATCACCGTCCGAGTTCATGACGAGGACTGGCACTCGATGCGCATCGCTTCCTGGCCGCTCGACGACGAAGCCCGCATGCTGCTGCAAGAGCTCGAGCAAGCCGCTGGGGGCGAAACCGGTTCGGCCCTCGCTCAGCTACGTGCGACGTTCTGAACCTGCGCCCCACGCCGCAACCCTGGACCCGTACGGCCTGGCCGTCGAGCCCTCGACACTGCCGCTACGGCGCCGCGGCGTCGAGCAGGCGGGCCGGGACGTGGGCCCGGCGCACGAGATACCCGTCGGACGGGGCGACCGCGGTGAACGGACCGCCGCCGAAATCGGTCGTGTTGTGGAAGAACCCGCCGAACACCACGTCGCCGTCCCTCGTCACCGCGGCCGCGCAACTGCTGTCGACGCTCGGCCCGCCAAAGGCGCGCGACCAGCGGTGGGCGCCCGCGGCGGCGTCGAAGCTCGCCAGCCAGACGTCCGAGTGATCGACGGCTCAGCGTGAGCACGCTTCTTGATGCCCGGAGGGCGGAGTCTGGTCAAGCTTGTCGGCCTGGGTACGGATGGAGTCGATCAGCTCCGGATCGTAGTCGTCGGCGCGGGCTTCCATGAGGGCAACGGCCTTGCGGTAGTACTCGGCAGCGCGCTTGCGGTCGCCGCGCGCTTCGTAGACCTGACCGAGGCGGTCGAAGCCGTCGAAGACGTCGGGGCAGTCGCGCAGCAGGACGTGGGCCGCGGTTTCCGCCTCGTCGAGCTTGCCGGCGTGGACGAGATCGATGACGCGGTTGGAGTCCTGCTCCAGGTGGTCGGGGTATGGGCGGCGGGCGCGGCGGGCGCGGCGGAACCGGTCGTGGGCGTCAACCGCGCCCCGGTCGGTTGGGCGCTCGGGAAAAATCGGAGGTTGGATCCGGGCCCAACCATCGTAGAATCGACCATGCAGGAGGAGGCCGTCTGTGGGAAGAACGAGTTCGATGCCGTGGGTGGTGCTGCTGGCGGGGTTGTGGGGGGCGGGGTGCGGCGACTCCGCTGGCCAGGGCAACGACGACGGGGGAACCCAGTCGGATGGCGACGTGGGGACGGACGGGACGTTTCCGAGCACGGTGCTGGATCCGGGCTTCGGGGAGCACGGCGTCCTGCGCGCTCCGAGTGCCTGGTCCCTGGATCGCGTCTACGCGTCGGACCTGACGGCGGAGGGTGACCTCCTGGTGGGCGGGACCAGCACGGGCCTCGGCCACCGCGCCCAGCCGTTGATCGCCCGGTTCACCGGCGAAGGAGCGTTGGATTCGAGCTTCGGGAACGCCGGGTTCGTGCTGCTCCCCATCCTGGACCTGGCGGAGGTAACGGATCTCGCGGCGCTGCCGGGCGGCGGGGCGGTGATCGCGGGCACGAGCTTCTTCAACGACAACGTGTCCTTCGCGGCGAGGCTCGACGACCAGGGGGCCCTGGATCCGTCCTTCGGCGACGGCGGCATCTTCACCTGGGACGACTCGTCGCAGCACGTCGCGGTGGCCGTGGATCCGAGCGGCGCGGTGGTCCTCCTGCACGAGGGTTCCGGCGGCATCGAGGTCCGGCGGCTGACGTCAGCCGGTGCGCTCGACGCGAGCTTCGGGAGCGGGGGCATCGCGTCGGCGCCTGGCCGGGACCCGCGGGACCTGGTGGTGCTCGCCGACGGGCGGCTCATCACCTTGACCCGCGACAGCGACACGAGTTGGGTCCAGCGACTCACCACCGTGGGAGCCGTCGATTCCGCCTACGGCACGAGCGGGAGTGCCGTGATGAGGTTCGAGGCCTTCGATCTGGCGGTGCACCCGAGTACCGGCGTGGTGGCCGTCGCGGGCAACGGCAGCTCCGGGGGCCAGGTGCTGCTGCTCGACGCGGACGGCGAGCCCGTGGCGACCTTCGGCACGGGAGGCACCGCCGACGTCACAACCGAGGATCAACTCGTGCGCGTGGAGTGGCTGCCCAGCGGCGAGCTCGTGGTCCTGGATGCGAATCTCTACCGATTCCCGGCGGCGTTGTACTCGAGCGTGATCCGGCTCGGGCCGGACGGCGGCATACGGCCCTTCGACATGACCACCGCGGATCTGATGAGGGGCGCCTCCGTGGCCGCGCTGCTCGTGAGCGCTGCCGGGATGTACTTTGTGGGGGACAAGCGGCTCTCCAGCGATACCCCCGCGGGCGCCGACGTGGAGGTCACTCTCCTGGGGATGAACCACGACGGGACGCCGCTCGCCGGCTTTGGCCGGTCGGGCCTGGCGCAGGCGGGGTCCGGCGGCGCCGCGGAGGTGGTGTGGGACATGGCCCGGCTCTCGGACGACGCGCTGCTCGTCGTCGGCTCCGCCGGCGTGGACCCCATCCTGGCCCGCTTCGAGAGCGGCGCCCTCGACACGTCCTACGGGACCGACGGCTTCGCCTCGGCGTACCACACCCAGGTCGGCCGCGTCGCCGTCGACGACGCCGACCGCATCGTCGCCGTGACCTGGGTCGCCACCGTGGTCCGCTTCCTGCCCGACGGCACCGTGGACACCGCCTTCGGCACCGACGGTCACCTCCAGGACCTGCCGGGCCAGGCGCGGAGCGTCACCCTCGACGGGCGGCAGCGCATCGTGGTCTGCGGCTGGGAAGGCACCGGGGACCAGTACCCGCTGATCGCGCGGTACCTGAGCGACGGGACACGGGACCCGAGCTTCGGCGACGCCGGTGTGGTGCTGGGCTACGGCGACGCCACCGCCGGCACCGCCCTGGACTGCCACGTGGACCTGGAGGGCAAGATCCTGCTTGCCGGCGAGCGTTTCCCGCCCATGGCCTTTCCCGCGCTCTACCTCGCGCGGCTGAACGACGACGGCACCGTGGACACGACCTTCGGTGGGGCCGGCGTCACTGCCCTGGAGGGATCGGCCGGCGCGAACCGCATCCTCTCGCGGCGCGGCGGCGGCTACCTGCTCGCCAACCAGTACGTGTTCGACGAATCCCTCCAGATCATGGCCATCGACGCGTCCGGCCAGCTCGACCCCGGTTTCGGCGTCGGCGGTATCGCCACCTTCGCGGCCCACCCGTACCCCATGCTCGGTTTCCTGGAGCTGGGCGACGGCCGTATCCTGGTGGCCGCCGGTGTGAAGGACGGCATCGCCGAGCAGCTCGCGGTCTGGTGCCTGCAGCCCGACGGCCGGCTCGACGCCGATTTCGCCGACGGCGGCGTGTTCCTGCTGCCCGGCTGGGGCCGCGCAACCGCCCTCGTGCCCGACGGCGACGGCGTCCTGGTAGGCGGGTTCCTCTTCCACCCCGACAGCGGCACCGACGTGGCGCTGCTCCGCCTGTTGCCGTAGGCGGTCAGGCGGCTTCGGCGACCGGCACCGGAGAAGGGCAGCTGCGCCCCGCGGCTCTCGCTGGCGCTCACGCTGGGGGGCCTGCCCGTGGTGTGCCTTGCCGCGTTCGTGGTCAAGGAGCTGCCGTTGCACGCGTTGCGGTGGATGGTCCTGGGTGTCGTGACGCCGGCCGGCGCGATGCGGTGGCAACATCGAAGGACAGTGGACGCCAAGGCCGGCAACCCGGTGGGCGGTGGACCCTTCTCCGACGACTCCTCCCCTGGATCCCCGCACGCTCCTCCGCTATCGTGCCCGGGTGCGTTTCATCATGATCGATCGCATCACGGAATGGCGCCCCGGCGAATCGGCGAAGGGATGCAAGGCCGTCACGCTGTCGGAGGACTTCTTCGCCGACCATTTCCCGCGGCACCCCGTGATGCCCGGGGTCCTGGTCGTCGAATCGCTCGCGCAGCTCGCCGGGCTGCTGGTCGAGCAGACGGTCTGGGAGCGGCACGGGAAGAAGGCGGCGGCGATCATGGTCATCGTCGAGCGCGCGCGCTTCCGGCATTTCGTCTCGCCGGGCGAGACGCTCGACCTGGACGTCAAGCTGCTCTCCTGCCACGTGGAAGGGGCCAAGGTCGAGGCCGTGGCGCGAGTGGGCGACAAGACGGCGGTGGAAGCGCGGCTCGTGTTCGCGAACATCGAGCCCACGCCGGAGCTGTACGACCCGGGCCTGGAGAAGTGGCGCGAGGAGCTGATGCGCGAGTGGATGCGCGGGATGGAGAAGTCCGGTGGTTCCTGATGTGGACGGCCTCCCGGACGGGGGGAACCACAGATGAACACAGATGAACACAGATAGGGAGGGACAAGCGGCCGGACCCGGTCCGGACACGATCGGCGGCGGGAGTCGTGCGGGCGAGACGGTGGTCATCACGGCTGCCGAAACCGTCAACGGGCTGGGGGTCGGCTGGGCGGCGGTACGCGACGCGCTGGCGGCGGGGCGCGACGCCTTGGGCGAGGCGCGCGATCTCGCGGGCGCGTTCCGGCCGGGAACCGTCGCGGCGCCCTGCCCTCCCCCGGACGCGCGCAGGTACCTGGGCACACCCAAGCTGCGCAAGCTGATGAGCGAGGATGCGTTTCTGGCCACCGTGGCGGGGAAGCTGGCAATCGCTGCGGCCGGACTCGCGCGCGGGCCGGGCCGATCGGTCCTCGACGATCGTTTTGCCGCGTTCGTCGCCTGCGGCATCGGCGCCGCGGGTTGGCGCGAGCTTGTTCCGGTGTTCCGCGACTCGATGGGCGAGGACGGCCGCCTGTCGCTCGCGCTCCTGGGCGAGCGCGGCCTGCGCCGCTGCAATCCGTTGTTCGCCTTCCAGGTGCTGGCCAACATGCCGTTGTGCTTCCTGTCGATCGAGGAATCGCTGCGCGGCGACAACCTCACTTTCGCACCCTGGGAGGGCGGAGGGGTCGACGCGATCGACGCGGGCGTCGCATCGCTTCGCCGGGGCGAAGCCGACGCCGCCGTCGTCTGCGGCGCCTCCGCCATGGCCGGGACCCAGGGCGTCTACTGGCTCGCGGAGAAGGGCCTGCTCACGCCGCCGCAGGTGCGGCCAAGGCCGCTGTCCGATCCCGCGCCGCCGCCGGCGCACGCCGCGGGGCTCGCACCGGCCGACGGCGCCGCGGCCCTGGTGCTCGAGCGGCTCGAGGGGGCCGTCCGGCGCGGCGCCCGACCGTTGGCCGCGCTCGGGGGCTTCGGCCGGGAGACGCTGGCCGCGGAGGGGTTCGCGCCGTGTCGCGACTCTTCCGTCGTCGCCCGCGTCGTCCGCGGTGCGCTCGATCGGGCCGCGGCTCGGCGCGCGGGCGCCTCGGCGCCGCCGACCGTCGCTGCCGTGATCCTGTCGGCATCGGGCCTTCCCGACGGCGACCGGGCCGAGGCCTCCGGCGTGGAGGAGGCGGTGGGGCGGGACATCCGCGCCGTCATCCCGGCGGTGGCGCTGGGCAACCTGTTCGCGGCCGGACCGGCCACGGCGATCGCGATCGCCGCGCACGCCCTGGCCGGGGACGGACCGACGCCCGACGGCGCGTCCGGGGACGCGGTGCTGGTCGTGTGCGCCGGGCCGGGCGGGACCGTCGCCGCCCTCGTCCTGGAGAAGGTGCCGTCGTGAGGCGGGTGTGGATCACCGGCGCGGGGGTCGTCTCGCCGATCGGCAACGGGTTCGAGGCGTTCGCGGACGGCTGCCTCGCCGGCCGCTCGGGCGTCGGGCCGATCACCCTCTTCGATGCGGCGACGTTCCGGCATCGGATCGCGGGCGAGGTGCGCGGGCTGGATGCGGCGCCGCTGGTCGAACGGTATCCGCGGCTGGGCCGGTTGCGCGACCGCAAGGTGCTGCTGGGTCTCGCGGCCGCGGAACAGGCGATCGGGCACGCGGGGCTCGCGCCGCGCGACCTGGCCGGGGATCGGTCCGCCGTCGTGCTGGGCGCGGGGCTGGATGTCGTGCTGCTCGAGGACATCCGCGGGCGCACGGACGACGTGGAAGCCTCGGTCTCCGGAAAGCTGCGCGAGCTGCTCGGCGACGACGGAGGCTGGGAGCGGCTCGTCCCGACCGACACGGCGAGCCGCCTCGTCGCGGCCCGGCATGGCCTTCGCGGCCCGTGCGTCACGAACGTCTCGGCCTGCGCCGCCGGCGGCCAGGCGTTGGGGCACGCGTTCCGGCTGGTACGCGAGGGCGTCGCCGACGTCGCCCTGGCCGGCGGGGCGGACTCGATGGTCCACCCGATGGGCATCGGGGGCTTCGGACTCCTGGGCGCGCTCTCCCCGCGCAACGACCCGCCGGACGAGGCGATCCGGCCGTTCGATGCGCGCCGCGACGGCACGGTGCTGGGCGAAGGCGCCGCGGTCCTGGTGCTGGAGGACGCGGAACACGCCCGCGCGCGCGGGGCGCGCCCGCTGGCCGAGTTCCTCGGCTGCGCCTCGACGCTGGACGCCCACGCCGTGACCGATCCCGAGCCGTCCGGCGCGGGCGCCGTCCTGGCGATGCGACGCGCGCTGCGCGACGCGGGCCTCGACGGGCAGGCGATCGACTACGTCTCCGCGCACGGGACGGGGACGCCGAAGAACGACGCGGTGGAGACCGCGGCGATCCGGGAGGCGCTGGGATCGCGGGCCGCGCGGATCCCGGTCTCGTCGCTCAAGTCGATGACCGGGCACCTGGTGGCCGCGTCGGGGGCGGTCGAGGCGCTCTCGTGCGTCGTGGCGCTGGTCCGCCGGGCGGTGCCGCCCACGATCAACTTGACCCGGCCCGATCCGGCGTGCGATCTGGACTACGTCCCGGGCCGCGCACGGCCCTGGGACGGGACGATCGCGCTGTCGAACTCGTTCGGCTTCGGCGGCCAGAACGCGGTGGTCGTCATCGGACGGAGCACGGGATGAGACTGGACGGAAGGCGGGCGCTGGTCACGGGAGGCTCGCGCGGCATCGGCCGGGCGATCGTCCTGGACTTCGTGCGGCGCGGCGCCCGGGTCGCGTTCGGCTGGACCTCGCGTGAGGACCGCGTGCTGGAGACCGTCGCCGCGGCCGGCGAGGCGGGCGGGGAGGCGATGCCCCTGCGGGCGGACCTGGGCGAGCCGGGCGAGGCCGAGCGGCTGGTGGCGGACGCGGCCGCGGTGCTGGGGGAGATCGATGTCCTGGTCAACAACGCGGGCATCGTCGACGACAACACGGCGCCGGCGATGACCGAGGCGCAGTGGGACCGCGTGCTGGCGGTGGACCTCACCGCCGCGTTCCGCACGGCCAAGGCGGTCTCGCGCCGCATGATTCGCCGGCGCTGCGGCGTCATCGTCAACGTCTCCTCGGTTGTCGCGTCGCGCGGCGGGCGCGGCCAGGCGAACTACGCCGCGGCCAAGGGCGGGGTCGAGGCGCTGACGCGGGCGCTGGCGATCGACCTGGCGCCGCGCGGCATCCGCGTCAACTGCGTCGCTCCCGGCCTGGTGGAGACGGACATGACCGCCGACGTACGCGCCCGCCTGGGCGAGCGCACCACGGCCTCGATCCTGCTCGGCCGCGCCGGGCGGCCGGAGGAAGTCGCGTCCGTCGTGTCGTTCCTCGCCTCGGACCTGGCGAGCTACGTCACCGGCCAGGTGTTCCACGTCGACGGGGGATTCGGGATGGCGCTGTGAGCGAGCCGCGATCCGGTGGAGCGTACGACGAGTTGCTGGCGCTGCTCCGCGGGCGCCGCAGCGTGCGGCGCTTCCTGCCGGAGCCCGTGTCCGAGGAGGACGTGCGCCGGCTGCTCGAGGCCGCGCGATGGGCGCCCAGCCCCACCAACCGCCAGCCGTGGCGCTTCGCCGTCGTACGCGAGACCGAGCGCAAGACGAGGATGCGCGAGGCCGTGGCCGAGGCGGCGCGGACGGCGGCGGCGTCCGTGGGCGGCATGGTCGAGGAGGGGATGGCGCCGTACGCGGCGATGTTCGAGGCGTTCGAGCAGGCGCCGGTGGTCGTCGCGGTGCTCGCCCGCCGCCCCTCTCGGGTCGCCGCGCGGCTGGGGGCGGGCCTGTCCGACACGGAGCGCGCCGCGCTGGCCGGCGATCTGCCGGCCGTGGGCGCCGCGATCCAGAGCCTCCTCCTGGCGGCTCACGCGCTCGGCCTGGGCGCCTGCTGGATGTCCGGCCCGCTGCTCGCCGCCCCGGACCTGCGCGCGATCCTGGGCGGTCCTCCGACCCTCGACCTCGTCGCCCTGATCCCCGTGGGGCGGCCGGCCGAAACGCCCGAGGCGCCGCCGCGGCGAGACGCGGAACAGCTCCTGGTGGGGAGGAAGGGGACGGGTCCGGCATGAGCGACGATCCGCAGGTGGTCGAACGGGTGATCCGGGAGGTGGCCGAGTCGCTGGGCGTCGACCCGGCCGGCGTCTCCCCCGACGCCGGACTGGTCCTGGACCTCGGCGCCGACTCGCTCGACCTGCTCGACCTCGTTTTCCGCCTGGAGGAGGCGTTCGGGATCCAGATCGAGCGCGGGCAGATCGAAGCGCGCATCCGCGAGGCGATGGGAGGCGACGCGTACGAGATCGACGGCGTGCTGACGCCGAAGGCGCTGGAGCTGTTGCGACAGGAGCTGCCCGAGGTGCGGCCGGATCGCATCCGCGACGGTCTGCGGTCCTCGGAGGTGGTCACGCTGTTCACGGTCCGCACGCTGGTCCGGCTGGTGGAGCGGCACCGCGAGGGAAAGGAGGGGCAGTCGCCGTGACGCTGCTCTTGGAGGGGAAGCGCGCGCTGGTCACCGGCGGCACGGGGGCGCTCGGGTCGGCCATCGCGCGGATCCTGGCGCGCGAGGGCGCGACGGTCGCCTTCGGGACGACGAGCGCCGGGGAGAAGGCCGACCGCGTGGCCGCGGCGATCCGGAAGGAGGGCCGGACCGCGCTGCCGCTGGCGTTCGACGTCGCGGACGCGGCCGCGGTCCAGGCTGCCGTGAGCCGCTGCGTCGCGGAGCTGGGAGGGCTCGACATCCTGGTCAACGCGGCCGGGATCAGCCAGGCGGTGCCGCTGGCGCTGATGCGCGAGGACGACTGGGACCGCATGCTGGCCGTCAACCTGCGCGGCGTGTTCCTGGTGTGCCGCGCCGCGCTGCGGCCCATGGTCGCGCAGCGCGCCGGCGTCATCGTCAACGTCGGGTCCGTCGCCGGCCGCAGGATGCTCGACGCGCCCGTGCACTACGCCGCCTCCAAGGCCGGAGTCTCCGGTTTCACCCTGGCGCTGGCGCGCGAGGTCGCGCGCTACGGCATCCGCGTCACGTGCGTCGTTCCCGGCCTCCTGCGCGGCGGCGTGGGCAACCACGTCCCGCCCGCGCTGCTCGAGCTGTACGGCCGGCGCTGCGTCGCGGGCCGCGTCGGCGAGCCGGACGAGATCGCCGAGGTGGTCGCGTTCCTCGCCTCCGACCGCGCCAGCTACGTCTACGCCGACGACGTGTTCGTCGACGGGGGGGTCTGATGCGCTTCCTGCTCGTCGATCGCATCGATCTCCTGGAGAGCGGCAAGCGCATCGAAGCGCGCAAGACCGTGAGCTTCGAGGAGGCGTGGCTGCCCCGGCCCACCGCGCCCTTCCCCGCCCTGCCCCCGGCCCTCCTGCTCGAGTCGGTGCTCCAGGCGGGCATGTGGCTCCTGCGCGAATCGACCGGCTTCGCCTGCCAGCCCGTCGTGCTCGGCGCCGACGACGTGCGCCTCGGAAGACCGGTCCGCTCGGGCGAGACCGTGCGCCTGCTGGCCGAGGTCCGGCAGCGCGGCCCGGAGGGAGCCGTGCTGCGGGGAGAGGCGCGCGTGGGGGACGAGGTCGTCGCGTCGGGCGAGCGCATCGTCTGCGCCTTCCTGCCGCTGGAGCAGTTCGACGACCCGGCCGAGGCGCGCGCCGCGTTCGGCGAGATGAGGCTGCCGACCCACGCGCGGAGGGCGACGACGTGACCGGACCCCGGCTGCGTCGCGACCGCTCGTACCTCTACTGGCGCCAGACGCCGTCATGGTGCGTCGAGTGCGGGACACGGGTCCCGGGACGGATCGTCTCGGAGGGGAAGCGGGTGTACCTGGAGCGCGCCTGCCCGACGCATGGGCATTCCCGCGGCCTGCTGGCCGAGTCGCTGGAGTTCTGGCAGGCGCGGATGCTCCGGCCCGCGCGACGCGCACCGGCGACGACGCGGCGGGACGCACCGCCCGAGTGCCCGCGGGACTGCCACGGCCCGTGCTCGTGGCACGAAGGCCCCGTACGCCGCCTGATCGCTCCCGCCTCCGCTCCCGCCGGGCCTCCAGCGGAAAGTCCCGACGCACTCCCCGACGCACTTCCCGCACTCCCCGACGCACTTCCCGCACTCCCCGACGCACTTCCCGCACTCCCCACCCGGCTGCGCGCGGCCGGCGAGCCGCTGGAGGACGTGGTGACGGGCGAGGCGGCGGAGGGCGAGGCGTTCCTGGCGGTCGGCCGGATGGCGCCGGACGACGAGGCCCTCTCGCGATGGATGGCCGGGCTGGCGTCACGACCGGGCGTGCGGCGCGCGTGGATCGAGGCGACGGACGGCCTGCCGCTGGACGTCCTGGGGGCGCGCGTCGCCCGCGCGGTCGGGGTGGATGACGCGGGTTTCGAGGCCGACGCGGATGCGCCGATGTGCCTGTCGCGAACGCGGCTGCCGGGGACGGACATCCCGCTCGTGCTGCACGCGCCGATGCAGGCCGCGACGCTGGACCTCACGCGGTTGCTGACGTGCCCCGTGTGGACGTGGACCGCCGATGGCGCGATCGTTCCGGCTTGCTGGGGGCGAATCCGGGCAAAGGGAACCACAGATGGACACAGATGAACACAGATGGCTCCGCCCATGATGCAGGATGGGTTCCTCTACGCCACGCGCTCCGTGTGCCCCTCGTGCGGGGAGCTGGTCGACGCGAAGGCGGTCGTGGAGGGCGGGCGGGTGCTCCTGGTGCGGCGGTGTCCCCGGCACGGCGAGCTGGCGGCGCTCGCCTGCTCCGATGCGGAGTGGTACGCGCGCGCGCTGGCGACGGCGAAGGCGGCCAGCGTGCCGCACGGGTTCTCGACGAAGGCGGACCGTCCGTGTCCCGAGGCGTGCGGGCTGTGCCCCGAGCACCAGCAGCACACGTGCCTGCCGGTGATCGATGTCACGCAGCGTTGCGATCTGCGGTGTCCGGCGTGCCTGGTCTCGTGTGAGGGCGAAACCGACCTGTCGGTCGACGCCTTCCGGCGGATCGTCGACGGCGTGCTGGCGCGCGAGGGAGCGGTCGACACGATCAACCTGAGCGGGGGCGAGCCGCTCCTGCACCCCGATCTGCCGGCGCTGCTGGGCGCGGCGGCGCGGGCCGAGGTCGCGCGCGTGTCGCTGAACTCGAACGGCCTGCTGCTGCTGGAGCGGCCCGACCTCGTGGCCGCGCTGAAGGAGCATGAGGTCACGGTCGCGCTGCAGTGGGACGGAGACGAGGCCGAGCCGTACCGGGTGCTGCGGGGACGGGACCTGCGGGAGGAGAAGCGCCGCGTGCTCAATCTGCTCGAGCGCCACGGGATCCGGACGACGCTGATCGTGACGGCGGCGGCCGGGCTGGGCGAGCGGGTCTGGACCGCGGCGATGGACGAGTTCCTCGCGCGGCCGAACGTGACGGCGCTGCAGGTCCAGCCGGTGGCGCACGTGGGCCGCGGGGCCGGCCTGGCGCACGACCCGCTGAGGCGGCTGACGATCCCGGACGTGATCGACGGGCTGTGCGGGGCTTCGCGCGGCCTGCTGGCCCGCGGGGATTTCACGCCGCTGCCGTGCTGCCACGGGGCCTGTTTCGGCCTGACGTATCTCCTGCGCGTGCCGGACGGCGGCGTGGTCCCGCTGCCGCGACTGTTCCCGTTCGACGACTTCGAGGCGGCGGTGACGAACACTGCCGTGCCGTCGTTCGACGGCCAGGCGCTCGATCGGCTGCGCGGGCTCGTCTACAACGTCTGGTCGGGTTGCGACGCCTACGGCTGCGGCGAACGGCTGCTGGGGGCGCTGCGCTCGGTCTTCGACGAGTTCAACCGCCTGGTGAGGGTCGATGCGCGGGCGCTGGCGGCGCTGGCCGAACGCTCGGTGAAGGTGATCTTCATCCACGCCTTCATGGACGCGGAGACGTTCGACATGGTCCGCGCCGCGAAGTGCTGCGTCCACTACGCGCAGCCCGACGGGCGGATGATCCCGGCGTGCGTCCACAACGTGCTGCGGCGGCGCCGCGTCTGACCCCGCCAGGGCCGGCGCGCGGCTCCCGCCGGAGGTGATTCGCGCCGCGGGGCGCGGCCGGCTTGTCGGACGTCCCCGGACGTCTTCCTCCATGATGAAATCCGCATCACCCGGACGGCGCACCGATGGGCGCGTCCTCGACGTCCGGCGGCGAGAGCGGTCGTCCGGCGGGGCGGCGGGCCTTTTCGGCTCCGTCCCGATTTTCTCGTGCATTGTCGGTGCGTTGCGACGATGTCCTCCATCCGGAACGGGCGAGGTCCGCGTGGTGAATTCTTCGTGCGTTGACGACCACGTGGAAATCTGCTACGCGTCCGCCTTGCCATTGTTCGGCAAACAAGTGGGGGCCCGTCATACCCGGGGAAGGAGAGGACGTCATGATCAAGCCGCATGGTTCCGACAAGCTCAATCCGCTCTATGTCCAGGACAAGGCAGAGCGCGAGAAGCTGACCAAGGAGGCCGCGGGTCTCCCGTCGATCGTGATCAGCTCCGCCGCGGCCGGCAACGCCGTGATGATGGGCAGCGGGTACTTCAACCCCCTGACGGGCTTCATGAACCGCGCCGACTCGCTGGCCGTCGCCGAGAAGATGACGACGACGAAGGGCCTGTTCTGGCCCGTGCCGATCGTCAACGTGGTCAAGGACGCCTCGGCCATCAAGGGCGCCAAGCGGATCGCGCTGCGCGACCCGAACGTGGAGGGCAACCCGGTCATCGCGATCCAGGACGTCGAGGCCGTCGAGCAGTTCACGACGGCCGACATGGAGCTGATGACCGACAAGATCTTCCGCACCCGGGACCCGCAGCACCCCGGCGTCGGCGCGTTCAACTCCGTCGGCACCACCGTCATCTCGGGCCCGATCAAGGTGCTCAACTTCTCCTACTTCCAGACCGAGTTCCCCGAGACCTTCCGCACCGCGTACCAGATCCGCGAGGCGATGAGCCAGATGGGCTGGAACAAGGTCGTGGCGTTCCAGACGCGCAACCCGATGCACCGCGCCCACGAGGAGCTGTGCCGGATGGCGCAGGAGCAGCTCAAGACCGACGGCATCCTCATCCACATGCTCCTGGGCAAGCTCAAGGCCGGCGACATCCCCGCCGACGTCCGCGACGCCTCGATCCGCGTCATGGTCGAGAAGTACTTCCCGCCCAGGACCGTGCTCATCACCGGCTACGGCTTCGACATGCTGTACGCGGGCCCGCGCGAGGCCGTGCTGCACGCCGTGTTCCGCCAGAACACGGGCTGCACGCACCTCATCGTCGGCCGCGACCACGCCGGCGTCGGCTCGTACTACGGCCCGTTCGACGCCCAGACGATCTTCCACAACGAGGTTCCCAAGGGCGCGCTGGAGATCAAGATCTTCGACGCCGACCACACGGCCTGGTCGAAGAAGCAGAACCGCGTCGTCATGATGCGCGACGTGCCCGACCACAAGCCCGAGGACTTCGTCATGCTCTCCGGCACCAAGGTGCGCGCGATGCTCGCGGCCGGCGAGGCCCTGCCGGTCGAGTTCTCGCGCCCCGAGGTGGCCAAGATCCTCATGGGCTTCTACCAGAGCGAGCGCGGCAAGAACGCGAAGTAACGGCGAGGCGCAGCCGCCGGAGCCCCGGCGACGGCGGCAAGCCCGCCGATCCACGCACCGTCCCCCCGGTTTCCCGTAATGCTATGCTCCGACTCCGTCTGGAGGACGTGGCGGCATGCCGTCGGGAGCAAGCGTGGCGAATCGATCCGGGGCCGGAGCTCGGAAAGCCCGTTCGGCGAGCGTCGCCCTCGCCGTCCTGGCCGTCGTCGCCGCCGCCCCCGGCTGCCGCGCGGGCTACGCCTTCGTCGTCGGCATCGATGAGACCTCCCCGGGCGAGCTGGCGGAGCGGCTCGGCGGCCCGCGACCACCCTTCGTCGTCGACGTCCGCGAGGCGGACGAATTCCGGACCGGGCACATCGCCGGCGCCATCCTGCTGCGCGAGGACGAGCTGGCCGGGTACTTCACGCGGCTCGGCCCGGCCCGCGACCGCCCGGTCGTCTTCGTCTGCTCCCACGGCTTCCGCTCCGTCGCGGCCGCCGCGGTCGTCGCCCCCCTGGGATACGCCGACGTCTCGAGTCTGGCGGGCGGAATGGCCGCATGGCGCGCCGAGGGCCGTCCGATGGCCGCCACGGAACCTCCGGCCATCCCGGCGGCGATGCTCGCCCCGCCCCGCCTCCCGCTGAACGGCTTCCAGGAGTTCACGGAGTTCGCCGCGGGCTTCGTCGTCAAGCCCGGCTACACGCTGCTCGCCCTGGCCCTGGCCCTCCTGCTGTGGCGCAAGCGCGACACCGACCTGGTGCTCATCCGCTGGTCGCTGCTCTCGTTCTTCGCCGGCGAGGCCGCGTGCTACGTCAACATCCTGGTCACGCACGGGCTGAGCGACGGACTCGAGATCGCCCACGGCCTCGGCATGATCGGCCAGAACGTGCTGCTCCCCTGGGGTCTCTTCCTGGTCCTCGATCGCCGGGTCCTCCGCTTCGGCGACGACGACGCCGTCTGCGCCCTGCAGCGGCTCTGCGGCCGGTGCTGGAAACGCGACGACGTCTCGTGCGCCCTGCAGCGCCTGTTCATCTTCCTCATCTTCGGCATCGGCGCCTTCGCGCTGCTGCCGCTCAGCGCGCCGCTGCGGCCGACGACGGTGATCCTCCCGGTCTACGGCACCGACTGGCCGCACGAGATGTCCCTGCTCGTCGCGTTCCTCCAGTTCCGCGTGTACGTGGTGCTCGCGCTGCTCTTCTTCGTCGCCGCGCTCGTCCTGCTGCTGCGCGGCCGCGCCGCGACGCGTCGCGCGCAGGTCCCGTTCTTCCTCGGCCTCGGCTTCCTCGTCTTCCCCCTCTTCCGCTGGTCCCTGGAGGAGGGGTACCGCGATATGCCGGTCTGGGCCGAGTGGTGGGAGGAGGCGACGGAGTTCCTCGCCATTCTCGGCACGGGCGTCCTGCTCTTCGTCTTCCGCCGGCAGCTCGGCCTCTTCGGCCGCGCCGCGCCGGGCCGCCCGGCCGCGCAGGATGCGCATGGGACCCTCTGACCTGCTGCGGCTCGCCGCGTTCCTCGCCCGCGTCGCCCGCTTCCCCGGGGGCCTCGGCCCCGACCCCGGCGTCGGCGAGCGCCGCGATCAGCGGACGGCCGGCGGAACGCGCTGCGACGAGTATGCGCCCCGCGACGGGAAGCCGCGGTGTACCGCGGTCCTCGTGCACGGCATGACGCCGAACGGGAAGGCCGAGCCCCGGCTGGAGCACTTCGCCCGCGCCGCCGCCCGCGCCGGCGTCCGCTGCCTCGTCCCGCACCTCCCCGGCCTCGCCGACTGCCGCTGGGATCCCGCCGACCTCGACGTCCTGGCCGACGCCGTCCGGCAGTCCGCCGCGGCCGGTCCGGGAAGCCCCGGACTCGTCGGCTTCAGCTACGGCGCGACCCACGCCCTGCGGGTCGCGGCGCGCCCCGACGTCGCGCCGCTCCCGCGCTTCGTCCTCGCCTTCGGGCCGTGCCGCTCGGTCCGCGAGCTGCACGAGCACTACCGCGCGTCGTGGGAGACGCCCGCGGCGTCCGACGCCGAGCGAGACGACCGGATCTACGCCCGGCTCGTCCTGGCCTGGCGCCACCGGGAGGCGTTGGCGCTCTGCGCCGAGGCACGCGAGGCGATCGAGGACCTGCTCCGCCGGTTCTGCCACGCCGCGGCCCTGGCCGAGAAGCAGGCGATCCACGAGCGACACGTGCGCGACCTGGCGCTGCCGCCGGCGAAGGAGGACGACGCGACGCGGGAGGCGTTCGAGGCGTCTTCTCCCGCGGGGCGTTTGTCCGGCCTGCGCTGTCCGGTGAGCCTGGTGCACGACCGGCACGATTTCGTCGTTCCGTGCAGCCATTCGGAGGCGCTGTTCGAGGAGCTGCGTGGGCTGCAGGGCGGCGAGCGACATCGCCTCGTGTTGACGACGCTGCTGCAGCGGCGCGAGCCGGCGGCCGTCCCGCCCGTCGGCGAGATGTTGCGCCTGTTCGGCGCCCTGGCCCCGCTCCTGGCGGGCGACTGATTCGCTATCCCCGGCGGTACGTCCGCAGGTGCCGCGCCTCCGCCGCCAGGCGCAGGGGGCGGGCCAGGAGGTCGGAGTACAGCATGCGGCACGCGAACGGGCAGCGGTCGCGGCAGTCCGGCATCGGACCCCAGCACGCGCGCGCCTCGTCGATCATCCGGCGGAACGGTTTCCCCTCGAGGAAGCTCGGTCCGGGGCGCTGGATCTCGCCGCACGGCCAGAAGATGCGGCCCAGCGGGTCGAGCGTCAGATTCGCCATCGGGAAGCAGTGGTGCGGCCCGCCGTCGCGCAGGGTTTCGTAGTAGCCGAGCGACCCGGCCAGCGGCAGCCCGCGGCGGCGATACTCGACCAGCCGCGCGCACGTCTCGAAGTATGCCGAATCGCGCCGCAGCGCCTCGGCCACGTGAAGCTCGCGGTCGATGAACGGCGAGACGGCCAGGCCCACGCCGTGGGCGAAGCACCAGTCGAGGATCGGCTCCAGCTCGTCGAGCATTCCGGGCACCAGGACGGTGCACAGTCCGAGGTCAAAGCCGAAGTCGTCGCGCAGGCGCCGCAGGCGCTCGAGGTTCGAAAGCTGGCGCCGGTGCTGCTCCGGGGTGCCGCCGGTGATGCGCACGAAGCCTTCCGGCCGGAGGCTATCGACGCCGACCAGGACGCAGTCGACGTCGCGCAGCCACTCCGGGTTGTCGTCCAGGTGCAGTCCGTTGGTGTTGAGGGTGATGTCGGCGAAGCCCAGGTCGCGGCAGACGGCGAGGAGGCGCGGCAGGTCGTGGCGCAGCGTCGGTTCGCCCCCCGAGAGATCGATCGCGTCGCAGACCTCGCGGATGCCGCGCAGCGTGCGAACGGCGTCCGCGGTGCCCAGCTCGCGCGGCACGCCGTCGGGACAGCGGTGGCGGACGTTCTCGACGCAGTACGGGCAGGCCAGCTCGCAGCGGTAGGTGACGATCCAGCAGACGGCGATCGGGTGGTACGCCGCGCGCTCGCGCATCCCGAGCGCGTCGAGCACGACGTTGGCAACGGTGTTTCGCGCGACCAGCGGACCCGTCATGCCGCGCCGCTCCTTCGGCGGCGAAACTATCGCGCGACGCCGCGGCACGGCAAGCGGGCCCGGCGTCCCTGGTGCCGCCGTTGACCCGCGGCGCTCGCGCTTGGGGGTTGCAGCAGGGACGTGACGCAGAGCGCCGAAGCGCCCACTTCAAGCTGCCGTCGATCTTCATCGCCGATCGTTTCGCCGATCGTTTCACGCCGATCGTTTCTGTTGACGGCCGTCGAGTTTGGGGGGATCCTGACTACCAAGTTCGGGAGTTCGACATGAGGATCCGTGTGGGAGAGCGGATTACTCGGTCGCCGCGGCGGGGTCGATCGCACGGCGCGGCGGCGCCGATCCGGCCGCTTCGGTTGTGCGTGGCCGTCACGTCCCGCATCACGCTCGCTCCGACCACGACCATGCGCGACTTCGCGCTGGTCAAGATGGCCGTCGGCCCGACTGTACGCCCCCCCCCGTACATGCACCTACATTTCTTGTCCGTCGGCATCCTCTAAACGTCGCGCCCGTCGGGCGGCGTCCGCTCCGCGTCCCGTCGCTGTCGGAATTGCGCACCGTTCGTGCCGTAGCCGGCCCCGGTTCCGGAGTCGCTGGAAGCAGAGGAGGAGGGAGATCATGAGTAGGCGCATGGTTCGTTGGGTAACGCTCTCCGTTGTCGTTCTGGCCTGCGGACGCGAGGGGCCGCGGAACGTTCCCGAGCCCGGCGCGACGGTCTCGTACGCCGTCGACGGGCGGGGCCGGATCATCGAGCACGGAAGGCTCACGCTGGCGATCCCTGCCGGCGCGCTGCCCGCGGGGGCGACGATCACGATCCGCGAGGCTCTGGAAGCGCCTTGGGGCGCAGTCGGTCCCGTGTTCGAGCTTGGGCCCGACGACGTGGTGTTCGCCGTTGCTCCGACGCTGTCCATCGCCTACGACGAGTCGGAGTTGCCGGCGGGTGCGGAGGCCGAGGACCTGCGCGTCGCGGTGCTGGAACACGGGTCGTGGAGACACCTTGCCGGCGGGGAGCACCGCTCCGACGAGGGCGCCGCAGCGGCGAAGCTGGAGCATTTCTCGACCTATGGCCTGCTGCCTCTGGCCGACGAGACCAGCGGGGTCGGCGACCACTTCGAGCTGAACGGCATCGTGGTGGACACGTCGGCCGAGGTCTTCGCGCGCCTCAGCGTCGCGCCTACGATCGTCACGCTGGCTCTCGGCCGGGGCGACGACGTACCGGTGGATGTCACGCTTGTCGGGCTGCCGACGGACACCGACCAGTACGTGTTTCTAGGCAGCTACGAGGAATTCGAGGTCGTCCGTCCGGCCGATGGCGGCACGGTGACGGTGTCGACGACGCTCGACGCCCCCAAGGTCCTCTGGGTCGAGCCGGGCCCGGGCACGACGATCATCAGCGACGATCCGGCGAAGGACCAGTGCGGGACCGTGGGTGTCCGTGTCGGCGACACCTGCACGCTGACCACGGACGTGATCGGGGCGATCGAGATCATCAGCGCGGACCAGACGCTGGATTGCGACGGGCACTCGGTGAAGCAGACGGCGCCGAAGCCGAGTGCGGGTGTCGGCATCGTCGTGGGGAGCCAGTGGGCGAACATCGGCGGTTCGGCGCCGGTGAACGTCACGGTCCGGAACTGCACGGTCGGCGGCGCGACGTGGGACGAGGCGTTCGGTATCGGGCTCCAGGGCTGGAGCGTCCAGGGACTGCGGGTGGAGAACTGCACGTTTCTCGGCGACCGCACGGGGATCCAGGTCGGGCCCGGCGCCGGGGCGACGCTGGCGGGCAACACGATCACCGGCGCATTCGACGCCGGAATCTCCCTCGTGGGACCGGCGAACACGAACGACATCCGGGACAATCACGTCACGATGGCGTCGGGGGCGAACGTTCAGCCCAGCGGTCTGCAACTCGTCGGCCAGATGTACAAGATGCCGGACGGGACCTTCCTGCCGGACCCCGTCACGACCACGCGTGTGACTGGAAACGTCCTCGATGGCGACTCGACCTGCGGCGTTCGCTTGTCGGTCGCGACCGGCAACGAGATCGTGGAGAACGACATCGTGGGACCGAGCTCGGGACTCCGTCTCGACGGCCCGGACGCGTGGCCCAATGTATTCCGCCACAACAACGTGGCGGCCTTGACCGTCGGGGTGGACTCGACATTCGGGCCGGTCGAGGTAAGCTGGTCGTCGATGGGTTCGTATTGGGGTCACGGTTGTCCTGGGCCGCTGTTCGAGCCTGGGGTGGACAGCAACCGCGGAGACGTCGTGGACTCGTACGCCTACTCGGCCGCCGATGCGTGGATCGGCGGCGGTTCTCCCGGCTGCGGGGTCGATGGCGACCACGACGGCATTCCCGACTCGTGGGACAACTGCCCGACCGTCGCCAATTACTACCAGGCGAACTCGGACGGCATCGGAGACGGCGACGACTGCGACGTGGCCACGCCGGAGAGCCCGACGCTGATCTACCCGGCGCCCGGGGCGGTGCTGCCGGGCCGGCTTGATCAGATCCGCGGGGAGGCAGAACCGCGCACCCGCATCTCGATCACCCGCTGCCCGGCGGGTGCATCCTCTCCCGCGAGTTGCTTGTCAGGCGGCGTGGTCGTCTCGACCGCGATTGCCGACGGCCTTGGCGCGTTCGTCGCCGGGGCCGGGGCGGGGTTCGCTGCCGGCACGTACACCGTGTGCGGCTCGGCGACCGACCTGGCCGGCAACTCCTCCCCGTGTTCGGATCTTCTCTCCTTCACGATCGGTGCGCCGCAGGCCAGGCAACCGGTGATCACCGTGCCGGCGAACGGGCAGATCATCACCGCGATCCCGCTGATCGTGAAGGGCCTTGCGCCGGCGTCGTCCGCCGTCACCATCAGCGCCAACGGCGCCCCCGTCGCGACCGTGACCACGACATCCGATGGGACGTTTTCGGGCTCATGGTCCCCGCCTGACGGCGCCTACACTCTTGCCGCGGTCGCCCTCCTGTACGACCGCTACACCGTCCCCGGCGAGGGCACTGTGGCGGTCACTGTCCGGTCCGTGACCCCGACCAACTCCATCCCGGGAACAAGGGGGAAGATCGAAATCGTCTCGGCCAACGCGACGCCGGACCCGTTCGACCCGGGTACGGAGACGGCAAGCCTGTCCCTCTCGGTCGAGGTGCAGCACGTAAACGGCCTCGCGGGCCGTTCCCGGAACCACGAGTTTCGCCTCGAGGCCCAGTGGGTTCTTCATGATGCGACGAGCGGCGAAGTTCTCCAGACGCTGAACGCCACCCAACCGGTCGCCTCTGGCTCCGCGGAGACGTCGGTGGAGATGGTCGCCGTCGATTGGAACGGCGCGGGCGACGCCGGTGAACTGACGCCCGACGGCAAGCCCGTGAAATACGACGTGCAGGTCGAGTTGGTTCGCACGTACACCGGCGCCGGCCACGGACCGCCCTGCGCTCGGGACGAGGAACCGGATCCGTCGGACCCCGGAGCTGCCTCCTGTTTGATCGACACCCTGTCCGCAGCGAACGTCGGCACCATCACCCCCAACCGCCCGTGGTTTCCGGTGGTGCCGGTCGACGCGACCACGGACGTCTTCCTGCTCCCGCGTGTTACCACCAACGAACCGCCTCCCTCGGCGTGCCCGGAGGCGGTTGCGGCGCTGAGGGCCGCCGCGCAGGAGGTGGAGTCGGACTACCCGGAGTTCGGCTCGCTGCCCCTCTCCCGGCGGCAGGAAATCCTCGGCGCCGTGACGGCGGCGCATTTCGCGGGCGTCCACTGTGTACCGGATCCGTTGCGGGAGGAGGTGGAGCCATGACGAGCCGAGGCTGCCCGGCGGTCGTATTGGCCCTGGCGATTGCAACGTTGCCGTCCGGGAGCGATGCCCGCATGGCGGATGCGTATTTCAGGGTCCCCGCAACGTACGTACCCGTCTACTACACGTACCTCGAGGTCGGCAGGGACTACAGGTTCGAAGTTCGGCCGACCACGGAGGGCGCGATGGCCACGATCCACCTTCTGAAGGAGGGGACCGACGAGGTTACCCGCGGCGGCGTCAGCCGATTCGTCCATCCCGCCTACCCCGACACGCACCCGGTTCTGGCCTACACGGAGCTCGAGTACCACAACGACGATGGGACTGGCTGGTATCTCGTTGTGATTCGCGCTGCCAACCCCAGCTCGTCGGGGGTGGCCGACATCGGTCTGCTCCTGCACCCGTACGACACGTGGGACTCGATCGAGATCCGGCGCGACGTTCCCTTCGGCGGAACCCACGTACGGCTTCCCTGGGACCCCGCGGATCCCGGCGACCTTCGACTTCATCTCGTCCCAAGCACCACCACCAGCTGCATCCCCGAACGCGGGAGTGCGTGTCCATTGCTGACCCCTTCGACGCCCGACCCGGCACTGTTCGTCCTGGCGCCAGGCGGCACCCTCGCGTTCTATGACAACGACGGCGGTCCCGGCCTGACGTCGGAGCTGCAGGCCGCGGGCGATGCTTCCGGCTACGTCGCGATCGTGGCGAGCGCCGGGCCCGACCAGATCGGCACGGCGGACCTCTTCATCAACGACTACCACGGCACTGACCCGCGAAACGACACCGATGGCGACGGGCTGGGAAACGAACTCGAGAAGATCCTCCGCACGTGCCCGGACAACCTCTACGTGGAGACGTCCGGCAGGGCGCCGCTTCTCGACTGCAGGTTCGTTCCCGGGCCGCGGGACACGGACACGGACGGCATCTTCGATGCCGACGAAGTGCTCGGCGTGGCCGAACGGGCGGAACCCTGGGAGCCCCCGCTGCACCTGCGCCTGTGGGGCGCGTCCCCCCGCCACAAGGACGTGTTCGCCGAGGTGGACTGGTGCTTGGACGACAACCAGGTCGCCCTGGACATTGGCCGTTGTCGGGGTCCCCTCATTGACGACAACAGGATGCACTTGATCCCCGACGACGCGCAGGTGGTGGCCGGCGTCTACGCGAGGCTTCCCGCCTGGGACGACGCGACGAGCCGCGGCGTGCGCAACCCGGACGGCGCTCGCGGCGTCACGGCTCACTTCGATATCGGAGAGACGTGCCCGTGGGGATGGGCCTGCGGGAACTGGGGCGGCGCGAACTGCCTCTCGCGCGACGTGCGCGACGGCGACAAGTACCGCTGCCCGTCGACCGGAGACGGCGAGCGATTCACCGGGAACCTGGCGGAGAACCGGAAACCGATTTTCCATTGGGGTGGAACGCCCGGGGGCCGCGCCGCGGTCAACGGCCAGACGTTCGGGCCCGGCGGGAGGGACGCCACGAGCCACGAGCTGGGGCACAACCTGAACCTACAGCACTGGGGCGATGCCAGGACGGGATTCGTGCCGGTCCGCAGCAGAACCCAGTGCAAGCCCAGCTACCTGAGCATCATGAGCTACTTGTTCAGCGGCGACATGGACGTCGGTTTCTCCGAAGGCACGTACGTGGGTCATCCGATTGACTCGACCGCCCTGCTGGAATCGCGCTCGTCGACCGGACTGGGTTCCATGCTGCAACTGGGTGATTTTCAGAAGGTGAACGAGACGTTCTTCACGCGGGGGAGAGGAACGCGGCCCCCGTTCTGCACGCCCCCGTGCACGCCGGATCCCCCGTACGACCTCGACTGGAACCGCGATGGTGAGATCTCGCTGTCCCCAGTCGTCTGGCCCGCGAACTACGCTCCTGCCGGTTGCGCGACGTTCTCCATAGGCCGTGTCCGGCACATGGATAGGGACGTCGTCGGCACGCCGCAGATCCTCGAGTTCAGCGCGTACGGCGACAACTACTACTACATCTTCTACTCTCGCGGTGAGCCCGGCTCCGCGTCGCTGAATGCGGCCTTGTGGCCGGCGGACCGCTTCGTGGAGGAATGCGGCTCCAGCTTCACGGGGGCCGACGCTTGCATGCCGCCGGGCGGTCGATCGGCGTGGATCGATTGGGGCGCCATCAACGTCGGCGCGGTAGCCGCGGAACGCACCCAACGGCCCGACGGCTCCTGGGCCGCCCTGGTGGTTTTCGACGACGCGGACCCGCTGCGACGGGGTCCGAAGTGGACGATCGGCACCCCGCAGCCGCTCATGGGCGTTCCCATGGATTTCACTCGCCCGGAATACGCCGCTGCGTCGTTCCTGCCCGACGCCGCCCTTGACGTCGAGTTGGAGCGAGCGAGCGCGGGGCGGATCTTCCTCGCGGTGACGGACGGTTTGCAGCCCGGCACCGGGCAGGTGAACGTGCAACTGTACCTCGAGGATTCGCAGAGCTGGTTCGACCTCGGGCCTGCGGTGACGCCCACGGGTGACCCGGTCACGACGGAAACGGGCGTCGCGCTCGCGTATCGGCCAGGCTACGACGACCTGTTCATGTTGGTTGCGCCGATGGGTTTCTGCACGACCCACGACGCGCCCGCGATCGGCCCGCAGCTCCGGATCTTCCGCTTCGACGAGAGCCACAACGAGTGGGTGCCCGATTACGTCATGCTCGACGGCACGCAGTTCCCATGCAGTGCGATGAAGCCCACCCTGATCTGGCGCCCTGAACCGACGCACGACCGCGGCGGCTGGTTCGTGATGGTTCATCGGGAGAAGGCTCCGCCGGACAAGGCTCAAGTCGACTACATGGGACTGGTCGACCTAAGCGCGTACCACGACTGCGACGGCGACACCGCGAGCGAGATCTGCTTCGTTCCCGGGCATGCAGGCCTGGTGAGCGACAACTGGACGTCCATGCCCGACTACCCGCTGACCGGGGTTGGTCTCTACCTCCGGACCGACGGCCGCGGGATGGTAGGGGCCTTCCCCTGGCGGGAGGAGCAGCCCGATCATTCATTCCGGTGGGAGCTGACGTTCCTTCCGCGCGCGGACGGAATCGCCGAGACGCGGTTGGGCGACAACGACGACGCCGGATCCATCGGGTTCGGCGTCTGCGTGTCGTTGTGGCGGTATTCCCCGAGCATCCGCTGCGGGCCGCTTGGATCTCCGCCGCCCGATGTGGAGACCGGAGTGGTGGAATAGCATGTGCGTCGCGGACTGGACGGGTTTCTCGCGGACCTTGCAGCAGGCCTTTGGGTCTGTCCTGAGCCTGATCGCGGCCGGCGCATGCCCGTCGAGCGGGTCGTGCGAAGGAGAGGTGCCCGGTCGCCCGGATGCGGAATTCGTTGGATTTTCCGATACCGGTGCTACGCCATGGGAAGCCCGATCATCCACTGCCCCAGTCGGCGTGCCGCCGGGCATCGAGCACTCGTCGGTCAAGTGGATCTACACGGTGAGCACCGACGCCACTGCGAGGACGGCCGGCGTAACGTCCTGGAAGATCGAGGGGAACGTCGTCGAGTTGATGGACGGCACCATCTGCTTCGGGACGGGAGACGCGACGAGATGGGTGGTGTGCCTGACACGCGAAGGCCGCTTCCGGTGGTCCACGCTTCCTCGCGATATCGCCGGCGGCATCGCCGGCGGCCCGACGGTCATGCCCAACGGCCGCGTGGCCATCCTCTTCTCGATGGGCGGAATGGCGTATGCCGATCCCGAATCCGACCAGCCGTTCCACGGTTCGGGCGGTGCGCCGGAGCTGGGGTACCTGGAGTTCGATAGCACCCGGTCCCCGTACAGTCCGGCCCCGTCGGGTTGCGGGGGCATCTACTTCGTGACCTACGGCAACCGCCTCGGCAACGACACGGGTGAATTCATCGGCGAACCGTCGTCGCTCCTCCTCGAGGACTTCCCGCCCGCCTTGCTTTGGAAGTGGCAGTACCTTTCGCCTAGGCACTTCGGGCAATGGGGCGGCGTGCAGGGATGCACGGCGGTGCTCTCGACTGGGCAGAATTCCTCGGACAATCCGTTTGGTCATGTCGACTCGCTGCTGCTTGTCGGACCCGACGGCAGTCTCCGGGAGGTGGAGACCGGAAAGGCAATACTGGGTGTCAGGGTCGTGGATCATGCGACTGTGGCGTTCTGGACGGAAACGTGGCGGCGAGCCGGATGGGAGTGGGAGGATGGACGTGTCGAGTGGTGCACGATGTCCACGACAGAAACCGAACCACAGCCGTCGTGCGTGCCGTTGGAGGGTTTGGTTCCCGACGCCAAATTCGTCGTCGCAGAGGGGGGGGATCCGGTTGCCTTTCGCGATGTTGGGTGGAACCCGTCGCTGGGCGGCGCGTACCTCGTTGGGCGGTGGTCGGCGGACGGCACGCTCAGATGGACCCACGAGTTCGACGGCTGCCGCCGGCCGGAGGCGTGTCTCGGGCAGCCGGTTCTGGGAGAGGGCGGTTCGGTGCTGATCGCAACGAACCAGGTGGACGAGACTTGGGCGCATGCCGTCCTCTGGATCCTGAACGGCGACGGAGCGCCGGTCGACCGCCTCGACATCGAGGGCTTCACCGTGAACGGGATCGTGAGTCCGATCCTAGCGCGGGATGGCACACTGTACTTGGTCGGGGCGGACAGCCCCGATGGTGGCGACGGGAACTCCATCATCGCGATCCAGACCCCGGTGGCCGGGCTTCCCCCCGAAACCCCCGGCTGGCCCGTCTACAACCGCCGCACCGCGCGGGGCGATAGCTGGCTGCCGTAGCTGGACCGAACCCGTCTGGCCTCCGGCGGGGCGGACGATCTCCCGGGCGACCACGAGGGTAGATGCCGTCCTTCCAGAACCCGGGGCCCCGACCTCCCTAGAACGACGCGCAGGCCGAAGCGACGAAGTCCGTGTTGTGCACGACCGGGACGGTCGTGTCCCCAGCGAACGCCGGGACTGGAACGCTCCACACGTGGTCGCTGGGCGGCGCGTCGCACGTCCCGTTCTCGTTGAAGTCCGCGTAGTAGTCGATGCGGTAGTCCATCCCTTCTTCCAGGACACCGGTCCAGGAGAAGCTGAATGCACCGCCCGTGACGACCGCCTGGTTCGAGATGACCACGACGCCCGAGCCGGTCTCGACCAGCGCCGCGGACAGGTCCTGGCCATCGTGCGGCCCGAACCCGGTGCCGGAGAAGGTCAGATCGAACGCCGTCGCTGCCGGAAACGACTCGCACGCCGCTGCCGTGAAGTCCGTGTTGTGCGCCACGGCGACCGTCGTGGCGCCGGTGAACGCGGGCACGGGAACGCTCCACGCGTGGTCGGTGGGAGGCGCGTCGCAAACCCCGTTCTCGTTGAAGTCGGCGTAGTAGTCGATGCGGTAGTCCAACCCTTCTTCCAGGACACCGGTCCAGGAGAAGCCGAACGCACCGCCCGTTACAACCGCCTGGTTCGAGATGACCACGACGCCCGAGCCGGTCTCGACCAGCGCCGCGGACAGATCCTGGCCATCGTGCGGCCCGAACCCCGTGCCGGAGAAGGTCAGATCCCAAGGCGGACCGGCGACATCGGCGTCCGCATCCGCGTCCGCATCGGCGTCGGCGTCCGCGTCGGCGTCCGCGTCGGCGTCCGCGCCGGCATCGGCGTCGGCGTCCGCGCCGCCCTCGAGATCCCCGTCGGCGTCCCCGCCGTCCGGATAGGAGGTGCCGCCGTCGTCGTCGCAGCGAAGCGCCGCCAAGGCCAGTACGGCCACGGGAATCCCGACCCTGCCGAACCATCGAGCTGCTGTCATGTTTGCCTCCAAACCACCGGCAAGGTAAGCACCGGCCCCGGCCGGTCAATCGCCGGGACGCCCTCCCCGGAATTGCCGCGTGCTCACTCGATAATCCCATCGCCCTGGCGGAAAGCCCCAGGCATTGCTAGCGTCGGGCACGAGCCTGGAGGAAGCGGAGGAGGAAGAAACCATGAAGAGGTCGATTGCGATCCTGGTCGGCATCCTGGCCGGAACCTTGGCCGTGGCCTGCGGGCCGCGGGGCGGGGAGACGACGACGCCGACGGTTGCGGGCGCGGGGCGCGCGCCGGTCGCGCCCGTGCCGATCGCGGAGTACTTCCACATCGCGCGCGTGGCGGGCGCGGCGTCGTTCTCGCACGACGAGTCGCTGGTCGCCTACGTCACCGACGTCGGGGGCCGGATGGACGTCTGGGTCCGGCCGACGGCGGGTGGCGAGGCGCGCCAGGTGACCCACGTCGACGGCTTCGTGCTCGGCTTCGGCTTCTCTCCCACGGACGACGTGCTGCTCGTCGAGGCCGACCACGGTGGCGACGAGCTGGGTCACCTGTTCCTCACGGATGCCGAAGGCTCGACGTGGCAGGAGCTGATGCCCGGCGACCCGGAAGGGACCAAGACCTCGTTCCTTCGCTGGGCCGACGACGGGCAGAGCTTCCTCTACCTCTCCAACCGCCGCGACGTGCAGTTCATGGACCTCTACGAGTACACGCCTGCCACGGGCTCGTCCGAGCGGTTGTGGGAGTCGTCGGGCGTGCTCAACTTCGCGGGGACCAGTCGCGACCACCGGACGTTCGTGATCGTCGAGGTCCTCTCCGACGTGAACTCCAACATGTACCTCTTCCCGCGTGGCGCGCCGGCGCCCGAGCTGCTCACGCCGCACGAGGGGGACGTGCTCTACGCGCCGACGACGTTCACGCAGGACGGCGGCGCCCTGTTCTACACGTCCGACGAGGGGCGGGAGTTCACCGCGCTCCTGGCGATGGACCTGGAAACGAAGGCCTCGCGCGCCGTGCTGGAGGAGGAGTGGGACGTCGAGGTCGCGGACTTCTCGCGCGCGTGGACCTACTTCTACACGAGCACGAACGTGGACGGCGAGCCGCGCGTCGTGCTGACGAGGGCGGGGGCGGAGGAGCCGGTCGCCCTGCCGGACCTCGGCGCCCCCGGCGCGCTCGTGCCGCTCGAGTTCTCCAGCTCCGACCGCCTGATGGCCGCGACGCTGGTCAGCGACACGGCGCCCACCGAGCTGTACGTCATCGATCTGGAGGCGGGAACGGCGACGCGGCTGACGGAGTCGCTGCCCGAGTCGCTGCGGGCGCGCCCGATGGTGACGGGGGAATCCGTGCGCGTCCCGAGCTTCGACGGGCGCGAGGTCCCGGCGTTCGTCTACCGGCCGGCGGGGGAAGGTCCGTTCCCGGCGGTGATCGACGTGCACGGCGGCCCGACCGCCCAGTCGCGCCGGAAGTTCGACCGCATGCGCCAGTACCTCGTGTCCAAGGGCTGGGTCGTGCTGGTGCCCAACGTCCGCGGCTCGACCGGATACGGCAAGACCTACACGAAGCTGGACAACCTCGACCTGGGCGGCGGCCCGCTCCAGGACGTCGTCGCATGCAAGCGCTGGATGGTCGAGCACGCCGGCGTCTCGGCCGATCGGGTCGTCGTGCTCGGCGGCAGCTACGGCGGCTACATGGCGCTGGCGGCGGCCGCGTTCACGCCGGGCGAGTTCGCCGCGCAGGTCGACTACTTCGGCGTCTCGGAGCTCAAGTCCCTCGTGGAGAGCTTCCCGCCCTACTGGATGGCGATGGCCACGTACATCTACGAGAAGTTCGGCGATCCGGCGAATCCCGCGCACGCGCAGTACCAGCACGACCGCTCGCCGCTGTACTTCGTCGACCGCATCGTGACGCCGCTGCTCGTCGTGCAGGGGGAGAACGACGTCCGGGTCCGCCGCGACCAGTCGGACCGCATCGTCGAGGCGCTGCGGGAGCGGGGCGTACCGGTGCACTACCTGATCCTGGAGCGCGAGGGGCACGGGTTCTCGCGGAACGAGAGCATGCTCGCCGCGTACGAGCTGACGGACCGCTTCCTGGACCGCTACATCTTCGGCGACGCGTCGGTCGCGCTGCCGTAGGGACCACGGCGCCCGGACATGGTCATGGACGCCGCTCGCATCGCCGAAGAGCTCGACCTCGAACGCCGGAGACGCGCCGCCGACGGCCCCGACCTGTGGCGGCGGTTCGTCAACCCGGCCTGGGCCGGCCTGCTCCGCTCCACCGGCTGGGAACGGCGCTTCCGCCACGCCCGGGGCCTCGAGCTGGAGGACGACCGCGGCGAGCGGTACCTCGATTTCCTGTCGGGCTTCGGCGCCCTGGGCCTGGGCCACAACCACCCCGCGCTCAAGGCCGCCCTCCGCTCCGCGCTCGACGACGACCTCCCCGGCTTCACGCAGGTCGAATGCTCCGCCCTCGCCGGCCTCGCCGCCGAGCGCCTCGCGGCGCTCCTGCCCGCCGGGCCGCACCGCGTGTTCTTCTGCTCCAGCGGCAGCGAAGCCGTCGAGGCCGCACTCAAGCTGGCGCGCGCCGCCACCGGCAAGCGACGGATCGTTGCCTGCGAGGGCGCCTACCACGGCTCGACGCTCGGCGCCCTCAGCCTCAAGGGCGTGGGTGCCGCCCGCGACCGGTTCGGTCCGCTCCTGCCCGACGTGGAGCGGGTCCCGTTCGGCGACCTCGAGGCGCTCCGACGGGCGGTCCGCGGCGGCGACGTCGCCGCGTTCGTCGTCGAGCCGATCCTGGGGGAGGGAGGCGCCGTCGTTCCGCCCGCCGACTACCTCCCGCGCGCGGCAGACGCCGTGCATGCGCGCGGCGGCCTGCTGGTCGCCGACGAGGTCCAGACGGGCCTGGGCCGGACGGGGAAGATGTTCGCGTTCGAGCACTCCGGCACGGCGCCCGACATCGTCACGGTGGCCAAGGTGCTCGGCGGAGGGCTCGTGCCGGTCGGGGCGATGATCGCGCGGGCCGAGCCGTTCGATCGGGCCTACGGGAGCGCACGCACCTGCATGGACCACGCGACGACGTTCGGAGGCGGACCGCTGGCCATGACCGCGGTGCTCGCGACCCTGCGCGTGATCGAGGAAGAACGGCTCATCGAACGCGCCGCCGGGCAGGGACGGATCCTGCGCCGCAGGCTGAAGGACGTCGCGTCGAAACACCCGTCCATCCGCGAAGTTCGCGGGATGGGTCTCATGCTGGGCATCAGGGTCCGGGACGCCGCCGGCGGATGGCTGGAGCGCACACCCTTCGCGGCCTTCGGCCGGGCGTCGGCAGCCCTTCTCGCGCAGTACGTCGCCCTCCGGCTCCTGTCCGAGCACCGCATCGTGACGCAGGCCGCCGTCAACGACCCTTCCGTGCTCAAGGTGATGCCGCCGCTGATCGTGGACGAGGCGGCGATCGAGCGCTTCGCCGCCGCCCTCGACGTCGTGCTCGCCGACGCCGGCCACGGCGCGGCCCTCGCCCGCTTCGCCTCCGAGTTCGTGAAACACGCCCGCGACTGAGGACCGTCCTCAAGCCGCCCGTCCCCTGCCCGGACCGATAACCGAGTACCGAGAACCTGGAACCTAGAGAGGCTTCGCCCCCTGGTAGAGATCGGGCAGGGTGCGCAGGAACCGGAGCGGGCCGGCCGCGACGTCGGCGAACCCCCGGCAGCTCGTCCAGCAGCGGCTGCACGGGTCGAGCCGGGCCTGGTCGCGCAGCCGGCCCAGGAGGACGTCGAGCGGCGCCTCGAGGAGGCTGCCGGAGGGCTGATCGTTGGTGTCGATGCAGCGCGAGACGCGGCCGCGGTGGTCGATGTTGAAGAACGTATGGCCCGCCCGGCAGGCGGGCATCCCCTCGGCGGCGATCGCGCGGTCGAACTCGGCGAGGTAGTCGCCATAGGACACGAAGGACGGATGCCGTCGCTTGAGCTCGGCGAGCCGCGCGGCCACGGGGCGCGCGGGGACGCGCGCCGGTTTCTGCCCGCGACGCCGGCTGTACAGGCTCAGCTCGAACGAGACGCCCAGATCCTCGGCGAGCCGGATCAACGGCTCCACGTCGTCGAGGTTGTCGTCGAGCAGCACGGCCATGATGTGGACGCGGTGGCGGCGATCGGGACGCAGGTCGCGCAGCAGCTCCAGCGCCGTGACGGCACGGGCGAAGGAGCCCTTGACGCCGCGCTGCGCGTCGTGCCGATCGGGATCGGCGTAGTCCAGCGAGACGTGGATGTCCTGGAGGCCCGAGTCGTACAGGCGTTCGGCCAGCTCGCGGGTGAGGAACCAGCCGTTCGTGATGAGCGAAAACCAGTGGTCGCGGGCGAGCAGGCGCGCGATCTCCGGCAAGTCGCGGCGCAGCAGCGGCTCGCCGCCCGCCATCGACAGCATCAGCGGCGCGAAAGGCCGCAACCGCTCGGCCACCGCGCGCACGCCTTCCAGGTCCAGCTCGTCGCGCGCCGACGGCGGGTCGCGCCAGAAGGAGCAGATGCCGCACTTCAGGTTGCAGCGGTACGTGATCTGCCAGTTGCAGAGGAACGGCCGCTCGCGGACCATCCCGTAGAGCAGCCGGGCCCCCTTGGCCGCCGTGCGCGCCTCCCCCTCCAGCAGGTCCAGCAACGAAGTGCCCATGCCCGATCCTCCTCCCCCCCGCCGCCCCCCCGCGACCGCTCGCCCCCCCCGCTCCACCGCCCTACCGCTCCACCGCTCTACCGCTCCACCGCTCCACCTAGAACGCGTTGACGCAGTAGTCCCCGTTCGAGTTCCCGAAACCGTCGACGAACAGGTAGTAGATGCCCGGGGTCAGCGCGGTCGCGGGCAGGCGCGAGCGCTGGGTGCTGGCGGCGCAGGTCGAGTCGTCGTCGTTGCAGGCGAGCTCGGTCCCGGAATCGAGGCACGCCGAGCGCAGGTACAGCAGGCTGTCGTAGTTCGTGCCCGGGTCGCAGGTGGTGAACCCGACCGTCGCGGCCGCGGGGACGACGACGTAGTACACGCGGTCGCGGTCGGTGTCGGCGGCGCAGGTTCCGACGTACTCGTCGCTGCAGGCGTTGGTGTCCAGGCAGTACTGCGCCGTGCCCGGGACCCACTCGAAGGGCTGGCCGCAGCGGTCGCCCGGGTTGTCGTTGGAGGTGATGTTGACCTCCAGCCGGTAGTTGCCGCGCGCGCCGGCCGTCTTGCCGTCCACGATGACGACGTACGTCCCGCCGGCGAGATTGTCGCGCTGCAGGATCGCGCCGGTCGACGCGGGCGGCCGGTAGTCGTCCCCGCAATCGATGTCGGCCCCGGTGCAGGTGGAGCGGAGGTAGACGACGGAGTCGAACGACGAGCCGACGGTGGTGATGAACACGTCGGCGCCGCCGCCGAGGGTGAACGTGTAGACCACGTCGGCGCCCGCGCCGCCGCCGCAGCCGCCGGTGAAGTCGTTCGCCGCCCCGGCGGTGGTGCCGGTGAAGACGCCGCCCCCGGCGGGAATCGTCGTCGCGCCGGCGCACAGATCGTTGGCCGGGGAAGGCGTGATGGTCGCGTTCAGCACGTACGAGCCGGCCTCGTCGGGGCCGTTGCCGTCGACGACCACGAAATAGGTGCCGGCGGGCAGGACGGCATCGATGCGCGAGGCGCCGCCGGCGCCGCCGCCGTCGTTGTCGCAGGCGACCTCCGTCCCCGCGCACGTCGTCTGGCGCACGTACAGCACGGTGTCGAAGCTCGACCCGGCCGACGACACCTCGAGCCGCGAGCGCGCGGCGAGGACGACCTGGTAGAACACGTCGCCGCCTCCCGCGGTACCGCACGCCGGGTCGGCCTGGTCCGTGGCGGCGCAGGTCGTACCCCGGGACGTCCCCGCCGGCAGGGCCGCCGCCCCGGCGCACAGGTCCGTCGCCGGCGCGGCGCCCAGGTTGCACGCGCCCAGCACGCACGCCGCGCTGCAGAGCGCCGTGCCGGTGCACGCGTTCACCGTGCAGGACTGCGACGAGCCCTGGACGCAGGCGAAGCCGTTGTCCGCGCCCCCGGTGCAGTCGTCGTCCAGACCGTTGCACGTCTCCGCCGGCGGCGTGCACGACGCCCCCGCCGGAATCGCGCACGCCGCGGTGCACGCTCCCGTCCCGGCGCTGCCGCACGTCGTCGTGCAGGCGACCGTGGCGCCGCGGATGCAGGCGAAGCCGTTGTCCGCGCCCCCGGTGCAGTCGTCGTCCAGACCGTTGCACGTCTCCGCCGGCGGTGTGCACGACGCCCCCGCCGGCACCGCGCACGCGGCGGTGCACGTCCCCGTCCCGCTCGTCCCGCACGTCGTCGTGCAGCCGACGGTCGCCCCGCGGACGCAGGCGAAGCCGTTGTCCGCGCCACCCGTGCAGTCGTCGTCCAGACCGTTGCACGCCTCCGCCGGCGGCGTGCACGACGCCCCCGCCGGCACCGCGCACGCGGCAGTGCACGTCCCCGTCCCGCTCGTGCCGCACGTCGTCGTGCAGCCGACCGCGGCGCCCTGCACGCACGGGAAGCCGTCGTCCGCACCGCCCGCACAGACGTCGTCCGCGCCGTTGCAGATCTCGGACGGCGGCGTGCAGGCTCCCGACCAGGCGCAGGCGGCGCAGCTTTCCAGGCCGCCCGTGCCGCAGGAGGACGTGCAGGCGCGGGGCGGGTCGCGGTCGCAATCCTCCACGCCGGCGTGGACGAAGCCGTCGCCGCAGCTCGCGGCGACGCAGGAGCTGAGGCAGGCGTCGGTGTTGCTGGCGTTCGCGTCGTCGCAGTCCTCGCCCGGACCGACCACGCCGTCGCCGCACCCGGCCAGGGCGCAGGTGTTGCGGCAGGCGTCCGTGTCCACGGTGTTGCCGTCGTCGCACGCCTCGCCCGTGTCCACCACCGAGTCCCCGCAGGCCGCGTGCCGGCAGGTCGTGCGGCATGCGTCCGGCAGCGTGTCCGAGTTGGCGAACCCCATGTCGCACTGCTCGCCGCCATCGACCACCGAATCGCCGCAGCTCGCGGGCCGGCAGGACGTGCGGCACGCGTCGGGCGTGGTGTCCGAGTTCGACCCGCCGTCGTCGCAACCCTCCCCGGTGTCCACGACCCCGTCGCCGCAGCCGGCCGGGACGCACGTCGTGCGGCAGGCGTCCGGCGCCGTGTCCGAGTTCGCACCGCCGTCGTCGCACGTCTCCGCGGCGTCGATGACGGCGTCGCCGCAGAACGCGCGCCGGCACGTCGTGCGGCAGGCGTCCGGCGCCGTGTCCGAGTTCGCACCGCCGTCGTCGCACTCCTCGCCCGTATCCACGACGCCGTCGCCGCAGGTCGCCGCGATGCAGTCGTTCCGGCACTCGTCGGTGTCGACCGTGTTGCCGTCGTCGCACCCCTCGACCGTGTCCACGACGCCGTCGCCGCAACGGGCCGAGCGGCAGTCGGTCCGGCAGGCGTCCGGCGCCGTGTCCGAGTTCGCACCGCCGTCGTCGCATTCTTCCAGTCCGCTCCGGACGAAGCCGTCGCCGCAGGAGGCCGGAATGCAGCCGACAAGGCAGTCGTCCGTATCGTCGGCATTGCCGTCGTCGCACGGCTCGCCCGGCTCGAGCGTCCCATTGCCGCAGGTCGGAGGGACCTCCCAGCCGTCGTCGCGAGCGTCGTCCGGCCGGTCACCCCCGTCCTCCACGACGACGTCGCCGCCGCCGTCGCCGTCCGGCGGCACGCCGTCGCCCGCGCCGTCGGCGATCCCGCTCGACTGCAGCCCGCAACCGCCGCTCCACGCGGCGAGCAGCAGCGCCGCCAGCCGCGCCGAAACTCCCGTGCTTGACCGCATCGCACCCTCCACCCGTCCGCACAGAGAGCATGACATACGGTGGACCGCGCGGCAAACGGAGGGAAGGTCGCGGGGAGTGCGGGGGGAAGTGCGGGAAGTGCGGGGGGAAGTGCGGGAAGTGCGGGGGGAAGTGCGGGAAGTGCGGGGAGTGCGGGGAGTGCGGGGCGGTTGGCGCGAACCGGACGGGTCTGCTACTGTTCCGATCGACGTCGACGCTCGACGGAAGGAGGCCGCGATGAAGTGGTGCGTTCCGGTCTTGTGTGGCCTGGCATGGGTGACCGCCGCGTGCGACGACGAGCCCGGGGACACCCGGCCCGACGACGGCGGCGCCGACTCCGCCGACACGACATCCGACGCGCCCCCGGCGGACGACGGCGCTCCGCCGGACGCCGCCGACGATGCGGGAACCGCGGACATGACGGACGATTCCGGAACGGCGGACGTCGCGCCCGGCGACCCGCTGCCCGACGACGCGCGGATCGTCTACCTCCATCACTCGACCGGCGGCGTGATCTGGGACGGCGGCGTCGCCGCGGCCGTCGCGGCGGCCAACGACGCGGACGGGACGAGCTACGCGATCACCGAGCGCGCGTTCCCGTCCGGCGATCCGTATCCCTGGGAGAACTACCCCTACGACTACTGGAACATCTGGGTGGACCACGCCGGACCCGATCCGTACCTGACCGAGCCGACCTTGGAGATCCTCACGGCGGAGTACGCGGTGATCGTGTTCAAACACTGCTTCCCCGTGAGCGGCATCGAGGCGGACACGGGCTCGCCGGACGTGGCGTCGCCGACGAAAAGCCTGGAGAACTACCGGCTCCAGTACGACGCGCTGAAGGCCAGGCTGCACGACTTCCCCGCCAACCGCTTCCTCGTGTGGACCGGCGCCGCGCTGACCGCGGCCGGCACGACGCCCGAACAGGCGGCGCGGTCGCGCGAGTTCTTCACCTGGGTCAAGACGGCGTGGGACGAGCCCGGCGACAACATCTTCGTCTGGGACTTCTTCGAGCTGGAAACCGAAGGCGGCAACGTGCTGCTCGACGCCAACGCGGCGTCCCCGGACGACTCGCACCCCAACGGCGCCTTCGCCGCCCGCGTCGCCCCGCTGTTCGTCAACCGCCTGCTGAGCGTCATCGCCGGCACGGGCGATTCGACCAGCCTCACCGGCGAGTGAGCCCCTTCCCCCGGCCGGCCCGGGAGCCGTCTACCGTCCGTCGGCCACGTCGCCGACACGTGCGGCGACGAGGAACACGATCTCCCACGAGGCGATCTCGACGCCCTCCAGCGTGCGGCCGACCAGTCGCGCGCGGTAGCGGCGGCCGTCGAGCACGGCCTGCAGCGTGCCGTTGCGGTAGTAGACGCGGTACGAGACCTCCACGCCGCGCAACGCGCCGTAGAACGTGGCGCCGCTCTGGTAGGCCACCGACTCGACCGCGCTGAATCCCGGCGCCGGGGCGTGACGATACGCGTCGACGTAGATCACGAACTGCGACGCGTCGACCTCGCGCGCAGGGTCGACGGCCGGCGGGTCGTCCGGCAGGTCGACCGCCGCCAGCTCCACGTCGTACTGGATGCGGCGCGCCGCCATGTCGACCGCCTCGGCCACCGCCGCCGCCCCGGCAGCGCCGCCCTCCCCGGCCCGCACGACCAGCGGCACGCCCTCCGGACCGATGGCCCCGAACTGCTGCGCGAACGACCGGAACGCGTCGGCCGCCGAGTCGTCGGCGCCGACATGGACCGGTACCACCCGACCCCCGAGCCCCTCGACGAAGGCCGCCCGCGCGGCAGTCTGCGACCGCGCACCCGAGGGCTCGTCCCCCCCCGCCGCCCGCACGTCGTCCGTCACCAGCAGCGCGAGCGGCAGCGTCCCCGGCCGCAGACAGGTCAACCCGAACGTCCCCGCCGGACAGGGCGGCGGCGGCACCGCGCCCGGCAGCGGCCTCCCGTCCGCCAGCTCGGCAATCGCCTCCGGGACGAGCGGCGCGCAGGCTCCGTCCCCGCACTCGGGCAGCCGCTCGAGCGCCGCGCTCCACAGCGCCGGCTCCGCCGTTCCCGCCAGCAGTCGGGCGACGGGCGAGCCGGTCTTGGCCAGCAGGCGCGGACCGTCGCCCAGGAGGACGACGCCGAGCTGCAGCCGCGGGAAGCCCGCCAGGAGCCGGCCCTTGACCTCGGTCCCGAAGCCGGCCGCCAGGTCGGCCAGCGCCGGCGCCGTGCCGCTCGAACAGCCCAGGAGCAACGCGACATCGATGCTCTTGAAGTCGATCGTGAACACGAACTGGCGGCGCACGGACGTCGAGTCGTACGGCACGCGCTCCACCCGCACCTCCGCGGGGACGACGGAGGCCGAGTCGAGCGGGTCGGTGCCGGCCCCCCATTCCTCGAAGTCCGTCCAGCCGTCGTCGTCGGAATCCACGACGACCCGATCGCTGCCGAAGACCCGCTCTTGCGCGTCGTTCAGCCCGTCGTTGTCGCTGTCGGTGTCGCGGCAGTCGGGCGCGCCCCAGTCGTCGGTGTCGCGGGGATGCGTCTCCGGCCGGTCGTCGCCCGCCTCGACGGCGTCGGCGACGCCGTCCTCGTCGCTGTCGAGATCGAGGTAGTCGGGGATGGTGTCGGCGTCGGTGTCCAGGGCGTACGTGCCGCAGACCTCGTCGCCGGCCTCCTCGAGGTCGTAGATCGTGTCCCCGTCGGCGTCCTCGTCGTCGGCGTTCGGGACGGTGTCGCCGTCGGGATCGCCCTCCCCTTCCATGGAGTCGGGCAGGAAGTCGCCGTCGCGATCGGAGTCGCAGGGCGGCCCGAAGTCGTCGGGGCCGGCGTCGCGGTCGGAGACGCAGCCGCCCACGTCGAAGTTGCAGTGGTAGCCTGCGGGGCACGGACCCGAGCAGACGTCGACGCACGCCCCGTCCCGGCACTGCTGGAACGTCGGCGCGCACTGCGGGACGCACTCCCGGCCGGTGGAGCCCGGATCGGCGCACCCGAGCCACGCGAGGAGCAGGACCGGCGCGAGGACGCGGCGGGGTCGCGCCCCGCGCCCCGGAGGGACGCCCCTTGACGCGGCCCGCCGCCCACCGCAGACTGCCTGCGCGTCCGTTACGCCCTGGAGGAAGGTCATGAAAACAACCGCCGCCGTCCTCGCCGTCCTGCTCGCCGTCGCGACCATCCGCAACGCCCCGGCCGACAGCCCCGACGAATCGCTGGCCGAGCTGCGCGCGATCGCCGGACCACAGCTTAGCTACCTGGAGGCGGAGGGGCAACCCGTCCTGCGCTTCCTGGCGGGCCGGCTGACCGTTGCGCCGGCCGCCGACCTGCGGGCCGCGGGGCGCGAGTTCCTCGCCCGGCACGCCGCCGCCCTCGGCCTGGACGCGGGCACCGCGCTCGGAGTCGAGCGCGAGCTGCCGCTGTCGTCGGGCGCGGTGCTGCGCTACCGCGCACGGATCGGCGGCATCCCGGTCGTCGGCGGCGAGGTCACGCTGCGCTTCGACCGGGACGGCATCCTGCGCGTCGTCAACTCCGGCCTGCAGCCGTTCACCCGGGTCGATCCCCCGGAGCCGCTGCTGGGCTCCGCCGCCGCGGCGGCGACCGCGCTGGACCTCCCGCACGTCGCCGCGCCGGCGGACTCGGACGAGCTTTGGGCGGGACTGGTGTACCTGCCGATGGGCGGCGAGGCCCGGCTGGCCTGGCAGGTCGAGACCGGACGCGTGCCGGCGCTCCTGGCGAACTGGGTCACCTGGGTCGATGCCCGCTCCGGCCGGGTCCTGGCGTCGCGCAACCGCGTCTGGCTCGACCGCCTCGCGACCGTGTTCGAGCAGAATCCGGTGATGACCCCGACCGCGGTCCAGGTCACGCTCGACGACCTGCCGCCCTGGACCGAGGACCCGTACTCCCTGACCGGCGAGCTGATCCTGTCGCGCATCTGCGTCGACCGGCACGAGCTGACCCCGCTGACGTACATGGGCTTCACGCTCAACGTCCACATCTGCACCGAGGCGCAGGTCGCGCAGGGAGACGCGGCGCACGACTTCCTGTACACCGACAACGACGACACGGCGCCCGAGGATCTGTTCGCCGAGGCCGCGATGTTCTATCACGCCAACAAGGTCTACGACTTCTACCGGACGCTCGGCTTCGACCGGCTGAACGAGGTCCCGCTGCGCGCGTCGGTCAACTTCCGCATCCCGGTGAACCTGGCGACCGGATTCGACGTCGCGAACCTCACCAACCCCAACGGCGAGCTGTATCCGCTGGACAACGCCATGTTCATGCCCGCCGGGGACTCCGGCATGTTCATCCCGCGCGACAGCGATTCCATCGTCTTCGGACAGGGCACGCGCAGCGATTTCTCGTACGACGGCGACATCGTGTACCACGAGTTCACCCATGCAGTGATCGACTCGACCTCGGGTCTCGAGGCCGCGACGATCGACGACCAGGGACTGGACATCGGCCCCGGCGCGCTCAACGAGGGCTACGCGGACGTCTTCGCCATGTTCCTCACCGGGAACTCCGGCATGGGCGAGTACGCCGGCGCGGGCCTCGCCCCCGGCGGCATGATCCGCACCCTTGAGAACGACAAGCGCTGCCCGGACGACATGATCGGCGAGGTGCACGAGGACTCGCAGCCGTGGGCCAGCGCGGCGTGGGAGCTGTACGACCTGTACGGCGACCCGATCGTCCAGCCGTACTACGACGCCATGGTCTCGCTCACCTCCCAGGCCGACTTCGCGGTCGCCGTGCGCGACACGCTGGCCGAGATCGAGGCGCAGGTCGACGCGGCGACCGCCGCCGGGGCGCAGGCCGAGTTCGAGCGCCGCAACATCGTGGGCTGCGTCCGCGCCATCGAGGGCGGACGCGCACCGCACCCCCAGCTCATCGGCGAGGGCACCGGCAGCGTCGGGCTCGGCCCCTACGTTCCCGGCTACATGATGTTCCACGTCGCCATCCCGGCCGGGCAGCGCCAGGTGCGCCTCTCTTTCGGCGCCGCCGCCGGCGGCCTCATGGGCGGCTCGATCGCGCCCTTCGTCCTGTTCAAGAAGGGCACGGAGCGGCTCCGGTTCACCTACGCCGGCACCACCGTCCGCGACAACTCCGATCTCGCGATCGCGGCGACCGAGGTCGCCGACGGCGAATACGAGGCGGTGTACTGCGAGGCCGGCGAGCTGGAGGCGGGCGACTACTGGGCGATGATCGCCAACACCGGCTCGGGCCAGATGCAGATGCAGGAGATCGCGCTGCGCTACAACGACAGTACGCCGGACGTCCCGTGCATCGGCGACGACCCGGACGCGGGCGACGGCGGCGGTGACGGCCCCGAGGACGTCCCGGAAGAGGTTGCCGACGCCGTCGGCGACGGGGAAGCCGTCGGCGACGGCGGCCTCGCCTGCGAGCCGGTCGATTGCGCCGAGCGCTGCCGGGCCGCCGGCCGGCCCGGGGGCGAGTGCCGCGGCGAGGGCGCCGACCTCCAGTGCGTCTGCACGAGCGACGAAGGCGGGGGCTGCGGCTGCCGCGCCGGCCGAACCTCCGGCGCCCTGGGCGGCCTGCTGCTCCTCCTCGGCACGGGCGTCCTCCTCGCCCGCCGCCGGCGATCCTAGAACGCGCTCGACCCGTCAGGGGGTCCAGGGCCGGCCGGGAACCGGCGCGGCGGCGGGATCCGCCGTCCCTTCGATCGGCCCGCCGGGCGGGAGCGGCGGAGGCTCGGGAGGCGGGGGCGGCGTCCACGTCATCTCCAGCACCCCCGGCTCGATCGCCACGACCGACCAGAGGTCGGACCGCTTCTCGGCCTCGATCGGGACCACCGCCTCGGCCACGCCGTTCCCATCGACATCGACGAACGCGCCGCGGACGGCCCGCGCGAAGAGCCGGATCTCGTCGTTGCCGAGCGCCTCCAGGACGCGACGCAGCCCCCGGACCCGGACGCTCGCGCGCAGCCCGGTGGCGCCGTAGGTGAGCGTCCCGAACGGCTCGAAGTCCGTCCCCTTGACCACCATCACCGGCACGCCCGTGCGCTCGGACTCCACGATGTCTGGCAAGAGGCCGACCCGCACGCGCCCGCGCTCCGCCGAAACCGACACGCGGCCGTCCTCGGGCACGAGGAACCGCACGTTCTCCACGAACGTGCCCGGCCCCTGGCCGTCGAGCGACACGGTGGCGGTGGAGATCTCCGCGATCGGGGCCACCGCCGACTCGGGACCGGTCAGCGTGACCTGCGGCGGCTCCACCGTCGCACCCTCGGGGTCGACGGCCGTGTCGGGATCGGTCGGCCCCAGCTTGGGGACGACCGGCACGGTCTTCACCAGGCGCTTCTCGAAGCGGAACTCGATCGCCGAGGGCGAGGCCCACAGGAGGCGGACCCCGTCCGGGAGGTTGAACATCCCCCGCCGCAGGTCGATGCGGCCCTGGGCCACGGCCTCCTCGACCGCGATCGCCACCGGGCCCACCTGCTCCGCGCGCAGCGCGGCGACGGCGCCGACCGGACCCCGCACGGCGATTTCGATCTTCGCCGGGAGCGCGGACACGCGCACGAGGTCGCCGGCCGACTCCTGGCCGATCATCATCAGGTCGACCTGCAGCGTCCGCTCGCCGGACTCCTCCCGCTCGCGCGAGTAGAAGATGACGAGGCCGATGATGAGCGCCAGGAACTTCAGCTCCAGGTGCTGGGTCAGCGCGCGGCGGAGGAACCCGGGCGGTCCGATCGGCATCGTCAGCCCTCCGCCGACGGGCGGGAGCCGGAGTCGCGCTTCCCGCCGGATTCGCCGCCCGCGCCCGGCTCGCCGGGCGCCCCGCCCCCCTGGGCCGTCTGGCTGGGGCGGATGGTCTGCCGGCCGACCTGCGAGGGGCGGTCGACGCGCGAGGTGTCGCGCCGGCCGAACAGGCGCTGCAGGAGCCCGCGGCCCGCGCGGACGCCGTGCTCGAGGCGCTGGCGCAGGATTTCGCGCAGCTCGATCGCGGTGACGTCGAGCGTGATGGCGCCGTCCTCGCAGTAGGAGATCGCGCCGCGTTCCTCGGAGACCACGATGCTCACCGCGTCGGTGACCTCGGTGATGCCGATCCCCGCGCGGTGGCGGGTGCCGAGCTCGACGGCGAGGTCGGTCGCCTTGGTGCTGGGCAGGAACGCGCCCGCCCTCGCGATGCGCAGGTTCTTGATGATCACGGCCCCGTCGTGGGTCGGGTTGCGGAACGCCGGGACGAACAGGGAGTAGAGCAGCTCCTTGGAGACGGCGGCGTCGATCGACGTGCCGCTCTGCGTGAACGGCTCGACCATCGCCTCGCCCTCGAAGACGATGATGGCGCCGATGTGCTCCTTGGCCAGCGCGTCGCAGGCGCCGACGACGTGATCGATCGTCTCCGCCTCCTGGATGCGGGTCAGGCGGCGCCAGCGGGTCATGCGCGAGAGCCCGCGCCGGATGTCGTCCTGGAAGAGGACGATCATGAACACGACGAGCGGGGAGAGCGTGGAGAAGAGCGCGTCGAACGTGCGGTGCAGCGTCCGGAGCTGCAGGCGGTCGGAGAGCACGAAGACGGCCCAGATGACGATGAAGCCGATGGCGACACGCAGCGACGACGTGCCGCGGACCAGGAGCAGCGCCCAGTAGACGAGAGCGGAGACGAGCAGGACGTCGACGACCGTCCAGACGATCTCGAGCGGCGAGGCGCCGCGAAACGGCTCGATCAGCAGCTCAAGCACCGCGGCCCCCCGCGGGACGGCCGGCGCGGATCGCCGCCGCGACGTCCGCCGCCTGCCGCGCCTCCGCTACGTCGTGCACCCGCACCATCTCGGCACCGCAGTACACCGCCACGGCGACGGCTGCAAGAGTTCCCGGCAGCCGCCGCTCGACCGGCGCGCCCGTCACGACGCCGAGGAAGGCCTTGCGCGACGGGCCGACCAGCACGGGACGGCCCAGCGCCGCCCGCAGCCGCGGGATCGCGCCGAGCAGCGCGAGGTTGTCCTCCGGGCGCTTCGCGAAGCCGATGCCCGGGTCGACCATCACGGCCTCGCGCGGCACCCCGCGCGCCAGCGCCCGCTCCAGCGCCTCCCCCAGCTCGGCGATCACCTCGCCCACCGTGTCCGCGTAGGACGGCGACTGCTGCATGTCCTTGGGACGGCCGCGCGAGTGCATGAGCACCAGCGCCATCCCGCGCCGGCGCGCGACGTCCGCCAGCTCCGGCTCGAAGCGCAGCCCGGAGACGTCGTTCGCCATCGTCGCCCCCGCCGCCGCCGCGCGCTCCGCCACCTCGGCCTTCGTGGTGTCGATCGAGATCGGCACGGCCACCCGCGACGACAGCGCGGCGATGACCGGCAGCACGCGCCGCAGCTCCTCCTCCGCCGGCACCGGGTCGCTCCCCGGCCGGGTCGATTCGCCGCCGACGTCGAGGACGTCGGCCCCCTCCTCCACGAGACGCAGCGCGTGGGCGACGGCGACGTCCGGAGCGAGGTTCCGCCCGCCGTCCGAGAACGAATCGGGGGTGACGTTGACGATGCCCATCACGAGCGGTCGCGCCAGGTCGAGCTCGCGACCGCGCAAGACCAGTCTCGGCGCCCCCCGCTCCTCTCCCGCCATCGGCTGCTTTCCACCGGACCGGACCCGGGTCGTCCCGGCCCTACCCCGTGGGCACCTCGCGCGGCCGGCCGGGCAGGATGCCGGGCGACGGTTTCTTCTCCCCGTCCGTCGCGTCCGCCGTCGCCGTGCCCTGCGGCGGCTTCGACCAGCGCTTGGGGATCTCGCGGCCGGCGAAGAGCGCGTCGAGGTCCTCGCCGTCCAGCGATTCGTGAACGAGCAGCGCCTGGGCGACGCGTTCCAGCTTGTCGAGGTTCTCGCCGATCACCCGGCGCGCCCGCTCGTAGCACTCGGTCACGATGCGCTTGACCTCGTTGTCGATATCGATCGCCGTCTGCTCGCTGTAGTCCTGGTGCTGGGCGATCTCGCGTCCCAGGAAGATGGCCTCCTCCTTCTTGCCGAAGGCCAGCGGACCGAGCTTCTCGCTCATGCCCCACTCGCAGACCATCTTGCGCGCCAGCTCCGTCGAGCGCTCGATGTCCATCCCGGCACCGGTCGTCTGCTGCTTGAGCACGAGCTCCTCGGCGATGCGGCCGCCCATCAGGATCGTGATCTGGTTCAGCGCGAACTCGCGAGAAATGTTCAGCCGATCCTCGGTCGGAAGCTGCTGGGTCAGCCCCAGCGCGCGGCCGCGAGGAATGATCGTGACCTTGTGCACGGGATCGGAGCCCGGAATCGTGCGGGCGACGATGGTGTGTCCGGCCTCGTGGTAGGCGGTCGTCCGCTTCTCGCGGTCGCTGATGATCATCGAGCGCCGCTCGGTACCCATCAGCACCTTGTCCTTGGCGGACTCGAAATCCTCCATGTCGACGGACTTCTTGTCGCGCCGGGCGGCCAGGAGCGGCGCCTCGTTGACCAGGT
>JACRCZ010000121.1 GCA_016218765.1 Deltaproteobacteria bacterium | reverse complement strand
CGCCGCGTCCGCCGCGTCCGCCGCCGCCGCCGCCGCCGAAGCCGCCGCCGCCGCGTCCGCCGCCGCCGCCGCCGCGCTCTTCGCGCGGACGGGCCTCGGCGACCGTGATCGTCCGTCCCTGGAGCTGCGTCCCGTTCAGCGCTTCGATGGCCCGTTGGCCTTCTTCGGCGCTCGAGTATTCGACGAACCCGAAGCCCTTGGAGCGTCCGGTTTCGCGGTCGGTGATGACGGTGACCGAGATCGGGTTGCCGTGGGCGGCGAACGCCTGGCGCAGATCGTCGTCGCGGGTATCGTAGGACAGACTACCAACGAAAAGCCTCATTCTTCCACTCCGTGTCGGCCTTGACCGACTTTGCCCGGCCTGCATCAACGTGCCCGGCCGCCGGAGGAACGGTCACGTGTTCTCGTCGCGATCGTTCGGAAACGGCGACGCAAGGCGAGCCGGACGCGAACGAAACGAAAACGGCGCGTTTATAGCACGGGAAACAGGGAAATCAAGAGCGATGTGGGTGGCGAGGCCGGCGAACCTCGAAGGCTCCCCGCGAACGCTGGGCGTCCGCCGTAGTGGCGGTGAGGGAGCGGAACCGCACGGTGGGAGCGGGTCGAAGAATGCTCTGGCCAAGGGCGCCCGCCGAGATGGTAGGTTGCGGCATCGGGTTGGGTCGCTCGGCACGGCGGGAGCGCGGAGCAGGCGGAGGACGCGCAAGCCGACGGTTGTTGGGCGGGCCGGTGGGGGTGGCAGGGAGCGCGGGGCGATGGCTGTCCGGCGTCGAGGTGGGTCTGGTCGGCGGAAGGAACTCGCGGCGCCGCGGGAACCAGGGTGCGAGCCCCCCCCCACCTGGACCTACATCGAAGCCTGTGGAGGATTCGGTGAGCGGCGGTCGGTTCGGCTGTTTCGTCGGCCCCAGCCCGGAGATGATGCGGCTGCGCGCGGCGCTGGCGCGGGCGGCAGGATCCCGATCGATCGTGTTGCTGACGGGGGAGACGGGGACGGGGAAGGATCTTGCGGCGCGAGCGCTCCACGAGGCCGGTGATCGGGCGCAGCGTCCGTTTCTGCCGCTCAACTGTGCCTCGATTCCGCGACCGCTGATCGCCACGGAGCTGTTTGGTCATGTACCCGGGGCGTTCACGGACGCGCGCACGGCGCGTCGGGGCGCCTTCCAGTCGGCGGTCGGGGGCACGCTGTTTCTCGACGAGATCGCCGAGCTGCCGCTGGAAGTGCAGCCGGCGCTGTTGCGGGCGATCGAAGCGCGGCGGGTGCGTCCGGTGGGCGCCGACTTCGAGGAGCCGTTCGACGCGCGGATCATCGCGTCCACGAATCGGGAGTTGGGGGAAGCGATCGCGGGGGGTGCGTTCCGGAAGGACTTGTACTACCGGCTGGCGGTCTTGTGCATTCCGCTTCCTCCGCTTCGGGAGAGGCCCGAGGACATCTTGTGCACCTTCCGGCATCTCATGGAGATGGAGGCTCGCGTTCGGGGCCGCGAGCCTGTGGAGTTGGGCGCGGAGGCGGCGGCGTTCTTGATCCGGCACTCGTGGCCGGGGAACGTGCGGGAGCTGCGGAACTGCGTCGAGCATGTGTTGGAGTTCGGCCGGCGGGTCGGGGAGATCGTGCCGTCGGATCTGCCCGCGGGCATTTCGGGCGAGGAGGGAAGGAGGGACGGCGACGGAGCAGGCGGCGATGGCGAGGCCGGTCGCCAGCTTCCGTCGCTGGAGCAAGTGGAGAGGGAGCACATCCGGCGCATGCTGGCGTTGGCGGACGGCAATCGCGCGCGGGCGGCGCGGTGGTTGGGAATCAGCGAGAAGACGTTGTACCGGAAGCTCGGCCCGTGTCGGCCACGAGGACTTCGGGCTCCTACTCCGGGATGACGTGCAGGTCGGCGCTCATGTAGCCCGCCTCGACGAGGTCGCAGATGATGAGCGAGTCGCCGTAGATCCCGTAGTTGTTGAAGGCGATCCAGCGTTCCCAGATGCCGACGCCGTAGTAGGTGTCGAGCGGCATGACCACGCGTTTCGCGCCGGTCTCCCGGTCGACGATGCGCAGGTCGGAGAACTGGTGGGCGAAGTACGTCTCGCCCGCGGCCTGCGAGTCTTGGTAGACGACGACGTGACCATCCACGTCGGGCACGACCTGGCTCCACGGGTCGTCGAGGATCGGCGTGCGGGTGTCGGTCGCCAGGTCCCATGCCTCCAGCCGGAAGTCGTCGGACTCGCCGGAGACGAACGCTGCAACGACCAGGACACCCGTGTCCCGGTCGAACGCGAGTCCCGTGACGCCCATCGTGTAGGGCGCGACGCGTTGCGGCCCGGCGCCGGGATCAGTCAGGTCGAACTTGTAGAGGTAGTCCTCGTGATCGAAGGCCACCCATCGTTCGCCGTCGAAGGCATCTTCGGCATCAGGATCGCGTTCGGCAATCAGGTGGTCCGATCCGTCCGCCGAGTCGCAGTACCGGTGTTCGAAAACAACTCCACCATCCGGCGGGCTGTACATCGACCGGTACGAGACGTACCTTGAACCGGCGCGAGGGTACGAGTCGGATACCGCATTCGCGGTCAAGCGCTCCGACGGACCACCGAGCAGGGAGACTCGGTAGATTTCGTACGGTGGAATCCCTCCTTCCGTGGAGAAGAAGGCTACCCAATCCCCGTGAGGCGACGGGACGCTGATAACTTCGGGGAAATCCCTGCGAATCACCTCGCGCTGAGCCCCAGTCGCCAGATTCCATTCCATCAGCGCGGATTGGTCGGGGGTAGGTACCGAGTCAATCCACCGCCAGACGAACTTCCCCGCGTCGATGGAGTAGCGCCCTGACCAGCCGTAGCCGATATCCCTGGTCGGCAGGACAAGTCGGCACCCGGTCGGCAACAGCGCGTCCGCGTCGTAGCCGTCGGCGTCCTCCCCGTCGCCAGCGTCCTCCCCATCGCCGTCGCGAACCACGTTCCCGTCTCCTTCGGGCTCGACATCCGCGTCCGGACCGACATCCGGGTCCACGTCGGGATCGCCGTCGTCGATCGCCTCCACCCGGCCGTCGTCGGGAAGGTCCAGTCCGCCGTCCTCCGACGACGGCAAGTCCTCGGCCCGCCCGTCGGTTGAGCCGTTGCCGTTCGGGCAGGCCGCCAGGAACGCCATCCAGGCGAGCAGGATCGGAAGTTCCAGCCTCTTGTTCGGGTTCATGGATGCCGCTCGCGCTTGGATCGTCCCCACGAGGAACCGTGTAGCACGCCGGTGCGACATCGCCAAGGAGGGCACCGCGGGCCGATCCTCCCGCCGTACGGAGCCAACACGTCTGTCGCCGTCGGTCGACCGCCTCCCTGGCGCCGACACGCTTATCTGCCCTCCGTCGCGGTCAGCCGGTTCATCGCCTCGACGATGAGCGTCCGCTTGCGCTTCAGTCGTTCGAACTCGCCCGCTTCGGTCGCTGCGGCCAACTCGGCGTCGACACGCGCCAACGCATCTTCGGCGAGTCTCCGCGCCGTGTCCGGGTCGCTCACCTGCCGGGCCCGGTCGTGCAAACGTGCCGGTCCTGACGGGGAGCCCCGCGGCGCTTCGGCCCCCGGCACGGTGGCCGTCCCGGCCCCGTTTCCCTCCTTCGGGGATTCGGCGAGCGCGTGCGTGAACAGCAACACCCCGCCCGTCGCCGCGACCGCGGCGGCCAATCCCGAGATGACCCAAACGCGGCGACGTGACGCGGCAGTAGTCGTCATGCCCGCCAACTTTTCGCCGCGGCGCTCCGTGACCGAGCCAGCGACCGGTTCAGGGTATCATCGGCCGCCATGACCGCCGCCACGCCCACTGCCGCCACCCTCGTCTCTCCGGTGGTCGTCGGGTCCCCGCCCTTCGCCGCGGTCGTCATCGCGATCGCCGCTGTCGCCGCGACCGCCGTGCGCTTCGTCGTCGTCGTCATCGTGCCCAGGGCCGCCGTGCCCGCCGGCGTGATCGTCGCCGTGGTCGCCGTCGTCGTGATGGTCGTCCAGCGCGTCGCCGCCCGCGTGATGGTCGCTATCGCACCCGCCGTGAGGGTCGCCGTCGCATCCGGCGTGGTGACCGTCCTCGCCGTGGCCGTCGTCGCAGTGGTCGTCGTCCCCGTCGTCCTCATCGACGTCCTCGTCCGGCAGAAGCTCGCGCATCTCCAGCACCGCGATGCGCCCGCCGACGTCCCGCTGGACCATCATGTCGTACCCGTAGCGCCCCGAAACCTCCCACTCCGGTCCGTGGGACAGCGTCAACCGGCTCGGGGCCGAGGCGGATGTCACGTCGACCACCTCCAGCGTGCCGTGCCCGTCCGTCAGGTAGAGCGTGCGCCCGTGCACCGCGGAGTCCTCGATCGGCAGGGCGGCCTCGTACCGACCCACCTGCTGCGCGCTGCCGCTCGCGTCCACGACGTAGATCCACAGTGTCCGGTCGGAGTCGGCGAGGAGCAGCCGGTTGCCGCCGGCCGACACGTCCGCGACGACCGTCGAGCCGGTGACAGGCCCGGTCCTCGAGCTACCGGCCGGGCCGCTGAGGGCTGCCGGCGGCGTCTCGACCGGCGAGATCTGCGCCACCCACGCCACGTCGGCGGGATCGGTGACGTCCAGTTCCGCCACCCCGAAGATGCCTGTGCCCAGGAAGACGTTCTTCCCGCTGACGGCAACGGAGTCCGGCGTGCCCAACACCCACTCGGTATCGAGCACCAGCGGCGCGGTCGGGTCGGTCACGCTCACGGTGACCAGCCCCTGCTCGAAGTCGGCGACGTACGCGATCCCGTCGACGACATCGACGTCCACCGCGGCCTGCATCGGCACCTCGGCCACCTTCGTGAGCGCCGACGCCTCCCACTTGTAGATGTCCAGACTCTCCCAGTTGGCCACGAACACGGCGTCCTTCGACGCATCGAACCGGGTCATGTCCGGGGCCCGGACGTTCCAGTGGCGGCCCTGCGGGAGGGCCGAAACGGCACGCAGGGTGAACGGGATGCCGCCCCTGGGCACGACCTCAGTGAGGCCGCGGACGGCGACGTAGTAGACCTCTTTGGGCAGCAGCGAGAGCGTCGCCATGCCGTTGCCGGCCGAAACGGCGCCGGACACGAGCTGCTTCGAGGTCGAGGAAACGGCTGTCACCTGGAGCAGCGTCGGGTCGGCCTCCAGCACGAGCTGGGCGGGATGGCTGAGGTCACGCTGAAGGTCGTGGCCGACCAGGGAATACGTCGGCGGATCTCCCGGGCGCCAGTACCCGTGCTGCGGCGGACCGTCGACCACCAGCAGGCGGGGGGTCGCGGAGTTCGTCGTCCGCCACGAAGCGGCCTGGGAATCGAGCAGGTCGATCTGCACGGCGCGGTCGACGGGCAGCGGTCCGGTGGCGTCCTTGCCGCCCAGGACGTACGCTTCGCCGTTGCGACCCGCGAACAGCTTGGCATCCTGCCGGGCAATACCGAGCCCTCCGTCGGGACGCAGCAGCGTCCAGATCCCGGTCCGGGGTTCCAGGCCCCACACGTCGCCCAGCACGGTACCGCCGCCGCCCGGCGCGCCGGGCTCGGTCGCGGCTCCGGCGGCCACCGGACCGGTCCCGATGATCGCGCCTGCCGCACCGCCGAAGAGAAGCACCTGATGCAAGCGCGAGCTGTACGTGACCGCCGCACCCTGACGCGGCGCGGGGCCGGACCCGGCGATGGCGATCTCCCGGACCAACGGCACCGACAGGCTGAGGTCGAGCTCGAAGACGCGAACGGCCGAGCCGCCGGACGCGACGAGGAACGCGCGGCGGCCGCCGCGATCGACGGCGAAGTCTCCCGTTGACGCTCCGGGCGGGATTCCGACCGACTTCCCGATGCCTACCGCGCCGGTCGTCCACGTCCTGGTCGCCAGATCGAACACCAGGATCTGCCCGAGGGGAACGCCTCCGGGCATCACGCCGCCCAGGATCAGCAGGCGCCGGCGCGCGAGGTCGACGAACAGCCTGGGATCGGCGATCGCCGGCGACGCGGAGGGCGGGGGCTTCGTCGCATCGGACGCACTCGCGGGCGGCTTGGGTGGGCCGCCGGGGTCGAGCCGGTCGAATCGCGGGGTCTCGTCCCAGGACCGCGACGCCCAGACGCCGCCGACCGGTTGGCCGAGCGCGTCCGTGCCGCCGACAACGATGTCGACCGACACGGAGGGTTCGGTGCCGGAGTAGTCGAAGAGGGCGGCGGCGACCTCGCGGTCGAGATTCAGCCGAGCGGTGGCGAAGTCACGCGACGGGAAGCCCGTAGCCCCGAGCGTGTAGGTCGACGAGGTGAGCGCCACCTCACCGGAGCCGGACATGACGCGCGCGTACTCGAGCGTCGCCTCGGCCTTGTCGGTGGCTTCCTTCACCTGGACACGCACGACGGCCTTGTCGGTTGAGGAGTCGCCGGGCCAGTCGAGGCCCGAGTCGTCGACGATGTCGTCGTCGTCCAGACGCGCGGGACGGCAATCGGGAGCGAAGACGACGAAGCCCGACCGTCCGCGAGTCGTCGGCCTGAACCAGGTCTCGGCGAAGGGCTCATCGTCATCGATTCCTGGGGTCTCCGGACCGTACACCGGGGTGTGGAACTGGCGCCGCCAGTACTTCGCCGCAGGGTCACCGGGATCGGGGAGTTCCTTGCGGATGCCCACGCGCATGGCCGTGGTGTAGCCGTCCATCCAGTGCTGGTCGCCCGTGCCCAACGGCCCGGTTGGTCCAGGCTCCACCTGGCCCGGGTAGCTCCAGGTCAGCACGCGTCGATCTCCGCCGTGGAACGGCATGCGGATCTCCTGACAGCCGTCGTCGAGAGGATCCTCGGTCGCCCAGCCGATGTGGATGTCCGGCCCGCCACCGTACAGACCTCCGGTCCGCACCACCAGATGCTGGCATGGCTCGGCGATCACCCGCGTGGCCCACGTGGCGTCACGGTTGCCGTACAGCCGGAAGCCGGCATATCGAGAGCGAACCGTGTCGGGCAGGAACTCCGCCGCAACCACGAGCGCATCGTAGCTCACCCGGTCCGTCTCCCAGTCCGCGTCTTCGGGGCGCCAGCAACGATCGTCGGGATCCGCCTCTGGGTCATAGCACCGTTCGAAAGTCTCGAACGCACACGCGCAGGCCCCAATCGTGGTCTCGACGGGTTCGAGGCTGAAGCCGCTGACGTCGAAGCTGAGCTGCTGCATGTTGGAGGCGATGGACTTGTGGACCTCGCAGGGCTCGCCCGCGCCGCAGACCGCGACCTCGGTCGCGCGACCTTCGGGATCGTGCACGATCTTGCTGCGACAGATCTCCGTCAGCTCATCCGACGAGCCGCCGCCGGGCCCGCTCACCGTTCCGCGGGTCGGCAGCCGCCAGTCCTCCTCGTACCAGCGGATCGGCAGGCCCGTGGCGAGATCGTACGGGACGTCCATCCTGACGCCGTCGTGCGTCTCGGTCCGCCACGCGAGCGCCGTGGGGCTCCCGGTCGAATCGACCGCCGTGATGTAGGACCGCCACTCCGGCTCCGTCGGCCAGACGCCCTCCGAAGACTCCTGGACGAGGTGTTTCTGCTGCATGTCCACCAGCTCGACCCAGGAGGAGCACATGTCCCCGATGCCGTCCCGGTTCACGTCGAGCTGGTCCTCGTTCCGGTACCACGCCGCGTAGCCGGGCGCGGTGTACGGGTCGGGATCCTCGTCGCGCCGGCACTGGCCGGGCGACGGCACGGGCACGGCATCGCAGAAGTCGCAGCGGAGCTGCGTGTTGTAGACGGCCGTTGGGCCGTCCCCGGCCAGCTCATGGGTGTTCTCCGTCCAGCAGAAGTCCGTCGCCATCGTGCCCAGCTCCTCGCCGAGGTACTGGTCGTCCTGGAGGACGTGGTAGCTGAGTGGATCGATGTCGTCGACGCCCACGGCGAGCGGCCCGTGCAGGCGTGTGAAGCGGATGCAGTTGTCGACCTGGCACATCTGCGGATCGAGGTTCCGCTCGAGTTGGCGGCGCTTTTCGCCGATCTCGAGCAGCATGTTCCTCCACTCCGTGTCGGCCGGGCTCCCGGGCTCGTGCCCGGGGTCGGGAGGCGTCCAGTAGGGCATTGGCGCCTCCGTGGTCGGCACGTCGAGCAAGGCGACGACCTGGGCCGCGCCGATCATGAACCCGGCACGCAGCTCGCGCTCGTAGAAGCCCGACACCCCGACCGTCGTGTCCGTCGTTTCGTCGGCGTAGTAGTGCCACACGTCCACGAGGTTGCGCAGGCAACCCTCGTAGCCGAAGGCGCTATCCTCGTGTATCGAACGGTACTCCAGGTACCAGGAGTAGCCGCCCTCGCCCGGGTAGTGGGACGCACCGGAATCGGGCGGGGGCACGATCGTAACATCGCCGGGATGGAAGCAGCTTCCGTCGCCCGGCCCGTACTGATTGCGGAAGCAGCTCGAGAGGTAGTGTGCGTTCATGATGTCCGGGCTCACCGGGAACCCCTCCGGATGTTCTTCGGTCGCCGGTCCGTCCGGCTTGAGGTACCCCTGGTTGGGGAACGGCCAGCCGTTGTAGCGCGGGTCGGGCACCCAGGGCGGGGGGACGTTGCCGTCGGGGATGAAGTTGTAGAGGTCGCAGACCCAGTCGTCGTCCTTGTCCTCGGTCAAGGTCCACAGGAACTCGGCGCACTCGCCGACGATGTTGCCTTCGACCGACTCGCCCGGGCGCGGGTGGCCCTGCTCTTCGTCCAGGAGTCCGTAGTCGTAGTCGAACGGGTAGCGCAGATGCGTGCGGTCGCCGTCGGGATCGCCGTCGCAGGCATCGCCGAAGCCGTCGCCGTCCAGATCGAACTGATCCGGCACGCCGTCGCCGGCGGGCTCGGTTGCGGTCGCGATGGGAGCGAGGTCCAGCCGGGCCGGGTTGTAGGTGCGCGGGCAGTTGTCGTCGCACGCCTGGCCGCGTTCCGGCCCGCCGAACCCGCAAGGGACCTCGTCGCCGTCTCCGAGGCCCCAAGGCCCGTCACCGTCCTCGAGCACGAGGTCGCCGTCGTCGTCGCGATCGCAGGCGTCGCCGTAGCGATCGCCGTCGAAGTCGGCCTGGTCCGAGTTCTTCGACAGCATGCAGTTGTCCGTCCAATCCTCGACGTGGTCGCCGTCCAGGTCGAGGCTGTCGTACGAGAGCGTGACCTCCCGGCCTCGCCATTCTTCGAGCAGACGCCCTTCGGCCGTGCCGTTGATGCCGCCGTGGAAGCAGATGGTGTCACTGTCGGAGTTGGTGAGACAGACATGCTGGCCCGGCTCGACATAGATCGATGACATCGCGGCCCGTTCGCGGAACCCGGAGGAGCCCGGCGTGCGGTACTGACAGATCGGGCGGGCGCAGCTGCTGCACGTGGTGTACGTGAGTCCCGTGAACAAGATCGCGACCAGTTCCTCACCCTCGTGTGAGCCGCCCGGTCCCGTATCCGCCCTGCAGCGTTGCCGCTCCCCCATCACGAGCGGGTCGATGCTGTCGATGCGCTCCCCGCTTGCTTCATCGGCCGGCGCGACCGGCGGAACGTCGTATTCCAGCATGTACCATTCGTTGGCACGGCTCGTCTTGGGAAGCCGGAACCGGCCATGGTCGCCGTCCTCGCGGCGCTGCATGCCCACGAGATACTCGTCCGCGATGCTGTCCCACGGGTCCCACAGGACGGAGCAGAACCGACGATCACCGATGCCGGGCGAGCCGGTCCAGGAGATGCCGCTCGAACACGTGAATCCGGGGTTGCAGTCGTCCGTGCCGTCGGGATGGACCGTGCACGGTTTCCTGCACAGTCCCGAAGGGAGGTCGCAGACGCCGGGTACGAAGACGCCGCTCTCGAGGAAGGCCCGCTCGCAGTCGTCGTCCGAGTCGCACAACTGACCCGGCTGGTACTTCGCGACCTCGCCCGGCGCAAGTTCCTGCGGCATGGCGTAGGAGAAGTGCCGCCTGGTGAACTGCTCCAGCGCCTGAAGGCGCTCCTGGAACCCTCGCGAGGTTCCCGCGGCCGGGTCGTAGAAGACGGCGAGCCAGTCGGCGATCGCGCGTGCGGAGAACTCGTGGTTGGCGAGGCCGAGGCGATTGTGTTCTGCGTCGTAGAAGACCGAGTCGCCGCTGCTGGGGTATCCGAAGACGTCTCCGCTCCACGGGTCCACCCCTTCGGCGTAGTACGACGCATCGTGATCGTAGGGGCGGCTGTGGCCGTAGAACCAGGGCGTCTCTCCCTCGGAGCGCAACCGCGCCAAGGGAAGCGCCTCCGCGGCGTCTCCCACGACCACCGCGTTGGTGTAGTCCCGTACCCAATGTGCGAAGGAGTCCCCGATGGTATGAACGCCCTGACCGATCGCAAGCAGGTCGGGGTGCACCTCGATGACGTCGCCGCCCCCGTCGGCGAACGCGTAGTGGACGGCGGCCCAGTAGTTCGTCGTCGCGGGACCAAGCAGGGCGCAAGCCGGGAAGGACGCCAGGACCCGGCCTTGGAGGTCGCCGCGGCTGGTGGCCTTCCTCGCGGTCAAGACGAGCGCCGCCGCGCATCCGCCATCGAAGAGGTGCGTGGTGACGCCGGCGATCGCCACGGCGAGATCCGGGTGCTGCCGCAGGGACTGGTCCACCGAATGGTAGTCGTGCACTGGTACCGTCGGCGGCGCTCCGCCGTCGCCCATGGCCTCGTACTGTTGGGCCTGCAGGAAGCGGTCGAAGAGGAACGAGGCGGCGGCGGTCATCACGGCCCTGTTGCGCTCGGCGACACCGGCGACCGGGTAGACGTGATCGTCGCCGGTCGTGTACCAGGGGACCTCGTACAGGGCGTCCTCCTCCAGCACGTCGGTTCGTGCCAAGGAGTGTTGCGCGGGAAACTGGTAGCCGAAGTCGAGCTTGTTGTCCCACGGCGGCTTGTTGAGGATGTCCTCGAATGCGTCACCCTCGATGTTCGCCGCTTCCATGCCGTCGGCCTCGCGCAGATCCGGGAACCTGGCGCCGACGAGCAGCGACTTGAACTGCGCGCCGGCAACTCCTCCCGAGGCGAGGGTGGTCGAGTCCGGGTCGAAGTCGAAGAACGACCGACAGTCCCCGGAGGACGCCGGACGGCGTGAGCGCATGCAGTCCGGGACGGCGTCGGGCCCGCCGGTCGCCATGCAGACCCAGCGTGGCGAATCGAAGAAGTTCGCGTTGCACATGACGTTGCAGTCGGCGAAGAAGTCGGGGTGTTCGGGCGTCGGCTCCGGGACCAGATACCCGGAATCCTGCCAATTCGCACATGCCGAGAGACAGAGCGCCACGGGGTCTCCGCTGGGCGGGGGATCTCCCGGCTCCTCCGGGATCGGTACGCAGTCGTCCCATTGCTCGAAGAGCAGGGAGGTCGGGAAGTGCGAAAGCTCGCGGGACCAGACGAGGTCCAGCCCGCGGTAGAGGGTGGATTCGTGGAACGACGGCAGGTGGCCGCCAGAGTAGTACTCGACGATGTCGGCCGACCCGGTGCCGATCCAGAACACCCAGTCGGAATGCCACGTCATCGCGCCCGTGAGGTGCATGTCGTAGTAGACGAAATACGCCTGCGCCGGACGGGCCGGGAGCGCAACCAACCCTGCTACCGTCACAAGCAGGGCGATGGCGCGCGGCATCGGGGAGAAGCGGCGCCCGGGGCGGGCAACACGGGGGCCGAGCCGCCCTGACGGACCACCGGGTTGGGTCTGCATCTCGATCCCTCCTTCGCGACCGGCCGACGTGTCGGCCACGCCCCGCAACGAACGCAATCAGATGGCTCGGCCCACAGGGTGGACGCGAGTCTGCCATTCAGATCTTGGCCAACCTTCGCACGATCCGTGCCGGGCGGCGGCGGTCGCGGATCCGACGGGTTGGGCGGGATCGGGGAAGCGGAGCGGACAATTCGTCCGATCGACGGCGGCGGGAACCGGTCAAACTGTCCGCGCGCCGCGCGTTACGGCGCGGGCACGACGAGGCGGACCACGGAGCTGGTCTGGGTGGGGAACTCGGCCAGGACGGCGAAGACGAGGAGGACGTCGCCGATCGAGGCGCGGACGGACTGTTCGAAGGGGCCGCCGGGGTGGACGACCTCGGTGACTTCGCCGCGGTCCTGGTTGGCGATGAGCACGCGGACGCCGGGCTGGACGCACTCGTCGGCACACCACAGGCGTGCAAAGCCCTCGAACGGAGGGGCGACCAGGAGGCTTGAATCGAAGCCGCCGGAGGCGCGGGCGCCCGGGGCGAAGGGCGAAGCGAAGTCGCCGTCGTTCTCGGCCAGCGGGTCGGGCGAAGGATCGTAGCGGTCGACGACGAGTTTCCGCGGGGGGCTGGTGCGCCATTCGCCGTCGTCGAAGACGGTGTAGGTGACGAGCAGCGTGTGGCCCGGTGCGGAGGGCACGACGAGGACGAAGGCACCCGTGTCGGAGGCTTCGCCGTTGGCGAAGGACCCGTCGTCGTCGGCGTCCTGGGTGCGCACCGCGGCGCCCGCGGGGACGGAGCCCGCGCCGCCGACCACGGCGACGTCGCCCGCGCCCGGCGAGGCGGAGGCGACGATGTTGGCCCCCGGCGGGTCGGGCTGCGGGGAGAGGATGCAGCCTGTGGACAGGGCCGTCGCCAGAAGGGCAAGAGCAAACGAGCGGCGGGAGCACTCCCAACGCATCGAGGGGCGTTCCGGATGCGAACGCAATGCCACGGCAGCGACCATCCTCCCGCTTCCGTGATCCGCTGGAAATCGGTTGGGAAAGCGGACGTCCACCGGCGCCTCCGCTCGGCGGATGCGGCACAAGGCGGCACGACTGTCGTCACGCTCGGTCCCGGGCGTGACGGCCGGGAGGGGTTCGCCGGGGCCTGGGGATGGCGGTCTACGGCGAGCGTCCATAGGGGCTTTCTTCGAGCCGCGGGACGTCGCGGCGGGAGGCGGGGGGGAGATCCAGCTCCCTGGGGCCGACGGTCGGCCCTTCGACGGACTCAGGGCGGGCTGGCAGGCGGTCGGCGGTCGCGGCGGTGTCGGCGGCCGTAGACGGCCCGCGCGCGTCGGCAGCGGCGGCGGTCGGTCCGCTGCCTGCGTCGCGCGGCCGGACCGGGGGACGCGAAGGCTGGGTTGAGCCGGGAGCGGCGGGGTTGCCATCCGTCGCGGGGCCGGCGTCGGTCGTGGTGGGTGGAGGTTGGAGGGCGAAGGCTTCTTCGACGTCGGCGGTGAACTCGACGAAGCGGGTCTGTTCGGAGAAGCCCGGGGCGGCGACGCGAAGTTTGTGCATGAGGCCGTCCTTGCGGAAGCGGGCGGAGGCGGGGTTGCCGGGCAGCTCGACGTCGTCGAGGTAGATCTTGGCGTCGGCCGGGGTGGCGGCGACGCGGAGCTGGACGGCGTCCGCGGCGGGTTGGTCGGCGGTGACGGGGACGGCGGCGTTGGGGGGCGGAGGGTCGGCGGTCGGCGAGGGGGCGGCGGTCGGAGAGTCGGCGGTCGACGGTCGGCCCTTCGACGGACTCAGGGCGGGCTGGTCGACGGTCGGCGAGACGGACGAGCCGTTGCCTCGGAAGAAGGCGAGCCAAGCGCCGACGGCGAGGGCGGCGACGGCGAGGGTGGCGCCGGCGGTGATCGCGACCGCCCTGCCCTTCCTGGGGGGTGCGGCGGCGCTTCCCGTGCCTTCGGTCCAGGCGAGGTCCGTGGCGGCGCCGGGAGGTGCGCCCGTGGTGGCGGCGAGGGTCGCGCCGCCCTGGAGGATGCGGGCGCGGGCGGCGGAGATGCGCGCGGCGGTATCGCTCGCGGCGGCGGCGATGGGGAGGACGCCGGTGCGGCGGCCTTCGCTGAAGGCGCGCAGGGCGGCAGCGAATTCGGCGGCGGAGCGGAAGCGTTGCGGCCGGTCCTGGGCCATCGCCTTGAGGATGATCTGTTCGAGCGGCTCGGGCAGGTCGGGGCGGATCGAGCGCGGCGGCGGAGCGGCCTCGCTGATGATCTTCACGAGGAGCATGTTGTAGTTCTCGGCGGAGTACGGCTGCCGGCCGGTGACGCACTCGTAGAGGATGACGCCTGCGGAGTAGACGTCGGTCAGGTGATCGAGGTCCTTGGCGCCGAGGGCCTGTTCCGGGGACATGTAGTAGGGGGTGCCGAGCACGGTGCCGGTCTGGGTGAGGTGGCCGCCGGTGATGGGGTCGGCGTTCTTGAGCTTGGAGATGCCGAAGTCGACGAGCTTGATGGATTCGCGGCCGTCCTTGGTGACGACGAAGATGTTCTCGGGCTTGAGGTCGCGGTGGACGATCTCCTTGGCGTGGGCGGCGCCGAGGGCGTCGAGCACCTGGAGCAGGACGGTGGAGGCGCGAGCCGGCGACAGGGGCCCATCGGCTTCGAGGAGGGCGGCGAGGCTGCGGCCGGTCAGCAGCTCCATGACGAGGTACGGGGCGGGGTGGCGGCCGAAGTCGAGCACTTCGACGATGTGCTCGCTGCCGATCGAGCCTGCGGCGCGGGCTTCGTTGTAGAAGCGCGCGACGACCTGGTGATCGCGTGCCATGTCGGCGTGGAGGACTTTGATGGCGACGTGGCGTCCGACGACGACGTGTTCGGCTTCGTAGACGGCGCCCATGCCGCCTTCGCCGATGAGGCGCAGGATGCGGTAGCGATCCTCGAAGACCTGTCCGACGCAGCCCGGTGCCTGGCTTGTGGTCACGGCGCGGCCTCAGAACGTCCCGGCCAGGCCGAGGCCGAGGGGGCCGAGGAGCGGGGTGAGGGCGACGGCGGGCTCCTCGTCGGGGGGCGCTTCGGGGTTTTCGGGGATGGCGAGGAGGATGATGCCGGTGACGAGGGCGGCGCCGGCGACGGCGGTGATGCCGATGCCCCACGCGTTGGAGGTATCGGCGGAGTCGTAGTAGGCGCGGGCGGCGCCGATGTCGAGCTCGTTGTCGCCCTTGCTTTCGCTGTCGGCGGCGTCGGCGAGGAGGATGCCGCCGCCGACGCCGGCGGCGAGGCCGACTCCGGCGAGGGTCCAGCCGAGCCAATCGGAGTACCAGCCGGGGGCTTCGGGCTCGGAGCTACCGCCGATGGGTGGTGGCGGCGGGGGCGGGGGCGGTGGTGGAGGCGGGGCGGCGAGGGATTCGAGGGAGAGGCTGACGTCGCGTTCCTCGCCGGGGCCGAGATCGAACTCGGCGTGGGCGTCGCGGTGTTCGGGGGCGCGGGCGACGACGACGTAGTGGCCGGCGCCGAGGACGAGGGGTTCGGCGAGAGGGGTTTGGCCGCGGGGCTGGTCGTTGACGAGGATCTGGGCGCCAGCGACGTTTGCGGTGACGCGGACGCGGGAGATGAAGGCGGTGACGTCGGCGATGGCCTGTTCGGCTTCGGCGCGTTTTTCGGGTCGGACCTGGTCGCCGCCGTCGGCGAGGTAGCGCTGGAAGGCCTCGAGCGCCTCGGGGTAGCGGTGCAGCTCGCGGAGGCAGAGACCGATGTTGAAGAGCACGGAGTAGTGGGGCTGGAGATCGTACGCGCGCTGGAAGGCGGCCAGGGCGCCGGACCAGTTCTGTTCCTCGAAGAGGCGCTCGCCGAGCCCGAACGCCTCGGCCGCCCCGGCCTGGGGTTCGGCGGTCGCTGTCTGGGCGGGCGCGGGGTCGGGCGGGAGCGACAGGGCGGCGGCGAGGGCGACGAGCGGAAGGCGCGAGGGCGACATGGTCATCTCCTATTCCGCGAAGCGGATGCGCGCCACGTAGGCGGCCCACTCGAGGTTTCCGTTGGTCCAGCCGACGAGGGCGCCGCCGTCGTCGGGTGCGGGCAGCGGGAGGGTCGGGTGGGAGGAGTCGCCGACGATGGTGTGGCCTGCGGGAGCGAAGTCGACTCCGCCGTCGGTCCAGCCGGGGGCGAGCGAGTACGTTTCGGCGACCTCGCGGGTGACGAGGGGGCGGGTGCGTCCGCCGATGTCGGCGGCGCGGAGGACGAAGACGGCGTCGAGGTCGGGGTCCGTGCCGGGGTCGGCGACGAGCCACGGGTTGGCGGAGTTCGGCAGGGCTTCCCAGGTCGCGGTCAGCTCGCTGCCGGGCCCGTGGAAGAAGTGGACGGGGCCCGAGGGCACGCCGCTGCCGGACCAGTCGGCGACGGCGCCGTAGACGCGGTCGGGCGGGAGCGCGGCGAGGCTCGGGCCGCGGAAGCTCGTGATCGCGGGATTGACCGGGTAGAGCGAGCCCGACGACTCGGAGCGCAGGTGTTCGAGGTCGTAGAAGAGGGAGCGTTCGCCGGTCGAGCGGACGGCGACCAGGGCGAGGACGGCGTCGTTCTGGGCGAAGGCGACGGCGTTGGTGCGGGCGACTTCGAGGCCGTCGTAGTCGGTTTCCGAGAGCTGGGCGAGGCTGCGGTCGGCGGCCCAGAGGACGGTCGGGCTGGACGCGTCCACGAGCTGGCCGAAGAGGGCCGCGACGTGGTTGACGGGATCGACGGCGGCGATCGCGACGAACAGGTTGCCGGTCAGCTCGTCGACCACGGCGTAGGGGATGGAGGGACGGGGGTAGGTCTCGCCGGCCAGCTCCTCCGCGGACCAGTAGCGCCACTCGGGGTTCGGCGCGAAGGACTCGGCCAGGTGGAGCCAGAGGGGGCTGTCGGCGAAGGGATCGGCGGGGTCGAAGCGGCGCGCGACGATCTGGGCGGGCTCGGGGCCGCCGGTGCCGTCGGCGTCTTCGTTCCAGACGACCCAGCAGCCGCCGGCGCGGGGGACGATGCGCATGGCTTCGACGCGTTCGGGCGGGGTCGGGGACAGGACATCGCCGGTGACGTCCAGGGCGCTCAGGGCGCCGACCTCATCGATGGAGACGTAGAACAGGAGGGGCTCGGTTTCGGGGCGAACGGCCCAGTACTGGAAGAGGGCGCCGGGCCGGCCGCGGATGGGACAGTGGGCCCAGGTGACCGGGGCGCGCAAGAGGGTTTCGGGGCCGAGGATGCCGACGGCGTCGACGGAGTCGAGGTGGTCGGGCGGGGCGGCGGCGTCCCAGCCGATGAGTCCGAAGTGGGCGGCGGCGGGGGCGGCCGGGGGCGGCGAGGTTTCGAAGTAGCGATCGGTCCAGGCGACGAGGACGCCCGCGTCCTGGAAGTCGACGAAGCGGGGATCCTGGCCGTCGCCGAGGCGGAGGGGTGTGCCGACGACGGGGGTCGTGGGGCCGCCGTCGGCGTCTTCGGCGTGCTCGGCGTCGGTGCCGTCGGTGTCCGTGTCCGGCGCCACGTCCTCGTCGGCGTCGCCGTCGGGGGGGCCATCGCCATCGGCCTCGGGTTCGGCATCGGAGTCGACGTCCGCGTCGGCGTCGGCGTCCGCGGCGGTGGCCGGGCAGATGCCGGTGGGGCCGGTGGATTCGATGCGAGTGGCGGCCGGGGCGGGTTCGACGCAGGTGTCGTCGTCGGCGTAGGCGAAGCCGGAGGGGCAGGTGGTGGACTGGTTGGCGCAGCGGTGGTCGGCGCAGATGCAGACCTGGCGGCCGTCGGCGCGGCAGAAGCGTGCGCGTCCGGGATCGAGCTCGACGCCGCATTCGAGTTTCGGGTGGGAGGAGCAGGAGGGGAGGAGGGGGAGGACGAGGAGGAGGAGGGTGGCGAGGGGAGCGGGGGTGGGGGTGCGTTCCTGGTGGTCGGCGTGGTTTCGAGCGCGTGGCACGGTGCATCCCTCCGGCGTGGTTCCGCGTCGGCAGCGGCGCCGCGTGGGGGGAGGATAGCGCAGGAGGGGAGAAGGGGGCAGTAGTTATTGGTTCCTGGTACGGATCCGGCGTCAGAGGTCGAGGGCGAGGCGTTGGGTGGTGCCGGCCATGATCTGGAGGGTGCCGGCGGGGGTTCCGGTGGTGGAGTCGAGCGGGGTGATATCGGCCTCGTAGGTGCCGCCGGAGACGAGGAAGGGGACGCCGCAGTGGACGGCGGGGAGCCAGGTGGAGGAGCCAGGGCGGCGGAGGGAGATCTCGGCGTCGAGGGCGGTGCCGTTCTTGCGGCAGAGGAGGGTGACGCGGCCGACCTGGAAATCGATGTGGATGGTGCGGTCGTCGCCGGCGGTGAGCTCGATGCCGCCGCGGCTGCGGGTGGGGTGGTCGATGGCGTCGGTGAGGGTGGCCTTGACATCGTAGACGCCGTGGGGGAGTGCGGCCGGGGCATTCGCGGGGCCGTCGTAGGCGGCGGGGCCGCCTGCGGAGGGGAAGATCGTGACGGTGCCTGCGGCGGGCTCGCCGTTGGCGGAGAGTCGCACGTCGAGGGTGCCCTGGGCGTCCTGGGCTCCGGCGGCGCCGGCGAGTGCGGCGAGGAGGAGAGCGAGGGAGCCGGCGATCCTGGTCATTCGTCTCATCGTTCCCGTGCCCTTCGACGGGCCCTCCTCGGCGAGGGCCGCGGCTTCGGACGAGCCAAGCGACGGGGTATTCATGCGCGATCCTTGGATGAAGAGCAAGGACCATCTCGAACTAGACGTCGTGGGGAGGCGGTCGTAGGCTAGCGGCGTGGAAGTGACGGGACATACGCCGACGTTGCCGCCGATCGTGCCGAGTCCGGAGGGGATGGAGCGGGCGGTGGAGGGGATCATCGGGGTGGTGCGGGGTTACCTTCCGGACGCGGATGGGGAGGCGATCCGGCGGGCCTTCCGGTTCAGCCAGGCGCGGCACGGGGTGCAGAAGAGGTCGAGCGGGGAGCCGTACCTGGTGCATCCGTTGTCGGTGGCGCAGATCATCGGGCAGATGCGTTTGGACGTGCCGAGCGTGCTGGCGGCGTTCCTGCATGACTGCGTGGAGGACACGGCGACGTCGTTGGAGGAGATCAAGGGGCAGTTCGGCGACGACGTGGCGTTCCTGGTCGACGGGGTGACGAAGCTTTCGAAGGTGGAGTACACGAGCAAGGCGGCGCGGCAGGCGGAGAATTTCCGCAAGATGCTGGTGGCGATGGCGCGGGACATCCGGGTCCTCTTGCTCAAGCTGGCGGACCGGCTGCACAACGCGCGGACGCTGGAGCATCTGTCGGAGGAGCGGCGGGAGCGGATTGCGCGGGAGACGCTGGACGTCTACGCGCCGCTGGCCAACCGGCTGGGGATCGACTGGCTGAAGGGGGAGCTGGAGGACCTGTCGTTCCGCTACCTGCAGCCGGCGGAGTGGTCGGACCTGTCGGTGCGGGTGGAGAAGACGCGGAAGCAGCGCGAGCGGTTCATCCAGGAGATGACGCGGACGCTGGCGGAGCTGGTGGCGGCGCACGGGCTGCGGGCGACGGTGACGGGCCGGCTCAAGCGGATGTTCTCGATCCACGAGAAGATGCGGCGGCAGCACATCGAGTTCGAGCAGGTTTTCGACCTGTTGGGGTTCCGGGTGATCTGCGACACGGTGGCCGAGTGCTACACGGCGCTGGGGGTGATCCATTCGCAGTGGACGCCGGTGCCTGGGCGGTTCAAGGACCACATCGGGATTCCGAAGCAGAACGGCTACCAGTCGTTGCACACGACGGTGATGGGGCCGCGCGGCATCCGGATGGAGCTGCAGATCCGGACGCACGAGATGCACAAGATCGCGGTGGAGGGGATTGCGGCGCACTGGATGTACAAGGAGGGGGGCGGACTGGCGCCCGGGGGGAAGGACGCGGAGCGATTCCGTTGGCTGCACCAGATCTGGGAGCTGCAGAAGGACGTCCGGGATCCGACGGAGCTGATGGACGCGGTGAAGGGGGACCTGTTTTCCGACGAGGTCTACGTCTTCACGCCGGCGGGGCAGGTGCAGGTTTTTCCGAAGGGCGCGACGCCGGTGGATTTCGCGTATTCGATCCACACCGACCTGGGTCACCACTGTTCGGGGGCGCGGGTGAACGGGGCGATCGTGCCGTTGCGTTACGAGCTGCGGAGCGGGGATTCGGTGGAGATCCTGACCAACCCGCAGCAGAAGCCGAACAAGGACTGGCTGGACTTCGTGGTGACGAGCCGGGCGCGGGCGAAGATCCGGTCGTACCTGCACGCCGAGCAGCGCAAGAGGTCGCAGGAGCTCGGGCAGGAGATGCTGGAGAAGGAGTTCCGCAAGGCGGGGGTTTCGCTGGCCAAGGCGGAGAAGCACGGCGACCTGGAGCGTGTGGCGAAGGAGCACCGGCTGGGGAGCCGGGACGAGCTGATCCAGGCGGTGGGTTACGGGAAGATCGACGGGCGGACGGTGGTGCAGGAGGTGGTGGGGAGCGACGGGGAGGAGGAGAAGGAGCCGCCGGCGGAGCTGCGCGAGTCGAAGCTGTTGCAGCTCGTGCGGCGGGTCGCGGGGCTGGATTCGGCGTCGATCAAGATCGACACGGTTGACGACCTGCTGGTGCGGCTGGCGCACTGCTGCAATCCGGTGCCGGGGGACGACGTGGTCGGGTTCGTATCGCGGGGGCGAGGTCTCATGGTGCACCGGCGCGGCTGTCCGCGGACGCTGGAGCTGGATCCCGACCGGCGGGTGAGCGTGTCGTGGGACTCGAAGGCGAAGCTCGACCGTCCGGTGACGCTGCGGATCACGACGGCGCACCGGCCGGGGATCCTGACGGCCATCTCGCAGGCTTTTTCGGACCGCAACATCAACATCTCGCAGGTGCACGCCAAGCCGACGAGCGAGGAAGAGGCGGAGACGGCGTTCACGTTCAACATCGCGGGTGCCGACAAGCTGCAGGAGCTGACGCGGGCGCTGGAGAAGCTGCCGGGGGTGACGGCGGTGGTCAGGGTGTGAGGGCGACCGGCGCCTGAAGGCGCCGGCTGCACCACGAAGCCTGCGCCGCAGGCTCCAGCGGGAAGCACGTTCCCTGTCGGCCGGCCCGCGAAGCGGGCTTGGTGGTGCAGACCCGGGGCTCCAGCCCCGGGTCTGGCACGGGGGCTGCACATCTTCCGCGGCCGTCTTGGGGCGGAGGTGTGCATGCGTCAGCGAACGCTTTGGAATCACGGGGAGAAGGGCGAGCGGTCGGGGCGGGGCGCGACATCGTTGTCGGCCGGATCGGTCCGAAAGTTGGCGGGGGGATCGGTCCGGTTGTTGGCGGTCGCTCTCAGCGGGGTACTTGCCGCGGCCCTACCTGGAATCGCAGAGGCGCAGGAAGGGGGAGAGGGACCGCCCGTCGCCGCCCCGACCGAAGGGGGGGCGGGGACGCACCTCATCGCGGAGGTGAACCTGGGGCTGGGGGTCGCGCCGGTGACCTACCTGGGTCCGAACTT
>JACRCZ010000117.1 GCA_016218765.1 Deltaproteobacteria bacterium | reverse complement strand
CCAGGCCCCGGGGGGGGGGGGGGGGGGGGGGGGGGGGGGGGGGGGGGGCGCCTGCATCGTGATCGGCACGTCGGTGATCTCGCCCGGGAGCGCGTCGACCTCGATCCGCTGGTCCTCGAAGCGGGGATGGAAGACCTCGACGACATGCGGGCCCGAAGGGACGCGCATCGGCGTGACGAGGGGCGAAAACCCGATCGGGGTGCCGTCGAGGCGGATCTCGACGTTGTCCTGATCGATCCGGACGCGGATCCGCCCGACCTTGGCCCACTCGGCCTGCATCTCGGCCTCAACCGCCGCCCGCTCCGCCTCGGTCAACGTCTCGCCCTTGAAGGCGAGCCACGCGTCGAAGGCGGCGAGGGCATCGAGCGGCCGGTCCAGGCGGGAGAGGCAGCGGGCGACCTCGACGCGGAGGTTTTCGTCGCCCAGCTCCGCCATGACTCGCTCGAACTCCGCCATGGCGCCGGCGTAGTCCGCGGCGGCGAAGAGATCCCGGGCGGCCTGGGCGGGATCGGGCGGCTGCCGGCCCCGCGAGGAGCGTTGGGCCTGGGCGGCGGCGGGCAGGAGGAGGGCGAGGAGCAGGGGGACGATGAACGGTCGCATGGGGCGCACTGTCGGGTCTGGGCCCGGGCCTTGTCAAGGCTCGGCTTGACATGCTTCGCCCCGCAATCCTAATGTGCCGCCCTCCGCGGACCCCTGGAAGGTCCCGGGAGCACCGAACGAGGCGCTGGTGGAGAACCGAATCGTCATCGACCTGCACGACGTGTCCGAGCACGAGGGCTCGTGGACCTTTCCGCTCACGCGCGACTGGAGCGCCGCCGCGTTCAAGGACTGCGACGTGGCGCCGGCGGGAGAGGACGGGCTGCTCGAGGTCGGCGTCACGCCGACCGGGAAGGACTACCTGGTGCAGGGCCGGCTGCGCATCGGACTCGCCGGCACCTGCGTCCGCTGCCTGCGGCCGACGTCGCTCGAGATCAACACGCCCATCGCCGTGCTGTTCGTGCCCGGCCCGGTGGTCGTGCGCGAGCCGGCGAAGGACGACGGGGCGGAGGCCGAGCCCGACGAGGGTCCCGACGTCGAGCATTACCAGGGACACAGGCTGATCCTGGACGAGTACGTCCGCGATACGATCCTGCTCGAGGTGCCGATGAATCCGAGGTGCGCGGTCGACTGCACGCTGCCTGGGCGACCGCAGGGCGAGTCTTGAGCGGCAAGGAGGAACGAACGTGCCGGTACCGAAGAAACGAAAGTCCCCCGCGCGACGCGATCGACGCCGTGCCAACCACGACAAGGTGACGATGCCGCCGATGACCTACTGCGCCAATCCCGAGTGCGGCGCGCCGGTGCTCCCCCACCACGTCTGCCCGGAGTGCGGGCAGTACCGGGGCGAGGCCGTGATCGAGGTCGTCTCCGAGGAGGAGATGGAGGCCAAGCGCAAGGCCCGCAAGGACCGCGCGAAGGCCGCCAAGGCCGCCAAGGCCGGCGCCGGCGCCCCGCCCCCCGCCAAGGGCGAGAAGAAGGAAGACAAGGAAGAGGAGGACGACGAGGACGAGGACGAGAAGAAGTAGTTCTCGGTTCTCGGTTCTCCGTACCCCCGTTTCCGGCCCCTTCCCCCGATCCGAACCGCGGGCTTCAGCCCGCGGCCGAGCGCGGTTTCTGCGGACCGACTGCGAACGGCTACGAAGCGGACGACCGGTCCTTGTCTTCGGGCGCTCGGTGTGATCTTCTCGGCGGGTGACGCGCACTCGCACCCCGCCCTCTCTCCTGTTCCTCGTGCTCACCGCCATCGGGTGCCCGGTGAAGCCGCCGGATCTGCCCGTCGCGCCGGAACGCCCCGACGTCGGTCCGCTCGGCCTGCTCGATCCCGGGGCCGAGGTCACGCTGCTCGTGCGCCCGCAGGCCCTCGCGGCCTCGGCCCTGGGCGACGCGACGCGGCGCTGGTTCGAGCCGACGCCGGAGGAGGCGGCCCGGGGGGGACCGGCGCAGTGGTTCCGCGACCTGGGCGATGCGGACGAGGCGATCGTCTCCTTCGCGCGGGAGGACGACCTCGACCTGGCGCGCGCGGTCCGCGGCGGCCCGGACGACGGTCGGGCGCTGGCGCGGAGGCTCGCCGAACGGGCCGAGGCCGAGCACGCGCCGATCGCGCAGGGGCCGTGCGCGGACGTGACCGCGTTCACCGTCGGTGGAACGGGCCTGGCGGCCGTGGGCGCCGGCCTCTTCGTGCTGGCCCCGGGCGACACCGTCGCCGCGGCCTGCCGCCGCGCGACCGGCGAGGAAACCGCGTCGCTCGCCTCCGATCCGCGCGTGGCACCCCTGACCGAGCGGCTCGACCTGGCCGCGGCGCAGCTTGTCTACCTCGGCCGCGTGCCGCCCTCGCTCCGCCCGCAGCTCCAGCACTGGGGCGTCGACCCGCTGGTCGACCGGATCGTCGGCGTCTCGGTCGCCATCGGCGACGAGGAGACTGCCGTACGGGCGGTGGCCGAGGTGACGGACGAGGCGGAAGCCGCGGAGTTGGTGCGGACGGCGACGGAGGGGATCGACTTCATGGCGAGCCGGCGGTCGTACGCGGCGGTCGGGCTGTCGCCGCTCATCCGGCGGCTCGTGCCGCGCAGCGAGGGCGCCTTCTTCTTCGTGGAGGCGTCGTTGCCGACGGCGGCGATAGGCGTCGTGCTGTCGCAGCTCCGGACGGTGGAGGAAGCGTCCGAATAGTGCGGGGAGAGCGGGAAGGGCGGGAAGGGCGGGAAGGTCAAGGATGCCGTTGCGGATCGCGATCGATGGGCCGGCCGGCGTGGGGAAGTCGACCCTGGCCGCACGGCTGGCCACGGCGTTCGGCCTGCCGAAGCTCGACACGGGGGCGATCTACCGCACGCTGGCGCTGGCGGCCGAGCGGGCCGGCGTCTCGTGGGACGACGGGCCGGCGCTCGCGGAGTTGGCCGCGCACCTGCCGATCCGTTTCGCGGGCGGGACCGGGCGTGCGGGTACGACCGTGCTGCTGGGGAACGAGGACGTCTCGGCCGCCATCCGGACTCCGGAGATGTCGCGCGGCTCGTCGCTGGTCTCGCGGCACGCGCCGGTGCGGGCGGCGCTCTTGCCGCTGCAGCGCGCGCTGGCGGCCGGGGGTGCGGTGGCGGAGGGCCGGGACATCGGCACGGTGGTCCTGCCGGACGCGGAGGTGAAGATCTTCCTGGTCGCGTCGCCGCGCGAGCGCGCGCGGCGCCGGCGGCTCGAGCTGCGCGAGAAGGGACTGGAGCGGGCGCTGGAGGACGTCCTGGCCGAGCAGGACGCGCGCGACGAGCGGGACTCGACGCGGGAGGCATCGCCGCTGCGCGCGGCCGCGGACGCGATCACCATCGACACCGACGGGCTGACCCTCGAGGAGGTGGTGCAGCGCGTCCTCGCGCTCGTCGCCGAGCGCACGGGCCTCCGCCCCCGCTGACCCCGCCCCCTCCCTCCCCCTCCTCTTCCCCCTCTCCCCACCTCCCCTCTTCCCTGGCTCCCCTTCTCAACTTGCGGTTTGACACGCGTTCGCGAACGGAGTAGGCATCCTCCGCTTTCCGGACCGGGGCGCCTCTCCGGAGCGGGGCCCGAGCCGATCGAGCGGGCCGCATGCCGGGGAAAGCCGCCGTGAGCTGGGAAGAGAAGAGGAGGTCCCGGGAACCCGCATGGTCGAGTCGAAGCCTGTTGCTCCGTTCATCGATGAGGGCGAGTCGTTCGCCAAGCTGTTCGAGGGAGGCGAGTCCGAGGCCGGCCCGGTCGACGAAGGTCAGATCGTCACCGGGCGGGTGGTCCACGTGGGCAAGGAACACGTGGTCGTGGACATCGGCTACAAGTCCGAGGGCATCATCCCGCTGCACGAGTTCCAGGGGACCAGCGGCAGCATCGCCGTGGGGGTCGGCGACAAGGTCGAGGTCTTCGTCGAGTCGCGGGAGACCGAGGACGGCCAGATGATGCTGTCCAAGGAGCGGGCCGATCGGCTGCGGGTGTGGGACGAGATTGCCAGCGCGTGCGAGGGGGAGGAGATCATCGAGGGCACGATCTCCGGACGGGTCAAGGGCGGCCTGGCGGTGACCATCCGCGGCGGCGTCCGCGCCTTCCTTCCCGGCTCGCAGGTCGACCTCCGGCCGACCCGCAACCTCGACCAGTTCATCGGCAAGACCTACCCCTTCCGCGTCATCAAGTTCAACCGCAAGCGCGGCAACATCGTGCTGTCCCGCCGTGCGCTGCTGGAGAAGGAGCGCGAGGTCCTCAAGGCGGCGACGCTGGAGAAGCTCCAGGAGGGGATGACCGTCGAGGGCGTGATCAAGAACCTCACCGAGTACGGCGCGTTCGTCGACCTGGGCGGCGTCGATGGCCTGTTGCACGTCACCGACATGTCGTGGGGCCGCGTGAACCACCCCTCCGAGGTGTTCCGCGTCGGCGACAAGGTCAAGGTGATGGTGCTCAAGTTCAACGCCGAGCAGGAGCGCATCTCGCTGGGCGTCAAGCAGACGCAGGACGACCCGTGGATCCTGGCGCACATCAAGTACGCCGTCGGCGTGCGCTGCAACGGCAAGGTCGTGAGCCTCACCGACTACGGCTCGTTCGTCGAGCTCGAGCCCGGCATCGAGGGCCTGGTCCACATCTCGGAGATGAGCTGGACCAAGCGCGTCAAGCATCCCTCGCAGGTCGTCACCGTCGGCCAGACCGTCGACGTCGTCGTCCTGGAGCTGGACCGGGAGACGCGCCGCATCTCGCTGGGTCTGAAGCAGCTCGAGCCCGACCCGTGGTCGCTGTTCACGGAGAAGTTCAAGCCGGGGGACAAGATCCACGGCGTCGTCCGCTCCATCGCCGACTACGGCGTCTTCGTCGAGATCCAGGACGGCGTGGACGGCATGGTGCACAGGAGCGACATCTCCTGGACGCAGCGCGTGAACCACCCCTCCGAGGTCTTCAAGAAGGGCCAGGACGTCGAGGCGATCATCCTCAACGTCAACTACGACGAGAAGAAGGTCTCGCTCGGGATGAAGCAGCTCCAGGAGGATCCCTGGGCGCGCATCCCGCACGACTACCCGCCGGGGCGCATCCTGACGGTGAAGGTGATCAAGGTGATGGACTTCGGCGCGTTCGTCGAGCTGGAGTCCGGCGTCGAGGGGCTGATCCACGTGTCGGAGATGAAGGCCGAGCGCGTCGATGATCCGCGGTCGGTGGTCAAGGAAGGCGACGTGGTGAAGGCCGAGGTGATCACCGTCGACCCGCAGGACCGTCGCATCGGCCTGTCGATGAAGACGGTCACGGGACGCGAGGAAACCGAGGGAGCGGCCGAGTACATGGCGCAGGAACGCCAGGCCCACCGCCCCGCGACGCTCGGCGATCTGATCCGCGAGAAGCTGGCCGAGACCGCGGCGGTCGAGCCCGCGAAGACGGAGGAAGCCGCTGCGCCCGAGCCGGAGAAGCCGGCGAGCGGCGAGGAACCGTAGGTCCCAGCCGCCCCGGCCGCGGCCGGGGCCGGAAACGGACGTCCGACGATGCAGCCGCTGTGGGCGCCGTGGCGGATGGAATACATCCTGGGCGACAAGCCCCGGACGTGCATCCTCTGCGAAAAGCCCGCCGCGGGACCCGAACACCACGCCGAGAACCTCATCCTCGTCGAACGCCCCCGCGCCTTCGTGATGATGAACCGCTTCCCCTACACCAACGGGCACGTCATGGTCACCCCGCGCGCGCACGTCTCCTCGCCCGAGGACCTGGGCCCGGAGGACCACGCCGCGCTCTGGGACCTGGTCCGCGACTCGGTCGTCGCCCTGCGCCGCGCCCTCCGCCCCGAAGGCCTCAACGTCGGCGTCAACCTGGGCCGCTGCGCCGGCGCCGGCATCGAGCCTCACATGCACGTGCATCTCGTGCCGCGCTGGAGCGGCGACACCAACTTCATGCCCGTGGTGGCCGACGTGCGCGTCATGCCGGAGCACCTGCGGGAGACCTACGGCAAGCTGCTCCCCGAGTTCGCGCCGCTGGCGACGGGGACGGGAGGCGGGGGGGACTGAGCCATGGCCATGTCGCCGCAACGGCGCAGGGGCCTCTTCCTGGCGGTCGCCGGCCTCGGCCTGGCCGTCCTCCTCTACGCCTTCCGCTCCATCCTCGTCCCCTTCATCCTCGCCCTGGCCCTGGCCTACGTCTTCAGCCCGGTCGTCAACTGGATCACCCGCATCGGCGGCAAGAAACGCCCCCTCCCCCGCTGGATCGCCGTCCTGGTCCTCTACGCCGGGCTCCTCGCCGGCCTGGTGTTCTTCTCCATCGCCTTCCTCCCCCGGCTCGCCGACGAGCTGGGGGTGATGATGAAGGAGGTGCCGGCCGCGTTCCGCCACGTCCGCGAGGAGTGGCTGCCGGCGATCGCCGAGGCCTACGAGGAGAACCTCTCGCCGCTCCTGCGCAGCCAACGACCCGACGTGATCAGCCGGGCCGAGCCGCGGCCGGAGGAGCAGGAGAAGGAGCGCTCCGCCGCCATCGTCCTGCGCCCCGCGCGCGACGGCTCCTACCGCATCGAGCTGCAGGACCTGGCCTTCGACGTGCGGCGCGCGGGGGACGACACGGTCGTGCTCAACGCCCGCGCGCCCAGCCGCGCGCCGCCGACGGAGTCGGGCGGGATCGAGGAGACGATCACCGACGCCGTCCGCGGACTGCTCCAGCGCGGGCAGGAGCACGCCACCGTCCTCTTCTCCGTCGGGCAGGAGGTCGTCCTCTTCCTCATCGGCTTCACTTTCACCTTCTTCATCACCCTCATGCTCTCGGCGTTCATCCTCGCCGACCAGGACCGCATCCTGGCCTTCTTCGAATCGCTCGCGCCTCGCGCGTGGCGCTCCGACTACCGCACCATCCTCCATGCCCTCGACCGCGGCCTCGCCGGCGTCGTCCGCGGCCAGCTCCTGATCTGCCTCGTCAACGGCACCCTCTCCGGCATCGGCTTCGCCATCGCCGACCTGCGCTACTGGCCGGTCCTCACCGCGATCGCCACGGTCTTCACCATCGTCCCCATCTTCGGCACGATCATCTCCTCCGTGCCCGCCATCCTGATCGGCCTGACGCAGTCCTGGGGCACCGGCCTCTTCGTCCTCGGCTGGATCACCGCCATCCACCTGCTGGAGGCGAACGTCCTCAACCCCAAGATCATCGGCAAGACGGCGCGCATCCACCCGGTGATCGTCTTCTTCGCGCTGATCGCCGGCGAGCGCGCCGCCGGATTGCTCGGCGTGCTCCTGGGCGTTCCGGTCGCGTCGATCCTCCAGAACATCTTCCTCTTCTGGAAGAACCGTCTCTACGAGGACGAGGCCGCGCCCCCGCCGCCGCCCGACGGACCCGACGCGACACCGCCCCCGGACGCGCCGGAGGAGCCGGCCGCGCCCGCCTCGACGTAGCGTCAGCGCAGGACGACGAGCAGCGCGAACAGCACGACGACCAGTCCCGCCGGGATGGCAAGGCCGATCGCGATCGATGTGCGGTCGATGGACTCGAGCGCCGCCTGGTGGATGCCGTGCGCCCGCTTCGCCGCCTCCTCGGCCTCGCGCAGCGCCCCGAGGCGCTGGGCGTCGGGCGAATCGGCGGGGACCAGGCGCCGGGCAATGGCCTGCGCGGCGGCCGCGGACAGCGCCTCTTCCAGCGCCAGCCGGTGGGCATCGTGGCCTTCCTCGACGCGCCGGCGGACGGGATCGTTGCGCGCCGCCTCGCGGCGCGCGTCGAGGCGCCGATCGATGTCGAGCAGCTCCGCCCGGATCCGCGCCACCTCGGCCTTCGCCCCCCGCTCCTCGCTCTCGGCCTGCGCCAGCTCGCCCTGCGCCGTCGCGCGCGCCCCCTGCAGCTCGACGAACCGCCCGTGATGCGGCGAGCCCGGCCCGACCTTGCCCTCCGCGATCTGCTCCAGGTTCCGGACCTCGATCTCGCCGCGACGCAGCTTCGCCTTCGCGCGGAAGAGGGTTTCGGAACGCTGCCGCCAATCCGCCTCGGCCGTGCCGAGACTCCCGGTCAGCGACTCCTTCTGCGCCTCGGCCGCCTTGGTCTCGTCGGCGATCGCGCCGTCGAGCTTCCGGAACCGCTCGAAGTCCGCCGCGTGCCCCTCGGTGAAGCCCTGCAGCGTCTTGTTCGCCCGCAGCACCGCCTCCACGAAGGGCTTCAGCGCCGCCTCGGCACCCATCTCCCGCCCGTGCCCCCGCGCCCAGGCCGCGAACGCCTCGCGCCGGAACTTCTCCGACTGCCGTGCCTCCTCCGAGCGCGCCGCGACCTCGGCCCGCAACGCCGGCAGCCGCCGCAGCGCCTGCCACGCGTACAGCGGTGCGCCCAGCCAGCTCGCCGGCCGTGCGACCCCGGCCGCGCGCGCCACCTCGTCCGCGGGAGGTCCCTCGGCGGGCTCCGCGGCGGCGGCACGGGCACGGCGCGGCCCGGGAGCCGCCGCGACGGACACGGGGGGTACGGACTCCATGGAGGGGGAGTCGCCGCCGGGGTCACGCGGGTCGAAGGCCAGATCGAGAGGCGCGTCGCCGGCGTCCGATTCATCCCCGGTGCCGGCCGCCGCCGCGAGGCGGGGGCCGGGTGGGGCTGCCTCGGCGGCGTGGGGAACCGCCCCCGCCGGCGCTGGGGCCGCGGAATTCGGGGCCGAAGTCCCGAATGGACGTCCGCAATGGGGGCAGTCGCCGCGCAGCTCCCCGACCGGCCGTTCGCAGTGCGGGCAGTACTGCATCGGGGGCAGCGTAGACGGGTCGGGGCCCACGGTTCAAGAGGCGGGCCCTGCGTCCCCTGCGAAAATTGTTGACAACCCCCCGGTCGACTGGGCTAGGGTTCGCCCAATCGCGAGGGGGTGGGTTTGCGCCCCGACAGAGTGGTTGGAGGAGGCCTAGAGGACATGCGGACGACTCTGCGTACGATGATGGCGTTGTGTTGCGGATCCCTGCTGCTCGCCGCTTGCGGGCCGGAATATCCGGCATGCGAGGAGGACGAGGACTGCAAGGAGGTCCACCCGGACGAGTGGTGCGTGAACAACCTGTGCGTCAAGTGCCGCAACGACCAGGACTGCCTGGTCGGGCAGGAATGCCGCGACGGCAATTGCCGCGCCATCCCGGGCTACTGCGACCCCGACCATCGCTGCCCGGCCGGCCAGGTCTGCCGCGACAACCGCTGCTCGCCGTGCCTCTCGGACGACGAGTGCGGCCCCGGCATGATGTGCCAGAACGGCGCCTGCGTGCCGATGCCGCAGTGCGACGCCGCGCATCCCTGCCCCGCGGGCGAGGAGTGCATCAACGGCTACTGCCGTCCGATCCCGCCGCCGCCGGAGTGCCAGTTCTCGTCGGTCTACTTCGACTACGACAAGTACGCCGTCCGGCGCGACCAGCGCGACGCGCTGGCCGCCAACCGGCAGTGCATGACCGAGCACGGCCGGACGCTCTCGCTCACCGGTTACTGCGACGAGCGCGGCAGCGAGGAGTACAACATGGCGCTCGGGCAGGATCGCGCCGACGCCGTTCGCCAGTACCTGATCAACCTCGGCGTGCAGCGCAGCTCGATCGGCGGCGTGAACTCGCGCGGCAAGGTCGAGGCCCGGCACTGCTACGACGAGGCCTGCTGGCAGAACGACCGCCGCGTCGACTTCCGCGACTAGATCCGCCGTGACCGCTCGAGCGTCCGGCCGGGTCATCCTCCCGGTCGCATCGGTGACGACCCCTCGAAGCTCCCTGCCGGGCTCGGCTTGGCTGCTCTTCGCCCTGTCCGCCCTCCCCCTCCCCGGCTGCTTCTGGTTCACCTCGGCCGCCTCCGGCGAGCAGCTCCGCGCCGACGTGGATCAACTCCGGCTCGACCTCGACGCGCAGCAGGCGAGCCTGGAAGAGGAGCGCGTGCGTTTCGCCGAGATGCGCCAGGAGGCCGAGGCGCAGGTCGAGCAGCTCCGGACGTTGCTGCAGGAGACGACGGATCTCCTGGCGCGCAACAGCGCGGACTTCGGGGCCGAGTTCCAGGAGCTTGCGGACGAGGTGCGGCGGCTGCGCGGGAAGGTCGATGAGGCGCTCGTAGCGTTCCGTTCGATGGAAGCGGCGTCCGCGACGCAGACCCGGCGGCTCGATCGGCTGGAGCGCTACGCGGGCCTCGACCCGGAGATCGACCCCGACGAGGCGCCGGCGACGGCGGACGAGCTTTGGGCGAAGGCGAAGGAGCTGGTGGAGCAGGCGAACTACGGCACGGCGCGCGCGTACTTCCGGCTCTTCGCGGCGCGGTATCCCGGCGATGCCCGCACGTCGTCGACCGAGGTGGAGATCGGCGTCGCGTACGCGCTGGACGAGCGGTACGACGACGCGATCGCGACCCTGGGAAACGTGGCGCAGGCCCGGCCGGACTCTCCGGACATGGACCGGGTCTACTACTACACGGCGTCGTCGTTGTTCGGACTTGCGCGGTGCAGCGAGGCGCGGACCCTGTTGCGGACGATGGTGCGCAAGTATCCCGAGTCTCCGCTCAAGGCGGACGCCGACGCGCTCCTGGCGGCGATCCAGACCGACGCGCGGTGCAGGTAGGGACACGAGCAGCGTTCGAGGGGCCGCAGCGTGCTTGACCCGTCGCGTTCGCTCTGGTACTTGGCCGTCGCTCGTGGGTTCGGGTGCACGTGCGCGACCCGGGCCGGAGGAGGGAGCGGGGCCGTTAGCTCAGCTAGGTAGAGCATCGGACTTTTAATCCGGCGGTCGCGAGTTCGATCCTCGCACGGCCCACAGCACGAGCGGTCGGCCGCGGGAACGGCCCGCGTGCCCGCCGTTGGTCCCCATCGTCTAGTGGTTAGGACTCCGGCCCTTCAAGCCGGTAACACGGGTTCGAATCCCGTTGGGGACGCTCGGAAAGAACGTAGGGTCGGAAAATTCCCCGGTGGAACGTCGCGGGCCATGGCCCGCCCATGATGCAGCGCATGACCCTCGCCGAGATCGAACGTGCCTTCCCGAACGAGTACGCGGCACGCACGGTTGCCCTGTCCCGGCCGCCGCCCGGCACGCACCCCGCCTCGACGCTGGAGCCGGGCTCCCGGGAATGCTAGCGTCGCGGCATGCACGGCAGATCCATCCCCTGGTGCCTGGCGATCCTCGCGAGCTGCGGCACGCAGCGGCCGCGGGAAGTCGAGCCGGCGGCACGCGCGAGCGCGGGGGACGCGGCCACGGTCGCCGACTCGGGCGGGCCGCCGCCGGAAGCACCGGACGATGCTCCCTCGACCGACGCGTCGGTCGCCGCGCAGGCCTCCCCGGCCGGCTGCGTCGCAGCGCGCGTCGGGCTCGACCTGCGCGCCCTCCCGGTCGGCACCTCGACGTCGGGCATCGACATGTTCGTCGCCGGGCAGATCGATGACATCCGCCGTCTCGTCCCTGCCGGCGTATCGGCCGAGTTCTTCGTCACGTCGGGGGTGTCGTCGTTCGACGCGGTCTTCCGGGCCGGAACGCCCGAGGATGCCGCCGCGGCGTGCCGCCGGACCCTGGACGCCTGGCTGCCGACGGCGCCCCGCCTCCCGGTGATCATGGAGCCCGCCGCGACGGCCGGCCCGTGCGAGCCGTGCGCCTCGCCCGAACCCCCGCAGGTTGCAGACCGCCGCCCCCCGTGATTGGATGCGCCCCCGACGGCCGAAAGGGGGCCGGACGAAAATGGAAGAACAGCTCGAAGAGGCGGACCACCCTCCGCTTCCGCTTCCCGACCTCAAGGTCGTCGAGGAGATGCAGCTCGGGATCGTGGACGGGTTCGCCGAGGTGCAGCTCGCGAAGGCGCAGGGCAAGCCCGTCGTCTTCTCCTCGGTCCTCTTGCCCAAGGAGATCTTCCAGGCCATGGACGTCCCGGTCGTCTACGGCAACGTCCTGGGCGCCTACGCCTCGATCTTCGGACTCTCCGGGAAGTACTGCGGCATCGCCGAGGACCTCGGCACCCCGCGCGACGTGTGCGCGGTCCACCGCTGCACGATTGGCGTGGCCTGCGCGGACGAACGCGACGACTTCTTCAACATGGCGTTCGCCGTGCCGGACCTGGCGCTGGCCAACAACTTCCCCTGCGCCTCCGAGGCGAAGTCGTTCCTCGCGGTGGTGGACAAGTACGGCATCCCGCATCACGTCGTCGACACGCCCATCCGTTCGTGGGACGGCGAGCTGCCCGACCACGCGGTGCGCTATCTGGCCGGCCAGTACCGCGGGATGGTGGCGTTCCTGGAACGTCACGGGTACCGCATGGACCTGGAGCGCCTGCGGGAGGAAATCGCCTTCACCAAGGCGCTCAACACGCTGATGGCGGAGATCGAGATCTGCAAGCAGGCGGTGCCGGCGCCGATGAGCGCCTACGACAGCGTCATCGCCGCCACCGCGCCGCTCGTCCTGGGCAAGGAGAAGCGCACGCTGGCGATCTTCGAGCGGCTGCGCGACGAGCTGCGCGACCGGGTGCGGCGGGGGAAGGGCGTGGTGGAGAACGAGCGGCTGCGCCTGTTGTGGATCGGCGTGCCGCCGCTGTGCGATTTCAAGCTGGTGAACTACTCCGAGCACCGCGGTGCGGTGGTGGCCAAGAACCTGGTCGAGCTGCTGGCCGGGTTCATGCTCGACCCGGCGCTCATCGACCCGCAGTACCCGTTCGAGAGCCTCGCGCGCGCGCAGCTCGAGAACCCTCTCAACCCGCCCGGGCGCGGCCTCATCGACTACTTCGTGCGGGCCACCCGCGAGTACCGCATCGATGGGGTGCTCGGCGCCGTCAAGCGCACGTGCGCGATGCTGCCCAGCGTGCAGCGGCTGACCAAGGACGCGATCCAGCGGGCGACCGGCGTGCCGACGATCATCTTCGACCTCGACGGGGTGGACGCCCGCGAGTACGACGCGGCCTCGACCCACGCCACGATCGACGCGTTCCTCGACGTGCTGCTGGCGCGCAAGGAGAAGGCATCATGACCGGTCCGGCCCGTCCCGCGGTGCTCGACGAGTTCCGGGCCGTGCTGCGCGACCCCGCCGCGGTGCCGCGCGCCTGGAAGGCGGCCGGCGGCAAGGTCGCGGGCGTGCGCTGCCTGTTCGCGCCCGAGGAGATCCTGTGGGCCGCGGGGATGCTGCCCTACCCTCTCCCGGGCACGCCGGAGCCGGTGCGACTGGCCGACGCATGGCTGCAGCCGTGCACCTGCGAGTTCGTCCGCAACCTGCTGGACCACGCCCTCGACGGACGCCTCGCGTTCCTCGACCTCCTCGCCCTCTCCAACACCTGCGACGTCACCCGCCGCCTGCTCGACGTCTGGCCGCAGTGCATGCCGAACACCCCCGTCCACCTCGTCAACAACCCGCAGAAGCTGCTGGAAGACGGCAACCGCGAGTACTTCCTGGAGGAGCTGCGGCGCTTCCGCAACCGCGTCGAAGCCGTCTCGGGCAAGCCCGTCGCCGCGGACGGCCTGCGCGAGGCGATCAAGCTGTACGACGAGACCCGGGCCCTCATGACCGAGGTGTACGGCATGCGCCGGGAGGATCCGCCGCGCCTGTCGGGCGTCGAGGCGTTCGTGACGGCGTTCGCGACGTCGATCCTGCCCAAGGACCGCGCCAACCACCTGCTGCGCCGCCTGCTCGACGAGCTGCGGGCCGCGGAGCCGCCCGAGGGCTTCGGGCCCCGCATCCTCGTCACCGGCAGCGCGCTCGATGACCCCGCACTGCTGGAGATGATCGAGGAGGTCGGCGGCGTCGTGGTCGCCGACGACCTGTGCACCACCAGCCGCTGGTTCGCGCACCGCGCCGGAACGGACGGCGACCCGCTGGATGCCCTGTGGCGCATGCTCAATCGTCGCACCCTGTGCGCCTCCACCTTCCCGACGCAGGCGCGCTTCGACCGCATCCTGGCCATGGTCGACGAGTTCCACGCCGATGCCGTGATCCAGTTCAACCTCAAGTACTGCCACCCGTTCCTGTACGAGTCGCAACCGTTGCGCAAGCGGCTCGAGGCCCGCAACATCCCGCTGACCATCCTGGAGGTCGGCCACGACCGCTCGGGCTTCGGCCAGCTCCGCACGCGCCTCCAGGCGTTCGTCGAGATGGTGGAGCCGTCATGACGGCGCCGGCGGCCGGGCTCGACATGGGGGCGCTGTGGACCAAGGCCGTGGCGGTGCGCGACGGCGCGCCGTGCGGGTCGGCCATCGTGCCCACGGGAGACGACAGCGCGGCCGCCGCCGAGCGCGCCCTGCGCGAGGCGTTGGCGCCGTCGGGGGCGACGCCGGGGGACCTGGGCGCGTTGACGGCCACCGGCGCGGGCCGCAAGGCGCTGCGGCTCCCGCACGAGGCGGCGACCGACGTGCTGTGCGCGGCGCGGGGCGCCGCGTTCGTGCACCCCGGCGCGCGCGTCGTGCTCGACCTGGGCGCCGAGAGCACGCGCGCCGTGAAGCTCGACGAGCGCGGCGAGATCCTGGAATACGCGCTGAACGACAAGTGCGCGGCGGGAACCGGCGTGTTTCTCGACGCCATCGCGGCCGTGCTCAAGGTGCCGCTCGAGGAGATCGGACCCTTGTCGCTGCGCTCGTCGGCGGACGTCCCGATCACCTCGATGTGCGTCGCCTTCGCCGAATCGGAAGTCGTGTCGCTGGTGCACCGGCGCACGCCGCGCGAGGACATCCTGCGCGGGCTGCACCGCGCCATCGCGTCGCGCATCTTCAGCCTCGGCGGCCGCGTGGGACTCCAGGCGCCGCTCCTGGCCGCGGGCGGCATGGCGCTCAACGTGGGCATCACGCGGCAGCTCGAGGAGCTGGCGAAGCTCGCCGTGGTCGTGCCGGACGAGCCGCGGACCGTCAACGCGCTCGGCGCCGCACTCCTGGCCGCGGCGCGGGGAGGAGCCTCGTGATCACCCTCGGCGTCGATGTCGGTTCGCTGACCGGCAAGGCCGTCGTCCTCGAGGACGGCGAGCTCCTGGCCTGGGAGGTGATCCTCACCGGTCCGGACAGCGTCGAGACGGCGACGGCGGTCGCGCACGCGGCGCTGGCCAAGGCCGGGCTGGCGCTGGGCGACATGGCGGCGATCGTGTCGACCGGATACGGCCGGATCGTCGTGCCCTTCGCCCAGCGCAACGTGAGCGAGATCTCCTGCCACGCCAAGGGCGCCAACCGCCTCGTGCCCGGCGTGCGCACGATCCTCGACATGGGCGGCCAGGACTGCAAGGCCATCCGCTGCGACGCGACGGGCAAGGTGACCAGCTTCGTCATGAACGACAAGTGCGCCGCCGGCGCCGGGCGCTCGATGGGCATCGTCGCCGACCTGCTCAAGGTGCGCCTGGAGGACCTCGGCCCCCTGGCGCTGGAGGCTCCGGGCGACGGCGTGCCCGTGAGCAGCACGTGCGTCGTCTTCGCACGCTCGGAGATCCTCTCCTACCAGCGCGAGGGGACGGCGAAGAGCGAGATCCTGGCGGGCGCGTGCACGGCGCTGGCGAGCCGGGTGCTGGGTCTCGTCAAGCGCGTCGGGCTGGAGCCCGAGTTCGCGATCACGGGGGGCATCGCCAAGAACGTGGGGGTCGTGCGACGGCTGGAGCGCGCGTTGGGGGTGGAGGCGCGCATCCCGGCCGAGCCGCAGATCGTGGGGGCGCTCGGAGCGGCGATCTTCGCGCGGGAGCTGGCAGAGAAGAAGGCGAAACGCGGGGACCGCGGCGCGCCGGCACGGCGGTCGTCGCTCGGGGATGGAGGCTCGTCATGACCACGGTACGCGAGACGTTCGAGAACATGCCGGCGTCGTTCAAGCCCGAGGCGGCCAAGGGGATGAACGCGGTGTACCAGTTCGACATCGTCGGCGACGGCGGCGGCAAGTGGTACGCCGCGATCGCCGACGGGAAGCTCACGGTGGGCGAGGGCCAGCACGAGAAGCCCAGCGTGACGCTCACGATGAAGACCGACCACTACCTGGCGATGACCGAAGGGAAGCTGGGCGGGATGATGGCCTTCGCCACGGGCAAGCTGAAGGTGAAGGGCGACATGATCCTGGCCGCCAAGATGCAGGCGATCTTCAAGCAGCCGTGAGGCCGGGCCGGCGGGGGACGTCGTCGGTGCAGCGCAGGAGGCGACGATGAAGCTCGGAGAGGAAGCGCTCCGCCTCTGGCAGATCGCGCAGACCCTGGCAATCTCGGGCTACCACCACGCCTTCCGCGTCGTCCTCGTGCAGATCGACGGCCCGGACGCCGTCATGGAACAGCAGATCGCGCGCCTCCTGGCCCAGCGCCTGCTCCGGCACCTCGATTTCGAGGTCCGCGTCGAGGGTGCGGAGAAGGTCGAGGGACTCAAGCGCTACGCCGTCGCCTCGACCCACGCCAGCTACCTCGACTGGGCCGTCCTCATCGGGCACTTCCCCACGCAGCTCCGCTTCGTCGCCAAGCGGGAGCTGATCTGGATTCCGGTCATCGGGCAGTGGCTCCGGCGTCGCGCCGTGCTCATCGACCGCCGCCAGGGCCGGACGGCCAAGGAGGCCATCCGCACCGCCGCACGGGACTCCGAGCCGTGGCCGATCCTGATCTTCCCCGAGGGCACGCGGACGCCCGACGGGACGATCCAGCCGTTCAAAACCGGCGGGCTGCGCATCCTCTTCGAGGAGGGGCGCACGGTCGTGCCCGTCTGCATCCGCGGCACGTTCGACCACTTCCCGCGCCACGCGCGGACGATCAAGACCGGAGGCGTCCTGCGCATGATCGTCTGCGATCCGGTCCGGGCGGACTTCGGCGGGGGGGTGGACGGAGCGATGGCCGAGGTGGAGCGGCGCATGCGCGCCGCCGCCGCTCAGACCTGAATGAACTTCGTGCCCGGGACGCCGCAGACCGGACAAGTCTCGGGGCGCGTGCCGTCGGCGACGTAGCCGCACACGGTGCACACGTGATACGTCGTCTCCCGCTCCGCGGTCAGGTGCTCCAGCATGTCCTTGTACAGTCGCGCGTGCGTCGCCTCCACGTCCCGGCTCTGGGAGAAGACGGTCGCGGCGCCCTTGTCCTCCAGCTCGTTCGCCAGGTGGATCAGCTTCTGGTAGGCGACGCCTGCGACCTTGGTCTCGGACTCGAAGGAGGCCTCCAGGTTCGCCTGGGTGTCGCGGACCGGCTCGAGCGCCCGCAGGCTGCGCTCGCCGTGGATCTCCTCGGAGCGGGAGATGGCGCGGAAGAGCCTGGCGATCTGCGGAAACCCTTCCTTGTCGGCGCGGTCGGCGTACAGGCGCAGCCGGAAGGCCGCCTTGGCCTCGGCCTCGTACACCGTGTGGTGCGCCTCGCGGATCTTCTCGTGCATCGCCGTCCTTTCCCCCCCATCCCCTCGCCCCCGGGTGCGGCCTAGAACACGTGCGATGGCCAGCCGCGCTCCTTGCCGATGCGCAGGAGCGGCGCCTCGCGCTTGTGGCGCGAGCCGATCACCAGCGGGCGGACGGACTGCTCGAGCATCGCGAGGTCGCCGAGCCCGTCGCCGACCGCGAGGTCGGGTCGCTGGCCGATGCGCTTCTCGATCGCCGCCACCTTGCCCGCCTCGCTGGGAATCGGCAGCACCAGCCGATCGGTCAAGACCCCCTTCTCCACCTCCGTGCGAATCGCAATCGTGCGCGCGGGATCCAGCCCCATCCGTTCCGCCGCCGCCGAGATCACCCAGTGGTTGGAGGCGGAGACCAGCCAGACCTCGAACCCCGACTCCGTCAGGCCCCGCAGCAACCCCAGCATCGCGTGGTGGTAGTTCGGCCACGCGGCCACGTGCTGCTTCGCCCAGCGCTTGACGTCCTTCTCCGGCAGGCCGGCCATCACCTGCACCGCCCAGCCGTACCCCTCGGTCAGGTTCTTCCGTACCCGGTCCTCGTAGTGCTCGTAGATCCGGGGGTCCTCCACCGCCAGCCGCTCGAGCGGCCCGGCGAGCAGCCAGCGGAGGAACGACTCGCCGATGTCCTCGAACCACAGCGTCCCGTCGGCATCGAAGCAGGCCACGCGACGGGTGGACGGACGCTCCATCGCCTCGAGAATCCCGCGGCGGAAGAGCGAGTTGAACGGCTTGAGCCACTGCTGGAGTTGCATGCTGCGGCCGCCTCCGACGGCTTCCCGATTGGATGCAGGGTGCAAGGAGTATGTCAATTGGAGGAGTTGTTGGTTATAGGATTCCCGCTGCGATGAGACCGTACCTCACCGAGGCGGAACTGGAGGCGGCGCGGCCGCACCTGGAGCGCGCCGTCGATTGCCTCGACCAGTGGGTCGATCTCCTGCTGGACGAGCGGCAGAGCGGGCATCCCGGCGGCTCGCGCTCCAAGAACCCGATGCAGGTCGCCCTGCTCTTCTCCGGCGCGCTGCGCTGCGACCTGCGGCGCCCGGAGCGGCCGTTCAACGACCGCTACGTCCTGGCCGCGGGTCACGTGACGCCGATGCTGTACTCCTCCCTCGCGCTCGCGACCGAGCTGCTCGTCGCCCACGAGCGGCGGACGGGCGACGGACGCGCGACAATCCCGCGCCTCGGGGAACGGGCGGTGCGCATGGAGGATCTGCTGCGGTTCCGCCGCCGCGGCGGGCTGCCGGGTCACGCCGAGTTCGCCGGCAAGACGATGTTCGTCAAGGCCAACACCGGGCCGTCGGGCCACGGCTTCCCCAACGCCGTCGGACAGGCCTTCGCCCTGCGGGCCGCGCGCGCGTCCGGCGTGCGCGTGTGGACCGTGGAAGGCGAAGGCGGCCTGACACCCGGGGGTGCCGCGGAGGCCCGCAACGCCGCCTGGGGCCTGGGCCTGGGCAACCTCGTTCTGCTCCTGGACTGGAACGACTTCGGCATCGACGAGCGGCCGTTCTCCTCGGTCATCCCCGGCACCCCCGTGACCTGGCTCGAGCAGGGCGACTGGCGGGTGCACGTGGTCGAACGGGGCGAGGATCCGGTCGAGGTCGCGCGCGGGATGCTCGCCTTGTCGCGGGACGCCGACGCCGGCGGCGACCGTCCCCTGGCGCTCGTCTTCCGCACCCGCAAGGGCCGCGGCTACGGGAAGTTCGACGCGAAGAGCCACGGCAGCCCGCACAAACGCCGCTCGCCCGAGTTCTGGGCGACCAAGCGCCCGTTCTCGGAGAAGTACGGCGTGCGCTTCGAAGGCCAGGACGAAGCGGAGCCGACCGACGCGGCCGTGCGCCGCGCGCAGGCCCTTGCCAACCTCGAGATCGTCCGCGACGTGCTGCTCTCGGACGAAAAGGCGGCGACGTTCCTGGCCGAACGCCTGCTGGCTTCGGCCGACGCGGTGCCGGACCGGATTCCCGGCCTGCGGCTCGATCCGTCGTGCGATCCGCTGACCGAGCCGCGGATCACCGACCCGGGACGGTACCCGGCGGCGTTGTTCCACCCGCCCGGATCGTCGATCGCGAACCGCCAGGGGCTGGGAAGATGGGGCGCGTACGTCAACGCGGTCGCGCACGAGGTCTCCGCCCGCCCGCTGCTGCTCGCCTGCGCCGCGGACCTGGCGGAGTCGACGGCCATCGCGGGCGTCGCCAAGGGCTGGGAGTCGTTCCCCGGCTTCGGCGACTACGAGCGGACGAAGAACCCCGACGGCGTGCTGCTGCCGCAGGCGATCACGGAGTTCACGAACGCGGCGATGATGGCGGGAGCGGCGACCGTGAACCTCGCCGGCGACCCCGAACGCGCGTTCGCCGGCTTCTGCGGCGCCTGCGCCACCTACGGGTCGTTCTCGTACCTCAAGTACGGTCCGCTGCGGCTGTTCTCCCAGACGGCCCAGGACTGTCCGTTGCGTCTGGGGAAGGTGATCTGGGTCGCCGGGCACTCCGGCCCCGAGACGGCGGAGGATTCGCGCACCCACTTCGGGATCTTCTCGCCGTACGTGACCGAGCTGTTTCCTCGAGGGCACGTCATCGATCTCCATCCGTTCGACGTCAACGAGGCGATGGTGCTGTTGGGCGCCGCGCTGGGCGCTCCGGCCCCCCTGATCGCCGTCTCGCTCACCCGCCCCAACGTGCTCGTGCCCGACCGCGAGGCGCTCGGAGTGCCGTCGCACCTCGAGGCGGCGAGGGGCGCGTACGTGCTTCGCGAGGCCGATCCGGACCGACCCTTGCGCGGGACGGTGTTGTTCCGAGGCTCGACACCGGTCGGCGGAGCGTTCGAAATCCTGCGGAAGCATGCGGGCGAGCTGCCCAACGTGCGGCTGGTGGCGATCCCGAGCCGGTACCTCTTCGAGCGACAGCCGGAGGACTATCGCGAACGCGTCCTGCCGTGGCGCCATTTCCTGGACTCGATGGTGGTGACGAGCGGCGCGCGCGCCACGGCGCACGCGTGGCTGGCGAGCCGGGTGTCGGAGGAGTACTCGCTCGGCGCCGACCAGGACGACCGCTGGCGCACCGGCGGCACGCTGGAGGAGGTCCTCGAGGAGGCCGGCCTGCTCCCGGCGCAGATCCTCGAAGGCATCATCCGTTTCGCCGACGCGCGCGAGGCTCGGCTGGCGCGAATGCACGCCGCGGGGTGAAGGAAGGGAAGTTTCGCGCAGGGACGCAGAGACGCAGAGACGCAGCAGGGGTGGCGCGGGACGGACTCGACGGCGGAAGACTGGATGCTCAACGCCTTTCTGCTCTTGCTCCTTCTTGCGACGGGGCAACGACCCGCCGGCGGGCTCCCGGGAGCCGCCGGCGCGGGACCGTTAGCCGCGCCGGTCGCCCTCCCCTCCGGGGACGCCGTGTCGGCCGAGGCGTGGTCGGCGGCCGGCCGCCAACTCCGCCGGGTGCCTCCGGTCCGCGGCTTGGAAGGAATCGGCGCCAAACAGTCGGCGATACCGGACGCCGTGAGCTGGGAGACGTTCACCCGCGACCCGGTCCACCAGGGCGCCACGGGGACGTGCGCGCTCTTCGCCGACGTCGCCGCGATCGAGATCCAGTACCTCCTGGACAACTGCGACGCCCTGCCCGAGCCGCCGGCCGCATGCCCCATCCGCCCCGAGGACGACGATCCCTCGGCCGCCGGCTTGGTGCTGGTCCGGACCGACGACCGTGGCCGTCTGTTCCTCGATCTATCCGAGCAGCTCGTCCTGTCCTGCTCCGGCCTCGGGTACGCCTGGGGCGGCGCCGCCGTGTGGCCCTTCCAGGACGAGGACGGTGCCAACCGCCTGTCGAGCTTCGAGCCCGACGAGCCCTACGACCTGAAGATCGCCCGCACCGGCTGGGGCTACTGGCAGTTCCTCGATCGCATCGGCACGGTACCAGAGACCGTCGTTCCGTACCGCCTGCCGTTCGAGCGCGAGGCGCTGCACGACTACGATGCGGCCTACGCGCGACTCTATGGCTCGAGCGCGCTCGACCCCTTTCCCGGCACGTGTCCGCTGGTGCACCGCCGGGGCGCGGGCGACCCGGACGGCGACGGTCCGCTCGAACCGCCCGAGCCGTTCGCGGAAGGGGGCTGCGAGATCGCCCGCGTCGCCGAGCGCACGGGCGAGGCGGCGCCGGTCTTCTTCCGCGTGCCGCTCGGCGCCCACCGGGCCGTCGCCGCGGACGACGTCGTGGACTACCTGGCCGCGGGTTACGTCGTCGTGGACGTGGTCGGGGGAAATCTCGTTCCCGACCCGGAGCACCCCGGCCGCTCGCGGTGCGACGAAGCCACGTGCGCGTTCGGCGAGCCGTCGTGCGCCGGGCACGTCCTGGTGCTCGTGGGCTACGAGGATGGCGGCGAGACCCTGATCGTCCGCGACTCCAACGGGTCGCATCACCGCGTCCTGCGCGGCGCCTGCGGCTACGGCGTCGGGGAAATGAGCGTGCTCCTGCTGGGCGACGACCCCCTCCATCCCGGGGGGCCGGCGGTGGAGAGCCTCGCGGCGCCGACCTGCTCCCGCGCGGAGCACCGCGAGCTCTCCCGCTGGCTGCGCGACGACTCCGACGGCGACGGGATCCGCAACGGATACGACGTCTGCCTCTTCTCCGCCAACCCGCGGCTGATCGATCGCGACGCCCCGGGCGCCGACCCGCGCATCGTCGGAGACGGCCGGCTGCTCGACCCGGTCTTCACCGACGGGGACGCGTGGCCGGACGAGCGCGAGGAACCGGGCGACACGGAATGGAACCCGGTGGAAGGCCTGCGCTCCGGTTGCGATAGCTGCCCGGGCCTGCCGGTCGCCCAGCCGGCGCGGCGGACGGCGCCGCCCGAGGGGTTCCCGGAGGACCCCGATCCGTGGGGCTGGGTCTGCGACGGCTGTCCCTACACGCCCCAGGAGTCGTACGCCGAGTACCTGGAACGGATCCCCACCGACCGCGGCGACCGGGACGGGGACGGGATCCACGACCTGTGCGACACGTGCCGCCGCCGCGCGACGCGCGACCCGCGCGCCATGATCGACCTCGACGACGACGGACGAGGGACTGCGTGCGATCCGAGCGACGTCCCGCCCGCTCCTCCCACCGCTCCACCGCTCCACCGCTCCACCGCTTTCCCCCTCTACCGCTCTACCACACCCCCCTAGAGCAGCACGGTCGGGCAGCCGTAGGCGGCACGCACGGCGGTCACGTCGCCGCTCAGGATGCCTTCGCAGGCCGGGCCGTAGAACTCGACCGTGTCCTCGTCGAGGTAGTCCCAGCCGTTGCCGTGCGCCGGGTCCCGGGGCACCACGTCGTCGCCGACGTACAGGTTGACCTGCGTGGGATCGACGGTGTCGCCGGGATGCAGGTCGAAGATGCAGGACACGACGATCGTCCCCATGATCTCCTCGAACGTCCCGAGGATCGCGCCGGTGTCCTCCGCCGCGTAGAAATGCCCCGTGCCGCCGTGCACGGCCATGTCGTTCAGCACGTCGCGGTCCGAGCCCGCCCAGCGGCCGAGGGCCATGACGTAGGTCAGCACGCCGTCGGCGAGGAGCCCGTCGATCGCGGCGTAGGTCGCCGTGTCGTCCAGGCAGGCCTCCGGACGTCCCGAACAGCCGGTTTCGGTGTCGAGGCAGGTGCAGGTGTCGTCGTCGAGCGACGAGTTGCAGTTCGGGACGCCGTCGGTCACCAGGAGGGCGTACTGCGTGTGCCCCGTCGGATTCGAGCGCAGCCAGCTCGCGACGTTGCGCATCGTGGCCGACGTCGGGGTGGAGCCGCAGATGCCCAGGTCGGCGCCGAGCGCCGCGTCGATGTCGGGGAAGCGCACCGCGCCGGGTTCCACCTGCGGGTGGTCGGGCGCCGCGCATTCGGTCGCGGGCGCGATCATGCGGCACGCGTTCGGCGGCACCGAGCTGGGGAAGGGCATGAGGCCGAACCAGATGCGGTCGTCCGTGGCATCGACGATGGTGCGCACGGCGTTCTTGAGCGGGTTGAGCGTCAGCATCATGCTGCCGCTGCGGTCGAGCACGATGAGGACGTCGGAGGAGACGGCGTACTCGAGCGGCAGGTCTTCGGCGCCGCACACGCTATCGATCTCGTAGTCCGGAATCTCGCGGTCGACGTCGGGGTCCGCGTCCGCTCCGGACTCCGGGTCGGCATCCGCATCGGCGTCCGCATCGGCCCCGCCGCCGCCGTCGTCGCGCGGCCTGCCGTCGCCGACGTTCCCCTCGTCGTCCGCCGGCGAGCACCCCGCCGCCGCGCCGGCCAGCACCGCCAACACCGCCGCAACCACCCTCGCGCTGCGCATGACCCGCCCTCCGCACGGGGAATGTACCCTCGCGGGCGCCGGGCGGCAACCGGGGAGGATGGAACGCAGGGGAAGGGGCCGCGCAGCTCCGTCGGCGAATTGACTTCCGCCGTTCACTCCCGCAGAGTCGCCGCATGGGCGGACAACACTGTACACAGTGCCACGCGGCATTGCCGCTCGCGGAGCCCGGGACCGTTGTCACCTGCTCCTTCTGCGGGATGCAGAACCGCATCGCGATACCCACGCACTACATGCCGCCGGCGCCACCTCCGCCGCCCCCGCCCGCGTGGCAGCCGCCGCTGCCGCCGCAGAAGACCCCGTTACTGGGCTTGTGGATCGGCGGCGCCATCATCCTGCTGGCGATCGTCGGGACGGTCGCCACCAGGCTGGCCGGACCCAACACGGCCGAGGAACACGCCAGCCCGACCAACGTCGGTCACTCCGCTCGTCCGCCCGTACCGCAGGCTCACGACCCTGCCGACCTCGCCGCCCTGCCGTCCGAAACGGGGACGACCACCAGCGCATCGACGGCGCCGGCCGGGTCCGTGCAGGGGACGCTGGATGTGAAGGCGGAGCCTCCGGCTCCGACGGGGATCACGAAGGACGGCATCGGTGGGATGCCGGTCGGCGCCTGGGCGGCCATGGACATGAACGGCATGCCGGGGTCGGTCGAGTCATTCGACCCGATGAAGGCCTACCCCTGGCTGCTGGCGTTGGCTCAGGCCTGGAAGCCGGACGCGCGCATCGACAGATACTGGCTGCGGGGGCTGCGCCCCGACGGGACGCTGGACGCGACCGCGGGCGGCAATGCGGACATCACCTTCGTTTCGCCGCAGGCGGTCGAGGCCGCGAAGGCCGCAAACCTGGCAGGTGCCGAGCCGGATCCGACCGAGATCCGGTTCGAGCTCGACGAGGGCGAACTCCAGGGCTACCTGAGCACGCACATGCGCCAGCCCCCCCCGGCCGCCGCGCGGCTGCCCGAGCCCACCGACGTCGTTCCCCGGTGCTCGATGCAGACGGTGCTCGGCTTGATGCGCCTCCACGGAGTCCCGGCGCGCCCGACGTACGAGCTGAACATGTCCTGGAACGGCGGCTACGGCGGTTCGTGGTGGTGGAGCTACTCCGGTCCGGTGCCCGACGACGTTCCCTATTCTCCGTCGGTCGAACCCGTCGAGTGCTCTGTCGTGGGCGGCAAGGCGCCCGCCGCCGTCGGCGCCAACGGCCGGCTCAAGCCCGACGTGTCGATCTTCCAGAAGCTCGCGCGCTGCTCCTGCCGGATGGACGTGGACCTCGACCGGGCCGGCGAGGAGTCGATCACCCTCGCGGTCCAGCTGCTCCCGGCAGCGCTGCCGGGAGCCGAGGGCACGAGCCCGGGCGCGGTTCGTCTGGCCTACGCGTTCCACGGCGGTGGCGACGTCTTCCTGCCGCCCGTGTCGGCGCAAAGCTCGCCGCCTGCGTTCGCGAACGCCGGGGCCCTCGGCCTCGGGCTGGCCTGCGTGAACGGCGTCGTGCTCGTCTCCGCGCAGAGCGCCGTCTCGGCCTGGTCCTGGAGCGAGCGCCGGCTGCTGTGGACGACGACGCTGCCGGGTCCCGTCGCCTCGCCCGAGCCGACCGACGGTTCGTTCGTCGTGGACTGCTCGAAACTCGAGATCGCCGACGATGCGTTGACTGTGCCGTTCGCCGGCGGCGGCTCCGCCCGCCTGCTGCTCTCCGACGGCTCGCTCGCCCCCGACCCGGGGTAGTCCGTCGCGACCCACCTGCCGAACCCGGGATCGCGGGCCGGTCTTCCGCGAACGCCTCCGTGACGATCGCGCTCCCGGGAGGGACGATCCGGGACCGCCGAACAGGCGGGGCGCCCCCCGGCGTCCTGCTGCGGCATGCGGTCCGCGAACGGATCCCAGCGGAAGGCGCCGATCGCGACGACGAAGACCAGCACCACGCCGAGCAGCGATCGCGCGATGATCGAGCGGGTCCTTGCGGGTCGGCGGAAATCGTGGATGCCGATGTCGAGGAACATCGTCCACAGCAACCCGTTCAGCAGCAGGATCAGATAGCCGAGCGACAGGGCTGTCGGCGCCCGGACCGCGATCCGCATCCCGACCGGCGTGGACGCCGCGGCCGCACGGATCGAATAGCCGCCCGCCGGCGGCCGCCGCAGCTTCACCCGCTCGGCGTTCCCCTTGCCCGCATCGAATGTCACCGACGCGGGCCATGAAGTCCCGGTCTCGCGATGGGTGACGAGTATCGAGACACAGGTCTGCTCCGCCGGCGGTTCCCGCGGCCTGACCTCGACGGTCATCCACTGCACGAAGTCCGGCAGCTCGACCGTGAGCGCAGCCCCGACATCCACGCCGGCGGCCAGCTCGCCCCGGGCGCCAACGGGTCTGTCGTTGCGAATCACGACGAACGGTCCGACGACGAGAACGGCGGCGAGCCAAGCGCCGAGCCAGAACACCACCGCCCGCCGTGCCCTCGGCGGCAGGCGGCTCGGGTGCGTCGCCGCGAGCCTGAGCACGGCGAGGATGCCCGGGCGCAGCCGCGCCGGGTGGCCGCAGTAGTCGCAGCGCGCGTTCTTCGGATCGGACAGCACGCCCGGAGGAAGCGGCGCGCCGCACAGCCGACAGGTGAGCGCCTCCGTCCACCGCTCCGGGACGACGGCCTGCGCCCACTTCCCGACCGCTCGGCCCACGGCCTGCACGGAGCCGCCGGATTCCACGATGACGCTGCGGCAGTACTCGCAGATCCGGATGCCGGTCGACGCGGGCTCGGCCGGCGACACGTCCGCGCCGCACTGGGGACACCGGGTTCGCGTCATCGGCCCTCTTCGATTACCTCAGTTCAGGCGTCCGAGCAGCCGGCCGCGCTTCATGACGAAAAGGCTCGGCGTCAGTGCGAAATCCCGTGGCGCGGCCTCGAACGCGCTGCGAACAATCCCGCGGAAGGCACCGTCCCGCGCCTGCGGGCCGGGGACGGCGAGAAGGCTTCCCCGCCGCGGAATGCCCACGACCAATACCTCGCCCTTGGGGAAGATCGCCTCCGCCCGGCGCATGTGCTCCGCGCAGAGGATGCACTCGGCGGCGAAGAAGTCGTCGAGTTTGAGTACCCCCAGGAGCCCACCACCGGGCTTTTCGAGGTTGGCGGGCCTCCACGCCAACGTCTTGGCCGCGAGGTTCGCGATTGCCTCCCTCTCGACATCCTCACGAGTTTGTCCAAGCTTCTCGAGCCGGCGCGAACCCACGAAGGCGGCCAGCGGAGATACCGGATAGAACAACGAAACCCAGGGCTCTTCCTGCCCGCCCTGGCTCGGAAACAGCTTGCGGCAACTGGCATGCGGGAGTCCGGGCCAGTCGTGCGGCTGGAGCTGCGGCAAAACCGGACCGAGCGACATGTACGATCCCTTTCATCATCGAGTCCCCGCGCGACGACGATGCCGGCGGGCGATCCCGGTCGCACATCCTCGCGATGACGTACCGGGCCGTCAACGGATAACGCTATCCTGGCGGCAGCCCGCGCTGCAAGATGGCTTGACAAACCGCTGCGAATCTCCCGGCATTGCGCTGGCAGTTTGGTGGTGGCCGAATCTTGTGTTCATCTCCGTGAACGTGGGGGTTTCGTGAATAAGAAGGTTGTCGTTTCCGCATTCGTATTGACTCTTGTCGGTCTTGCTCTCCTGCTCGCTTGCGGCGCGCACAAGTCGCCCGACGGCCCCCCGTTACCGAACCGCGGGCTTCAGCCCGGCGGGCGGTACCAGCGGCGCCGCGCCCTTCAGGGAGGTGGGGACTGTCCACAGCGCGCGCGCAGGGCTTCCAGGCGGTACCTCAGTTCCCCGGCGGCACATTCCTGCCCAGCGGCCGGATCGGAGCGACAACTCGTTCCGCAGCCGACGACGCCGCAGACGCCCGTGCAGATCTCGCTCGAACAACCCGCGGACACCAGCGGATTGGCGAATGCGCCGAGGACGGGGTCGGGCAGGGCCAGGATCCAGCACCCGCCGCGCGCGGACGGGCTGTCCGCCGGTGTGCCGCTGGAGGAGAACGCCAGCACGATTTCCGCATCGCGGATCCGCGCCAGTTCCACCAGCCAGCCGGGCGCGGCGACCTCATCCCCCCTGCGCTGGAGCGTCGCGCAGGCGTCCTCGTCGCCGGCGGCGCAGGCCCCGGCTAGAGCGTCCAGCGCGGCGGCGGTGCTTCCGGCTGCGACACAGGCCGCGGGCATGTCATCCTCGCAAAGCTCCGCCAACGCGGCCCTCGTGACGGACTCCCCGACCTCGCCGTCGAGCGCCTCGGCCGCCGCAACGCAGCCGTCGAAACCGACCCGCTCACAGTTCTCGCGAAGGAATGCCTCCGCTTCCGCCGTACCGGCGATCCCCCCACGGGACCGCCACTGCAGCACGCACGCCGGCACGACGCCCCGCAGGCACAACGCCGCCGTCCCGCTCGTGCCGCCCGTCGCCGGTAGCGGCCACTCTGCGATCAGCGCGCCGAGCGCCCACGCGCAGCTCCCGGGCCCGCGTTCCTCCCGGCACGCCGACTCGTAGATCGACGCCTCGATGCCTCCGACGACGTCCGGCCAAGCGTGTGCGGCGCGCAGCGCGTCCACCAGAACCGTGCACGCGTTCGGACTGGCGAGTGTGCACCCGGCGCCGAGGCATTCGGCCCCTTCGCTCGGGACCGACGCTCCGCCGCCCGGCTCTGCCGACCCCGATGCGGCGCGCAGCAGTCCCTCGACGACCGCGGCACAGTCGGCCGCGCCGACGTCCGCGCAGACCGCCCGCAGCAGCGCCGCGGCCCCGGAACACGCGGTGGCCTCTCCCGCCGAACAGGCGACTCCGAGCGCGGCGGCCGCGGAGCCCGTCTCCGCGCGGGCGAGGGCGTCGAGCACCGGGTCACCCGGTTCTCCGCCTCCGCCGTCCGCGGCGGCAGGTTCCCGTGCAGGCGGCGCCGACGGTCCGCAGCCCGCCAGGACGGCGGTCGCCAGGAAGACGTATCGGCCGGGAGGCACCCGTCGCCGGCGAGACGGTCGGCCCCGAAGCGACGGCACGGGCCGGACATCGCCGCCGCCGCGGCATCCGGGATCGGACCACAAGTCGCCGGCACGGCCTCGGGCGCCCCGTCCAGCGATGCCTTCGAAATCGTCCACTGGCCAGGATCCTCTCTGTTCGTCGCGCGCACCCCGCGGCGCGGTCAAGCCGGGCTAGGGAGCCTCGGCGGCGTCCACATCGCGAAGCCGTTCGAGACTCTCCCGCACCCTCTGGGCGTCCTCCACCCGTCCTTCGGCCTCCAGCTCCAGCGCGGCAGCCTCCAGCGCCACGCGCAACGAAGGCCCCTCGACGACGCGCGTCAGGTTGTACGCCGTTTTCTCCCCGGACCAGGACGCCGCGAGCCTCCGGCCCAGGTCCGCCGCGACGGCGTCCGGCAGCAAGCGCGCCGCCTCTCCGCCGGTGACCCGCACTGGCGGTAGTTCCTCGAGCCGGTTCAAGGCGTCCTCCGGACGATCGAGGCGCAGCTCGCACTGGGCCATCCGCCACCCACAGTAGGCCAGGAGCGCCGCGTCCCGCCGGCCGGTCTCGCGTTCCACGCGCCCGTAGGCATCCAGCGCCTCCTGCCACGCTCCGGCCGCGAACGACGCCTCGGCGCGACGCAGCAGCTCGGCAACATCGAGCGTCCGGGGAACGGGAAGCGGAGCGTCATCCCGACGGGAGACCCACGTCCGCGGGGTCGGGGCCGGATCCGCCAGGCACGACTCCGACGTCGCGAGCTCCTCCGCCTCGGCCACGACATCCTCCTCCTCGCACAGGTCGCTGCGAATGGTCACCACCGTCTCGATCTTCGTCTTGTCGTCGGGCGAGCGCACGCTCCGGACGAGCGCCGCACGTTGGGTGTAACCGGGTCCCAGAGCGAGGTACGCGTCTACGCACGACCCGCCGGACGTCCTGCCGAGCACTTCGTACGCTGTGTCTTCCTGTGCACCCCGAAACGGCGTCAGCATGACCGTCGGCTCCTCGCAGCGCGCGCACAGAGCGCCCTCGGGGCACGGGCCGCAATCCCCGCTGAGCCCTCCGGCCACGTACGCCCGGACGACAACCCTGCCGGGCCGCTCCGGTTCCGCCGTCAGAAACGCGAACGTCGTCGGACGGTAGAGGTGCGTCTGCCCGAAAAGGTCGTCGTCCTGCTCCACCCACGTCCCGCACGGCTCCAGCAGGGAGTCCGCGGACGGCGGTCCGGCCGTCGCGTCGCCCGCGGGCGGAACGTCCTCCATCTCCGGCGCGACGTCGACCGCGACCGCGACGTCCTCCGCAGCCGCTGCGGCCTCGCCCGCGGACGGGACGTCCTGGAACGCCGCCCTCGCGTCTTCCGGTTCTGCACCCGCGTCCCCCGGCTCAGCCACGGCGGGCGGTACCACCCCTCCGGAATCGCGCGCACCGCACCCTGCGACCCAGAGGACGCCAACGGCCATCCCGATCGACCCGGCAACCCGGATCGCGCCGACCCTCCCACGCCCAGGTCCGATCACAGAGATCATTCAACGCCCTCCGATCCGCGCGCCGTCGAACAGACAGAGAATCGCGATCCCGGCAGGCTGGTTGGCGACGTTCCAGGCGCAGGACTCGCGCGCCTGCCCGCGAGTGTAGAACTGCGCGTCGGGCCCCGAGACCCGCACGCCGTCGAAGAACAGCTCGTATCCTGCGCGGGCCAGCGGGCCCAGCGAAGCGTCCATCGGAGCAAGCTCGCACGTGCCGTCGATCCCCACCAGCGGACGGCCGGTCGGATTGTGCACGGCCGCCTCGTACCCGAAGGACGGGAACGCGAGCGCGTTCCCGTCCAGGAGGAAGTACTCCTCGGGCAGAAGCGTCCCCGGCGTCGCACTCCGCTCGAGCCCCACGGACCAGTGCTCCGGATTGTAGGACATGATCGAGCGGCCGAGGGCGAGGTCCTCGCCGTAGCAGTCGGAGTGCACGAGTCCGAAGGCGTGCCCCAGCTCGTGGACGAGCGTGGATTGGAAAGGGTAGGGAACGTCGGCGAGCAGGCTGGTGATCTCGAGCTGGACGATGCCGCCGCCCGTTCCCGGGTAGCCGTTGAAGGTGCGCCCGCCGCCGAGACACGGCCGCTCGCCGCCGCACGGCAGGTCCGGAGGACGCACGAAGACGGCGACGAAGACGTCCCGCGAGCCGTTGCGGTCCTGTCCGGCCGCCTCGAGCAGCGAAGCGGCCATCAGGTGGGCGGAATCGGGGGAAGCCGCGGCCTGGTACTCGGTGGCGGTGCGCGGGGAGCGATGCACGATCGGTTGTTCGACGCAGAACGTGTCGGCGACCAGCAGTTCGGAGAAATGCGTCCGGCCGAGCTCCAGGTGTCGGGCCAGCAGGTCGACGGCGCGACCTTCCTCGGCCGCGGACAAGGAGGCATCGGACGGCAGGTAGAGGACGGGCCGGATCCCGAGGCGCGCGGGCCCGCACGCGCGATCGGGCCCGGCGTCGCCAGCGTCGCTCGTCGCCTCCGCCTCGCCCGCGACGTCCGCCGGCCCGGCATCGACGTCCGAACCGCCCGCGACGCACGCCAGGGCCGGCAGCAGGACCGCCGCCGCAGCGGCGCGCCGCACGATGGCCGAAACGACGGCGCCGGGGGCGAGCTGGATCCGCGCGGCGGACGCCGGCGCGAGGGGCACGATTCCGTTCGTGGCGTCGCCGGAGCTCATGTCCTGCATGTCTGGTTTGGCGACTCCACGGGTCAAGGCGAGCGATAGGCGGGCGGAGTCCAGACCTCGAAGGTGAACGTGTTGTCCGGCGTCGAGCCGAAGACGATCGCCTTGCTGATGTCCGCGTTGTCCGCACCGCGGAACTCGACGACCAGGCACCCCTGGCCCGACACTGCGCCCGTGCTGCAGTCGAGGAGGTCGGTGTTGAGATTCTGCACCCGCACCCGGTTGAGGCCGGGCCGCAGCGTCAGGAGGTAGGTTTCGCCCAGGCCTGCCATCGTGATGAACGGTGGGGCCGCGGCGCCGACCTGGAGCACGTCGTTGACGTAGACGTTGATCAACGCCCCGCCGCGGAACCCACCCATGTGACCGACGTTGATCGGGACCGTGCGATCCCCGGCGACGGACTCCGTAATCACGGTCCACTGCGACGACGACTCGTACGGCCACAACCGCGCGTAGACGTAGCGCTCGTCGGACGGAAGCTCGTTCGGGTTCGCCGGATCCGGCGCCTGACGCAGCGTCGTGTCGGTCAACTCGTTCACGACGTTCCACGTCGGCACTTCGAAGATCCACAGATCCTCGTCCGACAGGCGGAAGCCCTGCGCGATGAGGTTGACGAAGGACATCTCCAGCGGGCTCGGCGTGGGCCACGCGACGCCGCTCAGGCTCACGCGCCGACCCAGGAGGTGGAGGCTCGGGTCGGACCACGCGGGCGTCGCGAAGTCCACCGAGAGCGGGCGAAGCGCGTCGAACAGGTTCGCGATCTTCACGAAACCCGTGAGCGAATCCATGCCGGGGATCCATCGCGCCAGCTCCAGGAGCGGCGTGCCGTAGACGTCGAGCGTGATCGGCGTGAACAGGCCGGTGATGACGACGTCCGCGCCGGGCAGGTAGCGGGTCGTCGAGAAGCCGAGGCGGATCGAGAGCGACCGGACGAGATCGAGGAGATAGGTTCGCAGGGCGCCGATCCTCCCGACCCGCAGCGGTACCGGGTAGACCTCGGACACGGCCTCGACCACGAAGTCGTCGAGCGAGCGCAGGGCGCCCCCCGCGGTGTTCTGCGGCTGGAAGTCGCCCCAGAAGGTCCAGGTCGTGACCTCCCCGTCGAACATCAGCGGCTGGTTGTGGACCTGGATGCCCATCAGGTCGGTCGGAACGAAGGTATCGATCACGAACTTCACCCCCGCGACCACCACCTTGGAGCAGACGCCGACGGCGGCGGCAGGCTGGCCGCCCGGCACCACGGCGGCGATCACCGTGGCCAGGTCCAGCGTGGTCCCGGCGAGATCGATGAAGAAGCTCTCGACGTCCAGTCCGATCAAGGCGAGTTGCAGCGGCGAGGGAATGATGTCCAGGCTCCTCGTGGGCCAGCCCGGCGCGGTCCGCTGCATTCCCACGAAGGCCTCCAGCAGGCCGGCGGACTCCAGAGCCGCCTGGACGACCGCCTCGTCGCCGGGCGACAACGCAAGGTAGTCCTCGCGCGCCAGCGCGGCCGCCCGCTCCAGGTCGGACAGGAAGGCGGCCAGCTCGGCCAGCTTCTCCGGACTGTAGGTCTCGGCCAGAAGGCTCTGCCACTCCGGAGACTCGTTCTCCAGGAAGAGGGCGCGCGTGTCGCTGACCAGCAGCGACAGGCCCCGCCCGAGCAGGTCGGCGGCTTCGGTCTGCGAAAGCCGCGGCGTCGGCACCTCCACGGGAAGCTCAATCGTGTTCGAGGTCCGCTCCGTGGTGGATCCCAGAGCCACGCGGTAGATGCCGGGGTTCAGCGCCGGAAGAACCGCCGTGACGATGTATCGTCCCTCGACTCCGCCCGGGTCGGGGACGACCGAGACGGGGGAGTAGACGTCGTCCCCCTCCCCCATCCAAAGCACGATCTCCGTCGTCCCCGCAGCGATGCCATCGACCCGCAGGTCGATGACAGCCAGCGGCGCCAGCGAACCCCACGTCGGACAGTGCAGGATCCACGGCATGTCATCCGACTCGAGGCACCCCGTTCCGCCGTCCAGACCTTCGTCGCCTCCCGTACCGTCCCCGGAGCCGACATCGCCGCCGGGCCCGCAACCGACCGGCAGAAGGACCACCGCCGCAGCGACCAAGAACGCCGTCACTCGCTTCATCGAACACCCCCGTCGCTCGGCTACTGCAAGTCGGCCCAGCTCACCTGGAACATCCGGCCGGCCTGCACGGGCACGGCGCGCATTCCCGGGAAGAAGACCGTCGTCTCGACCTCGGTCATGCACGAGAAGTAGATCATCGACGGATCGGAGCCGGCCGACCTCAACGCGGCGATCGTCGTCTCGTCGGCCAAGGGCATGGTCCGGTTGCCGCCGGTCAGCGGGACATCCGCTTCGAGGATGCGCCGCATCGCGCCCCCCGTCGTGTCCGTCTGGATGAACACGGTCACCGCGTCGCACTGGCCGTCCCGGAAAGTGACGGTCGTGGCCAGACCATCGGGAGTCCCGAGGATGGTCGAACGATCGGTCTCGGGCGCGGGCGCCGGGACCGTCACCACCGTGCCTCCAGACGAGACCGTCAGCGTGTCGGCCGGCCCCCAGACGGCTGAGCCGACGAGTCCGGAAATGGTGTAGCCCGCCCCGCCGTACACGGCCGTCGCCGTCTGCAGCGAGCTCGCCAAGGTGATCGGCGTCAGGCCCCGCTCGCTCGGCCAGCCGGTCACGCCCGAGAAGACCAGCGAACCGTCCGACGTCTCCGTGAAGTGGCTGCCCAGGTCCGCGGTGCCGAGAATCACGTTCGCCGTCGCGCCGGGAGGCGCCGCCGTCCACGACCCGGCCGAACGCGTCAGCCGGACGTTCTCCGCCAGCATGATCGCGTCGCCGTGGGGGCCTTCGCCGCCCATCTTGACGCACCCGACCCCTCCCGCGGCTCCGAGGACGCCGCAGCAGACCGCGAAGAAGACCAACACTCTCATCCTGTTCATTGTGTCTTGCCTCCTTGGGACTTGCCCCGCCCCGAGCCCGGCGCGCGGCGGCCTGACGGACGCAAGGGTCACCCTACCTGTGAGAAATGCCGACGTCAACCGCATCACCGTGGAACTTCTACACGGCGGCGTTCACCAGAGGGCGTCGTTGAACTCGAACGACCCGGCGTGTTAGAAGGAGCCATCATGCGGAACGTGCTCCTCTCGGCCACGCTTCTCCTGCTGATCCGCTGCGGAGGCGCGGGATCCCGTGCGACGCGCGACGAGCGCCCTTCCGTATCCGACCCCGGGGCAGGAAGCGGGGACGACGCCGGGGCGACCGAAGAAACCTACGCGACGGAGGCCCCGCCGGACGCGTCAACATTCGCGAACGTGGGTGGGACGGTGCCTCCGCCGAGCGAGGCCGAGACGGCGGCGGCGGCGGCCTTCGTCGAGGGGCTGATCGAGCTCGCCCGGCGTCCCGGAGCGTACCGGGAGTTGTCGGAGCGGATTGACTGGCCGTACGTGGAGGCGGTGAAGGCGGCGCAGGGCACGGCACCCCTGGACGAGGATGCCAGAGAGGCTTGGGCCAGGCAGCTCCTGACGACGCTGCACCTGGAGTGCGGCCGCCGACCGCTCTCGATTGCCGTCTTCGCACGGGGTTTCGCCGAGGGCTATTTCGAGCCGCCGGCGGCCGGCAGCTCGACACAGCCGGCCCAGGCGGATGCCCTCCGGGAAGCGGAGGACGCGCTGGCGAGAAGTCTCGTGGTCTCCTCGCCGTGCGATGCGGCGCTGCTGGAAAACGGGTTCGACGTTCTGCTTCGCCGCGAAGTCGATGGCGGCCCAGCCGTCCGCTGGTTCCGCCGCGTCGAGGCCGTGGTGCCGCTGCGCCTGTGACGCTGTGGGCAGCGATCGGGGGCGGACCCGCCGGCCACGTGCGTCGGGACCCGAACCGGCGAAAGTCCGCGGCCGCTCGCCGCTCTTGACGGCGCCACGTCGGCCGGTGCAGCCTCGGCGGCTGAATGCCGAGAACCAAGTGGAGAACAACCCTGGTACTCGTCGGCCTCCTCGTCGCACTCGGCCCCGCGCCGCAGCTCGCGTGCGGGAGTACCGGCTCGTCCCGGACGCCCTCGCTGCCGCCCCCCGCCGCCGATTCCGCGTCGATAGACGACCCGGAGTCCCCCCTGGACGCGACCGCCGCGGAACCCGACCCGACCGACGGTGCAGACTCCGGTATGCTCCCGGCTTCGCCCGGTTCCTGCGCCACCGACGCCGACTGCCGCCTCGCCCGGGTCTACACGTGCGCCGAGATCCTGTCCTGCACGTCGGCCTGCGAGGGTGCCGGCGAGCTGGTCGCGCTGCCCGGGTCGGAACCGGATCCGGTGCGGCCTTCCTGCGGCCCCCAGCCGCCCTGCACCCCCGCGTGTCCCGCGCCCGTTCCCGTCGCGCGGCCGCCGCGTGCGGCGTGCGTGGACGGTCACTGCACCGTGCTGCAGGACCGATAGCACCCCGGCCGCTCGACCGCTCGCTAATACCGGGTGCGCACGCGGTAGGTGACCACGACTTCCTGGTCGGGACGGACCGGGACGGAGAACAACAGCGACATGGCGGATTCCTTCTCCCACTCGTGCGAGGAATCCAGGATCTCCCAGTCGCCCGCCATCGGCTCGTGGATCTCGACGACGATCGGCTCCGGCTTGCGGTTGCGCAGCCGGATCTCCCACTCGGTCTCGTACAACGCCGAGGACAGGACCTCGTAGTCGAGCTGCTTGCGCTCGGCCACGACGTCGAAGGCGCGCCCCACCCGCAGCTCGACCCGCTCGTCGCGCGGCGTGTGGTCGATCGCGTCCTCGCCGATGAACTGCTGGCCGCCCGAGGCGTCGGCGGTGTACAGGCGGATGGTCCCCGCCGGCAGCGGGATCCCCATGCCGTTGTCCTCGGAGTTGTCGAACTCGATCCACACCGAGACGGGCAGGTTCTCCATCGCGCCGGTGTACTCGCTGACGTAGTAGTAGGAGTCGCCGTCCAGGCGGTACTTCTTCTCCAGCCGCACGCCGTCCGCGCCCAGGAGCTCGATCTGCTTCTGCTCGCGGTTCATGAGGTTCGTCGGCCGCTGCAGCGTGTAGAGGTGGTACTCGAACATCCCCTCCTCGACGAACTGCGGCGCGGGCGAGGCCGGCGCGTAGGCGGTCTGCGCGTAGGCGTAGACGCCGTAGTCCATGCCGGAATACGGCTGCACGACGTTGACCTGGCCGGCCACGAGCTGCAGGCTGGCGTCCTCGAAGCCGATGCCCGAGTCGTTGTGCAGCGTCACCCACCCGGTGAGGTCGCCGCGGCTGTCGCCGTCCTTGAGCACCAGGACGTAGTCCGCGTTCCAGCTCATGCCGTACGTGAGGTAGCTGGCCTCGATCGTGCGCGCCCCGGGCTGCCGGCAGTCCAACAGCCACTCGAGGGTCGGCCGCTCGACGAAGTTCGCCGGAACCTCGGGGAAGACCACCCGTCCCGGATGGCCGAACGTGATCCCCTCGTCCGTGCGGTAGACGTACGAGTAGTCCTGCGTGGAGAGCAGCGTCGCCTGCTCGCGCTCCTGCGCTCCGGTCGCCGGGTTGACCGTGACCAGCATCAGCTCGCGATCGAGGTACAGCTCCATGAGGCGCGAGGGGTTGAGCACGTCGTACTTGTAGTTCTGCTCCAGGACGGTGAAGGCCCCGGGCGCCTCCGCGTCGCCGACGTGGACCGTCTCGGGGCGGACCTGCTGCGCGACGTCCTTCCAGCGCAGCGCCGTGACGCCCTGCCCCAGCTCCACGGAGCGGGTCTCGCGCACGAGCGCGAGGTTGTTGTTGTAGATCGTGACGTTGGCCGACGCCCTGGCGTCGCCGCCGACGTCGAGCGTCCGGCGTTCCTGGGCCGGGGCGCCGGCCGCCAGGAGCGCGACGAGGGCGAACGAGCCCGCCATGCGCAAGATGCCGCTGTTCATCGCTTCCTCCCGCCCCGCCTCAGTAGTAGTTCACCCGGATGTTGTAGGTCAGCACGACCTCCTGATCCGGGGGGCAAACGACGTCGAAGCGCACCTCGCGCGACGACTCCTTGGTCCAGGGCAGCGAGCTGGTCACGATCGTCCAGTCCCCGCTCGTCGCCTCCCGGACCTCGACCGTCACCGCCTCCGACTTGCGGTTGCGGATCTTGATCTCCCACTCCGTGGCCACGGCGGTGGAGCCGATGATCTCGTAGTCCGTCTGCCGGCGCTCGGCGACGATGTCGAACGCGGTCCCCGTACGGACCTTGACCCGCTCCTCGCGCGCCGTGTGGTCGATCATGTCCTCGCCGACGAACTGGCGGCCGAGCACCGCGGCGGCCGCGGCGCGTCCCCGTCCCGCCGGCGCGGTCTCGGTCTCGTACACGCGCACGGTGCCGGCCGGCAGCGGGTCGCCGAGCCCGACATTCTCGGCGTTCAGGAACTCGAGCCACACGTCGGGGTGCAGGTTCTCCTGGATCCCGGTCAGCTCGCCCGTGAACCAGTACGGCTGGCCGTACAGCCGGTAATGCCGCTCGATCGGGATCCCCGACCCCGACAAGAGCTCGATCTGCTTCTGCTCGCGGTCCAGGAGGTCCGTCTGGCGCTGCAGCGTGTACAGGTGGTACTCGAACATCCCCTCCTCGACGAATCCGGGGCCCGCCATCGATTCGTCCGCCGCCACCACGGACCCGCGGGCCATCAGCATCGGCTGGAACGAGCCGTACGGTGCGGAGACGACGTTGACGTTGCCGGCGACGAGCTTGAGCGTCGCGTCCTCGAAGCTGATGCCGGAGTCGTTGGTCAGGGTGACCCAGCCGGTGAGGTCGCCCTTCGTGCCGTCGGCGCCGAGCACCAGGACGTAGTCGGCCTTCCAGTTCATGCCCCAGGTCAGGTAGCTCGCCTCGACCGTCCGCCGGCCCGCGCCGGGGGACTCGACGTCCCAGAACAGCGTGGGGCGGGAGACGAACCCGGCGGGGATCTCGGCCGGCAGCACGATGCGCCAGTAGCCGCCCGAGGTGATGTCGCCGTTGATGTCGTAGACGTAGCTCCAGGGGTCCGAGTAGGCCTGCTGGTAGCCGCCGTAGCCGTAGCCGCCGTAGCCATAGCCGTAGCCGCCCGCGGCGGGCTGGGCGCCGGTCGAGAGCAGCGTGGCTTGCACGGTCCGCGTCTCGCCCGTGCCGGGCACGACGTGGACCAGGGTCACCTGCTTGCCGACGTATTCCTCGATGAGCGAGGACGGGGCCAGGACGTCGTAGCGGTAGTTCTGCTCCAGGACGCGCAAGGTCTGACCGGAGCCGAGGTCCTTGACGTGGACGGTCTCGGGCCGGATCTGCGCCGTGACGTCCTCGAAGGCCAGCTCCAGCTCGCCGGCCGGCACGTCGAACGAGCGGACCTCGCGGACGAGGCCCATGTTCTGGTTGTAGATCGTGACCGCGGCGCTGGTCCGGTCCGCCGCCGTGGTCCGCGCCGCCTGCGTCTGCGCGGAGGCCGGCCAGGGGGCCGCCAGCGCCAGGAGAATCGGGATGAAACGCACGATCTCTGCCCTCCCCTCCCCTAGTACCGGGTCCGGACGCGGTAGGTCAGGACGATCTCCTGGTCGGGGGGGCACGTGAGGTCGAAGCGCACGAGGCGTGCCGACTCCTTCACGAAGTCGTGGCTCTTCTCGATGATGTCCCAGTCCCCGGCCATCGGCTCGAGCACCTCGACGATGATCGTCTCGCCCTCCTTGCGGTTGCGGATCTTGATCTCCCACTCGGTCTCGTAGAGATTGGAGGACAGGATCTCGTAGTCCGTCTGCTTGCGCTCGGCCGCGATGTCGAAGGCGTTGCCGAGCCGGAGCTTCACGTGCTCCTCGCGCGGGGTGTGCTGAATGCGGTCCTCGCCGATGAACTGCTGGGCGCCGGAGGAATCGGCCTTGTAGACGCGGATCACGCCGGCCGGGAGGGCGACGCCGAGCCCCTGGCTCTGGGCGTTCTCGAACTCGACCCACACGGCGACCTGGAGGTTCTCGATCGGCTGGCCGTACTCGCTGACGAAGTAGTACGAGTCGCCCTGAAGGCGGTACTTCTTCTCCATCGCGATGCCGTCCACGCCCAGGAGCTGGACCTGCTTCTGCTCGTGGTCGGCGACGTCCGTGTTCCGCTCGAGCGTGTAGAGGTGGTACTCGAACATCCCCGCCTCGGCGAACCCCGCGCCGCCGTAGCCGCCGCCGCCGGCGCCGTAGCCGTACATGCCGTAGCCGTAGCCGTAGTAGCCGCCGTACTGCGGCTCGACGGCGACCTCGCCGGCGACGAGCTGCAGGCGGACGTTCTTCAAGGTGATGCCGGCGTCGTTGCGCAGCGTGACCCAGCCCGCCAGGTCGCCCTTCTTCTCGTCCTCGCTGAGCACGAGCACGTAGTCGCTCTGCCAGCTCATGCCATAGGTGAGGTAGGTCGCCTCGATCGTCTTCTGCCCGCCGGTGGACTCCAGGAGCCACTCCAGCGTGGGGCGCGCGACGAAGTTGTCGGGGACGCTGGGGAAGACCACGCGGCCGACGTCGCCGAAGGTGACGCCTTCGTCGGTGCGGTAGACCGCGGCGCCGGGGTCGACGTAGCCGCCGCCGTAGTACCCGCCGCCGTAGCCGTAGCCGTAGGGGTCGTAACCGTAGTTGGGCTGCGGCACCGAGCCGGTGGACAGCAGGTGGGCCGTGGTGCGCGTCTCCTCGCCGGTGGCCGGGTTCTCGCGCACCAGCGTGAGATCCTCGCCGACGTACAGCTCCATGAGGCGCGAGGGGGTGAGCACGTCGTAGCGGTAGTTCTGCTCCAGGACCGTGAGGCCGCCGGCCGCCTGCGTGTCGCGGATGTAGACCGTCTCGGGCCGCACCTGCTGCGCGACGTTCGCGTACTCCAGCACCGCGCGCCCGCGCGGCAGCTCCACGCGACGGGTCTCGCGCACCAGCGCGAGGTTGTTGTTGTAGATGGTGAGGTTGACGCTCTGCCGCCCGTCCTCGCCCGAGACGACGCGCTGCTCCTCCTGCGCCGTGACGACGCCCGTCGAGAGCACCACGCCCGCCACCGCCCCGATCACCGTTGCCATGCCCTTCATCGACTTCCTCCTCCTCAGTACGACTGATGGATCCGCAGCACGAGCACGTCCTGCGTCTCTTGATCCGGCTCCAAGGTACGCTCCATCTCCCAGATCCCGCTCTCGACCTCCTCGAGCGGAGGCCCGGCCGAGTTCGCCGCGCGCTCGAGCCGCGCGTCCCAGGCCGAGTAGCCCGCGTAGCCGTAGGGCTGCCCGGCACCCGGCATCGCCATCCGATAGAGCACGGTCGCCGCGTGCGAGCCGCGGTTGACCGCCGTGATCTCGTGCCGGACGACGGTGTACGACCCGAAGGCGCCCGCGTCCGACATGTCGACGTCGGTGATCTTGGACTTGACCACCATGAACGGCGCGCCGCCCGCATCGATGTCCAGCGGCTCCTCGCGCGGCGTGTCCTCGACCTGCTCGGAGTCGATGAAGAACAGGTCCTCGCCGCTGCGCGCGTAGATCCGGGCCGTGCCGGCCGGGAGCGGAATGCCCAACCCGTCCACGTCGGCCCGGTTCTCGATCGTCAGCACGCGGCGCACGTTCGACGGGATCTCGTCCTCGGTCCCCGTGTAGCCGCCGTAGGCCCCCGTCTGGAGGCCGATGTCGGCGCGGTACTTCGTCGTGATGTCGATGCCGTTGCGCTCCAGGAACGCCACCTGCTTCCAGGAGTACGGCGGGAGCGTCGTGGGCTGGTCGAGCTTGTACAGGTGGTACTCGAACAGCCCCTCCTCGACGTAGCCGTAGTCCCCGTCGCCGTCCCCCTCGGCCCCGCCCATCGCCATCATGCCGTAGCCGGCGTAGCCGCGCCCGTTGTACATCTCGGCCGCGACGTTGACCTTGCCCGCGACGACCGCCAGGTGCGCGTCCTCGAACCGGCCGGCCGTGGTGTTGCGCAGCGTGACCCAGCCGATGAGATCGGCCGAGGAGAAGTCCTCGCTCGCGGTGATGACGTAGTCGGCTTCCCAGGAGAAGCCCCAGGCCAGATAGCTCGTCTCGAGCACGCCGGGACCGCCTTCGCGGACGTCGACGATCCAGTCGAGCAGCGGACGGGCGAAGAGGGCTCCCGGGAGGTCGTCGAGGATGGTGCGGGCGTACCAGCCGTCGCCGGAGGGCACGCCGAGCGTGTACGTCCCGTCGGGGGTGCGCAGGAAGAGCCCCTCGGCGGTGGACTCGACGACGCCCTCCAGGAGCTTCTCCACGCCGGTGCGGGCCTGCGTCCACTTGATGCGGACGGTGCCGCCGAGCGACAGCTCCAGGATGCGCCAGGGCTCGATCAGGTCGTAGCGGTAGCGCTGCTCGAGAAAGGCGACGTCCTCGACGTCGCCGCCGTTCGGCTGGAACTGGACGCGGGTGGACTCGGGGATGATGGTGTCGATGACGTCCATGTACTGGACGGCCGAGACGCCCGCCGGGACGTTGGCCTCGCGGCGTTCGCGGACCAGGGCGAGGTCGCTGGGCAGGACGGTGAGATAGACGTCGCGGAAGCCGCCTTCGCCGCGCACGGTCTTGTCCATGCCGACCTCGATGGTCTGCTCCGGCCGCGGGACGCCGGTCGAGCGCGGGGGCGGGGGGCAGCCGGCGGCCGCGACGAGGCCCGCCGCGGTGAGGAACAAGAGGACCACCCTTCTTCTGTTCATGAAGCCTCCGCTAGCGATCTGTCCAACAGCGAGGGGGGTCTCCCCCGACCCCGCGGGCGCGCCTACATACGAACGGAACCCGGAAACGATTCAACACGTTGTCGACGCGTTCCAGGGCCGCTCCTTGGCGGACGGCGGGACTCTCCCCCGGCCGTCGGGCGAAGTCAACAGGTAAGGTGGGGCCGCGGGAGGAGTGGGACGAAGGGGACGAGTGGGTCGTTCGGGAGGAGTGGGTCGATCGGGGCAAGTTGGACAAGCTCGAGAAGCTCCTGGTCAGGGCGGACCGGCTCCTGGACGGCGTCCAAGGTCACAATTTGTGACCTTAGACGTTCGGCTGTCGCGCGGTCCCCTTCCTCCCAACGAACCGGGGCGTCGGCTACTTGAGACCTGTCTCAAGACGCGCCTCGCAGGCACGCCACGGGTAGTCCAACTGCGGCGGGGTCCCGACCAGCGCAAGAAACGACAGGCCGCCGCAACGGAGTACCCCGCCGGCGGGGACCGGTTCCTCGGACCGCCCGACGGCGGGCTGGATCCAGCCCCACCCGGCGTGGTCGACAATCTCCAACGGCACGAGGGGCGCCCGGAGCCGCTGGCCCGCGGTCGCGGGCTCGTTCGGACCGCCACCGGCTTCGGGGCGAATCGCGCTCCACAGGCGGGCTTCGTCCATCACGGGCCTCGGCCCGTCGCCCGACACGATCAACGCGCGCTCGTCGCGCTCCACCACCCACCACCCCGGCGGTCCGGGCGGGTCGAACGGCGACGGCGAGACGACGTCGGCGGTCAGCACCAGGATGGGCCCGGTCGCAGCCCCATCACCGGGCAGAGCCATGGCCAGCTCGTGCGCCGCGGTCCAGTCGGGAATCCCGTCGTCGACGCACCATCCGTGCCCCGGACGCTCGGCGGGTACGACGGCGTGCACGACGATACCGTCCGCAACCATGGCGGCCACCCGGTCACGATCGAGCGCACATCCGAAGCCGGCGACCAGGTCCGCCTCTTCCGCCGTCCGGTACGGGTCGGGACGAAGCACGCTTGGCTCGCCGCCGCCGGCGCGAACGATGCCGAATCGGTCGGTCGTCCCCGACAGGTGGCCGTCCACCGCGTTGACCAGGAGCAACCCGAAACGCTCGGCTCCGCCCGACCCCGGCATCTCGGAACGAACAACATCGAGCGTCGCCGATGCCGTCGCGAACTCGAGCCGCCGACCGAAGTCCAGCGACGGCGCCGCCCCGGCGAACGCCGCAAGTGCCGGGCAGTCGGCCAACGACCCGACGTGGAAGTCGATCGGCTCCAAGCGATCGACGGCAGCCGACCGGATCCGCTCGACCTCGCCGGCGGCCGCGGCGTCCAGGACCTGCCGGGCCATCTCCGCCCGTCGGACCTCGCACCGGGTCAGTTCCGGCAAGGCGGGATCGTCGCGACAGCCGGCGTACTGCGGGAGCGCGTGGAGTGCGCCCTCGGCCTCGGCCATTCGCTCGCGGATCGCCGGCAGTTCCTCCACGATCACCGCGCGGACGGCATCCTCGAACAGGCGACGCACCGCAGCATCGCACATCGCGGGGGGTTCGAGCTCGAGGGCCTTGGCTCGCAGCAGATCGCGGTCGTCCCGAATGCGCGAGAACAGTTCGGACTCGTCGAGCGCCGCACAGTCTGCATCCGCGCAAAGATCCGCATGACGGGCCGGCGCGGCGAGCGCCGACGCGCCGGCTTGTCTCGTCCGGTCCCACGTCGCCTGCCACGGAAGCCCCTGTTCGATGGCCAGCGGCCAAACGGGAACGGTGCGCCATCGATCGAACAGCCATCGGCGCAGTTCCAGTCGAGCCATCCGGGCATGGAGTTCGGCGCCCGCCAGCAGGGGACGGACCCGGAGAAGGTCGCGGATGCGGGGCGCCGCGGCGAGCGTCCGGAGCCGCGACTCCAGGCGCTCCACCCGCTCTGATTCCTCCGAGGCCGCCCGTTCCGCCGCCGCCCGCGACGCGTCGAGTGACACGGGGTCCGGCGCTGTCCGGGAACCGTCGCCGGAGGCTCCGTCGAGCGCTGCCGAACCGGCACCCGGCGCACCGGCATCCGCGCCTCGCGACGTCGGATTGGCATCCCGACAATCGGGAAGAACGACGAGGGCCGCCGCGAGGACCACGAGCCGACCGAACGAAGGGGCGCCGGCCTTCTTCCTTGCGGAATGCGTCCCGCGCGCCGCCGCCCGACCCGACATCCGATCCCAGCCCACGACGTGAGATTGCGCGCTCCGGCGACCGGGATCAAGCCACCACAGGCGCGTCGCCCGCCTGTCTGTCCCCAACCGCGCACTACCTCCGCATGTCCTTGCCACACCGACCCGAGCCCGTGCAGTTGTCCCCGGCCACGCCCGATGGCATAGTCCGCTCGGAGGTCGGCGATGATCACGTCGGTGCGCATCGAGGGTTTCCGCAGCTTCAAGTCCGCCGAGGTGAAGCTCGAACCGCTCACCGTGCTGGTCGGCCCGAACGGAGCGGGAAAGTCGAACCTCGTGCATGCGCTTGGGACGCTGCGCACGATCCTTCTGGCGGGGATGCCGTCGGCCCCGGAAGATGAAGCGAAGAGCTTCGGGCTTCCCGTCCGAACGCTGACCTTCGGCGGATCGGTCGGACTCCCGTGGACGTTCGCCTTGACGGCGCAGGACACCGGGGGTCACGCCGACTACGAGCTGACTCTCGATCGTCCGACGTCTCGGCACCATCGTCTGGAGGTGACCCGAGAACGGCTGCGATACCACGACGCACAAGGAGATGTGGGATTCGACCCGGCATCGGACGCAGGCGGCAAGCAGGAGATTGCGAAGCACATTCCATTCCAGCTTCCCTCTTCCTCGCCCGCCGCCCATTTCGCGAGGGTGAACAACGTGCGGGCCGAAGAAAGCCGTGAGGCGACGGCGCTCTTCTGGCTGCTGCGGCAACTCGGCTTCGTCGATCGCTTTCGCCCTGTCCCCGGGAACATGCGCTCGAGCAAGCTCGACTGGCCTGGCGGCGTCCGATCCGGCGGACTCGGGCTGGTTGCCGAACTTCGCAAGATGAAGGACCGCCCACGAAGTCGTTTCCCGGCCGTCGTCGATCGGTTGCACAAGTGCTTCCCGATGGTCGAGGACGTCGGCTTCGACGTCGTCGACGACAGGGTGGAGTTGCGCTTCGCCTTGACGGGAATCTCGGATCCGATCCCGCCCGAGGTCGTCTCCGACGGCGTGCTCCTCGGCCTGTTCTACTCGTGGTGGTTGACCACGCTTGACGAGGCGGGGTCGAGTGGGTTCACCCTGTTCGAGGATCCGAGCGACGGGCTGCACCCGTACCTGTACCGGCAGATCGCGAGCTGGCTGGTGGGCGCTACCGAAGGCCGTTTCGGCCCGCGGGCGCAGGTCGTCGTCGTAAGCCACTCTCCCGACTTCATCAACGAAGTGGTCGGCGAACACCTGGAACGGCTGCGCATCGTCGAGCGAACGGACGAGGGCGGGACGACGTTCCGGGCGCTGCCGGACGTCGACGACGAGAAGCAGGACGAGCAGTTGCGCGAGATGCTCAAGGCGTACCGCAACGCTGCCGGCACCCTCTGGTACAGCGGCAGCGTCGGCGGGTACGAGCCGTCTCTCGTCCGTCCGGCCGGAAACACGCCGGACGAGGTCGGCAACCCCCCGACCGACCGTCCAGAACCGACGCGCGACGAGAACCAGCCCGGGACTCGATGATGCCGCAACGAAACGTCGTCCCCACGTCCGACAACGGGCGACCTCGCGTGCTCGTCCTGGGCGACGGGCGCAACGACCGCGGCGTGTGCCGTCCGACGCCATCCACCCCCGCGATTCCGCGGTCGCAGACGGGCGCCGTGCACGTATTCGTGCGGCGGATTGTCGTGGAGCTGCTCAACGGGCCCCCACCGGCCTTCGTTGCGTGCATGCCCAGGGCCGGCGGGCGCCGGTCCGAATGGCGTGGGGTATGCCACGACTTGCGAGGCAAACCCGCGCACCCGCGCGACCGCACCGGCGAGAAACTCCTCCAACCCTACGTGACGGCGAACAGGCACGGGCTCGATTTGGTCGTCATCGTGTGCGATGCCGGCAAGGACGATCCGGCCGACGTTTGTCGAGAACTGCGCACCGCCGCCAACGACGGCCGGCTCTACGCCGCTCGAACGGCCGTCGGCGCGCCCCAGCCCGGCATCGAGGCGTGGCTCCTCGGCCACAGTGCCCTGCCCGGCCGCGACGAACAGGACGTGAAGGCCCAACTTCGGACGACCATCGGCGGCGACAGCACGCGCGACTACCGCCAGCGCGCGGAGGAGATCGACGTCGCCAAGCTCTTCGCGCAGGAAGGCCCGTTCAAGGAGATGGCGCTGCAGATCGCAGCCATCTTGGGTCTGCAGCTTCCCGCCGAACCGACACCCCCGTAGCCCGTGCCCACGATGCGGGTCCGGGCCGCGTCATCCGGCACCACAGCCCCTGACCTCTTCACCCGCGGTGCCAGGGTCAGCTCGCACCTCCGGACTGACCACCGAAAACCGAGAACCGGCGACTCCTCACCTTCCCCCGCCGTCGTAGTACTTCTTCATGTCCTCGAGCGTCGCCCACTTCTTGTCGAAGGCGTGCCCGGCCTGGCCGAAGGCGATCATGCGGGCCTTGCAGATCTCCTTCATCGCGGCGCGCGCGGGCGCGTTGTAGTCGCGCGGGTCGAACTTCTCCGGCGACTCGAAGAAGACCTTGCGGATCGCACCCGTCATCGCCAGGCGGTTGTCCGTGTCGACGTTGACCTTGCGGACCCCGTGGCGGATGCCGCGCTGGATCTCCTCCACCGGCACCCCCCACGTCGGGTTCATCTTCCCGCCGTACTTGTTGATGATGTCGATCAGCTCCGGCGGGACGCTCGACGAGCCGTGCATCACCAGATGCGTCGTCGGAAGCCGCCGGTGGATCTCCTCGATGAGCGCCATCGCCAGCACGTCGCCGTCCGGCTTGCGCGAGAACTTGTACGCCCCGTGGCTCGTCCCGATCGCCACCGCCAGCGCATCCACCCCGGTCCGCGTGACGAACTCCACCGCCTGATCCGGGTCGGTGAGATGCCCCTTCCCCCCCGCTCCGTGCCCGTCCTCGATGCCGCCGATCGTGCCGATCTCGCCCTCGACGGTGACGCCGCGATCATGAGCGAACTTCACGATTTCCGTCGTCGCCTTCACGTTGTAGTCGAAGTCCGACGGCGTCTTCCCGTCGGGCAGGAGCGAGCCGTCCATCATCACCGAGGTGAACCCGTACTCGATGGCCGACTTGCAGGTCTCCACCGAATTGCCGTGGTCCTGGTGCATCACGATCGGGATGTCCGGGTGCAGTTCGGACGCCGCGATCATCAGGTGCCGAAGGTAGTTGTCGTTGGCGTACTTGCGCGCCCCACGGCTGGCCTGGACGATCACCGGCGACTTCGTCTCCACCGCCGCCTCCAGGATCGCCTGGATCTGCTCCATGTTGTTCACGTTGAGCGCGGCGACACCGTACCCGCCTTCCTTGGCGGCATCGAGCAACGGACGCATCGGCACCAGCGGCATG
>JACRCZ010000120.1 GCA_016218765.1 Deltaproteobacteria bacterium | reverse complement strand
GAAGGGCCTGCCCTGAGCGAAGTCGAAGGGCCTGCCCTGAGCGAAGTCGAAGGGCCTGCCCTGAGCGAAGTCGAAGGGCCTGCCCTGAGCAAAGTCGAAGGGCCTGCCCTGAGCGAAGTCGAAGGGCCTGCCCTGAGCAAAGTCGAAGGGCCTGCCCTGAGCGAAGTCGAAGGGCCTGCCCTGAGCGAAGTCGAAGGGCCTGCCCTGAGCGAAGTCGAAGGGATCCCTCTCCCCACCCGCAGCGGGGCGCGTCGCCCCGGTAGGAGGGATGCGCCCCGCGCCGTCGACCGCCTTGGTCGCGGCCCCCCACCGCGCTAGGATGGGAGCCGCGTCCGCGGCAAGGGCGCCGGCGCAGGGATGGGTGCAGGCGTTCCACGGGGGTCGTTGGCGGCCCCCGCATTCCGCAAGCCGCCGGCGCAGGGAGGTTCCGATGCGCTTCGTTCTCGCCGCCTTGCCGTTCATCGCCGCACTCGCCTCCGGTTGCCCGTCGGACGGGGGCTCCCTCCCGGACGGAACGACCGATGCCGTCGCGGACGGCGACGGCGGACTCTCGCCCGCCGCCGCCGCCATCGTCGTGCAGGCACTCCCGGGCCTGGGCGCCGCCGCCGCGCTCGGCGCACCGCTCGCGGAGGACGGCGACGCGCTGCGACGCGACGCGGCTCCAACCGACGCCGTGGGCCGCGATCTCGCCGAACACGGTTTCTCGGGCGGCTCCGTCGTGACGCCGCCGACCTGCGCAACCTACGCCTGGTCCGGGACGAGCGCGACCGTCACGCTCTCCGGTTGCACGCTCGAAACCACAGGCGAGCCGGTCAGCGGCACCGTCACCCTCGCGGTCGTGCTGCGGCCGGCCGCGTTCGACCTCTCCTTCGGCTCCCTGACCATCGGCACCACGACGCTCGACGGGTCGGTCACGCTGCACGCCGGCGGCTCCGACCTGGGCGGCGCCGAGCCGACGCTGGACGCGGACCTCACCTACTCCGACGGCACCACCACCACCCACCTGGTCGCATCCGGCCTCGGCGTGACGGCCACCACGACCGCCGTCGCCGTGAGCGGGACGTTCACCGTCGAGTCGGGCGGTACGACGACGACCCTGGAAGCAACCGCCGTGAGCTGGGCCGCCGGGGAGTGCCTGCCGTCGAGCGGCACGCTGCAGGCGACGGGGTCGGCGTTCCCGCTGCCCGTGACCGTCACGTTCCTCACGACCACTCCCGCCGACGGAATCGTCCAGGTGCAGGTCGGGAGCTTCCCCTCCGCCAACGTGCCGCTCCTGCCGCCCTGCGCGTGACGATGTGACCCGGCCTTGACCGGCGGGGAACGGCTGCGACATCATCACCGCCGCGTCGGGGGTGGACGACGCAAGCGCTGCCCTTTGCACCCCCGACAGAGAAGGAGGCCGACGTGAAGCACGGAAAGTGGATGCTGCTCCTTGCACTTGTTCCCCTGGCCGCTGCCTGCGGCGACGACGGCGGCAGGCCGGACGCCACCGCGGAAGACGCGGACGCCGACGAGGACGTCGGGCCGGAGGCCGAAACCGGGGCCGATGCCGATGCCGACGAGGAAGCCGACGCAGAAACGACCACCGACGAGTCCGCGGACGACGGCACGACCGACGACGCGCCCAGCGGGTTCGTCCTCACCGTCACGACGCCCGGCGCCGGCTCCGGGACGGTGACCTCCGATCCGCCGGGCATCGATTGCGGCGCCGATTGCACCGAGCTCTACGACCCCGGAACGGTGGTGTCGCTCACGGCACGGCCGGACGGCCTCTCGACCTTCGAGGGCTGGACCGGCGACCCAGACTGCGCCGACGGTGAGGTGACCCTGACCGGTCCGCTCGCCTGCGTCGCGACCTTCGGCACGGCCGCCCCCGGCACGCCGTGCCCCACTTGGGGCACGGCCGGCCTCGTCACCACGGACCTGGGCGCCGCCTCCGGAATCGGGGGCCTGGTCGTCCAGCCCGACGGCAAGGTCGTCGCCGCCGGCACCGTGGGCGCGGCCCCGACGCGGGACATCGCGGTCGCGCGCTACCTCCCGGACGGGACCCTGGACGCCACCTTCGGCGTCGGCGGCTTCTCCACCGCCGACTTCGGCGCCGACGACGGCGCTCAGACAGCCGTCCTCCAGCCGGACGGCAACATCGTCGTCGCCGGCGGCACCGGCGCGCCCGAGGCCTGGGGCATCCCCGCCGGCGCCTTCGCCTTCGCTCGCTTCGACACCGACGGCAGCCTCGATCCGGCCTTCGCCCTGGACGGACGCTACGTGTACGACTTCGGGACCGGCCAGCGGGACACCGTGATGAAGCTCGCCGTCCTGCCCGACGGGCGGATCCTCGCCGTCGGCTACGCCAACGCCAACGGGGGCGACTGGGGCGACGTGGCCGTGGTCCGCTTGACCACCGATGGCTCCGCGGACGCCCTGTTCGGCCTGGACGGCGCCGTCTTGACCGCGTTCTCCGGCCTCGACAAAGGCAACGACATCGCCCTCCTCCCGGACGGCCGCTTCGTCGTCCCAGGCACGACCTACATCGGGCTCGGCTACGCCCAGCTCCTCGCCCGGTTCAACGCCGCGGGCGACCTCGACCTGACCTTCAGCGGCGACGGCTGGACGTCGGGCCCAGGCAGCCCGGCCGAGCTCCTCGGAGCCGTACTCCAGGGCGACCAGATCATCGTCACCGGCTACACCGGACCGTGCAGCGGGCCGTACCGCGCCCGCTACGCGGCCGACGGCACCCTCGACGCCTCCTACCAGAACGGCGCGACAGGCCTCGGCCCCGACATCCACTGGCTGGATGGCCTCCTCCTCCAGCCCGACGGCAAGCTGGTGACGACCGCCGGCGGTTGCTCCATGCAGGACTTCGCCCTGGCACGCTTCGCCGCCGACGGCTCAATCGACGCCGGGTTCGGCGCCGACGGCGTCGCACGGCTGGACTTCGGCGGCGTCGAGGGCGGGTCGTCGCTGGCCCGCCTCGACGACGGTCGCCTCCTCGTCGGCGGCTCGGCAAGCGGCCACTTCGCCATCGCCTGCGTCCTGCCCTGATCACACGGCCCACCCATTCTCGCGTGCGTCCGCGTCTTCCAAGAAGCCGGTGAATCCCACCCCCGTTTCTGCTATCGAAGGCGACATGACCACGCTCCGGGCCGGCCTCCTGAGTTGCCTGATCTGGCTCTGCTCCCCCGACCCGTCGCGCGCCGAAGGCGAATCGGGCGAAAGGATGACCTTCCGCGCCGTTCAATCCGCGGCAGACAGGAAACCGTGGGCGCGGGCCATCCAGTAGGCGAGCAGGTAACCGGTCGGCGGGTGGATCGTCTGCGGATCGTCGGAGCACGCGTCGGTAAGCGAGAACGGATCGCGCCACCAGACGAACGTCGCGGCACAACGGTCCGCAATCTCCCGAGCATGCTCGCTGGCCGATTCGTCGAACCGGTTCAGGCAGAACGGCTCGAATCCCGGCGGGACAGGCACGAAACGCTCCGCGTAGCTCGCCGGGAACTGCCGCAGCATGCAGGCACCGTCCCGGACGGCGCCGAGCGCCGGCCCGTCGGAGCCGGGGCCGACACGCTTGCCCGCGGCCCACAGGAAGTCGAACCACGCGTTGTGCTGCACCCGCGCGGCCCGGGAAATCTCCGGCGGCGACCACACGTGGACCGCCAGCGACGCCTGGATCGCCTCCCGCCGCGACGGCTCGCGCTCGAACGCCAGCAAGCCGTACAGCGAAAGGAAATGCATCGAGATGTTGTTGAAGTTGGCCCGGCACCCGTCCTCGCCGTACAGCCCCGCCGCAGGCAGATGCTCGAGGTACGACCGCGGCAGCTCCAGCGGCCGGTCGATGCACGCGTGTCGCCCGGCCTCCTGGAGCAGGCACTCCTCGTAGAACGTACGCAGATCGTCGCGCCCCGTCGCCGCCGCGGCGGCGGCGAAGAGGGAAAGCGCCAGGGCCGCGTTGAACCCAGGGAAGTCGTCGAGCGCCCAGGCGTAGAAACGACCGTGCTCGGTCACGCGGCCGTCCCAGTCCACCAGCGCCATCTCGTTCGCAAGCAGGTGATCGGCGATCTCGCCGAGCAGCTCCGCGGCCAGGGCGCGCACGGCCTCGTCCTCCACGAGCCGCCACACGGACCCCAGCGCGAAGAGGTGTCCCGCGTACTCGTCCTTGCTCACATTGTCGAGGAAGCACCAGCCCGAGAACTCGTCGAGGCCGCAGTGCGTCGTCGCCGCCCACGCCATGGTCGTACCATCCACGACCCAGACGCAGCCGTCGCCCCGGATCTGCACCCACTTGTTGTCGTCCTTCTCCACGTCGGGCACGTAGCTCGACGGATCGGACGGGCACGACAGACCGGCCACGCCGGGCGGGATCATCTGCCGCGTGAACACCCCGGACACGCCGGTGATGCGCATGCGCGCCGCCTCGCCGTCCATCAGCTCCCGGATCGTCGCAAGCGACTCGGCGTCGCGCGTCACGGCGTAGCGGTACGCCTGGGCGGCAAGATACAGCGCGCTCCACAAGCCGTCGTTCTCGCCGCTGCGCCAGCCGTCGACGTCCGCGAAAGTGGCGGTCGCCTCCGTCACACCGCTCGGAAGGTGTACCGGCGCAAGCCCGCGCAGCAACGGGTGGATGTGGAGGCGCGTCGCAAGCGCGTCGTACCTCGCGGCCTTCTCCGCCAGGGACTCGGCCGTCGCGCGAGGCTCATCCGCGCACGTGTCCCACTCCGGCGTACCGTAGAGCCACGGCTCCACGCACGCCGCGTCCTCGCAGAGCCGTCCGGCCTCGCGCATGCAGTCGCTCGAGATGGTCCAGACGCCGCCGGCGCAGGAGCGGATCGCGTAGCCGTCCGCAGTGCACTCGAGCGCACCTTCGGCCGCGCACGGCTCCGGGCCCGTGTCCGCCGCGTCCATCGCGTCGCCGCCGTCGGCCTCGGGACCGGCGTCGCCGCCGGCACCTTGCGGGCCGCAAGCGGCGAGGAACAGCGCCGCCGCGATCGCCACGCCGGTCCGCACCTCGTCTCCTCCGCCCCGGCCCCTTCCGCTCGCCCCATCCGCCACAGCCTGCCGGGGAAAGAGCCAGCATACCACGCCGGCCACGGGACGTCCGGCCGCCGCGCCGCTCCCGCCCGGGCCTCCCGGCCCCCAATCCAGCCTTCAACCGCGGACACGCCAGAGCTTGAGGACGTCGGTGCGCCCGGGACCGCTCATGTCCTGCATCCCGAACGTCACCGCGATGTCGTCCCCCGCCCGGACCCAGCCCCTCGCCAGCAGCTCGCGCTCCGCCTGCTCGACCACCCCCGAGACCCCCTGGACCCAGTCCGCGCGAATCGGCATCACACCCCAGCGCAGCGCCAGACGGCGGAGCACCGCGGGGTGCCGCGAGAACGCCGCAATCCACGCGCGGGGACGGCAGGCGCTAACCAGCGCCGCCGAATGCCCCGTCTCGGAGTACACCGCCAGCGCCTTGAGCCCGAGGTCCTCGGAGGCCGTGACGGCGGCGTGCGCGATGGCGTTCGAGAAACTGTGCTCCTTGGGCCGCACCAGCCGCGTCCCGCTCTCGAACAGCGCGCTCTTCTCCACCTCCTCGATCACGCACGCCATCGTGCGCACCGCCTCGACGGGATAACGGCCGCTCGCCGTCTCGCCGGAGAGCATCACCGCGTCGGCGCCGTCGAGAACCGCGTTGGCCACGTCCGATACCTCCGCGCGCGTCGGCCGCGGGTTCTGGATCATCGAGTCCAGCATCTGGGTGGCGACGATCACCGGTAGTCCGCGTTCCGCGGCCATCCGGATCATCCGCTTCTGGATCAACGGCACCTTCTCCGCCCCGGCCTCGACTCCCAGGTCGCCGCGCGCGACCATCACGCCGTCGGCCACCGCGAGGATCTCCTCGAGCCGCGCCACGGCGTCCGGCTTCTCGATCTTCGCGATCACCGGGATGTCGCCGGCCAGCGCCTTGGCCTCCACGACGTCCTCCGGACGCTGCACGAACGAGAGAGCGAAGTAGTCGACCCCCAGCTCGCGCGCGAACGCCAGGTCCTTGCGGTCCTTCTCGGTCAGCGCCGGCGTCGACAGCGGCGTGCCCGGCAGGTTGAAACCCTTGTTGTTCTTGAGCACCCCGCCGACGACCACCTCGCAACGGACCTCCCCGGCCGCAACGTCCCGCACGACCAGCTCCAGCAGCCCGTCGTCCAGCAGGATGGGGGCGCCCGGCTTCGCATCCTTGGGCAAGTCGGTGTAGGACGTCGAAACCCGGGACGCGGTGCCCACAACCGCCTCGGTCGTGATCGTCAGCGCCCGGCCGGCCACCAGCTCCACGCCGCCGCCCTCCATGACCCCGACGCGGATCTTGGGACCGCAGAGGTCGGCCAGCACCGCCACATGCTGGCGCGCCGCCTCGGCCTGCGCACGCACGATGTCGTACACCCGGCGGTGGTCCTCGTGCGAGCCGTGCGAGAAGTTCAGGCGCACGACGTCCAGGCCGGCACGGATCAACGCGCCGATCACCTCGGCCGAAGAGCTGGCCGGGCCCAGCGTGCCGACGATCTTCACCCGCTGCTGCAGCATCGCGTCCTCCCCTTCCCGCACCGGCACGGCCGGCGACGGCGCAAACACGCTACCCCCAATCGGGTGCCGCCGTCCACGTTGCCCCGGACCTCGGTCGCCCGTTGCCCCCACCCGCACCGGATGATACGGTTCCCCCGGTGCTCGCAGAACGGGCCGGCGCTCGGGCCGAAGGCGCATCGGGCCCAAGCCCGTCACGCTGCCGCCGGGGCGACGCCCCGCGTGGAGGTCCGGCATGAAGAACTACCCGTGGACCTGGATCCTCGTCGCATGGCTGGGTGGCCTGGCGACCCTCCATTGCGGACCGCACGCCGGCGCCCGCACCACCACCTCCCCGGGCGAAACGCCGGCCGACTCCCACCTCGTCCTCGTCGATAGCGGCGGCAGCCAGACCGACCGCCAGGCGCTGGCCATCGCCATGGAGCTCATCGAACGGCAGCGCTACGAAGAAGCCATGAAGGACTACCTCGATCCGCTGATCCTCGCGTTCGAACAGCAGTACTCCGCCCCGGCCCTGAGCGTGGTCTGCTCCCGCGATCAGGGCATGGGCATGATTCAGGGACTGCTGGCGGCGGCGGAAACGCAGCGGGACTCGGTCGTCCTCGGCCCGGATTGGCCCGATGCCCTGTACCTGAAGTCCGTCTGCCTCCTCGAGCTCGGCAACGTCAGCGGCTCCGAAGCACAGCTCCGGCGCGCGCTCGACCTCATGCCCGGCGACATCATGTACCTCTGCGAGCTCGGCCACGTCCGGCAGCTCCAGCAGGACTGGACCGAATCGCTCGACCTGTTCCAGCAGGCCCTCGAGGAAGCGGAGCTGCTGGTCTCCATGGAGGAGAGGGCTATCGAGTCGGGCTCCACCCCGCCGGCCGGCCCGCCGCTGATGACCCCGACCCAGTGGGCGAGCCGGGCCCTCCGCGGAATCGGCATGAGCCAGATCGAGCGCGGAATGCTGGACGAGGCGGAACAGGCGTTCCGCCGCGTCCTGGAGCTGGAACCCGGACACCCGACCGCCCTCAACGAGCTCGGATACATCGAACACCTCCGTTCCGGCGGCTCGGAGGTCCCAATCGAGGGCGGCGGCGTGATTCGCTGATCACCGTGTTCGCCGACGGGCACCCGGCTCCGCGACAGGGGACGACCGTCGCTCAGAACGGAGCGTCGCGAACGCTCGTCTCGATCTCGTCCAGGAACGACGCGCGCAGCTCGGCCAGGTCCTCCCCGAGCGGCTCGCGGTTCATGACGACCTGCGGCATCACTCGCGCCTGGCCGATGACGTCAACCACGCAAACAAGCGTGCCGTCGGCGTCCACGCGACAGCCCGTGTCGTCGATGCCCTGGGCCCGCACAACCCCCCCGGCCGACAGCACCAGGACCACCGCGAGCAACGACAGACCCATCGAGGACGCCGCACGATACCTCGCACTCCCCATGGCTCCCTCCTCCTCCGCGCCCACCAATGCACGGCGCCACCTCACACCCCAAGCGTACCCGGTCCGGACCGGCGACGCCACCTGGGTCGTACCCCCCCAGACTCACCTGCCCCGCTGCGCCTCTGCTCCCCTGCGCCGCTGCGCGAAATCCGCGGAAGAAATGCTATCGTTCAGGTGAGGAACACCATGCGTGAGCCCTGGACATGGTTCGCACTCGCCGCCCTCGCGTTCTGCGCCGGCAATTGCGGCGACGACGGGACGAGCTCCCCGCAGGACGACGGCACGGTCGCCGATGACGGCCGCGCGGAAATCGACGCGGACGACGGAGAGACGGACGCCCCAGGAGCGGACGGCGACGCCGACGCCGCCCCCGACGCGACCACGGACGACGGCGAGGACGGACCGTGCGTCCCCGTCTGCGACGACGGACGCATCTGCGGCGCCACCGACGACTGCGGCGGCACCTGCATGACCGGCTGGTGCGCCGCGGGCTCGACCTGCACCGACGGCTCATGCACCTGCGACGACGTGGACTGCTTCGGAACGTGCTGCGGAGCTCGCGAAGTCTGCGCCACGGGCACGTGCTGCGCGCCGGACTGCGCCGCACGAACCTGCGGCCTCGACACCCGCTGCGGGTCGCCCTGCGGCACGTGCACCACCGGCATCTGCGACGGCGGCACCTGCGGGACCCCGGCCTGCACCCCCGTCGCGCCCGAGGAAGTGGCCAGGCCGTACCGCGTCCACCGCAACGCCCTCGCCGTCGATTCGTCCGGCCTGCCTCACGTCCTGTACTCGGGCGACACGCTCGACTGGGACGGATCGTACCGCGTCGTCCACGCCGTCCGCTCCGACGGCGCCTGGGCCAAGCAGATCATCGACACGGTCGACCAGTGGGGCGCGAACTTCTGGGCCGACACCGATACGGCCGATCGTGTCCACGCCGGCTACTTCCCGATCTCCACGGAGGGCGGACCGCCCCGCTACGCCACCAACGCCTCCGGAACGTGGCTCTTCTCCTGGCCCCCGCTCGCGGGCGCCACCGACGTGCGGTTCCTCGGCGCCGACGGACGCCCCCACTACTTCTACGCCGAATCCGGGTGGCGACACCTCACCGACGTCGACGGATTGTGGACCTCCGAATCGCTCGGCTACCTGGGCGGCGACTGCAGCTTCGACATCGACCCGGACGGACACGTCCACGCCGCCTGCCTCGAGGGCGTCTGCGACCTCCCGCGCGGCTACACCGAAACCCTCGTCTACCAGACCAACGCGTCCGGCGACTGGCTCCGGACCAACGTCGCCGACCTCGCGGACTGCATGCGCGGCGGCCCCAGCGACGTGAAGGTCGATTCCTCGGGCACCGTCCACCTCGCCTACATCGACTCCGGCATGCGCTACGCGACCAACGCCGGCGGGAGCTGGGCCGTGGAGGACCTGGACCCCACCCGCCGCGGAACCCATGCCCTCGCCGTCGATGGGACCGGTCGGCCGCACGTCGTCTTCGCCGCGGACGGGCGGACGTTCTACGCGGTGAGAGGGTCGGGCGGCTGGCGCATCGATGACGTGGACGCAAGCTCGACGTCCAATGAGCCCGTCATCCGCACCGACGGGATCGGTCGCGCGCACCTCCTCTACTCGCTCGACGGCTCCGGCGACAGCCGCCTCATGTATGCCGCTCGCTGCCCCTGAGCACACCCAAGCCGGGATTCCCACGGACGGTAATTCCGGCGGGGGTGCCGCCGGACAGCCCTACTCGGTGCAGGCGCACATCCGGACCGCCGCGGCGCCGCCAGGAGCGGCCGCAGCACAGGTGGTGGGCGCCGCGGTCGACCAGTAGGTCCACGAGCCCCAGGCAAAGTGGCAGCCCAGATCGTTGTTGCTCCAGTCCTGGTGCGGGTAGGAGCCGAAGCCGAGGGCCGCGAGAACCGCCACGCACTGGGCGTCGGTTCCCCCGGAGCCGGCGTAGTCGCGCGTGCCGGCCAGATCGCAGCCCCCGTGCGTCGCACACGCGGCGTCGCAGCTCTGGTCCGCCACGCCGGCGTACCAGCAATGCCCGCCGAGCCACGCACCGTCACACGCCGGCAGCGCCTCCGCCGTCCAGTCCCCAAGGTCCACGACGTCGACAACCTCCCCGATCTCCGGCGGCACGTCCGTCGCGTCGTCCTCGACCGCGTCCCCCGGTCCGTCGCCGTCGTCCTCCTCGGTCCCCTCCGACGGGACGCCCTCCACGGCAGATTCGCCGCCGTCCTCGCGCGCGTCCTCGCCCCCGCCCCCATCGTCCCCGACGACATCGGGGCGGACACCGTCATCCGCAGCCACGTCGGTCTCCCCGTCGACGTCACCACCGTCGGCGGACGGTGCCACGCAGCCCCCGTAGTAGCAGACCTGGCCGGTCGGGCAATCCGACGAGCCGGTGCACTCGGACGCCGGTCGGCACCCGGACGCCGCGAGCATCGTCGAAGGCACGAGCACCCCGGCGAACCACAAGCTGCGCATCATGCCATTCGCCCCCTTCCCGCTTCCTGCGGCACAGCGAAGTGAAGGGCCCCTCACTCTCCCCCGCTCCGGTATTCGGGTCGCGCGTCGGGTCGCCCGGCCCGGCGCGCCAGGGCGTCCAACCGCTTCGCGCTGCCCGTGCCACCGTGACGCAGGATGATCCCGCGCGTGCGGGACAAACCGATCGCGGGAAGCCGGCGCAGCAGCTTGACCACGTCTGTCTCGTCCTTGTCCTCGCCCGTGACAACCTTGAGCGCCACCAGGTAGTCCGCGGCAACCACCGGAACACCCCCGGCGCCGGCCGCGGCCAGCAGACCCCGGCGACCGGCGTCGGCAATTGCTTCCTCGAAGAGCTCCGCCGGCCCGCCCTCGCGACGGTCGATGAAGCCCACGCGGATGTCGCCCTCGCGCACCGCAAGACCTCCGCTGGAGAGCGGACGCGCCACGATGCCGCGCCGCACGAGCGCGGCCTTGATCGGCTCGATGGCGCCCACCGGCACCGCGAAATCGACGTCCTTGGTAGGTTCGTGCGCCGCGGACGGATTCGGATCGAACGCGGGCAGCTCGATCGGAACCGGAGTCTTGGCTCGCTCGCTCATCACGGACCCCGCCGACCTGGACAATAGCAGGCCACACCCATGACGTCGATGACCGCGCTCCTTGACGCTCCCCGCTTGTCACCACAAGCCCCGTCCATCCCCGCCCAGACAGCCGTCAACTCGCCGGTACCCAGTCGGCCCCCCCGTTTCCGCCCCTCTGCGCTCCCTGCACCCCTGCGCCCCTGCGCGAAATCCGCTCCCGCGTGACCCCGGCCCGGCAACCCGGGCACCGCCGGCGCGACTTCCGCGATGCCCTGTCGCAGGCCCGCCACGGCTTGCGGCGGATCCCCCCATCGCTCTACGCTGCCGGACCGTGCGCTGCAACGAACCCGGACATACGCCGAAAACCGGAGGTTGCATCGCACGCTGCGCCTCGACCACGCCCTCCCACGGCCGCTGGCTCGAGGGCGGACCCGTGCCGACCACCCTCCTCGACGCCGCCGTCCGCCGCCTGGGCTGGGCCGCCCTGATCTGCGCCGGAACCTGCCTCGCCTTCATCCTCCTGTACGCCACCACCGTCCGCGACCAATGGCAGGCACGCGTGGACCTGTACTACCCAGGCTCCCCACTGCGCTTCCTCCCGCCCATCCTCGTCGCCGGCGCTCTCCTCCTCTCCCTCGCCGTCTTCGCCCGCACCCGCCGCCCCCTCCGCGACCGGCAGCGGCTGCTCGACCGCGGCATGGTCTACCAGTCCCTCGTCGCCGCGGCGCTCAGCTTCGTCCACCACCTCCACGCCTGGGACGGCGTCTGGATCTACACCGGCTGGTCCCACGCCGCCGCGTTCATCATGCTCTTCGCCGCCGTCGTCCCCGCCACCCCGCGGCGCGCCCTGCTGGCCGCCGCCGCCGCCGCCGCCTGGGACCCCATCGCCCTCTCCGTCACCGTCGCCGCAGGCGCCCCCGCACCGTCACCCGCGGTCACCGCGATGCTCCTCCTGCCCACCGCCTTCTCCGTCGTCTTCGCCTGGGCCGTCGCCCACGTCGTCCACGGCCTGGGCCGACGCCTGGAACAGGCCGAGCAGCTCGGGAGCTACCGCCTCGTGCAACGCCTCGGCGAAGGTGGGATGGGCGAGGTCTGGAGGGCCGAGCACGCCTCCCTCGCCCGCCCCGCCGCCATCAAGCTCATCCGCGGCGACGCCCTCGGCGGCGCGCCGGAAGAGCGGACGACCGCCGTCCGCCGCTTCGAACAGGAAGCCCGCGCCACCGCCCTGCTGCGCTCCGAACACACCATCACCCTCTACGACTTCGGCCGCGCCGCCGACGACTCCTTCTACTACGTCATGGAGCTCCTCGACGGCATCGACCTGCAGGCCCTCGTCGAGCGCTTCGGAGCACTGCCGCCCCCACGCGCCGTCCAGATCCTCCTCCAGGCGTGCCACTCGCTGGCCGAGGCACACGAACGCGGCCTCGTGCACCGCGATATCAAACCCGCCAACATCTACCTCTGCCGCCACGGGCTCGACGTCGACTTCGTCAAGGTCCTCGACTTCGGCCTCGTCAAACACACCGTCACCGGGCCCGCCGCCGACCCGCGCCTGACCCAGGAAGGACAGATCTCGGGCACCCCGACCTACCTCGCCCCGGAGCTCGCGTCCGGCGAGGGCGACGTCGATCGCCGCGCCGACATCTACGCCCTGGGATGCGTCGCCTACTGGCTGCTCGCCGGACGAACCGTCTTCGCCGGCGACACCGCCATGAAACAGATCCTCGCCCACGTCGCCGAAACCCCGACGCCGCCCTCGCGCTTCGCCCCCGTGCCGCCGGCCCTCGAGGACGTCGTCCTGCGCTGCCTCGCCAAGAAACCGGAAAATCGGCCCGCCACCGCGCAGGCGCTCGCCGCCGACCTCGCCGCCGTCACGCTCGGCGAAACCTGGTCCGACGAAGCCGCACGCGCGTGGTGGCAACGATACCTGCCGGGCCCGCCCACACCGGTCGAATCGACCGATTCGCTGGCCGCCACGATGCCCATCGAATCCGGCTCGTAGCCCCCAGCTCGCGACAACGCCTCACACACCCACCTCGACGCCTGCGCCCACAAAAAGACCGAGCCGGCCGAACGCGAAGACGCCCTCACGAGCGGAGCCTGCCTGCCGCGCGATGCGCCCCCTGTCGAAGTCTCGCTCCCGCGGCCCGTTTGAGGTACGGTTCCGCCCATGATGGGGGACACCGTGCGGTGGTTCGCGGCGCTTCTTCTGATCGGCTGGACGACTTCCTGCGGCGGGGACGTCGCCGCGGACGGCGGCGAACCCGACGCGGACTCGACAGACGTCGCGACCGAAGCGACACCCGATTCTCCGGATGAAACGGATGCGCCCGATGGGGAGGATGCGCCGGACGCGGAGAACCCGTGCCCGGCGGGCATGACCCTGGTCCCGGCAGGGCCTTTCCGGATGGGGAGCGACCCGGGCGAGGGACAGACGGACGAGCTTCCCGAACACGAAGTCCTCGTGTCCGCGTTCTGCATCGACCTGGTCGAGGTGACCAACGCGGCGTACCGCGCGTGCGACGACGAAGGCTCGTGCCCGGGGCCGCTGTCCCGGGCGTCTTGGACCCGGCGGGACTACTACACCTCCGCCGCCTACGACGACTACCCCGTCGTGTACGTGGATTGGGGCTCCGCATCCGCGTTCTGCGCCTCGCTCGGAAAACGGCTGCCGACCGAGGCGGAATGGGAAAAAGCCGCACGCGGCGGCTGCGAGCTGGTCGCTCCGGCCGGATGCGGCCCGGAGGACGAACGCTCGCATCCGTGGGGCGACGAGACCCCGACGTGCGACCTCGCGAATTTCGAGCGCTGCGTCGGGGACACCGATCGCACCGGCACGCGCCCCGCCGGCGACGGCCCCTACGGCAATCACGACATGGTCGGAAACGTCTGGGAATGGGTCGGGGACTACTACGACATCGCGGGCTACGCCGACTGCGCGGCAGGCTGCGCCGACCCGACGGGACCGGCCACCGGTAGCGCCCGCACCCTCCGCGGCGGGTCCTGGCGCAACGCCCCCGACTACGTCCGCGCCCCGGACCGATTCGGCATGGACGGCGAGTCACCCCACGACTTCGTCGGCTTCCGCTGCGCCGCCGATCCGTAAACAAGGAGAGCCCAGACCGATGACGGAGAAAGTCACGCGCCTGCACCCGTGTCCCGCCCTCGCGCTCCTCCTGCTCGTCGCACCGGCCGGCTGCGGCGACTCCGGTACGCCGGGACTCGGCATCCTCTCCGAGGGAACCGGACCGGCCAACGCGGAGCCGCTCGTTCGCCTCGCCTCCGGAACCCGCACGGGCAGCCTCGCCGTCGAGAACCAGGTGCCGCTCGCCGACGGCATCGGCTGGCGCAACAGGCTCCACCACCTGCAGGAGCGCGCCGAAGGCGTGTTCGTCCAACGCGTCGAACGCGCCTTCCCGAACCCCTACCTGGTGCTGGCCGTTCCGACCACGGTCCGCCTCGGGATGAAGTGGGAAACTCGCAACCGCGCAGGCGGCACGAGGATCCACCACGAGGTCACCGGGCGTACCGAGGGCTTCCGGACCAACGTGGGGCCCCGGACGCTGTGGGGCATCGAGCACACCTACCCGGACGATCCGTGGGCCTCCGGCTCCATCAGCTACTACCTCGAAGGCATCGGACCGGTGTCCGACCTCTACGACCCCTTCACCGTGGCCCTCGAACAGGCCCCGGAACACTTGGAGCCCGTCGTCCCGGCCGCCCCTCTGACGCCCGTCGCGATCGCCGACGGAACCCCTTTCGTGCTGGACGAAATCGCACTCGCGGAGCTCCTGCTCGTGGATCCGGGAGACGGCGGCCCGCGCACCGTCATGCTCGAGCTCAAGGACTCACCCTTCGACCTGCTGCCGGCGACGGTCGGAAACCGTGCGCCGCGCTGCTTCACCTGGGACGGCACCCGCCTCGCCGAAACCCCGGGCGTCGTACCCAGCGGCGGGTACTACCACGTGGGCGCCACCTGCCCGGGGGACGTGCGCACCGTGGGCGGCCGGCTCTGGCGCTCGCGCAGCACCGTCGCGGTCACCACGGAAGGAGTGGTCTGGCTCCCCGATACGCTCGCCATGACGGTGTCGCCGCACTCGCCGCTCTTCTGGAGCAACCTCTGGACGGCCTTCCCGGGCGACGACGGGCGACTCCAGCTCCTCACCGCCAACGGCTTGCCGGGGCCGCAACGCATCGTCGTGGACGACCTGGAGGCCGCGCCCGGGGCTCCGGCGCTCGCCTTCCCGCCGTTCGGTGGCTGGGCCGTGCCCGGCGACCGGTTCTGGCAGTCGTTCGAGGACGTCACCCGGCCGGAGTTCATGGTCCCGGGCCCGGGACCCACGCCCGCCGATCGGAGCTTCGCCCTCCTCGACTACTTCGGCCGCGTCTGGCACACCGTCCTCGCGGGGGATATGCTCCGCGCTCCCCGCCTCCTGGGAGCGGTCACGGGCACCCGCGCCCAGGAAGTGGACCCCGCCGGTCAGCGACTCGTCGTCTCCACCCCCGACGGCAACGTCGACCGGCTCGTCGTCGACGCGACGGGCGTCCGGCGCCAACGCGTGGCCCGCGTGGACCTGCCCGAAGGACAGTACCTCGCCGGCGCCGTCACGGACCGGGACCGGATCCTCGCGTTCACCTGGGAACCCGCCACCCAGCTCTCGGGCGGAGTCGCAAGCACCCCCGGGACCGTTCGCGCGTTCACCGCCGCACTCCTCGACGCGCCCGTGACCGTGCCCCTCGCACCGGCCCTCGGCGTCTCCGGAACCTGGCTCGGAGCCGACTTCCGCCTCTGCTTCCCGCCCACCGACGAACCCATCGACCCGTCCACCTGGACCGTCGGCGGTGCGCCGGCGGCCGCCGTGGTGCCCGATCCGGAGCGGTCGTGCGCACTGCTGGTCAGGGACCTCGACGCGCTCGCCGACCAGGTCCGGGGCGGCGCCCTCGACGGGACGATGCCCGATACCTGGCTCCACGCCGTCGGCCGGGTGCCGGGAATCGGTCGCATGATGTTCACCTCCCTGGAGTCCTGGAGCGGCACCACAGGGCGAATCCCGACGTCCTTTGCCTACCGCTACACCGCCAAGCTGCGCGATGGCGGCGGAGTCTCGCTCGAAGCCATCCTGGCGCCGGGTCGGGTGGAAGTGATGCGACCCCTCGAAGGCAACGGCGGCGCCTACCTCGTGGGGCCGGACGCCGCAGCGATCGGACTGTGGCGCGTCGGCCTCGCCAACCTCCCGGACGATCCCGGCCTGGTCCAGCAGTTCGTCGAGCTCCAGTCCGAGCTGGAGACCCGGGTGATCCCGCTGCAAACCGCGCCCTTCAGCTACGGCGGGAACCCGCTCCCGGTCGGCCGGGGCTTCGGCGAAACGGGCGGCGTCCTCGCCGCCGGCTCCGACGCTCTGTACTTCGCTCGGGCCGACGGCACCGTCGAGCTCGTGCCGCCCGCTCCCGCCGATCAGGGCGTGAACCTGCGCCGCGCCAACGGCGAATGGTGCGGCGGGTCGAGCGGCGGGCTGCGGCACTTCTGCATGAACGCCGACGGGACCGACGTCCGGACCACGGACGTCGCGTTCCTCGAAGTGGGATTCCGTCCCTCGCCCACCAGCCCGGAGCACGGCTGGACCGCCCTCGCGGACGGGACGTTCCTCGTGCTCATCCCCGACGGCGCAGGCCGCTACCGCACCGGACGGATCGACCTCGACTCCTGGACCCTCTCCTCCTACCCCGACGAGGCCGATCCGGCACAGTCGTTCCGCCTCCTGGGGCCGGGCTTCGACGGACGGCCCTGGGGCGTCCTGGAATACCCCGACGGGCGGCAGATCGCCGGCCGCTTCGAGCCGGACGGCGTCGTGCCCCTCGACACCATGCCCTGGCGCATCGTGGTCGGCGATCTCGTCTTCACCATCGCCGACTACCAGTCGATCGACGCCTTCCGCGAAGAGGTCATCGCCGCCGGCACCGACGCCGCCGGCCGCCCCGCCGTGATCCGCTACTTCCCCCCCGACTAGCTGCCGTCGTCGTAAACACCGCCGCAACACTCCCGCCCCCGCCCCGCGCAGCCCTCGACACCCGCCAACACGCACTGATCATTGCCGCTTGCCCGTTGCCTGTCGCCTGTCGCCTGTTGCCCGTCGCCCGTTGCCCGTTGCCTGTTGCCGGTTGCCTGTTGCCTGTTGCACGTTGCGACAGCACGCACCGCCGTCATAACATCCGCCTCGTGCCCAAACGCCGCAAACCCGGCCGCTCACGAAACCCGCGCCCGGCCCCGCGGCCGCTCGCACCATTCCTGCCAGCACCGACCCCGTTCGCGTCCGCTCCGCCCACCCCGGCGCCCTCCCCCGCTCCGCCCGCCCCGCTCACACCCGCGCCGCTTCCCGCCCCGTCCGCACCGCCCACACTCGCGCCTTCGCCCGCCCCGCCCGCACCGCCCGCCCCGGCCCCGCTGCCCGCCTCGCCCGGTCCCGTCGCGCAGCCGCACGGCGGCGCAGCGCCCCCACCGACCGCGGCGGAGCTGCAGCGCCTCATCGACGACGCGTGCCGCTTCATCCGCCGGCGCAAGGCCGAACACGCGGCGGGGATCGCCTGGGAAGTCGGAGAATTCCTTTTCGAACGGGTGTATCGCGGGGACCTGCGGGCCGTGGAGAGCAGGTACCGCCGCAAACCGGATGCACTGGCGCGCATCGCCGCGCGCTCCGGCATCGGCCGCCTCAGGCTGTCCGCCTGGATCCGCGCCTACATCGCACGCAAGTACCTCGGCGCCGCGGGCCTCGACGTCGACCTGCCGATGTCGGACTTCGAGGCGCTGCGCCCGCTCGCGCTGCACCCCGACGCGGCCCGGGAGGTTCTCGCCCTCCGGGCCCGACACCATCTCTCCACGAAACGGCTGGACGCGCTCGCGGTCGAATGGCGACGACGGCTCGACGAGGGCGGGAGGCTCGAGGATCTCGTCGCCGCCGTTCGCCCCGTCGCGGCCTCGCCGCGCCCCGGAAAACCCCGCCCGCACCATCCGTTGGCGGGGGCCGATCTCGTCCCGCTTCGGCTGGCGCTGGTGGTCTCGCGGTGGCTGCACGCCGCGACGCTGGCGCCGCGGCTGCGGGCAGGCCTGTCGGAAGAAATCAGGCGGCTGCGAACCGCCGTCGCGAGCGGCATCGCACCGCCACCGTCGCTCCTGGCGGCGCCGGAGTCCCCGGCGTCGGACCTCGCGGCACCCGGCGCGTCCGGGCCCGAGCCGACGGAAGAACCGGGCGCCTCCGACGAGGTCGTCGATGCAGCCGTCCGCTTCATCGCCCAATGTGTCCGTCGTCACGGACTGCGGTTCGCGCTGGAGGTGGGAGAGTACCTCTTCCGGGAGGTCTACCGCGGCAATCGCGCGTCGTTCCGCAACGGCGGACTGCAGTGGCAGCGGGACACGATCCAGACGATCGCGCGGGATCCGCGCGTGGGCCTGGAGAGCAGCTTCCTCTACAAGTCGATTCACGCGTATCTCCTCGTGGGGCTCGCCGCCCAGAACGTGCCGGCGGATGCGCTGCCCGAGCTCTCGCTCAACAAGTGGGAAGCGCTGTGGCCGCTCGAGGAGAATCCCGCCGCGTTGGCCCAGGTCGGGACGTGGGCGGCGGCCGAGCGGGTTCCGGCCGCGACCGTCGCCGAGATCGCGGCGCTGGTCGCGCCGTACGTCGCGCGCGGCGGGAGTCTCGACGACCTGCTGGCCGGCTCCGCACGGCGCCCTCCCGACACGCCCTACAGGCGCATCCGGCGCCTCCTGGGCGTGATCCGCTCCCTGCTCGCGGAACGCCCCGTCTCCCCCGCCGCACGCCCCCGCCTCCTGTCGGCCCTCGACGCGTGCCGGACCGGGCCGGAGCGTCCTCCGGCGGATCGTGGCGGAGAGAGCGGGAAGAGCGGCAAGAGGACTGGACCGGCCTGACGGCGCACGGCGAGGCATGGTCGACCGCGGTGGCCTTGACCATGCGGACGGGGCCCGTGACGCGCGACCCGGGATTCGCGCCGTCACGCCCGAGCCCGCGGGTCTTCAGACGGTCCCGCCTTCGCCGTCGACGGCGCCGGAATGTCCCCACAGGGCGCCGGTGTCGAGATCCAGTACGGCGAAGCGTCCCTGGTCGTCGGCGACGGCGACGCGTTCGTGCGCCACGCTCACCGACGCGGTGCGGGAGTGGGGCAACCGGAGCCGAGCGCGCATCTCCCCCTCCTGGAAGAGGCGCAACTCCAGGACGCCGGACAGCGGCTGGTGCCCGGCCAACCACACGACATCACCGCTGACGCCGGCAGCGAAAACGGTCGGCAAATCGTTGCTCGCGGGGTCGGCCGGCGACCACCGCGATGCGAGTCCGGGTCCCCCGCGAAACACGGCCGCCTCGCCCGCGGAGCCCTTGCAGACCAAGATGAGCGGCACTCCGTCCGCGGCGATCGCGACCGGCATCACGACGCCTCGGCTCCTTCCGTCACCAGAGGTAATGCCCGGCACTGTCACGGCCTCTCGTCGGCGAAGGACGAGCCCCGGCAGGCTGAAGGTCCACAGCTCGAAGTCGTCGGAGGCCACGACCACCGAAAGCCGGTCCGGCGCGCGACCGACCACCGCGACACGCTTCTCCTCAAGTCCGGTAGACCAGGCGACGCGCAGCCGGTCCTCATCCGCCACGAGCGCCAGCAACCGGTCGCCTTCACCCACGAACAGATGGCGGCCGTCATAGGACGAGGCGAAGGTGTGGACCTGCACGTCGCCCAGATCACGGATCCGGCCGGTGGCCAGCTCAACCCGGCAGACGCGGTGGCTTGCCCCTCGCCGGGCAAGAAGCAGGACCCGATCGCCGTGATCGGACCGGACCAGCCGGTGGGCCGGTTCGTCGACGCGTCGCAGCAACCGTCCCCGGGCGTCGAGGAGCGCGATGCCCGCCTCTCCGAGCGCGAGGACGCTCCTTCCGCTGCCGAAGAGCACCACGTCGTAGATGGGTGTGGGGCCAGTCCCGGCAAGGGCCAGATCCAACGGTGCACGTCGCTCCGGGAACGATTCGACCGGCGGAGAACGACGCGGCAGATCGGCGGCCAGTGCGGCGTCGTCGGCGCTGCGGGCGAGCCGCGCAAGCTGCGCAACGGAACCGGACTGGGAGGCCGGTTCGAGCTGCAACGCGCGCCGCAGCGCCCATCGTGCAAGCGGTCGGACGCCGGGGCTCATTCCCATCGCGTATAGCGCCCGGACGAACCCGAATCCGTTGGCGTGCGAAGGGGGCGTGTCCAGGAACAAACGCACCTCAAGCCGTTCCTGCTCGGCACGGAGGTCCAGCTTCCCGTCCTGGGCGTTCTGCAGCGCGCGCATCGCGAGCAGCGCCGCCACGTCACCTTCCCCGACCGTCAGCCCGCGCTCGACCCAGCCGCGAACGAGCGGCACGGCTTCGGGTACGGTCCACGCGGTCCGGGCCGCGCCCGCGAAGTCCCCGCCGTCGGCAAGGGCGTCGGCCCACTGCAGGCGGAGGGCGCGGGAAACCTCGGGTTCCGTGCGTTCGGTCCGGCGAACGGCGTCGAAGAAGGCACCGCGATCTCGGGCGATGCGGACCGCCCTGCCGACGTCCCCGGCGAGGAACCATTGACGGACCACCAGGCCCGGCGGCAACTCGCGTGCCTCGGCGAGCTGGGCCGCGGTCGTGAGCCTCCCGTGGCGTTCGAGGAAGCCGACGGCCTCCGTGCTCGCGCGCAGGAGGTCCGCGAGCACAAAGGCAGCCTCCTCGATCCGGCCCTCGGCGACCAGACGCTCGAATGTCGCCCGGTAAAGCGCGTGCAGATCGGCGTAGAAGGAACCCGCGACGACGATGGCTCGGGGGCTGTTTCGACCACCGGCAAGATCGATGCCGAGAGTCTCCCGCGGCCGCGGGAGTCGCCAGGCGGGAGACGCCAGGGCGTTCTTCCACGCATCGAGCGCGCCCAGAGGAACCGCGCGGCGCAGGCCTTCGCGCCAGTCCCCCTTCTCCAGTGCCTGCACGAACTGCCGAAAGTATCGGGTGTGACGCCAGCCGAAGACGCGATACAGCGCCGTGCGCGCGAGCAGGCGGGACCACGCCACGCGCAGTCGCACCATGAGGCCAGGAGCGGGCGCCGTGCCGAACCCCGGTGCGACCGCAACCGACGTGCCTGTCGCGCCGCGAGGCCGGAGGCCAACCAGAAACAACAACGCTGCGAGCAGGATCACAAGAAGAATGTCGAACGCGGGTGACCGGACCAGGAGGCAGATGAGGAAACAGAGCAGGAGCAGGGACACGAGCCGGAAGTTCGGCGAGAAGCTCTTCCTCGACACCGTGGAGATCCAGGCACCGACCCGTCGGCGGGGACCTGGTCCCGCGATAAGGGCGCTCGCGGGCGGCGGCCGGGACAATGCCTGGAGGACCGCGGATCGCTCCTCGGGCGGCATTCCGAGCGACGGCGCGAGTACGGGCTCAGTCGGGGGTGGGAGAGGCCCCGGCAGCGGCCTGTCCGAAGCCTGACCCACCGGTTCGCTCGTGAGCACCTCTCCTGGGCCGAAGTCGATCCACACGGAAGGATCCTCATCCGCTCCCAAGGGCCACGCCCGCACCATGCCGCCGTACACCACCACCACCGTATCGTCGCCCGTGGCGCCACCGGGACTCTCCACAGCCTCCACCGGCGCAGCGAGGAAGCAGCGTCCGACCCGGACGAGCGGCAGTCCCGGCGCCTCCTCGGCTTGCAGACGTCGAGGTGCAGGCCACGCGAGAACCCAACGGCCACCCGCGGAGCGAAGTCTGGCCCCGGGCGTCCACAGCTCGAACACTCGGCGGCGCAGTTCGTCCCGGCCGGATCCCGCCTCGTCCAGCAGCAGTCCGTCGGCGAGCACGGAGCCCCGGAAGAGCCAACCGGGCGCGGATGGCGGCCGGACGCTCATGGCGGGTTCCCCCGCTCCCGCAGCAAACGCCGCCCGCCGGACGAGATCACGTGCAGCTCGCCGCCGGCGAGATAGGCAAAGGCCTGTCCGGACTGGGCGAGGGCCATTGTGCCCACGGGCCCCGTCTCATGGACGTGCAACACTCGACTCGCGCTCCGACCAACAACCGAAAAGGTCCGTTGGTCCGGTTCCAGAACGAGGAGACCCACCTCCCGCTTCGAGGGCTGAAAACCCACGAGCCGGATGCCCGGCGGCTCGGTGAGTTCGATGACCGTGGAACCACGCCAACAACGAACAACGCGCCACACGCGATCGGCAACGTTGAGCGCGACGAAGGCGCTCGTCGCGTCGCCGCCGGGAAGCGTCAAGAGCGCCCGGCGGACCGGCGCCCGACCCACAGGCTGCGGGGCGATACCGCTGCCCCTCATTCGCACCGTGCCGTCCGGATCGAGAACGATGAAGACGTACGCACGGTTGGAGGCGCCGTGACCGAGTACTTGTCCCTCGATCGAAGTTACCTGCCCGGCCTGCCTGTCGGCGATCCATCCCCACCCTTCGCCTGCGACCAGCCACTTCGTGCGATCGTGATTCGCCCAAACCTGGCCGACGGAAGGGAGGTGCTCCAGCAATACGGGAACGTCCAGGACGGCGATCTGGTTTGCCGGCATGCCGCCGGCGCCTCGAGGCGCGAGCCACAGCCGGAACAGCGTCTTGTCGCGCGTCACGGCCAGGAGGTAACTCTTGTGCCAGCCGGTCGCCACCACCGTCTCGCCGGCACGGGGCCGGAATCGGCGCGGCGGCCGGTTCGGAGCGAATCCCGCGACTTCTCCCCGCGGCAGCACGACCAGCGCGCGATGGCCGGACGCGGACATCCGGATGGGGGCGTCGTCGGGGAAGAAGCCGGGGGTGATTCGCCGGTCGGCGATGTTCTCGTCGGGTACGTTGAAGGCCCGCTGCTGCTGCTCGGGCGTCGGACAGGCCAGGGCCAGGATCGGCGTCCGTCGCCCCGTGCGAACGAGGGCGACGTCGAGCATGCGAGTCGCGGGCGCCTCGCGTTCCTCGAACTCGATGCACCGTGTCCGCGGGGCGAGCCGCGCGAACGATGTCCGTGCACCCACCCACCAAATCCCGTCCTCCGACGAACTCCCCGGATCCGCCACGCGCAGAAGTCGGGCCTCCCACGACCGGACCGCTGCCGCCTCAGGTGCACGGAAGGATCGCGCCGCGACGAACCGACGCAGTCCCGCCGCGCCCACGCCGCAGTCCAACGTGTGTTCCCGATCCTGCACGATGCCCCACCTGAGCCGACCTCCGCCCTCCCGCATCCGGCGGGCGAGCACGATCAAAATCGCGAGCTGGCCAAGGCGGGGCAGCCCAAGCTGGGCGGGACCGGCATCGAAAAGAAGAGTCAGCTCGCGGCGGGCGCGCGAGTCCCGGTACTGCCACTGCCGGTACAGAAGCTGGCGATCGGCGAAGCGGCGCACCATCTCGTCGGGCTCCAGCGCCCACAGGGCCCACTGGCTCTCGAGAAGGCGAGAAAGAGGCCCGCGGCGGCCCAAGTCGCCGTACCCGTCAGGCTCCCCCGAACTCGCACGCCCCGGCGCAAACATCGGAGCAAGAAAACGATCGAGCGGACCGAGCCACGGCCGGATGGCGATTGCGAGGTCGAGCGGGGCGACCGCCAGATCGGGTCCCCACGCGCCCAGCGGGGCAGGAAGTCCCGTCACGTCGGGCCTCCGGCCGACGGTTCCGCCTCGTGATGGGCGGGTGCCGGTGCGGACAGGACGGCATCGACGTCCTTGCGGGACAGCGGCGGGCCTGCACGGACCGCGATCAGCTCGCAGCGCCCACCCGCAAACGGCAGCAGCGCCACGGGGGCATCGCCGGGCACCCGACGCCGCACGGCACGAACCAACAGGTCGAGCGGCGCATTCGGAACGAGGGCGGTGGGCAGGTAGAGCAGCGGTGCCGCCGCATACCGGCCAAGGTAGGATGCGCCGTCCACCCAGGGAAGCAAGGCCGCCGGCCCGATAACCAGCAGCACGCCCGAAGTCGTCGCGGCTCTCAGGCAGGCGAGCGTTTCGTCATCGCTGTCGGCCAATCGCACCGCAAGCCGAGAGGCGACGTTTCCCAGTCCGACCACGGCCGATGGCTCGACGGCAGAGGGTTCGACCGGACCCTCCCATCGCCCCTGCTCACCGCCCGCTGCTCTCGCGACCGATGATGGACACGGCTTCCCGGGGAGTCCCTCGACCGCGTCGCGGAACTGATCTTCGAGCATGAACCTCGGTCGCCAAGAGAGGCGCATGTCGTCCGCTCCGCCGCCCGCAACGCCCGGTCAACCTGTCGGCGGCCGCGACGCGGACGTGGGCGCCGAAGCCGTTGCCGCTGCCCCGGACCCCGTCATGACAGCCAGCCGCTCCCGCAGCTCCTTCAGCCCGGACGGAAGCGACGCGGTGACGAAGCCGGCGTCGATTTCCCGCAGCACGCCCTCGAGCCGCAACCGCCACCTCCGCAACGCCGTCTCGTCGTCCGCCGCCGGCGGCGTTCCCAGGAGGGCCTCGCCGATCTCGACGATCAGCCGCGCGCGCGCCTGGGCGCCGTGCGAAGCCATCATCGCCGCGGCGGGCAGGGTCGCGCTGTGCACCTGCTCCAGCAGATCATGCAGGGTCTCGCGCGCCGTCTGCTGTTGCTCGGCCGTCGGCACCGCCAGGACCAGCGGCCAGAGATCCGCCGCCGTCGCCTCCGAGCGGTCGTCGATCACGGTTGCCGCCGCAATTAGCCGCTGCGTGCGGACCAGACGACGGTCGGAGAGGTTCACGCCGACTCCTCGCAGGCGCCGGATCGCTTCCGCCAATACCGGCCGGATGCCTTCGAGGTCGACGGCCCGACCGCGCCGGGCAAACTCGTCCACCAGATCCAAACCGAGGGGCAGCGCAGCCGGCGGCGTCAACGCCCATCCCGCCTGGAGAAGATGCTCGAGCCGGGCGTCCGAGACGCTCTCCAGAAACACCCGCACGAGAAACCGGTCGGCAAACGCCGCCAGCGATTCGTCCTCGGGAAGCGCGTTGGATGCGCCCACGCACACGCGCAACGGACAAGCCATGCGAGTGTGGCCGCGCAGGAAGGTGCGTTCGTTGAGCAGGCCGAGCAGGCTGTTGAGGATGGCCGTCGACCCCTGGAAGACCTCGTCCAGGAAGGCCACTTCCGCCTCGGGGAGCATGCCGGTCGTGTCGATCTCGACGGTTCCGGCACGCAGCTTCGTCAGGTTCACCGGACCGAAAACCTCCGCCGGCTCCGTGAAACGCCCGAGCAGGTACTCGAAGTACCGGCCACCCAGCACGCGGGCCACCCTCCGCACCGCCTCGCTCTTCGCGGTGCCGGGCGGCCCGATGACCAGAACGTGCTCCCCGGCCAGCGCGGCGAGGACGATGGCATCCACCAGCCCGTCGCGATCGATCAGTCCCTGCGCGGCGGACGCCATGGCGCTGCGGATCCGATTGTCCATGATCGGCAACCTCGCTTCTTGGCACCCCGAAGGGCCAAACCATCGTAGTTGAACATCGGCGGCGAGTCGACTCCCACTCGGCTCCCTCTTGTCAAGGACACCTGTCGCCGCCGTCCTCGGACCCACCCGTGTACGCATCGCAGGTGAACCTCGCCCGGCTCGCGGATGCCCCCCGATCCCGGTTCGCTCGACTGGCTCAACCGACGTGTAACAACCCGTAATAGTGCAACAAGAAACGAAAACACGTCTGTTGCCAACAATGGTGTCGTCATCGTAGCTGACATCCCGATCCTTCGACCGCGTCAGTCGCATCCGCCGAACACCACGGGCTGGACGCGAGCAGGCGCCCCCGCAAACCGCGTGCTACGCTTCGACCCGGAGGACCGAGGAATGGCGCGAAACCACCGCACGGCTTGGCAGTGGATCATCGCGGGGCTCCTCGCCGCCGCCGCCGGCAGCCTTTCGCAGGCCTGCTCCGACTCCGGCTCACGGGAAGTCGACGGCGGAAACGGTCCCGCCGGCTGCCCGGACCAACCGCCCCCCTTCGAGCCGAACCCCCTCGACGGCATCGCCGCGTCCTTCGTCATCAACTCCGCCCGGCTCGGAAACGTCCATGACGGCGAGGCCTTCGACCTTGATTGCGTCAACACCGGTCCGGAGGGGTACCTTCCACCGGACGGTCCGGGGGGTGCCGACAACCAGTTCGGTGCCCTCATGATCGCCCTTCAGGACGCCGGTCTGGACATGGACTTCAACTCCGAAATGCAGCGATCGATCGACAACGGACGCGGCCTGATCCTGTTCCGGCTGGTCGACGTCGACGATTGGAGCGAGGACGGCGGCGCCCTCTACCTCGCCGTCTACGACGGCGTCGATACCGACTCCGACCCGACCAACAACTTCAGCGGACACGAACCCCTCCTCGCGGACGACAGCTCGCTGACCCGCCCCGACGACCTGATGAGCACGCGGACGTGGTTCACGAACGGCGTGCTCCACGACACGGTCGAAGCCGACCGGGACCTGCATTCGGGCGACTACGACGCCTCGGGCGCCGAGGTCGCCCTTCGCTTTCCTTTCGCCCACACCGTCGGAACGCTGCGGATCAGCCGCGCTCGCGTCGTGTGGGATCTCGAACGGGCACCCGTCGGCACGCCTCCGCTGGACGGGACGATCACCGGCGGCATGCTCGGGGGTCACATCTTTCTCGGGGACGCCGCGAAGTTCCTTGCGGACGCGTCGAGCGGCTCCGCCGGGGAAGGGATCGACGAGGACACGATCCTCACCCTCCTTTTCGGCCAGGCCGATATGGACGTGATCCCGGAGGGGTTCACCGACGAACCCTGTACCGAAGCCACGGCCGACCAGGACTGCTTCCCCGGCCGAGGGTGCGAACAGGATTCCGACCGGGACGACGCGTTCTTCTGCTACGAGTACGAGGACAACCCCGATGCCATCTCCGTCAGCTTCGTCTTCTCGGCCGTGTCATGCGACCTCGCCGGGATCCATCACGGAACGCCGTAGCAGCCTGCCCACGATGTCGCCGCCTCGCCCCGCCGCAATTCCCCACCCGGACGGGTGGTGTTGGGGCAGAGCCGCAGAAGTCATCGATAGGATGTCGGTTCCTGGGATCGGCGTCGTTGGCTTGCCTTCGCCCAGGGGGTGATCGTTCGGTCACCGTGCTCGTGCTCGGTTCACGGCCTTCGGCTAGGGGCCACCGTGCTCGTGCTCGGGGGTCGGCGCTCGGGTTCCGGATCTCGGATCTCGGTCATCGGGCGGAGGACCGTTTTCACGGACGCGACGCTGCGGGGCGAGGGCGCGATGAAGGAGGTCGGGCTGACGAACGGCCCGCCCCACCGCTTGATCGCCCCTCCAACCGGAAGTACCGTCCCCACCCATGACCGGTTCCGCCCGCACCTCGGAGATCCCTCCCGCCGAACCCGTGCGGCGGCTCCGCATCGCAACGACGCCCCAGGTCGTGTGGCGCCTGACTCTCCCCGCGCTCCTCCTCCTCCTCGGCGCCGCAGGCGTCGTCCTCTACTTCACCGGCGCCTTCGTGAGCCGCGACACCACGGACGAACGCCTCCTCCAGCTCTCCGCTCTCGTCATCGCCGCCGGAATCGGCACCGCCCTGCACCTGGGCCGCAAGCTGACCCTCGTCCGCGTCCTGCCCCAACGCGGAATGATCCAGCTCGTCAGCCCCTTGCGCCGACGCTGGTTCCCCACCGACGAGATCCGCTACGTGGGCCTGCGGACCACCGAGCGAAACTCCGGCTCCGGCAGGGACGGCGGAGGCGACATCTCCCATCGCTGGGGCGTCTACCTCGTCCGCTACCACGGCCCGAACCTGCGCGCCCAGGCGCCGGGCCCGGACAGTCACCTGACCGTGCGGTGGCAGTGGGTCGAGGCCGGCGAGTGGATCCGCGTCCGCCCGGCGCGGCACGTCGCCGCAGGAACGTTCGGCGCCGCGCTCGCCGACATCATCGGCTGCCCGTGCCTGTGGATGGGCGAAGACCGCGACCCCCAGATCATCGCAGCGGAAGACGTCCAACGCCGCTGGAGCATCTACGGCGACCCGACCCAGTAGGCCGTCACCGCCGGTTGCCTGTCGCCCCCGCCTCGACTATCCGTCGCTCCCGGGAGGTCATCCATGGACGCCGTGCTCCTCGCCCGCATCCAGTTCGCCATGACCATCGGGTTCCACTTCCTCTTCCCACCAATCACCATCGGCCTGGCCTGGCTGCTCGTCATCGCCGAATACCTCGGCTGGCGACGCTCCGACCCGGCCTGGGTCGCCGCCGGCCGCTTCTTCGCCAAACTGCTCGCACTCACCTTCGCCGTCGGCGTCGCCACCGGCATCGTCATGGAGTTCCAGTTCGGCACCAACTGGGCCACCTACTCCGGCTTCGTCGGCGATATCTTCGGCGCACCCCTGGCCGCCGAGGCCGTCATCGCCTTCTTCCTCGAGTCCGGCTTCCTCGGCCTCTACCTCTTCGGACGCGATCGCGTCTCCCAACGCGTCCACTGGCTCTCCATCCTCCTCGTCGCCGTCGGCGCCACCATCTCCGCCTTCTGGATCATCGTCGCCAACTCGTGGCAGCAGACCCCGGCAGGCTTCGTCGTCAACCAACAGGCCGGACGCGCCGAGCTGACCAGCTTCCTCGACGCCGTCCTCAACCCGTCCACCGGCCTGCGCTTCCTCCACACCCTCCTCGCCTCGCTCGTCGCCGGCGCCTTCTTCATGGCCGGCGTCTCCGCACGCATGACCCTCAAAGGCAAGGGCGGCGACGTCGCCCCCAGGACCCTGCGCCTCGCCCTCGCCGTCGGCCTCGCCGCCTCCGTCCTCGTCGCCTTCCCCAGCGGACACGAACACGCCCGCCAGGTCGCACACACCCAACCCGCGAAGTTCGCGGCCATCGAAGGCCTCTACGCCACCCAGCACGGCGCCCCCATGGTCTTCTTCGCTCTCCCAGGCGTCGAGTCCCCACACCTGCACGCCTCCCTCGAAATCCCCAACGTCCTCTCCTACCTCGCCTTCGGCGACCCGCACGCCCGCGTGCAGGGCATCGAGGACTTCCCCCCGGACGAGATCCCGCCCCTGTGGCTGACCTTCGTCTCCTTCCACAACATGGTCCTGCTCGGCCTGCTCTTCATCGGCCTCTCCCTCCTCGGCGTCCTCCTCTGGTGGCGCAAGAAACTCGATCGCTCCCGACGCTTCCTCTGGATGATCCTCCTCGCCTCGCCGCTCCCCCTGGCCGCATGCCAGTTCGGCTGGGCCGCGGCCGAGGTCGGCCGGCAACCGTGGATCGTCTACAAGCTCCTGCGCACCTCCGACGCCGCCTCCGCCGCCGTCGCCCCATCCGAGATCCTCGCCTCCATCATCCTCCTCGGCCTCGTCTACCTCCTCCTCCTCGGCCTCTACCTCTTCCTCCTCCGCCGCGAGATCGACCACGGCCCCGCTTCCCCCGCCCCACAGGAGGTGAAGTGATGGACCTCCAGACCGCCTGGTTCGGCCTCTTCGGCACCCTCATCATCGGCTACGCCGTCCTCGACGGCTTCGACCTCGGCGTCGGCGCCCTCTCCCTCCTCGCACGCGACGACACCGAACATCGCCTGCACCTCAACGCCGTCGGACCGGTGTGGGACGGCAACGAGGTCTGGCTGCTGACCGCAGGCGGCGCCCTCTTCGCCGCCTTCCCCCCCGTCTACGCCACCGTCTTCTCCGGCCTCTACCTTGCCCTCATGCTGCTCCTCGTCGCCCTCATCGCCCGCGCCGTCTCCTTCGAGTTCCGCTCCAAGGTCGCGTCCCCACGCTGGCGCGCCGCCTGGGACCTCGCCTTCGGCCTCGGCTCCCTCGTCCCGCCCGTCCTCTTCGGCGTCGCCGTCGGCAACATCCTCCGCGGCCTGCCCCTGGATCCCGAACGCGAGTTCGCAGGCTCCTTCCTCGGCCTCCTCACCCCCTTCCCACTCCTCGTCGGCCTCCTCTCCCTCTGCACGTTCGTCGCCCACGGCGCCGCCTACATGGCGCTCAAGTCCGAGGGCGCTCTGTGCGACCGCATGCACGCCTGGGCCCTGCGCGCCTGGGCCGCCTGGACCACCCTCTTCCTCGCCGCCTCCGCCGCCGCCCCGTTCGTCTCCCCCTTCCTCTTCCAGGGCACCCTCTCCCGTCCCCTCCTCTGGCTCTCCCTCGCCCTCACCATCGCCGGCCTGGGCCTCTTCCCCCTCGCCATCCGCGCCCGCTCCTACGCCCGCGCCTTCCTCGCCTCCTCCACCGCCATCTTCGGCACCATCGCCCTGGCCGGCACCTCCCTCTACCCGCGCCTCGTCCCCGCCCTCGGCAACCTCGACCGCAGCCTCACCGTCTACAACGCCTCCTCCACACCCCGCACCCTCACCGTCACGCTCGTCATCGCCCTCGCCGGCATGCCCCTCGTCGTCGGCTACACCGCCTTCATCTACCGCACCTTCAAGGGCAAGACGCACCTCGGACCGCACAGCTACTGATCGCCGCCCTCCGGCGACCGCCGCGCCGGCGTCGCGGCCGCCTGCACGCCGTCAGCCTCGACGACGCCTCCGCCGATCCAGCGCCAACGCTCCTTCAGCCACGACCGCACATGCCGCCAGCCACAGGACGTTGATCCGCGTCGCCGCCGAGCACCCGCAGCCGGGAGACCCAGGCTCGACCACGGCTCCACCACCGTCCGCGTTCCCATCCGCACCCCCCGGCAGACAGACGCTCAAGGTCCGACAACTGCTGGTCGTGAACGCGCACATTCCGCCCGAACAGACGGAAGGCGCCGACTCCACCCCGGTGCATCCCGAGCGGGAACAGCAATCCACCTCCTCCACGCACAACGGCGCGGTACCGCAGTGCCACGGGGAACCACAGTCCGAGTCGTCCACGCAGGTCCTCGGACGGCAGTAGCTGCACCCGTGACCGGAAGTGCCATACGTTCCCGCCGGACAGTCGTCGGGTGGCGGCAACGCCACGTCCGCCAGCGCCGGAGCGGCACCCGCCAGCACGATCATCGCCGCCGACAATCCCGGCACCACGCCGCGCCACCCCCCGGAGCCCTTCACCCGTTCCCGCACGATCGGAAGGCTAGCAGCCGCTCCGCCCCACGGCAACTCCCGCTCCACCGCTCCACCCTTGCCCGCATCACGCGCGTCGCGTATCGTTTCCCCGTCGGGAGGAAACGCCGCCCGGTCGCCTGGTCCATGGGAGGCTCGGATGCGCGCCGCCGCAGAGAATCGACCCGATCGCCGAACGAAACGCCCCCGGATATTCCGTGCTGTCGCGCTCGCACTGCCCACCCTGATCGTCGCCCTGACCACCAGCGGTCGGGCCCTCTCCGATATCCTGCCGCCTCCGCCCCACGACTGCCCGGCAGGCACGCGCCCCGACTCCGGCCACGGGTGTCAGTACTGCGAACCGTACACGTGCGCGGACGACTCGCATTGTGCTTCCGGCCTGCATTGCGGACCTGCACAACTTTGCGTGGAGACCGTAAGCTGTTGCTCCGGCTGGGGCGGGTGCGACTACCCCGAATCGGCACCCGCTCCCTGTGCCGGCGGCGCATGCACGTCCGGAATCTGCAGGACCCTCAGCGTCTGCCTGCCCGGCGCCGCCGATGCCGATGCCGACGCCGATGCCGACGCCGATGCCGATGCCGACGCCGATGCCGACGCCGATGCGCACTCGGATGCCGCCGGAGACGCGGACGGACCCACGGTCGTCGTCAGATCCCCCGGGTGCGCCTGCTCCACGACGAACAGCGCCGGCATCTTCTGGCTCGTGACGTCCGTGCTCGTGGCCGCCATGGCCCTGGTTCTCGACCGCCGGCAACGCCGCCGGCAGTGACGTTGTGCGCGAAACGGCGGTGGCGGGACGCGGAACGGCGAAACCGGCCGGCTTGGCTCGCGACCCGCTCGCCACCGTCCGCCGCCGCCTCGCCGCGCCCGGCTACGCTGCCCCTACCTTCCTCGGTCCCGGGCACTTCGCCGTCGACGCCTCATCCAGCCTCGTCCTGGCGACCCTCGTGGCGTGGATGCTGCCGGAGCAGCGAGTGTTCTGGTTCCTGCTCTACAACGCCCTCGCGTTCGCCCTTCAGTTCGCGATCGGACCACTGACCGATCGCCTCCAGGGCCCGCACGCGACCGTGTCGCCGGGCTTGGCACTCACCGCCACCGCGCTCGCAAGAGTGGACGTCGAGCCCGGCGGGCCGAGGATGTCGCCGCTTTCCACGAGCTGGCCACGCGGCGGGAACTCGACGGGCTCCCCGCGCTGTGCGCCGTCGGCACCGTCTGCCGGGAGGATCTGCTGTTCGAGATCGACGGGGAGGCCGTGCTCGCCGACTGCTTCCGCATTCGTGCGATCCCTCGCGGCTCGCACGTGCCTCCTCTGGCTCGCCACCGCTCCTGCACCCGGCTGCGACCCGGCCGGGGCCGGGGCCGGGCGACGCACGACGGGGCGGACCGACGACCGCGTGCCTCCGGAGGCTGCGTGGGACGATCCCGCCCGCGCAGCTCGAATCCGCGATCTCCTCGCCTCTACCGCAGCAGGGTCCAGACTGCTGGAACGCACCGGCCCGCCTCCGTCAATTCGCTTCCTCGATGCACAGGATCCAGTGCTCCTGGCCGACGGTGCCGTCCTGCTCGACCCTTGCGCGACCGATGCCGAAAACGCGGCTCGCCTCGGCCACCTGCTCCGCCATGCCGCCGACGGCGCCATCCTGCCTCGTGGCCTCGATGCCGCCGCCCCCGTGAACCGTTGGTCCGTCAATCGCATCGAATTCGAAGCGCCAGCCATCCTCCTCGAAATCGAGCTGCGCGTCGCGCTCGGGGTTGACCGCCCGCGACGGCCATACCCGTTCGAATCGGAGATCCGAAAGGCCCCTCCGGCCGATCGCCTCCGACTCCTTCGCTCCCACCTCACCACCTCTCCAGCCGGCCTCACCACCTCTCCCATGCCGGATTCGCGCACAATCTGCATCCCTCACGACCCCGGCCTGCATGAACCGTAGGCCTGCGGCGCACCCCCCACCCCCACTCCGGTCTGGACCCCGGCCTCCGGGACGCGCAAGATCAAGTCCGCGTGCCCGGGGGGGGCGAGGGCAGGAGGAAGGGCCATGACGGCCAGGATGCGTCCGAGAGACGTGCTGGACCTGCTCCTCGAGCTGACACGACGGCTGACACAGGAGCCGACTCTCGAAAAAGCCCTGCAGCAGGTGACCGACGCCGCCCTGCGCCTCCTCCCCGGGGAACACGCCTCCGTCCGCGTCCTCGACGACTCCCGGACACGCCTCCTCTGCGGCGCACGCTCGGGCGCCGGCGCGTCCAAAACCCCGGCCCAGTTCCGCCCCGGAGAGGGTGTCGCAGGCTGGGTCGTCGAACACGGGGAAGTGGCTCGCCTCGACGACACCAAACGCGATCCGCGGTTCGCTCGACGCCCCGGCCAGGGATTCCGCATCCGCTCCATCCTCGCTGTGCCGCTCTGGTCCGCCGGCCGCACCATCGGCGTCCTCGCGCTCACCTCGCCACGACCACGTACCTTCGACCGAAGAGACCAGGACCTCGCCCTCCTGCTCGCCAACTGCGCCGTGCCCCCGATCGAGAAGGCACGCCTCGAGCGCCTCGCCATCACCGATCAGCACACCATGGCCTACAACAGGCGCTACCTCCTGCCACGCCTGTCGGATGAAATCGAATCCGGACGCCGACGCCTCCGCCCCGTCTCCGTCCTCCTCCTGGACCTCGACCGCTTCAAACGCGTCAACGACCGCTGGGGACACCCGATCGGCGACCGCGTGCTCAAGCTCTTCGTCGACCGCATCTGGCTCGCCACCCGCCGCCAGGACGCACTCGTCCGCCGCGGCGGCGACGAGTTCGTCCTCGTCCTGCCCGGAACGACCTTCGAGGCCGCACAGCGCGCGGCGGAGCGCATCCGTCGCACGATCGCGGACGAGCCGTTCCAGGCCGCGGACGATCTGGCCCTCCACCTCACCGTCTCCATCGGCTTGGCCGAGTGGAACGGCCGCGAAACGGCCGAGGAGCTGGAAGCACGCGCCGACGTCGCGCTCTACCGCGCCAAGCACGCCGGGCGGAATCGCGTCAGCGGAACAAGATCCCGGACCAAGGCCCGTCTGTCGAACTAGCCCACGGTGGTTACGCTGCACTCCGGGCGACGATGCGCTGTCGCCGGGGAGGTGAACCATGAAACCCGTGCCCTCGACCCTGCGGGCCACGCTCGGAATTGTGCTGTTCGCAACGACCGCGACCGCTACCCCCACCGCCACCGCCCACATGCGGCCCCTCAACCCCGAAGAGCTCGTCCGCTGGTCGAACCTCATCGTCGTCGGCGTCGTCGTGAACGCCGCCCCCGCCTGGAACGCCGCCGGCAACCTCATCGAAACCGAATACGCCATCGAGGTCCTGGAGTGGATCAAGGGCGAAAGCGAAGGCGTCCTCCTCCTCTCCATGCCGGGCGGCACCGTCGGCGAGGTCACCGTCGAAACCTGCCTCACCGTCCCGCTCGAAGTCGGCGCGCGCTACCTGCTGTTCCTCGAGGATCCCTCCCAGCCCCTCCTCTCTCCCCTCACCGGCGCGGCCCAGGGCGCGTTCCAGGAAGTCCTCGGCGAGGACGGCGTCACGACCATCGTCGCCGGCGCCGGCGGCAGCCTGCCGAGCTCCACGACCGCGGCCGAAGTACCCTTCGAGGACTTCCTCGCCGGCGTGCGCACCTTCGTCGAACAGGTCGAAGCAACACCGTGGACCCGCCCGCGTCGCGAGGAAGACCCCGCCCTGCCCGCCCGCGACTTCGACCCGAACGACCGCGAGCTCGACCCCGCACCGCGCCTCCCGGCCGCCGAAGAAGCCGCCAAGACCGCCGCACCCCAAGCCGGCCCGAGCACGGAATACGGCGCCGAACCCGTCCGGCGGGCCTCCCTCCGCCGCCCGGGCCTCAAGTTCCGCTGGGAAGGTCTCGCCGATACGCCCATCGGATGGAACGCCATCCCGTCAGGCTGGATCTGGTACCCGCACGACCAGTACCAGATGAGCAAGTGGAACGCCTACGGCGGAGGCGTGCACTACATCATCGGCCCGTACAGCAAGTGGGGCTTCGGCAACGGTCGCTTCGACATCGCCGGCTTCCCGCCCAACTCCCAGATGCTCAACCAGTTCGGCCGAAAATGGGGCTCGAACGAGCTGGGCGTCACCTTCTCCTACAAGAACCTCCTGGGCGACATCTCCGAAGCCGACATCGCTCTCAACCCAGCCTTCCAGTGGACCCTCGACGAGGAACAGGGCGCCCGCGGAGACACCACCACCTGGAGCTTCCAGCAGACCATGCTCCACGAGCTGGGCCACGGCCACGGCCTCAAACACCCCTGGGAATACCAGAACGTCTCCTTCGACTCCGTCATGAACTACTCGCCCAAGAACTACAGGCTCGCAACCCTCACCGCCGACGACGCCGAGGCCATCCGTGACGCGTACTACTACCTCGGCTCCCACGACGGCATGATCAGCGCCTTCTCCGTCATCGACCTCCCAGGAACCAAGAGCGCCGGCTACGAACCCTTCGGCCCCGCCGCACCCGTCGTGGAACAGGGAGCGACCCTCTCCTTCCTCGGCGAGTTCACCGTCCAGACCCCGGGGACGGACCACCTCTCCTCCATGACGGTCGAAGTCCACCTCTGCCCCAAGCGCATGGACTGGACCGGCTGCACCTACGCCAAGACCGTCCAGCTCCCCGGAATCATGCCGCCGTTCACGAGCTGGACCTACGAAGCCGCCACCCTCGGCAACTACGCCGTGCCGTCCAATCTCCCCACCGGCGTCTACTACATCGCCCTCAAGCTCGATGCCTCGGGCAACGACGAAGTCCCCGCCAACAACGCCTCCTGGGTCAACTTCGACCAGGAAGTCACCGTCCTGCCCAAAACCGGCGGCAACCCCGGCGGCGGCTGCTCCATCACCACCCTCGACCATTCCGCTGGCCCCGCCACCGCCCTCGCCGCCGCCCTCGCCCTCCTCCTGCAACGCCGCGCCCGACCACGCGCCAAACCCAACTCCTCTCCACCTCCCCCCGCCCGGTCCCAAAAAGCCTGACGCGCCCACGCAAGCCGCCGGATGAGCCGTTCAGAACAACTCGCGCACCGGCGTCAGATCCAACTCCTCTCCAGGCACCGGCCGGCCAATGAGGTGCCCCTGCACGTCGTCCACCCCGGCCGCACGCAGGAACACAAGCTGCTCCTCCCGCTCCACCCCTTCCGCAACCACGCGCTCCACCCCCGTCGACCGCGAGAACGACGTGGCCGCACGCACGATGGCCGCGACGTCCGCGTCCCCCGGCAGCGCGCCGACCAACGACAGGCCCAGCTTCAACGTCCGCACCGGGAAACGCGCCAGGAACACCAGCGACGTCGGCCCCGATCCGAAATCGTCGAGCGTGACCCCTACGCCCAGCGCCCCGAGCCGCTCCAGCGTGCGCACTGCCGTCTCGTCCCCGACCGCCTCGGCATCCTCCGTCAGCTCCAGCTCCAGCCGGCCGGCAGGCAGCCCCGTCCGCCCCAGCAACCCGCCAACCTCGTCCGCCAGCTCCGGATTCCGCAGCTCCCCGGACCAGAGGTTCACCGCCATGCGACCCGAAAAATGCCCCGCGGCCTCCCACGCACACGCCTGCGCCACCGCCGCCTCCAGCACCCAACGCCCGATGGGCCGAAGCAGCCCCGCCGCCGCAGCCGCCGGCAGGAAATCCATCGGCAAGAGCAACCCACGCTCGGGATGCCGCCAGCGCACCAACGCCTCGACCCCGACCAGCGAACCGTCCCGGATCGAACGCTGCGGCTGGTAGTGGAGCACCAGCTCGTTCCGCGCCACCGCCTCCCGCAACCGCTCCTCCGCCCGAACCCGGCCCCGCGTCTCCACCGACCAGGCGGGATCCCAGACCCGACACCCCCCCTGCCCGGTCGCCTTGACGCGGTACATCGCGGCGTCCGCCGCCCGCAGCAGCGCGTCCGCGTCGTCCCCGTGCTGCGGTCGCATCCCGACCCCGATGCTCGCCTGGACCGCGACAACCCGCCCCCCCGCGTCCACCGTCTCCCGCAACGCGCCAAGCAGGCGATCCGCGACCACCAGCACGTCGTCCGCTTGCCGCAGGTCGGGAAGCACGACCCCGAATTCGTCCCCTCCGAGCCGCGCCACCGTGTCGCTCTTGCGCACGCCCGCCGCAAGACGCTCCGCGACGGCCCGCAGCACCGCATCCCCCGCCTCGTGCCCCCGCCGATCGTTCACCGCCTTGAAGCCGTCGAGATCCACAAGCATCACCCCGAGCGGCTCGTCACACCGACGGGCCCGATGCAGCGCCGTCTCCAGCCGGTCGCGGAACAACAGCCGGTTCGGCAGCCCCGTCAACCCGTCGTGGTGCGCCAGCTGGTGGATCCGCTCCTCCGTCCGCCGCAAATTCGACGCGTCGCGCACCACCAGGACCGTGCCGGCACGACCCCCGTCCCGCCCACCGGCACCGGCAGCCGAGACGAACAACGGCATCGTCTCCCCGGAAGCACGCCGGCCGATCGTCTCGAAGTGCTCCACCGGCCCCGCCGCCAGGAAACGCTCCAGACGCGCCTCGTCCACCACCCGCTGCTCGGCCAACAGGACAGTCCAGCTCCGCCCCACCAGCTCGGCCGGGTCGCGGCCGAACATCCGGACCGCCGCACCGTTGACCTGGAGGATCCGGCCCGCCTCGTCCAGCCGCACCACCGCATCCTCCAGCGCCGCGAGAATCTCCTCCGCGGCCGCCGCGACCGTCGCCTCCAAGAGCCCCGCCCGCTGCATCGCGTACCACACGCCCCCGGTCCACCCGACGGCAAGAAACGCCGAGAAGATCGGCAGCGGCTGATACACCGCAGGCAGCACGACCTCCACCAGCGTGATGCCCGCCACCGTCACCGAGCCCGCGAGCACCACCACCTTCGCCTGCCGGCGACGAAGCAGGTGCGGCTCGCGCCGGACCTGCACCACGAAGGCCAGGATCCCCGCCACCAGGCAACCGAGGAAGTACGCGCTGAAGATCAACGGCCACGCCGTGCCCTCCGCGGGGTACTCCACCCAACCCCACGGACCACGCTCGATCCGCCCCACGAACATCGACCCCGTCAGCGTCCGCACCAGGAACACCAACCCCGGAAGGTAGATCAGCGCCCGGTACCAGCGCCGGCCGACGCCCGAAACCTCCACCCCGCGCGCGATGTGCAGCAGCAGGTGCAGCATCACCGGCGGAGCGAGCGTCCACGAAACCGCACTCGCTCGATACCACCACCAGTACGTCGCGGAATCCGTCGCCCCCTGCGCGAAGGCATAGCTGAGACCCCACCAGGTGAACAGAAGCCCGGTCAACGCCAGCATCCGGTTGGCCGGCGCCCGAGGGTCCCGCCGGAACACCGCGACCGCATGCGCGAAGTGCACCGCCGCCGCCCCGAGGTTCAGAAGCACGAACGGATTCATGCCTTACCCCCCGGTCGCCCCGCCCCCACGACAGCCTCCGCCCCGCCCAGCCGCACGGCGACGGCATGCGCCGCCGCCGGCCGGCCCGTGAGGAAACCCTGCACGACCGGACACCCCGCCTCCCGCAGGAACGCGAGCTGCGCCTCCGTCTCCACCCCCTCGGCCACCACACGCTCGAACCCCAGCTCCCCCGCCAGCCCGATCAGCCCGGCCACCACCGCACGCTGCTCCACCCGCCCGGGCAGCTCCCGCACGATCGCCTGCCCGATCTTCAACGTCTGCCCGGGAAATCGGGCCAGGAACGCCAGCGACGTCTGCCCCGTCCCCAGGTCGTCGACCGCCAGCCGGATCCCGACCTCCCGCAGCCGGCGGAAAACCTCCCCCGCACGCCTCGCATCCAGCCGCGCGCCCTGCTCCGTCACCTCGAGCTCCAACCGCTCCGGCGCAAGGCCGACCTTCGTCAGGATCGCCAACACCGACTCCGCGAAACCCTCGCGCAACAGCTGCCGCGGCGAGACGTTCACCGCCAGACGCACCGCCGGCAAACCCTGCGCCTGCCACGCCGCAACCTGCGTGCACGCCGTCCGCAGCACCCATTCGCCCAGCGGCACGCTGAGCCCGCTCTCCTCCGCCGCGGGCAGGAACTCCAACGGCGGAATCACCCCCCGCTCGGGATCGTCCCAGCGCACCAGCGCCTCGACCCCGACCACCCGACCGGTGCCCACCTCGACCTGCGGCTGGTAGTCGAGGCGGAAGCGATTCTCCTCGAGAGCCCGGGCGATGCCGCGCTCGAGCAGGCGGCTGTCCGGAGAATGCTCGACGGCCGCGTCGAACACCCGCAGGTCGTTCCGCCCGGCGCGCTTCGCGCGGTACATCGCCGCATCCGCACACGCCAGCAGCCCGCCCGGCTCGCGCGCGTCCCCGGGGTACAGCGCGATCCCGATGCTCGCGCCGCCGTGCACCGGCTCGCCGCCGATGTCGACGGGCTCGCGCAGCGCCGCCAGGATCGCCCGCCCCGTCGCCAGCACGTCCTCCAATCCCCCACGCTCCGGCAGCGCCACCGCGAACTCGTCGCCCCCCAGCCGCGCCGCCGTGTCGCCCTCCCGCAGGCACCCAAGCAATCGCTCCGCCACGACTCGCAGCAACGCGTCGCCCGCCTCGTGGCCGCGCAGGTCGTTGACCTCCTTCAGCCGGTCGACATCGAGGATCAACACCCCCACCACGTGCTTGTAACGCTGCGCGCGGTGGACCGCCTGCTGCAGCCGGTCACGGAACAACAACCGGTTCGGCAGATCCGTCAGCGGATCGTGATGCGCCAGACGGTGGATCCGCTCCTCCGCCCTCCGCCGCTCGCGATCGTCCCGCAGGATCGCGACCGACCCGATCTCGTCGCCGGCGGGAGTGCGCACGCGGGAAACCGACCCGAGGAGCGGAATCACCTCCCCGCTCCCGGACCTCGCCGCCGTCTCGAATCCCACCACCGGCCCGGACCGCACCGCCGCCGCCAGCCTCTCGCCGTCCCCCGCCCGCTCCGGCGCCAGGAACTCCCGCCACGGCCGGCCGACCAGCTCGCCGGCCGGACGCTCCAACGTCCGCAACGCCGCCCGGTTCACCGCCAGGATCCGCCCGCGAAGGTCGGTCAGCACCAACGCGTCCGGAATCGCCTCCACCAGCGCCCCGGGAACCATCACCGGCGCCAGGTCGAGGAACCCGTGCCGCGTGATGGCCCACGCAATCCCGGCAACCCACACCACGCTCAGCACGCTCGGCAGGCCCGGAACCGCTCGGCCGAGAACCGCCGGCAGCACCGTCCCGTCAACCAGGATCAACCCCAGCGCCGCCAGCCCGCATCCCACGATGATCCGCGCCTGCCGCCGACGCCGGGGCTCCGCCGCCCTGCCGCCCCAACGCCACGCAACGGCCTGCGTCACCAACGAGTACCCGACGTAGTAGACGCTGAACGCCCAGTACCATGCCGACCCGAGAGCAGGGCTCTGGAGCCAGCCGTACCGCGTCGGCTCCGCGTCCTGGAAGAAGAACGCTCCGTGAAACCCGCGCACGATGAACACGACCGCGGGCGCGTAGATCACCGCGTGGCCCAGCCGCCGGAACCACGAGGAAGGCCCGTCCTCCGTGAACACGAGGTAGAAATGCAGCAGCGCGGCTGGGATGATCGACACCAGCATTCGCGAGGCGAACATCAGCCGCGCGTACTCGCCCCTCGTCTGCGCCGCGTGCGCGAACGACCAGGCGATCGCCCAGAACGCGAACACCCCGGCCACCAGCAGGAACGTCCGGTGCACCCGCGACCGCGGCGCCCGCATGAACACGTGAATCGCCAGATACGAGTAGATCAGGAAGGCGAAGAAATGAACGGCCGCAAGGACATTCACCGGCAGGTTCCCTCGCCGCCAACTCGGCCACGGCCACCCCGGGATGTCAACCTCGCACGCGAACCACCCGCGACGCAAGCCCGCCGGCCACCACGCAAAACACCGACCCCTTCGCTCTTCCCCCCGATTGTAGTAGGAGCCCCCTTTGAAGCGATGACGACGCCGCCCGTCCAAGACCGGCGCGTGACATCAACGGCTCGCGGCCCGGGGGATTCCCGCGACCGGAGAGGAGAAACCACGATGACCCACGTTCCGCGCATTCGAACCGTCCCCGCGACCGCCGACCGGCCCGCCCTGAGCCTGTCGAAGGGCCAGCCGCCGGCCGCCGCCCTCGGCCTCCTCGCTGCCGCCCTCACCCTCCTTGCCGCCCCCTCTGCCCTCGCCCAGGCCGTGCCCATCGGCCCGCCGCCTCCCGTCGTCATCGGTCAGCAGGCACCACCGCCGCCCGTCATCGTCGGCACGCCCGTCTCCGAAGTGCACACAAGGCCCGTCATCGAGCGGATCGAGCCCGCCTCGGGCCAGCCCGGCACCACCGTGACCATCGTGGGACGCAACTTCGAAGCCGGCAACCAGGTCTTCTTCGGCGGCGCCTCCCTCCCCGTCCAGTCCGTCGTCCCCACTCGCATCAGCGTCATCGTCCCCGAAGGCGCACGGTCCGGCCGCTTCACCGTGCAGGGCCCGGGCGGCTCCGCCGAATCCTCCCAGACCTTCAATGTCGTCCAGCCCCCGCCCCCACCGACCATCACCGGCTTCGCACCGCTCGCCGGCGAGCCGGGAACCGACATCGCCATCGAAGGCTCCGGCTTCTCCCTCCGCATCTACGAAGATCGCGTCAGCATGAACGGCCTGGTCCTCCCCGTCCGCACCGCCTCCACCACCCGCCTCACCGTGACCATCCCCGAGGGCGCCGCCGACGGCACCTTCGTCGTCGATGTCGCCGGCGCCGGCGCCGCCCAGAGCGCCGCCATCTTCGACGTCCTCGCCCCGCTGCGCATCGATCGCCTCGACCCTCCCGTCGGCCCCGTCGGCACCCAGGTCCGCATCCTCGGCTCCGGCTTCAACCCCAGCATCGACGGCAATACCGTCAAGCTCGGCGACAAACGCTGCACCGTCCGCGCCGCCTCCCCCACCGAAATCGTCGTCGAGGTGCCCTCGCGCGCCCAGACAGGCGCCTTCCGCGTCAACGTCGTCGGCCGCGCCGAAATCGCGACCCCCGAGTTCCGCGTCGTCTACGCGCCTTCCCTTCGCTCTTTCTCCCCCAAGGCCGGCTTCCCCGGCACCGAAGTCGTCATCAAGGGCGAGAACTTCGGCACCTCCATCGCCCTCGTCCAGGCCTCGATCAGCGGCGTCTCCCTCCCCGTCGCCGCCGTCTCCAACACCGAGCTGCGCGTGCGCATCCCCGACAACGCCGGTACTGGCATCATCCAGGTCACCGTCGCCGACGCCGGCTCCGTCGCCACCCCGGAAGTCTTCGATGTCTGGGTCGCCCCAGCCGTCACCTCCTTCTCGCCGTCCCGCGTCGCCCCCGGCGCCACCGTCACCGTCACCGGCCGCGGCTTCCTCACCGGTCGCAACCAGACGACCGTCACGCTCAACGGCGTCTCCGCCACCGTCCAGTCCGTCGCCGAAAACCAGCTCGTCGTCTCTGTCCCCGCCAGCGCCACCACCGGCCGCATCGTCGTCAGCGTCCGCGGCCGCGGCGAAGCCTCTTCCGCCGCCGACCTCACGATCGTCCAGCCCCCGCGCATCACGTCCGTCTCTCCCCGCTCCGCCCCGCCCGGCGAGGCCCTCACCATCACCGGCCAGAACTTCGGCACGGTCGTCGCCGACGTCACGGTGTCCTACGTCGACGACCCCGCCACGGGTGCCGCCCAGACCCTCTCCGTGCTTTCTCTCTCCTCGACCCAGATCATCGTCCCCGCTCCCACCGGCTCGCGCTCCGGCCAGCTCCGGGTCAACGTCCGCAACGTCGGCGAAACCAGCACCTCCTACCAGCCCGCCCGCGCCGCCGCCCCCGTCGCCGTCCCCGTCGCCGTTCCCGTAGCCGTCCCGGTCCCCGTTCCCGTCCCCGCCCCCGTTCCCATCGGCCCTCCTCCTCCCACGATCATCCACTAATCGTTCCCCATTCCCCATTCCCCATTCCCCATTCCCCATTCCCGTTCCGTGTTCCGTGTTCCGTGTTCCTAGTTCCTAGTTCCTAGTTCCTAGTTCCCATTCCCCATTCCCCATTCCCCACTCCCATTCCTTGCCCCCACCCGACCCCCGTGCTACCTGGAGCTGCTCGTCACCGCTCGGCACGGCCTCCCCGGGCCGCCTCGTCCGGGCGAAGGAGGTTCCCCCATGACCACAAGAACGCTCGCCCGTCTCTCCGCCCTCTTCCTCGCCGCCACGGCTCTCCCCGCCTGCGGCGGCGGCGAGGACGGCTACGATCGCAACGCCCCCTGGGGCGCAATCTCCATGACCACGCGCTGGGAAACCGACCTCATCCGCCTCGACGGAACCCACGGCATCTTCACCGGCTCCCTCGACCAGCAGACCATCGGCGGCACGACCTTCACCCGCTACCTCCTGCAGAGCGACATCAACAGCGCGGACGTCATGTTCGCGCCGTTCCCGCTCGAGGCCGACGACGGCATCGTCTCCTTCGGCGGCATCCACAACTCCGACGGCGTCCTGATCGAGCCCGTCGGGCCCCTCACGATCGATATCCTCCCCGACGTCGGCGTACCGACCGCGCTCACCGGCACGGTGAACATCATGACGCCGCCCATGACCGCGCCCGTCACCGTCACCCTCGACGCCACGTACACCCTCGTCTCCACCGACGCCTCCGCCGAAAGCTCCATGGGCCTCGTCCACGGCTGCCGCCACTACTCCGCCACGGGCTCCGTCAGCGGCGCCGGACTTCCCGCGGCCCTGAGCGGCGTGCCCCTCAACGTCCAGGTCTGGTACCACCCCAGCCTGGGCTTCGTCCGCTACGAGCTCCCCGAGCTCGGCCTGGGCGGCGATCTCCGCGGCACCTGGGACCTCGATGACGCCGCCGGCGAGTTCGGCTCGATCCGCAAGGTCGGCATCATCGAGGCCGGTAACCCCACGTTCGAGCTCGACACCTACGATCTCCACGGCGCCTTCGACGCCGACAAGAACACCCACGCCAAGATGCTGCTCGAGCTGCGCTGGGTCGACGAGGACCGCGCGCGTACCGGACCCGAGCCCGGCTACCCCGCCGTCGATATCGAGTTCGGCACCGTCATGGGCATCTTCCCCGCCACGATGGTCGAATCCCCGGTCAGCATCTTCCACCCCGAAGAGAACGGGCAGGGCTACAAGTACTGGATCGGCTTCGTGGACGAGGCCGCGCGCAACGAGCCCGGCTCCGACGGCATCGCCTACCACGTCTCCGTCCAGGCCGACACCGACATCACCCCGCCGCTCCGCGCCACCGCCCGCATCTACTACCGCCGCCTCCCCTGAGTTGCTGGTCCCGCGGCTCGGGACAACGCGTCAGCCCGTCCCGGACCGGACGCGGAGAGGTGGAGAGATCGGCTGGAGAGGTGGGAAAGGGAGAAGCAGGGGGACCCGGCGGCGGGGTTCGGGGCCGTGCCCACGAAGGCTCACGACGGGCGGGAAACGCGAAGCCGCGGCGCCGCCGCTTGACGCCCACCACGAATTCCTCCACAACCATCCCCATGAGGGGATTCATCGCTTCTCTCCCGTGGCTGCCGCTCCTCTCCCTCGCCGTCGCGTGCGCCCCGCCCGACGACGAAACGTCGGACGCGCGCGACGGCCTCGCGGACGCCGACGCGCTCGCCGAAGCCGATGCCCAGATCGACACCGCGCCGGAAGCGGAAGCCGACGCCGCGGAGGAAACCGACGCGGAGCCCGACTCCGACGGGTCCGCCGAAGTGGACGCGGAGGCGGACGCGACGCCCGACGTCCCCCCCACCTGCGGCTTCGGCTACGAAACGGAGTTCCACTCCTGGACGCCCCCTGCCGGAGCGCAAGCCGCGCCGCGAGCGCAACTCCCCGCGTCCGCGTCCACCTCCCCTCCCGCTGCTCCACGCGACGAGAATCCCTTCGTCCGCTTCGCGCCTCCTCCCCAGGACATCGCCGGCATCGCCCACATCGAGCCACTCCCGCCGGACCTGGAACGGCTCGCCCGCCCGGATCCGTGGGGCGGTCCGTGGTTCGACATCGTCATGCCCGGCTACGCCGACACGATGCCCCTCTTCGGCCGCGCACAGGCCTGGTCCGAACCGACCCGCTGCTACGAAACCCCCACCGGCGTGCGCCTCCTCTCCGAAAGCGACGCGTGGGACATCTATCGCCGGATCGCGGAGACCACCACCGGCGTCCCCTTCGTCGCCTCGCCCGGCGTCCGCTCCGTCGTCGGCCTCCGCGGCGCCTATCCGGGCACCTTCTCCTGGCACGGCAACGCCCCGAATCGCTTCAACGACACGCTCGCCTTGTTGTGGGTCGACCCGGACGGCGCCCGCCACGTCCGCGAGTTCCCCGTCAACACCGACACCGGCGCCTACGACTTCGGCGTCGATAGCTCGTCCTCCCTCCGCGCCAACCGCCGCTACCACCACGTCAACGGCTGGCACCGCACCTACAACGCGCTCCATATCGATGAGGACGGCTACCGCGTCCGCGACGACACCAACAACAACGGCCACTGGGACAGCGACCGCAACGGCTGGCTCCCGCCACTCTCCGAGCCCGACTACGACCGCAACGGCGGCGGCCACAATATCCACATGGGCTCCGTCGATGCCCCGCTCGGCACCGCACCCGTCGACGTCTGGTCCGCCGGCTGCCAGGTCATCCCCGGCATGGCCAACTGGACCGAGTTCATCAACAACGCCTGGACCGTCGAAGGCGATCCCGTGGACTACTTCCTCATCGACACGCGCGACATCCCGCCCGAAGTCTGGAGCGGACCGTGCACGCCCGACGGCACCCGCGCCTGCCCCTTCCCCATCCCCTCGCTCCCCTTCGCGGCTTCCGGCGACACGACCGCCGCCCCCAGCGACGAGTTCGACCTCTACAACTGCTCCACGGCCGACGAGTCCGGGCCCGAGGTCTTCTACGTCTTCACCACCGACGTCTCCGGCACCCTCTCCGTGTCGGTCGATGCCCTCGCTCCCATCGACCCCGACGTCCACCTCCTCGAAGGCGCCGACCCCAACGCCTGCCTCGCCCGCGCCCATATCTCGTTCGACTACCCGCTCACCCCCGGCCGCTACTTCATCGTCGTCGACACCTTCGTCGACGGCACCCCGCTCTCCGGCCCCTACACTCTCCATGTGGACCTCCGATGAACATCAACAACGAGCGCCAGGTTCCAACCGAACCGCGGGCTCTAGCCCGCGGCCGGTCTTCCGCGTGGCGCCACACCCCGACGGCCGCGGCGGCGATTGCCCTGTTCCTCGCGCCGACCGCGTTCTCCACCGCCTGCGGCGACGAACAAGGCTCGACCGATGCCGCCCCGGACCGCGACGACGCGGAGCTCGCCGACGTCCCGAACGATGCGCCCGACACCCTGCTCGACGCACCGGAGGACGCGCCCGACGAGGAAACCGCGCCCGACACCGGGGATGTCCCGCCCGACGCCGACGACGGGACGGCAGTGGACATCTGGCACCCCTCCCCCGGCACCTCCTGGCAGTGGCAGCTCACCGCCCTCCCCATCGACCAGAGCTTCGACGTCGCCATGTACGACATCGACCTGTTCGAAGTCCCCCAGGAAACCATCGATGCGCTCCACACGGATGGCCGGATCGTCATTTGCTACTTCAGCGCCGGAAGCTGGGAGGACTGGCGCGACGACGCCGCGAGCTTCCCCCCCTCCTCCCTCGGCAACGAGCTCGACGGCTGGCCGGACGAACGCTGGCTCGACACCCGCGACGCCACCGTGCGCGCCCTCATGATGGACCGCCTCGACCTCGCCGCCGCCAAGAGCTGCGACGGCGTCGAGCCCGACAATGTCGACGGCTACGCCAACGACCCCGGCTTCCCCCTCACGGCCGCCACGCAGCTCGACTACAACCGCTTCCTCGCCACCGAGGCCCGCGCTCGCGGCCTCAGCGTCGGCTTGAAGAACGACCTCGACCAGATCCCCGATCTCCTCGCCGACTTCGACTGGGCCCTCGACGAGGAATGCTTCCAGTGGGACGAATGCGACCTCCTGCTGCCCTTCATCGACGCCGGCAAGGCCGTCTTCCAGGTCGAATACGGCGACGCCGCCCTCGCCGACACCATCTGCCCCCAGGCCAATGCCCTCGACTTCGACACCCTCATCAAGAACCTCGACCTCGACGCCTGGCAAATCCCCTGCCGCCCCTGACCCTCTCCCCCCCCGTCCCCACCAACAACTCGTCCCACTCGACCAACCAACAACTCGTCCCACTCGACCAACCAGCCCCCCCCCGCCCCGCCGCTCTACCGCTCTACCGCTCCACCGCTCTACCATGTGTTACAATGCGCCCGGCGGCGCTCGGTTCCTCGACGCCTCTCCCCCCGTCGCACCCGGGGCTCGCGCCCGGGAGGAAGGAAACGGCAGGCCGTGATGTCCCGCGTTCCGGTGTTGCCCAGGCGGCTGGCGTTCGTGGGCAGCTCCCTGCCCCGCCAGTGCGGAATCGCTACCTTCACCGCCGATCTGGCCGAGGCGCTTGGCGCGCTCTACAAGCAGGTGGAGTTCTTCGCGGTCGCCATGACCGACCCGCACAACGCCTACGTCTACCCCTCCGCCGTGCGCTTCGAGATCGCCGAAAACGACCTCGCCGCCTACCATCGCGCTGCGGACTTCCTCAACATCAACGGCGTCGATCTCGTCAGCCTGCAGCACGAGTTCGGCCTGTTCGGCGGGCCCGCAGGAAGCCACGTCCTGGCCCTGCTGCGCGATCTGCGCATGCCCGCCGTCACCACGCTGCACACCGTCCTGCGCGAGCCCGATCCGAACCAGCGGCGCGTCATGGACGAGCTGACCACCTTGAGCAGCCGCGTCGTCGTCATGAGCCGGCGCGGCGTGGACCTGCTCCAGGAGGTCTACGGCGTCCCCCCAGAAAAGATCGACCTCATCCATCACGGCATCCCGGACGTCCCCTTCGTCGACCCCAACTTCTACAAGGACAAGTTCGCCGTCGAAGGACGCCCCGTGCTGCTCACCTTCGGCCTGCTCTCGCCCAACAAGGGGATCGAGTTCGCCATCGCGGCCCTGCCCGAGGTGCTGGCCGCCTGGCCCGATACCGTCTATCTCGTGGTCGGCGCCACGCACCCGCACCTGCGCCGCCGCGAAGGGGAAGCCTACCGCTTGTCGCTCGCCAGGCTCGCGCGCGAAAAGGGCGTCGAGGACCACCTCGTCTTCCACGACCGCTTCGTGAGCAAGGAGGAGCTGGTCGAATTCCTCGGCGCCGCCGACGTCTACCTCACGCCCTACCTCAGCGAGGCCCAGATCACCTCCGGCACCCTGGCCTACGCCGCAGGCATGGGCAAGGCCGTCGTCTCCACCCCGTACTGGCACGCACAGGAGCTGCTCGCCGAGGATCGCGGCCTGCTCGTCCCGTTCTCCGACCCCCATGCGATCGCCGCGGCCGCCATCGAGCTGCTCGGCAACGACACGCGACGACACGCCATGCGCAAGCGGGCCTACCTCATGGGCCGCGCCATGATCTGGCCCAGGGTCGCCCAGGACTACATGGAGAGCTTCACCCAGTCCGGCGCCGCGAAACACCCGGCCGGCCCGTCCCGCGCCCACCCCCGCCGCTCCGACGTCCTGCCGCCGCTGAACCTCGCGCACCTCCTGCGCATGACCGACGACACCGGGCTCTTCCAGCACGCCATCTTCGACGTCCCCGACCGCACCCACGGCTATACCACCGACGACAACGCCCGCGCCCTCCTCCTGGCCATGCTCCTCGAAGCCGCCGGCGACGACAGCCTGATCCAGTCGGGCCACGCCGGTCGCTACCTCTCCTTCCTCGCCCACGCGCTCGACCAGGACACCGGACGCTTCCGCAATTTCCTCTCCTTCAGCCGCCAGTGGCTCGAGGCCGTCGGCTCGGAAGACAGCCAGGGCCGCGCCTTGTGGGCCCTCGGCACGGTCGTCGGTCGCACCGGAAACGAAGGCCTCCGCGGCATGAGCAGCCGCCTCTTCGGCGCCTCGCTCCGCCGCCTGCTGGAGTTCAAATCCCCCCGCGCCTGGGCCTTCGGCCTGCTCGCCATCCACGAATACCTGCGCCGCCTCTCCGGCGACCTCGAGGTGCGCGACGCCAGGATCGCCCTCGCCGAACGCCTGCTCGCCCTGCACCGCCGCGTCGCCACGCCGGATTGGCCCTGGTTCGAGGAATCACTCAGCTACTGCAACGCCTGCCTGCCGCACGCCCTCCTGCTCTGCGCCCAGTGGATGGACCGCGGCGAAATGCGCGACGTCGCCCTCCGCTCCCTCGAATGGCTCGCCCGCATCCAGGTCTCCCCCGACGGCTGCTTCGCCCCCGTCGGCTCCAACGGCTTCTACACCCGCGGCAAGCAGATGGCCCGCTTCGACCAGCAGCCCGTCGAGGCCCATGCCATGCTCTCCGCCGCGCTCGAAGCCCACGGCATGACCGGCGACGAACGCTGGCGCACCGTCGCCGAAAGCGCCTTCGACTGGTTCCTCGGCCGCAACGACCTGCGCGCTCCCGTCTACGACCCCGCCACCGGCGGCTGCCGCGACGGACTTCACCCCGATCGCGTCAACCGCAACCAGGGCGGCGAGTCCACCCTGGCGTTCCTCCTCTCGCTCGTCGAAATGCAGCTCGCCCAAAGCCCCATCCGGGAGAAATGAGTCATCACCATGTCCGTCCAGGATCAGCTCCTCGTCCGCCACCCCGCCAACCCCATCCTCACCCGCGAGGCCTGGCCCTACCCCGTCAACACCGTGTTCAACCCCGGCGCCGTCCGCCTCGCCGACGGCTCCACCCTCCTCCTCTGCCGCGTCGAAGACCTCCGCGGCCACTCGCACCTCTGCGCCGCCCGCTCCCAGAACGGCGTCGACGGCTGGCACATCGACCCGCACCCGACCCTCGCGCCCGCGGTCGACACCCACCCGGAAGAGGTCTGGGGCATCGAGGATCCTCGCATCACCTACGTCGAGGAGCTGCGCCAGTACGTCGTCGCCTACACCGCCTACTCCCGCGGCGGCCCCGGCGTCTCGCTGGCGCTGACCGCCGATTTCCGGACCTTCGAACGCATCGGCTCCGTGATGTCCCCCGAGGACAAGGACGCCGCACTGTTCCCCCGCCGCCTCGGCGACTACTGGGCCCTGCTCCACCGCCCCGTCGGCTCCATCGGCGCCCACATCTGGCTCTCCTTCTCCCCCGATCTCCGCCACTGGGGCAGCCATCGCCTCGTCCTCCCCGCCCGCCGCGGCGCCTGGTGGGACGCCAACAAGATCGGCCTGTGCACGCCGCCCATCGAAACCGAACGCGGCTGGCTCCTCCTGTACCACGGCGTCCGCCAGAACGCCTCCGGATGCCTCTACCGCCTCGGCCTGGCGCTCATGGACCGGAACACCCCCGAACGTTGCCTCCTGCGCGGCGACTCGTGGATCTTCGGCCCACAGGCCCCCTACGAGCAGCACGGCGACGTCAAGAACGTCGTCTTCCCCTGCGGCTTCACGCTCGACCCGGACGGCGACACCCTCAACTTCTACTACGGCGGCGCCGATACCTGCATCGCCCTCGCCCAAGGCAGCATCCGCTGCATGCTCGCCTGGCTCGACCACCACGGCTCCCCCCCCGACCGCTGGGACTGAGCTCCCCCCCCCCCCACTTCCCGCCCTCCCCGCACTTCCCGCCGTCCCCGCACTTCCCGCACTTCCCCGCACTTCCCCGCACTTCCCCGCACTCCCCCTACGCCCCCACCCACAACAACATCCCCCACACCGCCGCCAGCATCAGCCCGCCCAGCGCCGCCCCCCACGGGAACGCATCCGCCTCCCGCGCCGAGCGCCACCCGACGGCCGGCAACAGCCCCGCCAGCCCGATCAGCGAGGCCGCCGCCCACGAGACCAGCAGCAGCAGCTCCTTCGCCCGGATCGGATCCGCCGCCGCCAGCTTCCCCTCCAGCAGCGTCGAATCCACGAGCGCTCGCACGGGCAGCGCCACCCAGATCGCCGCCAGCACCAGCGCCCCCAGCCGCGCCTCGAAACCCTCCCGCCGTCCCTTCCCGCCCTCGCGCGCCCCCTCGATCTTGGATCGCCGCGGGCTCGGCGCCAGCGCTTCCCGCCGCGCAAGAACAACCGCCACCAGCCCCGTCGCCAGCGTCGCCCCCGTCAGGAGCTGCACCAGCGGGCGCGTGAGCAGCGGCAGCGCGTCCCGCCCGAAGATGAACGGCGGAATCAGCGTCACCGGCAGCACCAGCGCCAGGAGCAGCGCCCCCGCGTCCGGGTGCCGCCGCAGCGCCACCACCCCCGCCACCAGCGTCAGCGCCGCCAGCCCCGCCCACAGCCCCGCCACCAGCCCCCCCACCGTCGCCGGCAACAGCCCCATCAGCACCCAGAGCTGCAGCGAGCAGAAACCGGCCACCACGACCCACATCTCGATGGAAGATACCATCTCGCTCGTCGGCGGAGCCGGCGGAAATGTAAATGCTGAAACATGCGATGACAAACCGGAAACGGCCGGGCAGGCCACAACAGGCAACCGGCCACGGGCAACCGGCAGCGGGCAGTGATCATTGCCGGCTGCCGGTTGCCGGTCGCCGGTCGCCTGTTCCCTGCCCGCGCCGGTTGTCGGCTCGCGGACCTGGTGCTATGGATGGAGCCGTGAGTTCCCCGGCCCGGCGGCGCGCGACAGTCCAGGATCTGCTGGACGTCCCGGACCACCTGGTGGCGGAGCTGGTCGACGGGGAAGTCGTCGCCAGTCCACGCCCGGCCTTCCGCCATTCCCGTGCCGCCTCGATCATCGGCGTCAGCCTGGGCGGCCCCTATGACCTCGGGAAAGGCGGGCCCGGCGGATGGTGGATCCTCGACGAGCCGGAGTTGCACCTCGGCCCGGACGTCCTGGTCCCCGACTTGGCGGGGTGGCGACGCGAGAAGATGCCGGTGTTCCCGGACGTGGCGTATTCCGAGGTGTCGCCGGACTGGGTGTGCGAAATCCTCTCTCCGGCCACGGCCGGACTCGACCGCGTCCGCAAACTGCCGATCTACGCCCGCGCTGCGGTGCGGCACGTTTGGCTCGTCGACCCGGGCCTGCGGATCCTCGAGGTGCTGCGGCTCGAGGGCTCGTCCTGGGTGCTGGTCGCCGCCCACGACCACGATGCCGTCGTCCGGGCGGAACCCTTCGCCGAAATCGAGCTCGCGCTCGCCGCACTCTGGATCGCAAACCCGACCTGACCCGGTGCCCAGCTCGATCCTCCGGCCGCCCCCCTGCGGCTCTGCGCCTCTGCGCGAAATTCGGTCCCTTGCCGGAAGCCCTGCGCGACGTGCGTCGTAGGCGACCGCGTCATCGTCGCCGCGGCGACGGCGCCGCTCCCGCGGAACCTCTCGACCACTGCGTCTTCGACGTCGTCCCCTCCGGCACGGGACTCGTGCCGTGGGCGGTTCGCGCAGTCGACTGCGCAAAATGGCAATTCCCTGTGCAGTCGATCTGATGTCACGGATGACCGGCGACGAGCTTCGCGAAGTGCTTTTGGACCAGCGCGAGGAGTTGGCGGTCCCGCCGGCTACGGGTCGCTGGATCCCGCGGACGACGCAGGCCGAGCTGCTGGCGGCGCGAGCGCATGCCCGTCTTCCCCGACGTGCCGTTTTTCGAGCTCGCGCCCGACTGGGCTTGCGAGGTCGTGTCGCCCGCCACGGCCCGGCTCGATCGCGTACGAAAGCTCCCGATCTACGCTCGCCAGGGCGTCGCGTACCTGTGGCTCGTCGATCCCCACGCGCACACCGCCGAGGTCCTGCGGCTCCAGGACACCCACTGGCTTCTGGTCGCAACGTTCGGCGAGGACGACAAGATGCGGGCCGAGCCCTTCGCCGCCGTCGAAATCCCCCTCGCCGCGCTCTGGATTCCCGACGCTCCCGCCCCCGGGTAGCCCGACCACCCGCGGCCACCGCGGGATACGTCCGTCCGCCGCGAGAAACTCGCGCTCCTGCGAGACCACGACGCCCCCCCACGCCCCCGTTCCTTTCCCCTATCTGTGTCCATCTGTGTTCATCTGTGGTTTCCCCTTCCCCTTCCCCTTCCCCTTCCCCTTCCCCTTCCCCGGTCCCCATCGGTGGTTCCTTCTTCCCCTTCGGCGGATCCTGCTTGACGCCCCCGAAATCCACGACTACACCCGGTCCCGATGCTCGGTCCCCAAAGCGCCTCCCCCGGCGCCCTCCTCCCCCTCGAACGCGTCGTGATCGTCACCGGCAATTACGGCAGCGGGAAGTCCGAAGTCACCGTCAACTGGTCCCTCCACCTCGCCCACGCCGGCCTCGCCGGCCTCGCCGTCGCCGACCTCGACGTCGTCAACCCCTACTTCCGCTGCCGCGAAGCCCGCGCCCCGCTCGAGGCCGCCGGCGTCCGCGTGGTCACCCCCACGGGCGAGCACTTCCACTCCGAGCTGCCCATCGTCCTCCCCGAGATCAAGGGCCTCCTCCAGCGCCAGGACGGCATCGCCCTGCTCGACGTCGGCGGCGACGACGCCGGCGCCCGCGTCCTGCACTCGTTCGCCGGCGCCTTTCCCGCGCACGAAATGCTCCAGGTCGTCAACGCCTTCCGCCCCTTCACCGATACCCTCGCGGGCTGCCTCAAGATCCAGGACGAGATCCAGGAGTCGAGCGGTCTGCGCATGACCGGCATCGTCAGCAACGCGCACCTCATGGACGATACGACCGTCGAGGACATCCTGCGCGGCGCAGACTTGGCGGTGCGGGTCGCCGAGCACGGCGGACTTCCGCTGCGCTTCGTCTCGGCCCCGCGGACGTTGGCCGCCGAGGTCGCGGCGCGCTGCGCCGTTCCCGTGCTCGCGATGGATCGCTGGCTCGTGCCGCCGTGGAAGCCGGCTCCGCAACGTACGGTGGGCCCGTTGTTCAAGGTGTAGCGGGTGGACGGAGAAGGATAGAACCATGCCCAGGGTGCAAGTCGATCGGGATCGCTGCAAGGGCTGCGAGCTGTGCGTCCGCGCCTGCCCGCAAAAAGTCCTCGGCATCTCACCCCGCATCAACTTCAAGGGCTACTTCCCCGCCGAACCCAGCCGCCCGGAGCTGTGCCTGGGCTGTCGCATCTGCGCCGTCACTTGCCCCGACGTCGCCATCGAAATTGCGGTCCACGGCTGCCGCTACAACTACTTCGACTACTGAGGCCAGAGGCGCACGATGCCCAAGAAGCTCATGAAGGGGAACGAAGCGCTCGGCGAAGCCGCGATCGTCGCCGGCGCCCAGGCCTACTTCTGCTACCCCATCACCCCCCAGACCGAGATCGCCGAGTACCTCGCCAAACGCATGCCCGAGGTCGGCGGCGTCTTCGTCCAGGCCGAAAGCGAGCTGGCCGCCAGCCAGATGATCTTCGGCGCCGCCGCCGCCGGCGCCCGCGTCTTCACCACCTCCTCCAGCCCAGGCATCAGCCTCATGGGCGAGGCCATGAGCTACATCACGGCCGCCGAGCTGCCCGCCGTGTTCATCAATATCATGCGCTGCGGCCCGGGCCTCGGCGGCATCCTCCCCTCCCAGGGCGACTACCTCCAGGCCGTCAAGGGCGCCGGTCACGGCGACTACAAGCTCCTCGTGCTCGCCCCCTCCACCATCCAGGAGGCCGTCGACCTCACGATCGAAGCCTTCCGCCTCGCCGACAAGTACCGGAACCCCGTCATGATCATCGGCGACGGCCTCATCGGCCAGATGATGGAGCCGGTCGATTTCGAAAGCTGCACGAAACCCCCGCGCCTCGATTGCTCCGCCTGGGCCACCACAGGCTGCGCCGGCCGCGAGCCACACATCGTCAAAACCCTCTTCCTCGACCCCAACGTCCTGGAAGAACGCAACCGCACGCTCAAGGCCAAGTACGAACGCATGACCCGCGAGGAAATCCGCTTCGAAACCTACTGCTGCGATCCGCCCCCCGACCTCCTCTTCGCCGCCTACGGCACCACCGCCCGCGTCGTCCGCACCGCCGTCGACCACCTGCGCGAAGAAGGCGCCTCGGTCGGCATGTTCCGCCCCATCTCCGTCTACCCCTTCCCCGACGACGCCCTGCGCCAGGTCGCGCACCATCCCGCGGTGCGCAACGTCCTCGTCGTCGAAATGAGCATGGGCCAGATGCTCGAGGACGTCCAAAGCGCCCTCCAGGGCCGCCGCCCCCTCCACTTCTACGGCCGCGGCGGCGGCAACGTCCCCGCACCGGAGGAACTGATCGACGAGGCCAGGAAGCTCCTGGGCAACGGCCACGGAGGCAAGCGATGAGCGCCCCCACCACCATCTTCCGCCGCCCCGAGGCCCTGCGCGACGCGTTCACCCACTACTGCCCCGGCTGCACCCACGGCATCATCCACCGCCTCGTCGCCGAAACCCTCGACGAGCTCGGCTTGCGCGAGCGAACCGTCGGCATCGCCCCCGTCGGCTGCTCCGTCCTCTGCTACAACTACTTCAACTGCGACATGCAGGAGGCCGCCCACGGCCGCGCCCCCGCCCTCGCCACCGGCGTCAAGCGCGTCCTCCCCGACCGCATCGTCTTCACCTACCAGGGCGACGGCGACCTCGCCTCCATCGGTACCGCCGAGATCATCCACGCCGCCAACCGCGGCGAGAAGTTCACCACCATCTTCGTCAACAACGCCATCTACGGCATGACCGGCGGTCAGATGGCCCCGACCACCATGCCCAATCAGGTCACCACCACCTGCCCACGCGGCCGCGACGTCAACACCGCCGGCTGGCCCATCCCCGTCGCCGACGTCCTCGCCCAGCTCCGCACCCCGGCCTACATCGAACGCGTCGCCGTCCATACCCCGCGCTACACCGTCCAGGCCAAACGCGCCATCCGCCAGGCCTTCCAGTACCAGGCCGAGAACCGCTGCTACTCCTTCGTCGAGGTCCTCTCCACCTGCCCCACCAACTGGGGCAAGACCCCCAACGAGTCGGTCCAGTGGCTCGAGGACGTCATGGTCCCCTACTTCAAGCTCGGGCTCAAGAAGTCCCCGGACCGCCCACCGGTGGATTGAGGAGGCGTCCATGCAGCGGGAAGTCACCTTCGCGGGCTTCGGCGGCCAGGGCATCATGACCGCCGGAAAACTCCTCGCCCTTGCCGGCATGGCCGAAGGCAAGGAAGTCTGCTGGATCCCCTCCTACGGCCCCGAAATGCGCGGCGGCACCGCCTACTGCACCGTCGTCGTCGCCGATCGCTTGATCGGCTCCCCCATCGTCAACGACCCCGAAAACGTCTTCGCCTTCAACCGCCCCAGCCTCGACAAGTTCGCTCCTCGCGTCCGACCCGGCGGCCTCCTCGTCATCAACAGCTCCCTCATCGACGTCCAGTCCCCACGCCACGACATCACCCAGGTCCTCGTCCCCTGCAACGACCTCGCCAACCAGCTCAAGAACGGCCGCTCCATCAACATCGTCGGCCTCGGCGCCTTCGTCGCCAGAAGCGGCATGGTCTCCCTCGAGGCCCAGCGCTCCGTCCTGCACAAGGAGTTCGGCAGAAAGAAGGGCGACGTCCTCGCCGCCACCCTCGAGGTCTTCGAAGCCGGCGTCCGGGCAGCCCAGGGGGACAAGGAAACGGTGCGCGCATGACCACCACCGCCCTCCCCGCTGTCGACCTCGCGCCCGTCGAGCGCATCCTCGACGCCCACGCGCGCGAGCAGCGGTCCCTCATCATGATCCTCCAGGATGTCCAGCAGGAATACCGCTACCTCCCCCGCCCCGCCCTGGAACGCGTCGCCGAGGCCGTCGGCGTCTCACGCTCCCACGTCTTCCAGCTCGCCACCTTCTACCGCGCCTTCTCCCTCAAACCCCGCGGCAAGCACGTCTGCACCGTCTGCCTCGGCACCGCCTGCCACGTCCGCGGCGCGCCGCGGCTCGTCGAACACGCCGAACGCAAGGCCGGGATCAAGGCCTCCGAAACCACCGCCGACCTGAACCTCACCCTCGAGACCGTCAATTGCGTCGGCGCCTGCGCTCTCGGCCCCCTCGTCATCCTCGACGGCCAGTACCACGGCAACATGACCCTGTCGGGCCTGGACAGACTGCTCAAGGGAGTCAAGCCATGACGCGCGCGTTGACCTCCGTCCAGGCCCTCGGCGCTCTCCGCGACTCGCTCGTCGCACGCCGCGATCCCCAGAAACCAGCCATCTCCGTCTGCGCCGGCACAGGCTGCGTCGCCTGCGGCGCACTCAAGCTGGGCGACGCCCTGCGCGAGGAAACCGCCAAACGCGGCCTCGAGGACAAGCTCGAAATCCGCATCAACGGCTGCCACGGCTTCTGCGAACGCGGACCGCTCGTCGTGTGCCACCCGCAG
>JACRCZ010000119.1 GCA_016218765.1 Deltaproteobacteria bacterium | reverse complement strand
GCCGAGAGCACCACGCTGGGCGGCGCCGGCGGCCAGCGCGGCACGCTCGACGCCGCCCCCGCTCCCGGCGGAGCCGGTGCGGGCCTCGGCTGCGCCGGCGGCCCCGGCGGCGCCGGAGCCGTTCCCGCCGGCGGCGATTCCGTGTGCGACACCGACGACGAGGACGGCGGCGGCGGCGGCGGCGGCACGGGCCGCATCCGCATCAACGCCATCACCGCCGACGCCGGCGGCGGCACCCTCTCGCCCGCCTCCGGCACCCCCGCCTGCACGACCGGTCCGCTTCCGGTTCTCTGAGCGCGGTTCGGAGAAGGCCGACACGTCGTCACGACCCACGCGATCGACCCTTCAGGCCGGAACGGCGGAGACGGATGGCCGAGGGACGGTGCGGAGGGAGACGGGAGCCTAGTCGCCGTAGCCTTCGCAGGAGAGGAGCTTGGCGTTGGTGATGTGCCAGGTGTCGTCGTCCAGGCACAGATCGACGGCACCGACGACGCACTCGTCGCCGTCCTCATCGACGAGCTTCACGTCGTAGGTGTCGCAGGGGATGCTGTGCAGGAGGAAGGTCCCGCCGTTCGGCGCGATGGTCGCGTCGCCGAGCTGGTCGGGGCCCCACTCGTTGTCCGAGGTCGGGCTGAGGTAAAGGTAGTGGATGCCCCAGTCCGAGTCGTTGACGATGGTGACCGTGGAGGCCAGCTCGTCCTGCGCCACCGCCGTCGCGCCCACCGCGAGAATCAACGCCACGCCCAGCAATGCCTTCTTCATCGTTCGCACCCTCCAGGTCCGGCTCCGCCCGCCCACCCCGAGCGGTCGCGGTCCGGTGAACCCCGATTCCGATCCCGGCCTTCGTCCCAGCGCGCCGGGGCCCCTTCGACGGCCTTCCCCGGACCTCCATTCACCCCCCTCGTCCGGCGTCCGGGAGTTCGCCGCCAGGGGGCCGAACCTTACGCCCCCTCACTCCCCACCGCAATCCATTCCCTCCGCCTGCCCCCTTCCCCGACTTGGCCCAATCGCCGCCCTCGTTCCCGTCGCCCCACTCATCCCGGATCACCAACCTCTTGACCTCCCCATCCCCCCCCACTAGCGTGACCGGCGCTCGTTCCGGGGGGCCCTGGAGGTGCGTGATGGCAAGGACGCTCATGGCCGACCGAATCGCCCGACTGGGCACGGAGAACGCGTTCAAAATCGGCGTGGACATCCGGCGATGCGAGGAGGCGGGCCTGAAACCCGTCAAGCTGAACCTCGGCGAGCCCGACTTCAACTCGGCCGCGGCGATCAACGAGCGCGCGAAGAAGGAGATCGATGCCGGGAATTCGCACTACTGCGACCCCCAGGGCCTCCTCCCCTTCCGCCAGACGATCGCGAAACAGGTCTCCGAGACGCGCGGGTTCAAGGTCGATCCGGAAGAGGTCGTCGTCACCCCGGGCGCCAAACCGCCCATCTTCTACACCATGATGACCTACGTGAATCCCGGCGACGAGGTGATCTACCCCAGCCCCGGGTTCCCGATCTACGAGTCGACCATCACCTTCGCCCACGCCACGCCCGTGCCCCTGCACCTGGAGGAGTCCCGCGACTTCCGCTTCACCGCGGCCGACATCGAGAAGCTGATCACGCCCAAGACCAAGGTGATCATCATCAACACCCCCTCCAACCCCACGGGCGGCGTGCTCACGAAGCAGGATCTCGAGGAAATCGCCGAGGTGATCCGCGCGAAGTGCGACGACGCGGTGCGCATCTACTCCGACGAGGTCTACGAGTACATCGTCTTCGGCGGGCGCAAGCACTACTCCATCGCCTCGCTCCAGGGGATGCGCGAGCGGACCATCGTCGTCTCCGGGCACTCCAAGACCTACGCCATGACCGGCTGGCGCCTGGGCTACGCCGTCCTGCCCAACGTCGAGGAGGCGCAGATCTTCAAGACCCTGAACGTCAACATCGTCTCCTGCACGCCGCCGTTCATCCAGCTCGCCGGCAAGGAGGCCATCGAGAGCCCCGCCGTCGCCAAGGTCGTGGCCGACATGGTGCGGCAGTTCGAGGAGCGCGCGAAGTGGGTCGTCGGGGCACTGAACGACGTCCCCGGGGTCACCTGCGCCACCCCCGTCGGCGCGTTCTACGTCTTCCCCAACATCGGCGGCATGCTCGAGCAGCTCGGCGTCCTGGCCGCCTACGACTCGCTCCCCGCGGAGAAGAAGGCCAAGACCAGCCCCTCCACGATGTTCCAGCTCTTCGCCCTCTACCGGCACTCCGTCGCCACGATGGACCGCAACTCGTTCGGCAAGATCGGTACCGCAGGCCGCCACTTCCTCCGCCTCTCCACCGCGACCTCGATGGACCTGCTGCGCGAAGGCGTCAAGCGCCTCGCCGCCGCCGGCGCCGATCGCAAGGGCTTCGCCGACTACTTCCAGAAGGGCGAACACCTCGGGTGGTAGGGGAAACCGCGGGAAGCGCGCCAGGCTCTGCTCGGACGCACTCCCCGCACTCCCCGCACTCCCCGCACTCCCCGCACTCCCCGCACTCCCCGCACTCCCCCTTGCGTTCCGCCCGATCCTCACTATGATCAACCCCGGTCCCATCGGGGGGCGCGGGTTGGCCGGATGCTGCCGTCGTGGATCATCGAGGAGATCAAGAAGCGCGAGCAGGACAAGCTGCGCCGTGACGAACGCCCGCGCATCGAGCTGCCCCTCGAGCCGCCGCCCGCCTCGCAGCGCCCGAGCACCCCGCCGCGCGAGGATCCCGAGCGCGACCGCCACGAGGACGGCGCCGGCATCCTGATCGACCTCTCGTAGCCCCTCCCCCCCTTGCTCGCCCTCCCCCCCACCGCTCTGCCGCTCTACCGCTCCCCCGCACCGCCCTACAGGCTCCGCACGATCCGGAACCCGATCGATGACAGCACCATCCCCCGCGAGTGGCCGAAGCGCGCCGCGGCGCGGCATCCTTCCTCCGGAAGGTTCCACGCCCCGCCCTTGATCACCCGGTACTGCTCGCCCGCCGGCCAGCGCGAGTCGCACCAGTTGCGGATGGTCCCCGCCATGTCCCGCACGCCGTAGGGCGACTCGTCGCTCGGGAAGGCGCCCACCGGCTCGGGCTGCGGCCGGCCCGGCCGCGTGTGCCGCATCTTGGCGAACGTCGGATCGAACCGATCGCCCCAGGGATACAGCCGCCCGTCGGCGCCCCGCGCCGCTTTTTCCCACTCCAGCTCCGTCGGCAGCCGCCACGGCAGGCAGTCGCGCGCCGCGCGCCAGGCGCAGTACGCCAGGGCGTCGTCGAAGGATACGCCGAACACCGGGTAGTCCGGCCGCCAGGCGTCCCCGTCCTTGTCCCGCTCCGGGATCTCGAACTGGTCGCCCACGCACGGCCAGTAGTACCCCGCCTCCCGGCCCGTCCGCGGAGTCCGCCGCCGCGCCTGATCGAGGTCCGCGCGCGCCAGCTCGTTGATGAACGAGAGGTACTCGCCGCACGTGATGCTGGTCCGCCCGATCACGAACCCGTCCAGGTGCACCCACGTCTTGGCCAGCGATTTCTCGGCGAGCGGATCTCCTCCCGCGATGAACCCGCCCGGCGGCACGTACGCGAAGTCCGCGCCGATCGCCTCGTCGGGCAACAACGGCACGGTGAGCCGTGCGTGCTCCGCGCGACGCAGGAACACGGGCACCCGCACGGCGCGGCTGCCCGGCCGCTCCACGCTCACCAGGTACCCGCCCATGTGCAGCCCCAGCTCCCGCACCGGGCTCGTCCCGACCCAACCCTCGGCCGCCGGCCGGAGCCGGTAGTCGGCATCGACGTAGCGCCGCACCGCCACCCGCGCCCCGGCCGGCACGGTGTCGAGCGACAGCCGGGCCGAGCCTTCCAGCAGCGCGGCGAGCCGCCCGTCGTGGTACTCCTCCACGAGCTGCCGGTAGAAGTACGCCTCGTCGACCCGCCCCCGCCACTCGGCGTCCAGGAACCGCGTCCAGTACCAGTCCGCCAGTGCGCGGCGCGCGGCGGCGTGGTCGGGCCGCAGCTCCACCGCGTGGCGCAGGTGTCCGAGCGCGGTGTTGAGCGTCTGCGCGGCCTCCTGCTCCAGCCGCGCCACGTCGTCGTCGATGAGCCACAGCGCCGCCTTGCGTGCCAGGGGCTCCTGCGGCGCGATGGCCTGGCGCAGCTCCGCCGCCGCCCGCCGCCGCCCGCCGATCGTCCCCTGCAGGCTCGCATGCTCGTCCAGCAGCCGTTCCGCCAGCGCCACGTGCTCCGCCGCCTCGCGCGATCGCCGCTCGCGCTCCACCGCGCCGGTCACGAACGCCTCGATCGCCAGGTAGAAGTCCCGCGCCGACGCGTAGCGCTCCTCCTTGCGCCGCGCCAGCGCCCGCAGGCACATCGCCTCCAGGTCGGGTGTCAGAGGCTCGCCGTCGGCCGAGGTGTCGAGGACCGGATCGGGACCCGCGACCACCCAGGCGATGGTCTCCATCGGCGTCACGCCCTGGAAGGGCGGGCGCCCCGTGAGCATCTCGAACAGCGTCGCGCCCAGCGAGTACACGTCCGAGCGCGCATCGAGCTGGTCGTGCCGGCCCATCGCCTGCTCCGGCGACATGTACTCGGGCGTCCCCAGCACCGCGCCCACCGAGGTCCCGCCGGCGATGCTCCCCGGCCGTCCGTGGAAGCTGGCGCGCTCGTCCGGCCCGTCCTGCGGCCCCCGCTCCGCCACCGGCTCGCCCATCACCTTGGCGATCCCCCAGTCCATCACGAACACCTCGCCGAACGGCCCGACCATCACGTTCGCCGGCTTGATGTCGCGGTGCAGGATGCCGTTGACGTGGGCGAAGTGGACCGCCATGCACACCTGCTGGAACACGCCCAGGAGCCGCAGGCGCGAGTGTTCGCGCCGCGCTTCCGGGTCGCCGGCCTTGACGCGCGCGATGATCGTCGAGAGCGCCTGGCCGCGGACGCGCTTCATCGCGAACGCCGCCGAGCCGTCGGGCAGGTAGCCCAGCGCGTGCACCGGCACGATGTTGGGATGCTCCAGCCGGCCCGTGATCCGCGCCTCCGCCAGGAAACGCGCCTTGATCTCCGCGTCGTTCGCCAGCTCGGCGTGCATCACCTTGACGGCGACCGTCCGCCCGATCGCCGGGTCGTGCGCCAGCAGGATCCGCCCCATCCCGCCCTCGGCAAGCTGTCCCTGGACCTGCACGTCGACCCGCGGCCCCGCCGCCCCCAGCTCCGCGTCCAACGGTCCCGACGTGCTCGCGATGAGCGAAGGACTCGTCGTCGGCGAGTGCACCATCGTGCGCCCGTCGTCCGGCTCATCCCCCTGGCCCCGGCCCTGCGCCATCTCTTCCCCGAGCGGGCGGTTCTGTCACGGCGGAGGCGCCGTGGCACACGCTGGCACGGGCCGTCCGAGCCTCCCCAGCCCGCCAACTCGGCGGCAAGCATAGCGATCCGGACACCCGTTGCAAGGGCCCCAGACCGGCACGCCGCGTGCAAACCCGTCCGCGTCGGCGTAGACTCTCCGGTGCGGACCCGCGAGGGATCCGCGCCGGGCGGGAGGGAACGAACATGAAGCGGATGCGTTGGATCCTCGTCCTGGGCGCCGTCACCGTCGGCCTCGCCGCCGGCGCGCTCGGCTCCTGCGCCATCGATGACGAGATCACCTGGATCAACGGCGAGCAGTGTTCCGGGGGCTGCGAGCGCGCCGGCGCCGAGAGCTTCTCCTGCGACACCGACGACGCCTGCACCCCCACCTCGACCTGCACCGACTGGGACTGCGCGGACGACGACGCCCCGCCGCCCGAGGACGCGGGCACCGACACGACGCGCGAGGTGCCCGACGCCGCGGCCGACGCCGGCGGCGACGGCGATCCGTACTCCGACGTCACCGATCCGAGCGGCGACGCCGACGCCGAGACCGACGAGGGCACCGGTTTCGGTTGCGTCCCCTCCGGCGGCGGCGACAGCCGGGAGACCGCCGTCGACCTGACGCTCGGCGTGCCCCTCGCCGACCTCACCGCCTGCGCCGCCCCATCGCGCTGGTTCCGCTTCACGGTCGCCGCGGGCGTGCGCTTCGAGGTCGACCTGGTGCCGGCGCCCGAGCGCGAGGTCGAGTTCCTGCTCTACGCCCAGGACGGCTCGCCGGTCGCCGGGGCGGACATGGCCGCGGACGGGGACTACAACGCCGCGGCCGAATCCGCCGGCGTGTTCCTGCTCCGCGTGCGCGCGATCGGCGACGGCCCCGTGGGCTACTCGCTCGCCGTACGCGAGCTGCCGTAGTGCGGCGCCGCGCCCTTCGACGCGCTCAGGGTGCTCGCGGCCGGGAGGTGGACGATGCGCAAGTTCCGTTGGCTGGTTCTGGCCGGGGCCCTCGCGGGCGCGGCATCGACCTGGATCGTCGTCTCCTGCGCCATCGACGACGAGATCACCTGGATCACGGGCGAGGAGTGCACCGGCACCTGCCGCTCGGCCGATCCCGGCAGCCTGGCGTGCGACACCGACTCGACCTGCACCCGCACCGCCGGCTGCGAGGACTGGGACTGCGACGAGCTGCCGCCCGGGGAGGACGGAGCGGACGGCGATGCCGACGCCTACAGCGGCGGCGACGGCGCCCTGGACGACGACATCGGCGGCAACCCGACCGACGCCGGCGAGAGCGACGTCCCCGCCGCCACGGGAAGCTGCACCCCGATCGGAGGTGGTCTCACCCGCGAGGCGGCCGCGCCGATCACGCTTGGGGTCGCGGTTCCCGGCCTGTGGAGCTGCCCGGCCACGTCCCAGTGGTTCCGCTTCGACGCCGCCTCGGGCACGAACTTCGTCATCGACCTGGCGCCCGTCGAGGGCGGCGAGCTGACCTTCCTCCTCTACGCCGGCGACGACCCGACCCCGGTGGCCTCCGCCGACCTGACCGACCCGGGCAGCTTCGCCGCCCGCGCCGGCGCCACCACCACCTACTACCTGCGCGTTCGCGCCATCGGCACCGACGACGTCGCCTGGTCCCTCACCGTCTCCGCCGCCTCCCCCTGACCGGCAACCCGGCCCGATCAACCGACCAACAACCAACAACTTCTCGACTCTTGACTTCCCGCCCCCCCCGATGCTTAACTCCCGCCCCTCGGATGGCTACCCGGCGTCCGTCCACCCGGAGGAGCGTCGGTTCTTGGAGGTGAGCTCGTGAAAAGGACCTATCAACCGCACCGGACGCGACGCCAGAGGACGCACGGTTTCCGCCAGCGCATGGCGACGCGGCAGGGGCGCGAGGTGATCAACCGCCGGCGCCGCAAGGGCCGCCGACGCCTCGCTCCGGCCGACTATCGGAAGTAGCCGCGTGGCCGCCGTCGTTTCCGGCGCTTTCGGCTTTCCGAAGGCTCGCCGGCTTCGTCGCAGGCGCGAGTTCCTCGCCGTCCAGGGCGGGCGCTCCCGCCTTGCCGCGGACCCGGCCCACAGGCCCGGCCCGCGCCCCGGCCTGCGTCGCCGTTCCGGCCGCTTCGTCTTCTTCCTGCGCCCCAGGCCCGGCGGCGGCCCCTCCCGCATCGGCATCACCACCTCCGCCAAGGTCGGCAACGCCGTGCGTCGCAACCGCATCCGCCGGCTCGTCCGCGAGGCCTGGCGCACCCATGCCCGGCTCTTCCCCGCCGGCCACGACGTCGTCGTCCTGGTCATCTCGGGTGAGGGCGAATGGACGCTCTCCCGCGTCCTGGAGGAATTGACCGGATGGAATCGGCCCCGGCCGCCAACATGCGCGTCGAAGCCGGCCTGACGCGCCCGGCTCCGATCGCATCGAGGCCGCGGGCTGAAGCCCGCGGCTCGGATGCGGCAGCTCCGGCCCGCGACCGTCGACCCAGCGGTCTCGAGCCCGTCGCGGGGCCGACCGCCGATCCCCCACCTGCGATCACCGCGACTCCGCCGCCGACCGCCGACCTCCGACCGCCGACCTCCTGGTGGCCCTGGCCCAGCCCCCTGGCCGTGCTGCCGCTGCTGCTGATCCGGCTCTACCAGCTCCTCCTCTCTCCCCTGCTCGGTCCGACGTGCCGGTTCGAGCCCTCGTGCTCCCGCTACGCCTACGCGTGCCTGCGCCGCCTCGGTTTCGTCCGCGGCACGTATCTCGCCGTGCGCCGCATCCTCCGTTGCCACCCGTTCCACCCCGGCGGGTACGATCCGCCCCCCTCCCGCTGGCCCGACGTCGGCGGCAGCGACGAAGGCAGGTAGCTCGTGTCCAACAACGTCCGCCTCATCATCGCCATCGCCCTCGCCCTCGGCGTCGTCCTGGTCTACGGCCTGTTCTCCGAACGTTTCGAGGGCGCGAAATCGCCGCCGCCCCCCGCCGCCGCCGCACCGGCCGACGCCGGCGCACCCGCCGCGACCCCTGTAGCCGCCGCCTCCTCTCCCGCCCCCGCGACGCCGGCCTCCGCCGCAGGCGCCCTGAGCGAAGCTCGCCCCGAGCCTGTCGAGGGGCACAGCGAGTCGAAGGGTCCACCGCTCGACCGCACCACCGCTCCCCTTCCCCCCGGCGCCCCGGCGCCCGAGGCCGCGGTGCCTCCGCCGCCGCCGGACGACCGGCGGGAGGCGCTGGAGAACGCGGCGGTGGCCATGGAGGTCTCCTCGCGGCGCGGCGCGATCGTGTCGTGGAAGCTCAAGGACGGGCGCTTCGCGCGGGACGTCGAGGGGCAGCGCGTGGCGATGGACATGGCCTCGGTCGCCGACGGCGTGCTGGGCTTCTACTGCTACGACAGCGCCGACGTCCAGCACAACTACGCCGATGTCTGCCCGGACACGTACACGTTGCGCCGCGAGCCGGACGCGATTCTGCTGGAGGGTGTACCGCGCCCCGGCGCGCGCGTGCAGGTCCGCCAGCGCGTCCAGCTCGGCACCTCCGACAACCCGTACGTCATCCGACGCACCGTGACGCTCACGCCCGCCGAGCCGGGGCAGGTCGTCGCGAACCTCGTGGTCTGGGTATCGATGGCCCAGCCGGCTCCCAGCGGTCCCTCCTCGGGCGGCTTCTTCGCGCCGGCCACCAACCAGCAGAACGGCCTGTGCCGCTGGGGCGGCGGCGTCAGCCGGACCACGCGCGGCGGCGTCGACGCCCATTCCAGGTATGTCGGCAAGATGGACTGGGTCGGCGTCGAGGACACCTACTTCCTCGCGGCCTTCGGCTTCGAGAAGCACGATCCGCCCAACCGCCGCGACACCTGCGTGCTGGACATCGTGAGCGCCGAGGCGCGCAAGCCGCTGCGCGCGACGCTGCAGTTCGCGCCGATGGATCTGAGCGGCGAGCGGACCTTCGCCTTCGTCGGCCACCTCGGCCCCAAGACCCTCGACCTCGTGCGCTCCGTCCCCTTCCTGGACGGCGTCGACGATTCGATCGATTACGGCTGGTTCAGCATCCTCGCCGTCCCGATGCTCCGCGTCATGCAGTTCTTCCACTCGCTGCTCCCGGTCTGGGGGCTGGCGATCATCCTGCTCACGGTGCTGGTCAAGCTGGTCATGCTGCCACTGACGCACTGGTCGACCGTATCGATGCGCCGCATGTCGGCCTTGAAGCCGTTGATGGACGAGATCAACGAGAAGTACAAGGACGACAAGCAGCGCAAGAACCAGGCGATCATGGAGCTGTACAAGACGCACAAGGTCAACCCCTTGGGCGGCTGCTTCCCGATCCTGGTCCAGATGCCGATCTGGATCGCCCTGTACCGCATGCTCGGCGCCAGCGCCGAGCTGTACCACGTCCCCTTCCTCTACCTGCCCGACCTGACGGCCAAGGACCCCTACTTCGTCCTGCCCCTCATCCTGGGCGCCTCGATGTTCGTCCAGCAGAAGATCACGCCGACCACCGTCGATTCGACGCAGGCCAAGGTCATGATGTACGGCATGCCGATCATGTTCACCGTCTTCATGCTCTTCCTGCCGTCCGGCCTCAACCTCTACATCTTCGTCAACACCGTGCTCTCCATCGTGCAGCAGCAGGTCACCAACCGCCTCGTCCCCATGCCGGTGCTCGCCGCCGCCAAGGGCGCGTCCGTCGCGCCCCGGGGCTCCCACCCCGCCGGCGCCGGCAACGGCCGGGACGAAGGGCGTTCGAGGAGGAAACGATGAGCGGACCCGACAACGACAACTGGGGCGATGTCCTGGACGAGGGCGAGGGCGGGACGGCGGAGCCCGGCAACACGGCCGATGCCTCGCCGGGATTCGCCGACGCGGAGGACGCGACGCCGGAGCCGCCTCCCGCCGGCGACGGGCAGGGGACGGCCGAGGAGGCGATGCGGGTCGCCGAGGACGCGTGCCGCGAGATCATGCGCTGCTCCGGCTTCGACGTCCGCGTGCTGGCCGTCACCGGCGATCCCGTGCGCGTCGAGATCCAGGGCCCCGACGCCGGACGAATCATCGGCCGCCGCGGCGTGACGCTCCAGGCACTCCAGTACCTCGTCGCCCGCATCGTCGGCCACCGCGTCTCGCGCCACATCCGCGTCAAGGTCGACGTCGAGGGCTACCGCGTGCGGCGCGAGAACGTCCTGCGCAGCCTGGCCCAGCGCGCCGCCGACCGCGCCGTCCGCGACGGCCGCGCGATCGAGCTGGACCCGATGAACCCGGAGGAACGCCGCGTCGTGCACATCGCGCTGGCCGACGACGGCGACGTGCGCACCGAGTCGATCGGCGAGGGCGACGACCGGCGCGTGCGCATCATCCCGGTCGACGACGAGGATCCCGGCGGCGGCCCGACGCCGGAGGCCGGGGCCGAGCCCGATGCCGGCGCGTGAAGCCGACCCCCTCGACGGCGCCGCCCTGCTCAAGCTGACCTTCGTCCTGCAGGGCAAGGAGCAGGATCCCGGCTTCCGCTACGTCTACCGCGGCGTCCTCCAGGACCTCGGCCTCGACGACGCCGCCGTCGAACGGCACATCGCCGCCCACGGCGAACGCCTCCGCGCCATCCTCGTCACGCGCGGCGTCATCCGCGCCTGAGCGCCCTACTCCCCGAACCGCGCCAGCAGCGCGAAGATGAGCTGCACCGGCACCGTCGCCCGCATCACCACCAGGTCCCCCGGCACCTCGAAGCGCACCGAGGAGAGCATCTGCTCCGTCGCCGGACCGGACAACGCCCGCTCCCGCGCGTCCGTCGCCGTCGCCAGGCCCGACCGCACCCCCTGCGCCACGATCGCCCACGTGGACTCGAAACACACCCCGCTCGCCGCCGCGGCCTCCTCCGTCCCATGGCGCACGACCAGGGAGAGGTCCAGACCCTGCCGCCACCCGATCCCCAGCCCGAAACCCGTCATGTGCGGCCACGACTCCACGAAGCAGGACAGCGCCGGAGGCGTCGTCTCCGCGTCCGGACCGCCCGCCACGAAGTCCGGCCCGGGGATCGCCACGATCCGGATCGCCGCCGGACCCAGCGGCCCCGTCGCGGCGGCGAAATCGGCATCCTCGGCCGGCGACGTCCCCGCCTCGACCGCCGCCTCCACCGCCGCCCGGTGCCCCAAGAGCCACCACCCCGGCGCCGCCTCCACCATCGCAACCGCCTCGGATCCCTCCACCTCGCCGACGAACCCCGGATGCCCCGCGACGTCGGTCGCCTCCAGCGCCGCCTCGTCCCCGGCCGCCCCCAGCACGCACAACTCCACCGCCGACGAATCCGCCGTCGTCTGCACCGACAGAACCAGCTCCTCGACGTCCGTCGTCCGCCCGAATCTCGCCGTGACGAACACCGATTGCACCTTCGGCACCAGATCCAGGAGGCACTGCTCTTCCGGCTCCACCTCGCCCTCGATCGCCGAGCGGATCATCGGCCACACCGGCGACTCCAGCACCGCCGGCACGTCGATGTCGAACAGCATCCGCTCGAAGAGCTGCCGCCGCTCCGGCTCCGCGGGCGGCGCGCTCGGTGGCGCGTCCTGCCGCCGCGGGCCGGGACGCAGCACGCCGGCCGCCTCCAGCGCCGGCACCAGTCCGCCGGGCGGGGCCGTCTCGGGCGCGCCCGAGGTGGTCCCCCCCTGGGCCCCATCGTCTCCCGCCCCCGCACCTCCCGCACGCGGCTCCTCCGCCGCACCCTCGTCCGGTTTCGGGCAGCCCGCGGCCAGCACGAACGCCCCCACCACCGACAGGATCGCCGCTCGTCCGCTCACCGGTCCCTCCTTCCCTCGACCCCGCCAACGTACCACCCGATCCGCAACGCGTCCACCGCCGGGTCCGTGCTAGCATCCCACCCCGGCCGTCCGACGGGAGGTAATCGAACATGCCAGTCGCCGTCCGTTGCCCGTCCTGCCATGCCCCGATGCCCGAGGCCCCGGACGCCGGAGGGATCAAGTGCGCCTACTGCGGCACCCTCGTGCAGGCCACGCAGTTCATGCCCGCGCCGGTCCTCGCCCCGCCGCCCGTCATGGCACCGCCGCCGGAGAACCCGTTCGGCGCCGGCGCGGGCGCCGAACCGTGGCGCTCGCCCGGCGCGCCGACCGTCGCGCGCAGGAGCGGCCTCGCCCGGTTCCTCGTCGTCTTCTTCGTGATGGACGCGCTCATCGGTGCCGGCGTCGCCGTCTTCTTCCTCACTCGCAGCGGCTCCGGGACCTTCAGCTCCTCGACCACCACGTCCAGCGGAACCTCGGCGGCCCCCGCCGGCCCCCTCGTCCTCCCCGCCGCGACCCTCGAACCCGGCACGCCGCTCGATATCGACGTCCCGGACCACGGCGGCGGTCCGACGTCGATCGACCTCGCGTTCGCCGTGCCCGCCGCCGCGCCGTGGGAGGCATGGATGGGCGCGGAAAACGTCTCCCGCTCGTGCACCATGTCGGTTCTCGGCGCCGGCGACGCCGTTCTCGCCGGCCCGCTCCACGACTCCCACCAGGTCTGGTCCTGGCTGAATCTCCCGGCCGGCCCCGGGACCATCCACGTGGAATGCGAAAGCTCGCCGATCCCCCAGCACCTCCGCGTCCAGGCCGGACCGCTCGCGCGCTGGGACGGCCGCAATCCTCTCCGCGTCGCCGTCGCCGACGGGACGCCGGCCGTCGGCGTCGTCGTACCGCTCGACCGCGAAGGCTTCTGGAGCGTCTCCTACGACGGCAGCGGCATGGGCCCGTACCGGCTCCTGGGCGCGGACGGCGCGGTTCTGGGCACCGGAAGCACGTCGTCATCCGGGGTGGCCGAGCACCGGCTCCCCGCCGGCGAGCTTGTCGCCCATTTCGCCGGTTCCGGCAGCGGCTCGGGCGCCGGGCAGCTGACCCTCGTCCGCTCCGGCCCCGAGCCCCTCGTGCTCGGGGAAACCGTCGTGCACGTCCCCACCGCGCAGGCGCCGTCGACGCACTTCTCCCTCCGCCTCGACGCGCCGCTCCGGCTCGCCGTGACCGTCGTCACCCGCGGCGGCGGTGCGGACATCCGGGTCAGCGACGCCGGCGGTGTCGAGGTCGCGGGCGCCCGCGGCTCGAGCGGCGATTCCGCCCCGTCCGCGGGGGCGGCCGGCGAGCTGCCGGCCGGCGTCTACGATGTCGCGATCCTGTCCAACCAGGAGACCGAGTTCCGGGTGTGGGCGCACGAGGCCGGCGAGCTGCGCGTGCTGGCGGCCGAGGAGCGGGCCGAGTACCAGGCGCTGCGCGGCTGCTCCTGCCGCGCCGACGTCGACGGACAGCCGGGAGACGACCTGCTCCAGCTTTCCGCGCTGGTCACCGGGACCATCTTCGAGATGATGTCCCAGGCCCGCATCTTCGATCTCGCCTGGGCGCTCGATGCCGGCGCCCTCGGCGCCCTGGAGCTGGCCGGCGACGATGTCGCCCCCCCGGCCCGGGTCGGAGGCAGCAGTGTCGGGGTCGCCCTGGCCTGCACGGACGACGCCGTCGTCGTCGCGGGCTTGGACCGCGTGACCGCCTGGTCGGTCGCCACCCGCCGCATGCTGTGGAGCACCTCGTTCGCCGGTACCTACCCGCCGGGCTCCGGCGGCTCCGGCGGCGATCTGGGGATCAACTGCGGGCGGCTTACGATTCGCAACGGCGTCGTCTCCGTCCCGCTCGCCGGCGGCGGCAAGGCCAACGTCCGCCTGGCCGACGGCGTCGTCCAGCCCTGACCGCGAGCGGAGAAACCGGCCCTGATCGCGCCTGCCGCTTTGACGCCTCTACGCCCGTGGTTACCTTCCTTCCACCCGAGGGGAGGCAATCCGACATGATCCGCTGCACGATGACCGCCCTGCTGCTGGCCGGTGCGCTTGTGCCGACCGGCTGCGACGAGGGAGATGCCGTGTTGCTCGACGATGACGCCGACACGAGCGCCGACACGGCCGCCGATTCGACCACGGACGAAGGCGGTGGCGCGGACGCCGACGCGGACGCCGGCTCCGAGGCCGCCGGCGGTCCCTGGGACCTCTCGTTCTCCGGCGTCGGCTTCAGCTTCCACAACGGCAACCGCATCGAGGCGGCGGTCATCGACGCGGGCGACGGGACCACCGTCGCGCGCTCGGCCGCGACGGTGACGGCGGGGGCGTTCGAGTTCGCCTGGCCGGGCGTGCTGGCGGCGGGGCACGACTTCCGTGTGGACTACTACATCGACTACAACCGCAGCGGGAGCTGCGAGCCCCCGCCGGCCGACCACGGGTGGACCATGGTCGTGCCGGCGTTCGTCGACGACGTGTCGCTCACGGTGACCCACAGCGCCACCTTCTACGCCGGCGTCTGCGCCTCGTTTCCCCGGACCGCGTTCGACCTCACTCTCTCCGGCATCGGATTCGGTTTCCACGACGGGCAGACCATGAACGCGGCGCTGGTCGACCTCGCCGATGGCAGCGTCGTCGACCGTCTCGTCGCGACCGTGGCCGCCGGCGCCTTCGAGCTTGCCTGGCCGGGCGAGCTGCAGGCGGGCCGCGACTACCGGGTCGACTACTACGCCGACTACAACGGGAACGGCACGTGCGACGCTCCGCCGGCGGACCACGGCTGGACCGTGGACGTGCCGCCGTTCTCCGACGACGTGACGCTGGGCGTGACCCACAGCACCACCTTCTTCTCCGGGGTCTGCGCTTCGTTCTGACGGCGGTCCCGCCCTATCGCCACTGCGCTGCGTTGCGGTCGGCGAACTGCTCGAAGGAGATCGCGTCGCGGCCCAGAACCGCCTTGACGTCCGGCGACACCGCCGCCGCGTCGCCGGCGCGCATCCCCCGCAGCAGCCGGAGGAAGAACTCCACCGACGCCGGCGGCCAGCCCGACTTGAGCATCCCCTGCCGCGCGTCGTCCTCGCCGATCGGCACGTACGCGATCGTTCGCCCCGAAGTCCGCGAGAGGATCGCGACCGCCTCCGCGTGGTCGAGCGCGCGCGGACCCGTCAACGCGTACGACCGGCCCTCGTGCCCGTCCTCGACGAGCGCCCGCGCCCCGACCTGGCCCACGTCCCGCGTGTCGACGTAGGCCACCTTGGCGTCGCCCACCGGAAGGTAGACGCCGCCCGTCGCACGGATCGAATCGAACAGGAAGCCGTGGCTGAAGTTCTGCATGAACCAGTTCGGGCGGAGGAAGGTCCACGGCACGCCCGAGGCCGCGACGTGCTTCTCCACCTTGCGCAGGCCGAGCTGTTCGTCCCGGTCGGCGCCCAGGACCGACAGCAGTACGACCCGCTCCAGTTCCTCCCCCCGCGCGCGCTCGAACAGCGGGATCAGCGTCTCCTCCGGCCGGGAGTCCCCGGGCCGCGCCATCAGGAACAGCCGCGTCACGCCCCGTACTGCGTCGTTCCAAGTCTCCGCGTGCTCCAGGTCCAGCTCCACGGGCTGCACGCCGTTCGGTCCGCGGTACTCGCCGGGCCGTCGCGTTGCCGCCAGGACCGTCGCCCCGAGGCGCGACGACTCCCGCACGGTCTCGCGACCCACCTTGCCCGTCGCACCCACCACGAGAACTCTCGCCATGGCTTCCTCCCGGCGCCGCAGACCACAACCCCCCGCGGCCCGCGGCCTCGCAGAACATGCGCACGCCGTCCCGCCGGTCAACCGCGAAGGACCGTCGTCAGGGAAGGATGGGTGATGCCGCCGCTCCGGTCGAACGCAGCCGCCAGGCCGAGCGCGGGGCGCGCCCGCGCAGCGCGTAGTCCCGCCGCGCCACCGTCGTCCACGCCGCGCCCGGATCCGGCCCCGGCCACGACCGCGCCGCGAGCACGATGGCCGAGCCCCCGGGACGCACGAGGCGGGCCGCCAGGGCCAGCCATCCGTCCGGCGCGCGGAAGGCGCGCGCGATCGCCGTGTCGGCCGCGGGCTCCCGCCCGGCCGCGACCTCGTCGGCCAGGTGTTCGCCGCGCACGGCCAGCACCCGCAGCGGCAGCGCCAGCGTCGCCGCCGCAACCCGCAACAGGGCCGCCCGCGCCGCCGCCGGCTCGACCAGCGTCACGCGCCGCTCCCCGCCCAGTACGGCCAGCGGAATGCCGGGAAAGCCGGCCCCGGAACCGACATCGACGAGCGCCCCGTCCCGGGGCACGACCTCGTCCGCGAACCAGGCGTCCACCAGCGCCTCGACGGCCAGCTCGACCGGGTCCGCCGGACCCGCGATGCGCCGCCGCGTGCGCCAGCGCACGAGCAGCGCCAGGTAGTCCACCAGCGGAGCCGGCGGCGAGACCGCCGGCAGCCCGTGCGCCGCCAGCGCCGTCGCCAGGGCGTTCCGTGCCGCGTCCCGCTCCGCCGCCGACGGCCGCGCGGCCCCCGCGCCGGACCCGCCGTCGTGTTCTCTTGTTTCCGCCGCCCGTCCCGATAAACTCCGCACCATGCCCGGGGAGGACCATACCACCGCGGCGCGGCCTGGTGCCACCCCGCGCCTCCGGGTCGGCCTGGTCACCGCCCTCGTCCTGCCCTCGCTCGCCGCCACGGCGGCCGTGACCGCGCTCCTCTTCCTCGTCGCCGAAGGCGATCCCCTCGCGGCGACCCGTCGCGCGGCGCTGGCCGAGCGCGACGCGATGCGTGTCGTGGCCGGCGCGCTGAGGGACATCCGGGCAGAGCGGCTTCCGGACGCCGTCGCCCAGCTTTCCCGCGGCTTCGCCGGCCGCCTCGTGCTCGTCGGCCCCGGCCGCCGGCCGGCGTCCGTGGAAGGGCCCTCCGGTCCCGTGGCGCCGCCCTGGCGCGTCCCGGCCGGAGGGCTCGCCGAGTTGGGCGGCGAGGAGGCCGATCCCGTGCTTGTCGCCGGGGCGCCTCTCGGCGGCGCGGAGGAGGGCACGGGTGTCGTCTCGATCGTCGAGCCCGCGCCGGTCGACCTGGCCTCGCGCCGGCCGTGGTTCGCGCTCGCGTTCGGCGCCATCATCATCGGCCTCAGCCTGCTTCCCGTCCTGGTCGTGGCCCAGCGCTTCGCCGCCGACCTGCGCCGCCTGGAGCGCGGCCTCGATGGGCTGTTCGTCGCCGAGGACACGGCCGGCGCGTCGATGGCGCCCCGGCCCCGGCTGCCGCAGGCGGGCGACGAACTGGGACTGTTCGCCTGGACCTACGAGTCCGTGCGCGAGCGGCTCGCCGCCGATCTCCGTCGGTACCGCAAGGCCCGCGCCCATCTCGCCCGCGCCGATCAGGACAAGATCGACTTCCTCGCGGTCATGAGCCACGAGCTGCGCACGCCGCTGAACACGATCATCGGCTTCTCCGAGGTGCTCCTCGAGGGGCTCGAGGGACCACTGGCGCCGGGGCAGCGCGAGGATCTGCGCATCATCCGCGAGAGCGGCGACCACCTGCTCAACCTCGTCAACGACATCCTCGACCTGTCCGCCCTCCATGCCGGCCAGCTTCATGCCGAGTTCACCGAGACCGACGCCGTGGACGTGGCCCGCGCCGTGATGGACGAGGCGGAGGGCCAGCTCCGGGACAAGCCGGTGCGCCTGGCCGTGCGGTTCGAGCACGAGCGACTTCGACTGCGTGCCGACGCCCGCCTCCTGCGCCGCATCCTCCAGAACCTCGTCGGCAACGCCCTCAAGTTCACCCAGCGCGGCGAGGTCCGGCTCGAGGTGTCCCGCGAGGACGACCAGGCCGTACTCGCCGTCTCGGACACCGGCCCCGGGATCGCCGCCGACGCGCTGGCCGCGGTTTTCGAGGAGTATCGCCAGACCGGTGACGCGCGCACCAAACGCGAGGGCACCGGACTGGGGCTGGCCATCGTTCGCCGCCTCGCCCAGATGCACGGCGGCGACGTCACCGCGCAGAGCACCCTCGGCGAAGGCTCCACCTTCACCGTCCGCCTGCCGCTCGCCGGTCCTCCGGCCGGAGAGCGTCATGGCTGAGGTCCGGCCGATCCGTCCTGGTCGGATCGTCGGCGTGCTCTGGCTGGTCGCCCTCGTCGCGGGCGCCGCCTGCGCCGGTGCCATCGTGTTCGGCGCCGAGCTGTTCGGTCGAGGCACGTACCTCGCCCGCGTTGCGGAGCTGGCGGTCCTGTTGGGACTGGCCGGCGGCCTTGCCGCCGCTCTCGTCATTCTCCGGGTTGATCTGTGGCCGATCGTCCGGCGCCTCTCCGACGCGCATTCGCGCGGCGACGCCGCCCCCGCCGCGCAGGTCGGCACCCTCGCCGGCCGGCTGGCCGCCTATCCCCGCCGCTACGGCCGGATCCTGGCCGTCGTTCTCCTCGCCGTCTGTCCCGCCGCGCTCCTCCTCGCCTCGTGGCTCGCCGGTGACCTCGTCCGCTGGTCGCGCCCGCTCTGGCCCGCCGCCCTCCTCGCCGCGCCGCTCTCCGCCGGCGCCGCCCAGCTCGTCGCCCGCTTCGCCCTCCGTCCCTTCCTCGCCCGCCTGCCGGCGCCCCCGTCCGCCGCGTCGTACCGGGCCTCGCTGGCCACCGCCGTCGGCGTCCTGCTCTTCGTCCCCGTCGCCGCGGCCTCCCTCTTCGGCTTGCTGTACCTCGCTTTCGACGGCGCTCGCCACGACCAGCAGCTGTGGCGCGCGTCGCACGAGCGCGCCGCGGCGGCCCTTGCCTCCGACGACGTCCTCGCGACGATCGGCGCACTGTCGGCGTCCCCCGATCCGCGCACCTCCGGCATGACCGTCATCCTCCCGTGCGACCGCGAGGACCGCTCGCGGCTCGCCGCCAAGGCGTGCGGCGTCGCCCTCGACGCCGCGCCCGACCGTCCGGCGGGGTCGTGGGTCGAGCCCGCCCGCGACATCGTCTACGCCGCCGCCCTCCTTCCGCCCTCGCCCAGCGGCCGCCCCTCCGCCGTGCTCGTGTGGTCCCCGCTGCCGGCCCCCGCCGGCGCGCCGCCCTGGCTGCTGCTCGCGATCCTCGTCGCCCTCGGTGCCGTCTATCTGCTCGGTTTCGGCCTCGGCCGCCGTGCCGGACGCCACCTGCGCGCCCTGGCCGATGCCGTCGCCCAGGTCGCTACCCGCCCGTCGCTTCCGCCCTCGCCCGCTCCGGCCGCCTCTGCGGTCCGGGAGGTCGCGCGGCTCCAGGACGCCGCGGTCGCCATGGCCGGCCGCGCCGCCCGCATGCGCGTCGACGAGGAAGCCGCCCTCGCCGCGCTCGACGAGGCCCAGCGCATGCGCACCCAGTTCGTCGCCTCCGTCAGCCACGACCTGAAGGGCCCCCTCAACGCCATCCTGGGCTTCTCCGAGCTGCTCCTGCGCGGCGTCGAGGGCGGCCTCGCCCCGAAGCAGCGCGACGACGTGCGGCTCATCCACCACGGGGGCGAGGACCTCCTGGCGATCATCAACGGCATTCTCGACTCGGCCAAGGTCGAGGCCGGGCGGGTCGAGCTCCATCGCGAATGGACCCCTTCGGTGGAGCTGATCTCCCAGGCCGCCAGCCACGCCCGCACGCTCGTGGGCGACAAGGACGTCTCGCTCCAGACCCACCTCCAGGCCGGCCTGCCGCCCGTGTGGGTCGACCCGCACCGCATCGGCCAGGCCCTCGCCGCCATCGTCTCCAACGCCGTCAAGTTCACCGATTGCGGCGTGATCAACGTCCGTGCGCGCGTCGAGACCACCGGAACGGGACGTGTCCTGCGCGTCGACGTCGTCGATTCGGGCCGGGGCATCTCCGACGAGGATCGCAGCCGGATCTTCCAGATCTTCGAGCAGGCCGACAGCTCCACCCGCCGCACCGTCGGCGGCACCGGCCTCGGCCTGTTCATCGCCCGCTCCATGATCGAGCTGCACGACGGCTCCCTCTCCTTCGAGAGCGAAGTCGGCAAGGGCTCGACTTTCACCATCCGCCTCCCTCTCCCCGACGATCCGCCCGCAACGTCCCCCGACCGCCCGTGACCCTCCGCCTGCTTCATCCTGGTCCCCGTTCCCCATTCCGTGTTCCTAGTTCCGTGGTCCTAGTTCCTAGTTCCTACTTCCCAGTCCCCGCTCCCCCTCCCCGGTGCTACCGTTCCCCCATTCACCCGTCGCCCCGTTCCCGGGCGACGGCTGGGGAGGACTCCGATGAACAAGCTACCGGCGGCAGCCATGACGGCAATGGTCGCGTTCGGCGCGCTCGCCTGCGGCGGCGACGACTCCCCGGCCGACGCCGCCGACGTCGCGGACGTTCCCGACGTCCTCACCGACGGCGACGCCCGCGCGGAGGACGGGGCCGCGCCCGCCTGCGGCGACGGCGCGCTCGACCCCGGCGAGGCGTGCGACGACGGCAACCCCGTCCGGGACGACGGCTGCGACGGCCTCTGCCGCCTGGAGTCGGGGTGGGTGTGCCCCGAGGCCGGCCGGCCGTGCCGCGCCGCCGCCTGCGGCGACTCGATCGTCGCCGGCGGCGAGCAGTGCGACGACGGCAACGCCGGCGCCGGCGACGGCTGCTCGTCCGCCTGCCGCATGGAGGAAGGTTGGGCGTGCGACGTGCCCGGCTCCGCCTGCCGCCGCACCACCTGCGGCGACGGCACGGTGGAGGGGACCGAACAGTGCGAGGACGGCAACCACGACCTCGGCGACGGCTGCGACCCCTTCTGCCGCCTCGAGCCGACCTGCGAGGACGGGACCTGCGTCGCCGTCTGCGGTGACGGCGTCCGCCTTCCCGGGGAAGCGTGCGACGACGGCAACACCCGTCCCGGCGACGGCTGCGCCGCCGCTTGCACCATCGAGGACGGCTACACGTGCACCGACGTGGTCGATGCCGAGCCGGCCAGCGTGGCCATCCCGATCGTCTACCGCGACTTCCGCGGCGCCGACCTTGCCGATGGCCATCCCGACTTCGAGTACGCGCTGGGCGACGACCGCGGCATCGTCGAGGACGTGCTCGGCGCCGACGGCAAGCCGGTCTACGCCGCGGCGGGAGGCGCCACGCCCACGACCAACGGCGAAGGCGCGTTCCGCTCGTGGTATCGCGACGACGCGACGCTCAACCGCACCATCGTCGAGCGCCTGACGCTCGATCGCACCGCACCCGGCACCTTCGTCTTCGACAACGACGACTTCTTCCCGCTGGACGGTCGCGGCTTCGTCGCGGAGGGGACCGAGGACCCGCGCGACGGCGGGCACAACTTCCACTTCACCAGCGAGCTGCGCTACTGGTTCGTCTACGCCGGCGGCGAGGAGCTGACCTTCCGCGGCGACGACGACGTCTGGGTCTTCGTGAACGGGCACCTGGCGGTCGACATCGGCGGCGTGCACGGCGCGGAAGACGCGAGCGTGACGCTGGGCGCGGCCGAGGCGGCGGCGATGGGCCTGCGGGCGGACGGGATCTACGAGGCCGTCGTGTTCCAGGCCGAGCGTCACACGTCGCAGTCCTCGTACCGCCTGACGTTGCGCGGCTTCAACGCCCCGCACAGCGAGTGCGCCTGGGGCAATTGCGGCGACGGCACGCTCGAGCCCGCGTTCGGCGAGGAGTGCGACGACGGCAACCGCGTCTCCGGCGACGGCTGCGACGCCAACTGCCGCGCCGAGCTGGGGAAGTGATCCGGGCCGCCGCCGGTCCCGTTCGGCCGTCGTCCGCCTCGCGCCGCGGGTTGTCGGGTCGACGGGCGTGCCCTATCCTGGGGGCGAGGCGGCGCCGGGGAGGGAGCCGCACTCGCGGGAGTTGCGCATGAGTCGCCGGTTCGCCCGTCTCGCCTTCGCGCTCGCCGTCACTGTCGCCTCGTGTTCCGTGCTCGTCGGCTCGTGCCGGCGCGCGCCGGGCCCCGCAGCGGATGCGGGCACGCCGCTCGCCGAGGCCCGGGCGGGGGCCGCGAACGGCGGCGCTGCGGACGAGGAGGACGGCTCGCCCCCTTCCAACCGCAAGCCGTACGCCGCGCCGGAGGGGATTCCGGGCGAGTGCATGAACCTGCCGCCCGGGCTGGACGCGGTTCCTCCCGCATGCCGCGGCCTGTTCGGGCAGTGACGGCCGGGTAAGGCATCGTCCTGCTCGGCCTCGATCGTCTGCTCGCACCCTGACCCGGACCGCCTACGCCCGCGTCTGCCCCGTCCCGCGCACCTGGTACTTGAACGTCGTGAGTTGCTCCAGGCCCACGGGGCCGCGCGCGTGGAGCCTGCCCGTCGCGATGCCGATCTCCGCTCCGAACCCGAACTCGCCGCCGTCGGCGAACTGCGTCGACGCGTTGCGGAGCACGATCGCGCTGTCCACCTCGCGCAGGAACCGCTCCGCGGTCGCTTCGTCCTCCGTCACGATCGCGTCCGTGTGCTGCGACCCGTAGCGCGCGATGTGCTCCATCGCCTGCTCGACGCCGTCGACCACCCGCAGCGAGATGATCGGAGCCAGGTATTCCGTGGACCAGTCCTCCTCCGTCGCCGGCCTGACCCGCACGTCCGCCGCCTGCGCCTCCGCGTCGCCCCGCACCTCGCACCCGGCCTCGACCAGCGTACGGATGAGCGGCCGCAGGTGCGTCGCGCTCCCGGCGCGATCGACCAGCAACGTCTCCGCCGCGCCGCAGATCCCGGTCCGGCGCATCTTGGCGTCGAGCACGATCCGCTTCGCCATCTCCGGGTCCGCCGCCCGGTCGACGTACACGTGGCAGATTCCCTCCAGGTGGCTGAACACCGGGACGCGGGCCTCGACCTGCACGCGCGCGACGAGGCTCTTGCCGCCCCGCGGGACCAGCACGTCGATCGTGCCGCCCAGCCCCTCGAGCATCATCCCCACCGCCTCGCGTTCGGCCGTCGGCACGGCCTGGATCGCCGTCTCCGGCAGCCCGGCCGCGCGCAGGCCGCGCTGCAGGCAGGCGACGATGGCCGCCGACGTGCGGAATCCGTCCGAGCCGCCGCGCAGGATCGCCGCGTTGCCGGACTTCATGCACAGCGCGCCCGCGTCCGCCGCCACGTTCGGCCGGCTCTCGTAGACGATGCCGATGACGCCGATCGGTACCCGGATCCGCGCGATCCGCATCCCGTTGGGCCGCGTCCACTCGCTCGTCACCGCGCCCACCGGGTCCGGCAGCGCCGCGAGGTCCTCGAGCCCCTTCGCCATCGCCTCGATCCGCGGCGCCGTGAGCAGCAGCCGGTCGAGGAAGCTCTCCTTCAAGCCCTTGTTCCGCGCCGCCTCCGTCTCCGCGGCGTTCGCGGCGGCGATGGATGCCGCGGCGCTGCGGATCTCCGCGGCCATCGCGCCCAGCGCGTCGTTCTTCCGCGCGGTGGGGGCCAGCGCCAGCCGCCGCGCCGCGGCCCGCGCCGCCTGTCCGACCGCCAGCATCGTCTCGCGCGTGTCCGTCAAGGCCGGCCTCCCCGCCGCCGCGCCCGCGCCGGCGCCCTGACTACCCCTGTCGCCCATGTCCGTTGCCCCCCAGCAGCACCATGTCGTCGCGGTGTACCAGCTCGTCGCGTCCGCGGAAGCCGACGGCCTGCTCCAGGTCCGCCGAGCGCAGGCCCGCGATGCGCGCGGCGTCCGCGGCGTCGTAGGTCACCAGGCCGCGGGCGATCTCGCGACCCCTGCCCGTAACGATGCTCACCGTGTCGCCGCGCGCAAAGGTCCCCTCGACGCGCCGCACGCCGGCCGGCAGGAGGCTCTTGCCGCGGCCCAGCGCGTCCGCGGCGCCCTCGTCGACCACGAGCCGGCCCGTGGGCTGCAGTGTGCCGGCGATCCAGCGCTGGCGCGAATCCAGCGCCGAGGCCGGGGCGAGGAACCACGTGCAGCGCGCGCCTTGCGCGATGCGCCGCAACGGGTGCAGCTCGTGGCCCGACGCGATCACCATGTGGCAGCCCGCGCCCACGGCGATCTTCGCCGCCTCGAGCTTGGTCACCATCCCGCCCGAGCCCACTCCCGACACCGGGTTGCCCGCCATGGCCTCGATCGCCGGCGTGATCTCGCAGACCTCGCACACCAGCTCGGCGCCCTTGCGCCCCGGCGGCGCCGTGTACAGGCCGTTGATGTCGGAGAGCAGCACCAGGCAGTCCGCCGACATCATGGACGCCACGCGCGCCGCCAGCCGGTCGTTGTCGCCGAAGCGGATCTCGGAAGTGGCCACGGTGTCGTTCTCGTTGATCACCGGGACCGCGCCCTGCCCCAGCAGCGTGGACAGCGTCGCGCGCGCGTTGAGGTAGCGATGGCGGTCCTCCGTGTCGGTCCGCGTCACCAGCACCTGCGCCGCCACCAGCTCCCGCGTCCGCAGCGCCTCGGACCAGGCGTGCGCCAGCGCGATCTGGCCCACCGCGGCGGCGGCCTGGCTCTGCTCCAGCCGCAGCCTGCCCTTGGGCATCCCCAGCGCGCGCCGTCCGAGCGCGATCGCGCCCGACGAGACGACGATCACGTCGGCGCCGCGCGCCTTGAGCTCGACCAGGTCATCGATCAGCGTCGCGAGCCACGACCCCTTGATCGCACCCGTCTTGCCGTCCACGAGCAGCGCCGACCCGATCTTCACGACCACGCGCCGCGCCGCGGCAAACCGCGCGGTCGTCGTCGCCGCGTCCCCGCGCATCCCGGCACCCCGGCCGTCGCGCGCGGCGCGCGCCCGCGATCCCCCCGCGCCCCTTCGTTCCTCTTGTTCTCCCCCGCTTTCCTCCGAAGATCCCATTCCGCTCCCTTCGGCGCGGACCATAAGTCACGCCGCCCGCCTCGGCAAGACGCCCGCCCCCCCCCTCGCCCGCTCGCTTCCGCTCGCCCGCTCGTCCGCTCGCCTTCCCTGGCGCCCGCTCGCTTCCTTCACGCCGCCGGCCCGCTGCACACTCCGGGACCCGCGACGCACCTGCCCGAGGCGCAGACGCCGCAGTCGCAATCGCCGTCAACGTCGCAGGCAAGTCCCCCGCAGCCGTGCGCGTCCCCGGTCCCCGTGCAACGGAAGTTCGGCGGGCACGCGAACGACGGACCGCAGGGCAGGGCGGCGCACCGCCCGGTCGAGCCGTCGCACGCGAAGCCCGCGCCGCACGAGTCCCCCGCGCAGCGCGGAATGCACTGCGTCCCCGGCCCGCCCGGACAGTACGGGCACGGTGGCGGCACCTCGACGCAGATGAACTCCGGCGGACAATCCGGATCGGTGGCGCACATCGCCGTCGGCGGCGGGCACGAGCCGCACACGACGACCCCGGGCAAGAGGCAGTACGTCATCGGGGTCGCGCAGTCCGAATCGTCCCGGCACTCCTCGCCCGCGCCCGGCGGGTAGGGGTACGGCCGGGCGTAGCCCGGACAGGTCTCGCCCGTGAACTCCGCCGCGTCGCTCCCGTCTCCGACGTCGCCCGCGTCCGCGCCGTCCGCCGCGTCGGCTCCGTCGCCGTCGGCCGCGTCCGCGGTGTCCGGCGCGTCGACGGCGTCGGCCGCATCCGCCGCGTCCATGCCGTCCGCCGCATCGCGCGCGTCCGCCGCATCGCCGTCGTCGTCCGCGGCGGTCGTGCTGCTGAAGCACCCCGAAAGGCTCACCACGGCCGCGACGAAGAGGATTCCGATTCGCCGGTCGTTCATACGGCCGGATCCTGGCCTCATCGCCGGCTCGCGGCAAGTCGCCTGGAAGGCATGCTGCGGCGCGAGCCGACCCATGCGGAACGTGCGACGGTTCGACGCGCGGGGGCCGACGCAGGTCGGAACGCGCGATGACGTTGGCCGGCTCCAGTCAAGGCCGGCGGCAGACCCCCGACGGCGCGCAGAACTGGTGTGGCGGGCAGTCGTCGTGGACGTTGCACGGTGCGTATTCGTCGGGCACGGCCGTCGTCAGGTGTGGGCACGACATCGCCGTTCCCCACAGGGCCACCTCCAGCTCGCTCGTGACGGTCGTCTCGCTCATGAACGGACCGTTCTGTGCTGCCCAACCTTCCGTGCGTCCCTCGGTCCGCGAGGGGCCCCCGGTCTGCATCTCCAGGACCACGTAGTTCGCGCCCATGTTGGCCGCCCGGATTCGTACCGAGTCGCGAGCCCGTTCGGCGGCCAACGAAGGATCATCGGTCGCCGACCCCGTTCCGGACACCTCGCCCACCAGCGTGCATCCCTCCGGCACGGTCCGCGAGAGCACCACTTGGCGGGCGGCCATGCTCATCCTCGGCGCAACCGGGCGCTCCACCTCGGCGAACTCGTAGCAGGCGGCATGCGCCAGCATGACGCCGAACATCAGGCCCGCGCTCCATGCAAGGTCGCGCCCGCGGCAGATGGACGACAGCGTGATCGTCGTGGACTCCATCCCCGGACCTCCCAACTCCGCGCCCGGGCAAGTTCGGATCGTAGTCGTCGTCGAAGAAACTACCATGCCCGGCTGGGGCCGACAACCGCCTGCCCGCGCGCCCCGGGGCCGCTCTTGCCCGCGACCGTCCCGGGACTTAGATCGATGCCGTCCCGTTCGGGCGGACTCCCGGGACGATCGTTGCGAGTCCGCACGGCCGAAGGGAAGGAGCCCGTGAACGCATCGGAGCGGCCCCGGGAGCCGGACCCCCGCCCGACGCCGGACGGGACCGCGATCCCTCACCAGTCCCTCGTCGGGGTCTTCCTCCGGTTCCTCCGCTTCGGACTCCTCGCCTGGGGCGGCCCCGTCGCCCAGATCGCGATGCTCAAGCGCGAGCTCGTCGAGGAAGACCGCTGGATCCCGGTCTCGCGGTTCAACCGCGCACTCGCCGTCTACCAGGTCCTGCCCGGCCCCGAGGCCCACGAGCTGTGCGTCTACTTCGGGATGCTCGCCCGCGGGCGGCTGGGAGCGCTGCTTGCCGGGCTCGGATTCATGCTCCCCGGCTTCGTGCTCATGCTTGCGCTGAGCTGGGCGTACCGGAACGTCGGGCTCTCGTCCCCGCTCGTCGCCGCGGCGCTGCAGGGACTGCAGGCCGTCGTGATCGCGTTGGTCGTGCGCGCGCTCCACCGCATCGGCCGGCACTCCGTCACGGCGCCGCGCCTGTGGGCCATCGCCATCCTCGCCTTGGCGGGAGACCTCGCCGGCGTCCACTTCGCCGTCATCCTCGCCCTCGCGGCCGTCGCAAACGCCGTCGCCGTGAAGGGACTCCGCGCCTGGCCCATCGCTTGTGCGGGCCTCGCCGTCGCAGCCGCGGTCGCCGTCGGGCAGCTCTGCTCGGGACTCGTCGCGGGCTCCGCGCCGGCGACCGCTGCGGCCGCAACCCACTCCTCCGTCGACCTCTTCCTCCGCGGGCTCCGCGCCGGCCTGCTCACCTTCGGCGGCGCGTACACCGTGATCCCCTTCCTCCGGCACGACGCCGTCACCGCAGGCGGCTGGATGACCGACGCGCAGTTCCTCGACGGGCTCGCCCTGGGCGGCGTCCTCCCCGCGCCGTTGATCATCTTCTCCACGTTCGTCGGGTACCTGGCCGGCGGGCCGCTCGGCGCCGTCGCCATGACCGTGGGGATCTTCCTCCCCGCCTTCGCGTTCACGATCCTCGGCCACGAGTTCCTCGAGCGTGTCACGACCGACGAACGGCTCCGCACCCCCCTCGACGGCGTGGTCGCGGGCGTCGTCGGGCTCGTCGCCGCCACGACCGTCTCGCTGTTCCGGTCCGGCGTCACCAACGCGGCGTCGTTCGCGATCTTCGCCGCCGGACTGGCAGTCCTCCATCTGTGGAACTCGAAGGCAGCCGTGCCCCTCGCCGTCCTGGCGGGCGGCCTCGCGGGAATCGCGCTGTTCCGCTGACCGGTCAGGCAACGCGCGGCAGATCGAGCAAAGGGGCGTCGAGGTGCTCCGGAATGACCCGGATCTCCCGGCTGCGCGGGTCCACGACGAGATCCAGCGCTTCCAGGGGGATTTGCCCGATCAGCGGCGGGGTTCCCGCCGCCTCGACCAGCGCGTCGCGGCCGACCCCCGATGCGCCTACTCCAGGAACTCCTCCCGCAACACGCACGTCACCGGCGCACGGAAGTACTCGACGATGCGCTCCGGCTCCTGCGGCACCCCCGCGATCGAGACCGCCGCGGCCGGCATCGCCGGCGCTTCCGGCGTCCGCATCACCCCCACGTACAGCTCCGAAATCCCCGCCTCGCTTCCCCCCGCGCCGCTCAGGAAGCCGTCGATCCGGAGGATCGGCCGCCCACCGACCCGCAGCCGCGCCGACAGCCAGTCGCCCTTCACGTCGATGAACAGCCGCGGCCCCGCCCGGTTCGAGATGTCCACCACCCGGCTCACCTGCACCACGTCGTCCAGCAGCTCGTAGCCGTTCGGCCGTATCGCCATCCGCGTCGCCGCGTAGTTCAGCTCGCACTGCCACGACAGATCGCACGAGAACAACGGCGTGTAGTCGTCGCCCCCCTCCAACAGCTCGCAGTAGAACCGGTAGCCGCCCCAGTCACCGTTGGGCGGCACCTCCACCGGCGACTCCAGGTGCAGCACCTCCTCGCCCTCCGTGACTCCCCCCTCCGCGACGCCCTCCGCAGCCGTCACCGCCGGACAAGGCACCGCCGCAGGACAACACCCGAGGACCACCAGCGCCGCCCACCCCCCAACCGTCTCCGCCCGCACGTTGCCTCCCTTCCCCCCGCTCCCCCATGCCTTGGCCCCCTGTACCGCCATTCCCCGAAGGATATTCACGCCCGGACCACCAACCCACGACCAGGAATGCGCCGCCCTCCCCGACCCTGACCACCAGCCACCAGCCACCAGCGACCAGCCGACTTGACGCCGCCCCCCCACGCGATACGGTACGCAGGCGATGAATCCATCCTCTGCCATCGTATCCCCCAGCCTCGGGTCCTCCCTCCTCGCGGTCCTCCCCCTCCTCCGCGCCCCCGACTGGGGCAGTGGCTTCTCCGACGCCGCTGATGCCGAGGCCGACGGCGTGCGCCCGGACGTCGAGGAGGCCGAGGCCGCCCCGGACGCCGAGCCGGACATCGACGCGGCCCCGGAGTTCGAGGCCGAGGCCGAGGCCGAGGAAGAAGCCGACGCGGCGGACGCGGAGGCCGAGGCCGAAGCCACCGACGCACGGCTCTTCTCCTTCGCCCACATCACCGACCTGCACATCGGCGACGGGACCGACGACTACGGCACCCCGGGCTGGGACGACCGGGACGGTCCCGAGGACGACGTCACCGCCACCCTCCGCTTCGCCGTGAGCAAGATCAATTTCGCGCTCGACGACTACGACATCCGCTTCGTCATGGCCACCGGCGACTTCGGCGACAGCGGCGAGCGCTCCGAGGAACAGAAGACCAAGGACATCCTCGACCAGCTCAACGTCCCCTACTTCCCCCTCATCGGCAACCACGACATGTGGCCGTACTCCGGCAGCGACGAGGCGTCCGGCCCCGTCGGCGACGCGCAGTTCGACGAGGTGTTCTCCAGCCAGTTCGCCGCCCTGCGCACCCTCTTCCCCTCCCTGGAGAAGGCCCCCACTCCCGTCTACAATCCCGAGTGCTCCTGCATGGCCAGTTTCCAGAACTACGCCTTCGACTACGAGGGCTACCACTTCGTCGCGCTGGACATGGTCACCCGCAGCCACGCGCCGTTCGGGTACCACGGCGTCACGTCGGAAGCGGACCTGTTCGACTTCGAGGGCGGGACATGGCGTTGGCTGACCGATCACCTCGACGCCTACACCGGCTTCGGGGAAGACAACGTCTTCTTCTTCAGCCACCACCCGCCCATCGTCACCAGCCTCGGGGTCCTGGACTGCCTCACGATCGACGAGGTCGACCGCATCGACGGCTACATCCGCGACCGTGCGCTGGGCGGCTCGATCTGGGGCTTCTTCGCCGGGCATCACCATCTGGACTACACGCTCCCCGGCTACGACGGCCAGTCCATCGTCGTCACGCCGGCGGAGAAGGACGGATCCACCGTGCGCATCATCCAGCTCTACGGCGACCACCGCGTCGACACCGGCACGTTCCTGTGAGGAAGGAGACACCATGACCAAGGCGAAAGTCGCCATCCTCCGCACCCGGCCCGACTCCGTCGTCGAGGACTACGGCCGGCTGTGCGAGCTGGCCGAGATGCGCCACTTCCTCGACCCGCAATCCACCACGATCCTGAAGGACAACATCTCCTGGCACCTCCCCATGCCCGGCGCCAACACCACCCCGTGGCAGCTCGAGGGCTCGATCCGCGCCCTGCGCGCCGCCGGCTACCGCGACCTGGTCTGCGTCGAGAACGTCACCGTGGTCACCAACGCGCACAAGGGCGAGCGCTTGAACCGCTACCGCGGCGTGCTCAACGACCACTGCGTCCCCATCCTCTACAACTTCTATGACGAGGACATGCGCTGGGAGATCTACGAGCCCAAGGCCCCGATGCTCGTGCTCAAGGACATCTTCCCCGAGGGCATCCGCATCCCCGACTACTTCCACGGCAAGAACGTCGTCCACCTCCCGACCGTGAAGTGCCACATCTACACCACCACCACCGGCGCGATGAAGAACGCCTTCGGCGGCCTGCTCTCCACGCACCGCCACTACACCCACTCCTGGATCCACAAGACCCTCGTCGACCTGCTCCAGATCCAGAAGGAGATCCACAGCGGCATCTTCGCCGTGATGGACGGCACCACGGCCGGCGACGGCCCGGGGCCCCGCACGATGCGCCCCGTCGAGAAGGACGTCATCCTCGCTTCCGGCGACTGCGTCGCCATCGATGCCGTCGCCGCGCGGCTCATGGGCTTCGATCCGCTGACCATCGAGTACATCGCGGTCGCGCACGAGCGCGGCCTGGGCGTCGGCGACCCGCGCGAGATCGAAATCGTGGGGCAGCCCGAGCTGGCCGACGAACGCTGGGGGTTCACCGTCGGCGACAACCTCGCCAGCACCGCCGGCGACCTGATCTGGTTCGGACCCCTCAGAGCCGCGCAGAAGCTCTTCTTCCGCACCTCGCTGGTCCAGGCCTTCGTCACGGGCTCCGACGTCTACCACGACCACTGGTGGTGGCCCGTCCACGGCAAGCGCATCTACGAGCAGTGGCTCGGCACCAAGTGGGGACACCTCTTCGAACGCTACCGGTAGGGGAGCACGGGAAGAGCGGGAAGGCCGGAAAGTGCGGGGAGCCCCTGCCCGGACTTCCCGCACTCGCTCCGCTGACGTACACTCGCCTCCATGACGCTCGACCCCAAGCTCCGCCGCGAGCTGGAAGCGGTGGTCGGCCCCGCCGGACTCTCCGAGGATCCCGTCGACCAGCTCGCCTACTCCCGCGATCTCTGGCCCAAGGGCCTGCTGTGGCTCCGTGCGGGCCGCCACACCGTCCACCCCCCGCAGGCCGTGGTCTGGCCGTCCTCCGCCGAGCAGGTCGGCGACGTCCTGCGCTGCCTCGGCGCCCGCGGCATCCCGGTCGTCCCCTTCGGCGCCGGTTCCGGCGTCTGCGGCGGGACCCTTCCCCTGCGCGGCGACGTCGTCCTCGATCTCAAGAAGCTCTGCCGGCTCCGTGCGGTCGACCCCGAGCGGCGGCTGGCCGACGTCGAGGCCGGGATGATCGGCGAGGACTACGAGCAGGCGCTCGCGCGCCGCGGCTTCACCGGCGGCCACTTCCCCTCCTCGATGTACTGCTCCAGCGTCGGCGGCTGGATCGCCACCCGCGGCGCCGGCCAGACCTCCACGCTCTACGGCAAGATCGAGGACATGGTCTCGGACGTCGGCGTCGTCACCGCCGACGGGCGCCGCCACGTCGTCTCCGGCCCGCCCGGCCGCGGCATGGGCGCCGGCTTCGCCCAGCTCCTCGTGGGCAGCGAGGGCGTCTACGGCGTCATCACCGACGCGCGGCTGCGCGTCCGACCCGCCCCCGAATCGCGCCGCTTCCGTGCGCTGCGCTTCTCCTCGCTCAAGAGCGGCCTGGACGGCGTCCGCCGGCTGCTCCAGGCCGGCGTCCGCCCGGCCGTCGTCCGCCTCTACGACGCCATCGACAGCCTCATCCTCCGCATGGGCTCCGTAAAGGGCGATTCGCCCGCCGCCGGCTCGCTCCTCGCCCGCCTCCGCTCCGCCGGCAAGGGCCTGGTCCACGGCATGAAGCAGCGCGCCACCCGCGAGCTGCTCGAGCACCCCGAGCTTCCCAACACCGCGCTCGATCGCCTCCCCGACGCCGCCCTCGGCGGCTGCATCCTCATCCTCGTCTTCGAAGGTCGCGGCACCCTCGTCCAGGCCGAGGAACGCCTCGCCATCGACCTCCTCGCCGACCTCGGCACCGACATGGGCGAGCCCCTGGCGCGGCAGTGGTTCGAGCACCGCTACGCCATCTCCTACCGCCAGTCCGGCGTCTTCGCCGGCGGCGGCTTCAACGATACGATGGAGGTCGCCGCCACCTGGGACCGCCTCCTTCCCGTCTACGTCGCCGTTCGCAACGCCCTGCGCCGCAAGGTCCTGGTCCTGGCCCACTTCTCCCACGCGTACCACGAGGGCTGCTCGATCTATTTCACCTTCGTCGGCGCCGCCCGCTCCGACGACGCCGCGCTCGATCTCTATGACGACACCTGGCGCACCGCGCTGTCCGCCGTCGTCGAGACCGGCGGCGTGATCTCCCATCACCACGGTGTCGGCGTCGCCAAGGCCGCGGCCATGGAGAGCGAGTATGGTGGCGCCCTGCACATCGCCTGGGCCGTGAAACGCGTCCTCGACCCCGCCGGCATCCTCAACCCCGGCAAGCTCCTCGGCCCCCGCGAAAAATCCAGTCTCGCCGCGATCGGCGATGGTGCGCCGATCGCCGCCCCCCCCGCTCCCGCGCGCTCCGACCGCTCGCGCAACGCCGGGCCTCCCGTCCGGCCGATGACCGAAAGCCGACAACCGCGGACGGATCCCTCCGCCGCCCTCCGCGCCCTGGAGGACGCGCTCCCGGGCGGCGTCGTTGCCGAAGGCGATCCGCCCGTCTTCACCGCCACGCCGGTCGATGCCCCCGAGGTCGCCGCGTGCATGCGCATTGCCACGGCGCACGGCATCCCCGTCGTCGCCCGATCGGAGACCGCCCCCGGGCGCATTCCCCCCGGCTCCGCGGCGATCGTCCTCACCTTGGAGCGGATGCAGTCGATCCGCCACCTCTCGGAGGAGGCCCTGGTGGTCCACGCCGAGGCCGGAATCCGAGTCAGGACCCTCGAGGAGCAACTCGCCGTGCACGCCCTCTCGCTGGGCTACGCCCTCCTCCCCGATCTCTCCCCCAAGCTCGGCGGACTGCTCGGCGGCCGCGGCTGGGGCGAGGCCTCGGCCCTGTACGGCTCCTTCGACGACGCGTGCATCGGCCTGGAGGCCGTCCTCCCGCGCGGCGACGCCATCCGCATCAAGGCGGCGCCGCGTCGCGCCGCGGGCCCGGATCTGATGCAGGCGTTCGTCGGCGGCGAGGGCGCGTTCGGCGTGATCACGGCCGCCTACCTGCGCGTGCACCGCCCGCCCAAGGCCCGCCACGTCCTGGGCGCCTGGTTCCCCGGCCCGGCCCCGGCGCTGGCCTGTCTCTCCGCCCTGCTCGCCGACTCCGTTCGGCCCGCCGCCGCCCGCGTCGTCCGCCCCGGCCCGGCCTGGGCCACGTCGTCGCTGCGCGGCGAGGCCGCGCTCGTTCTCGCCTTCGAGGGCCACACCACGGTGGTCGATGGCTTCGTCGAGCTGGCACGCCGTCGCCTCGCCGCCGAGGGGGGAACCGAGGCGTCCGAGGACGACCCCCTGTGCACCCGCGACCCGCTCGACCTGCCGGCCGAGACCGGCCGTGTCCTGGAGCGGGTCGAAGCCGCCGGTCGCTGGTCCGATCTCCTCGCCCTCGATCGCGAGGCCGCCGCCCTCGCGGCCGAGGATCTCGTCTCCTGCCGTTTCGCCGGCGGCCTGCCCGAGGGCGGTTCCGCGACGTGGACCTTCCTCGAGCCCGAGAAGCGCGTCTCCGACGCCCGGCGTCCCGCCTTCCGGCTCGTGGCACGAATCGCCGCCGCCGGCCTGGCGCTCGCCGCCCACCGCGGTCCCAGGCCGCTTCCGCGGCACCTCCTGCGCGCGTCGCACGGCCCGCTGCGCCCCTGGATGGAATCCCTCAAGCGCGAGCTGGACCCGGCCGGCATCCTGAACCCGGGTACGCTGGGACTCGTGTAGACCCCGGTGCGCGCCGGACGCTCACAGATACTCCCACGCCGGACGTGTCGCGCGGCAGAAATCGGAGACGGCCGCCCGGATCAGCTTGGCCGCCTCCGGCGTCGGCGCCGTGCCGCCGAAGCCGGCGATGATCCCCGCCACCGCCTCCAGGAAGTTCCGCCGCTCGGCGACGACGAGGCTCGCCGCTTCGGCCGAGAGCTGAGGCCGCGTCTCCAGCGCCACCATCGGCAGCGACCAGGCCTCCAGATCCGTGGCGCCGCTGCGCGCCGCCGCGGAGGCTCCGCGGAAGAACGCCTGCACGTCCTCCGGCAGCCGGGCGAACGAGCCCGCGCCGATCCAGTCGCCCACGCCCGCTTCCGCCAGCCGGTACGCCGCCCCCTCGCTCCCGAACTTGATCACCGCCGCCCCTGGATCCTCGACCCCGCGCACGAGGCTTTCCAGGATGCGCGCCGCGTCGTCGACGTCCTGGTTGATCGATCGCAGCTCGAATCCCACGCGGCCCGGCCCGTACACTCCGATGCGCCACCCGATCGTCGTGTACTTGTGGCTGCTGTTCAGCAGCTCGCCAGACGCCATCGCCCGCTCGATGTCGTCCAGCGTCTCCAGGCGGATCGGCGCGATGACCGCGTTGTCCCAGTTGCGGTTCGCCGACAGCCAGCGCAGCGTCGTGTACTCCTCGCCCCGCTGCAGCAGTGCGCGCATCGAGCGCGCGTTCGCGTTCATCGTCTCGTTCCACGGGAAGCTGACGTGGAAATGGAAGCCGCCGTCCTGCCCCATCGCCGATTGCACCGTCTTGGCCTGCTCGTACAGCTCGTCCAGCGTGCTCACGTACGACGCCGACGTCGTCTCGTACGCCCCCGCCATCTCCCGCTTGAGCACCGCACGGATCCACTCCGGTGCGTCCTCGCGCCGCACGATATCCTCCGTGCCCCGCCGCAGCACCCCCATCTGCCTCCACCGCGGCAGGCTCGCCCAGTCGTCCGTGCTCATCGACGCCGGCCGGTACCATTCCGCCACGTTCTCCTGGCTCATCACCTCGAACTCCCACGACATCTGGATCTCGCCGCCGCCGACCGAAGTGCGCGGCACGCTCCAGATCCCGCTCGAGCCGGCCAAGTCGTCGACCGCGCCGGACGATCGCGCGTACCGCGCGAAGAAGCGCTCGAGCCCTCCGGCGCAACCGACGCCGTCGAACTTCCCCGGCAGTTCGCCGGATGCGCCGCGGGAGTCCGGAGGCCGTTCCTCCTCCCGCTCCCCCGCAGGCTCGGTCATTGCGCACGATATCGCCGGAACCACGAGGAACAACAACGACAAGCCGCCCCGCCCGCCTCCTCGGCATCCGGCCCTGCCGAGCCGATCCGCGAATCCCAAGCCGCTCATTCCCTCCTCCTCTCCGCCTAGCGGCACATCGGTTCCGCCGCGTCGGCCGAATCGATGGCCCGCAGCCACATCCGGTACCCGGCCCGCGCCTCCCGCGACCAGCGCGGGTAGGACCGCGACACCCGCTCGAAGAACGTCAGGGCGTTGGCCTCCCCGCCGACCCGGTTCACCAGGTCCGCCAGCGCGATCCGACCCAGCCCGCCCCGCATCGCCTCGCTTCCGTCGATGAAGTCCAGCGTCCGCCGTGCGATGCGCGCGACGCCGTCCGCGTCCGAATAGCCGGCGACCGCGCGCGCCAACCGCGCCGTCTCGTCGGTCGAGTCGACCCCGGCGTCCACCACCCGGAGCCATGCGGCGCGGGCCTCGGAGTACTCCGCCGCCCACACGTCCGCTTCCCCGGCCAGCGTCCGCAGCCGCGCCTTCATCGCCTGCAGCTTCTTCCAGCCGTCCAGGAGCTTCGCGGCCTGGTACGCCTCCACCGCGACCGACACCGCGGCTGTCGCCGTCAGGAACAGCCGCTGCCGCTCGGCCTCCGTGTACCGTTCGTATGGCACGTAGAACGTCCGCTGCGCGTCGTACAGGTCCGCTTCCCGCAGGTTCCACCAGATCGCCTCCCCCACGGTGAGCGCGGTCATCAGCCAGCCGACCGGCACCGCGATCTCGACCTGGCCGAAGACCATCGCGCCGATCGAGATCGCCGTCAGACCGAGGTACGTGGCGGTCCTGGCTCCGGAAAGGAAGTCCGCCCGCGACTGCGCCGCGCAGTAGCGGTCCATGTACGCGAGCTGCAGGGCCGCCGGGGCCGCGGCGATTGCGGCGTCGACAAGGTCGGGGAACTCGAGCAGCTCGCCGGCTCCACGCCCGGGCAACGCCTCCAGCTCCCGCGCCAGCGCCGCCCGCCAATCGGCGATCGCCCAGTCCACCTCCTCCTGCACGGCGACGTCGAGCGCGCTGCCGCTCAGGGCGTCCAGCTCGGGGTACAACTCCGCCGCCAGGTGCGTGCGCAGGGCCTCCTCGTCGACCGCGTACAGGTCCCATCCGAGCTGCCAACGTCCGCCCGCGGCGGCGATCGCGGCCGCGCGCTCGTGTGCCGACAGGTCCGGCGAGACGACAGCGAAGATCCGTTCCGCCAGGTCGTGGTCACGCAGCAGCGAGTCGTCCGCGGCAAGGATCGGATAGCGTGCATAGATCTGGCGCAGCCGCTCCGCCGCCCGGATCGGAGCCCCGCCAAGGTCGTTGCGCCACACCGCCGGCCCGTCGAACGACCAGGGGTCCCAGCCGCCCGTCGCTCCGTCGAGGAACCCGGTGAGCGCGCCGAGCACCTGCGCCTCGACCGCCGCAGCCTTGAGCGACCCCTGGAACAGCCGCTGCCGCTCCGCCCGCGACGGATCCACCGTGGCCAGCAGCTCCAACAGCGCCAGCTCCCGCGCGTCCAGCTCGCGCAGCCGCACCAGGCGCGCTCCCTCGTCGCGCAACAGCCCGACCCGCGTCCGCTCCACGTCCAGATCCTCTCGCTGCCGTTCCACCGACGCCCAGAACGCGTCCAGGCTGTCGCCCGACCCGCCGAATTCGGAAGTGCCGAACGCCTCGTGCAGCACCTCGCGCTGCAGCTCCAGGCTCAGATTGAGGTACTGCACGAACTCGAAGTACCGGGAATAGTCCGGCAGCGCCGCGTAGCTCTCCGGAAGTTCGAGCGGCCGGTAGGGGCCCGACAGCGTCACGAACTGGACCGCCGCAGCCAGCGTCGCGACTTTCCGGAAGGCCGTGAAGCGCAGGTCCTGGTCGAGCATCCCGTCGGCGCGGTCGCGGTCGAGCCCCCAGGCGGCAAGCGCCGCACCGATGTCGTGCGCCCGGACCTCCGCGCAGCTCGCGTAGTCCACCAGACCCGTCGCGTCGTTCGCCAGCAGCTCCGCCACCGCCGATGCGAACGCGTCCAGCTTCCCGCCCTCCGGGGGCGCCTCCTCGCCTAACGACATCCCGACCTCAACCTCGTCATCCGGCACGGCGCAGCCCGGCAACGCGACCAGCGCGAGCACCACGAGCAGGTTCCTTGCGGCGGCGGATTTCATGGCGGCGTCCTCCTCTCCGTCGTCGGACCCCAAAAGCAAGACGCGTGCCCACTCCCCTTTGCGCGCATGCCCTGGCGAATCCACTCCGCTTTCGGCCTGCATCGCGTCGCCGGCCTGCGCCCGCCGAGGCCGCCGGGCCCCGGGGTCCGGTGACGACTCGCCCCAGCCGTTTGCCGCATGGCCGCGCCGATGCTAGCGTGCGCCGTTATGCAGAGAGCATTCGTCGCAGCGGCTGCCGCCCTCTCCATCGTGGCAGCGACCCTCGCGTCCGCGACGTGCTCGCCGTCCCCCGACCGGTCCGATTGCACCGACCGCGACGGCGACGGATTCGGCGCCGTCGCCTCCGCCGCGTGCGTCTTCGTCCCGGCCGACTGCGACGACGGCGACCCCTTCGTCAACCCCGGAGCGATCGAGATCTGCGGCAACGGCCTCGACGACGATTGCCGCGACGGCGACGTTTCCTGCACCGACGCCGACGCGGACTCGGACTCGGACGACGCCGGCTCCGGGGACGTGCCGCACGACGAGACGGCCGGCGAGAGCGACGAAGCGCCCGCGGACGACGCCGAGGCCGCCGCGGACGACGGCGCGGACGCGCCGGAGGTTGTTGACGATGCGACGCCCGAAGCCGAGGTCGATGCCGGCCCCTGCTGCGACGGCGACGGCGACCGCTACGGCGAGGGTCCCGGATGCCTCGGCTTCGACTGCGACGACCACGCCGCCTCCGTGACCACCACGTGCACCGTCCTGTTCGAGGATTGGCTCGCGGCCGGCGAGTCGCAGACCTTCAACGAGGGCGGCGTACCGCTGGACGTCCTCGCGGTCGAGGCCGGGACGTGCGCCGGTGACGAGCGCGGCTTCCGGCTCTCCGTCAATTCCGTCGATGGATTCCTGTGCCTCTGCGGATCGGACTCCTACTCCGGAGGCTACGCCATCACCCTGCTCGGCGTGTTCGACGGCCCGCTCGCCGACGGAGGAACTGCCGCCCTCGCCCAGCTCCGCATCACGCACTACTGACCGGCTTCAGTCTCCCGCGCAGCTCGTCGCCGTCGCCTCGCCCACGCGGACGCACGTCCCGCCCTCGCACGTCGGTGCCTCAGGGCCGATGCAGGCCACGCCGCGACAGTCCGCTTCCAGCGTCATCGCCACGTCGCGATCCACGCCCGGCGCGAACCGCGTCCGCACCGCGTGCGACTCGATCACGTCGCCGCCCTCGCCCAGACCGGCCACGGTCAGGACGATGTCCTCGTCCGCCGGCAGCTCGATTCCCGGGCGCAACGAGAAGTCGATGTTCGTCGCCCCGCTCGGGAACGGGAAGACCTTGCCCGTCGCACCCCGACCGTCGCTCTCGACGACGAGCCGCACCCACGTCACGCCGTCCGCAGCGCCCGGGCCGAAGCACACGTGGACCATGATCGCCGTCTCGTCCGCACAACCCAGGGCGAGTCCCGCCGCCAACGCGGCCGCGACCGATGCCGGCCCGCGCCTGGTCACCAGACCTCCCAGTTTCCGCCGTTCGCGTCCCGCGGACCCCACGACTCGATCGCGAGGACCGTCGCCGTCGCCGCTCCCCCGGCGACCACGACCGCCATGACCGTCCAGAACCACCACGTCTCGTACCACGGGGGCCCCGCCTCCCCGTCGTCCTCCACGGGGATCGGAGCGCGCTGCGGGACGTCGCCGAGCCCGACATCCGGGCCCGGCGGAACCTCGGGCGCCGGCACGATCAAGAACAGCGGGGCTTCCTCCGCCCCGAGCCGGACCAGGACGAATCCCGAAGGGCCCAGCGCCTCCACCCAGTACGGCGCCGGTGTCCCCGGCGCGGACGACGAGGCCGGCAGGCTGCCCACGTAGACCCCGTCGTGCGGGTCCAGCCGCTGCCGCAGCACCGTGCCGTCCGGCGCCGGCACGACCACCCGCACGGTCTCCACCGCCGCCGCGCCGGCGACCACCCGAACCGCAACGGTGCCGGGAGCCGACCCCGCTGGAACCGCAGCCCCCTCCATGACCACGACCGCCGGCGCCGCGACCGACAGCACGGCCTCGTCGAACACCGCCCGGACGCGCGGAGGATAGGCCTCCGGAAGTACCCAGCCCGGATCGTTCCGCGCCAGCTCCGCGAACGCCGCCAGCGCCGCACCGTGGTCACCCAGATACACCCGGCACGCACCCAGCAGCTCGAGCACCCGCACGTGATCCCGCGCGGTGAGATCCGTCCGCGTCGCGAGTGCCTCCAGGATTTCGGCGGCCGCGGCGTACTCGAGCGCCTCCACCTGCGCCGCCGCCGGGGCCAGTACGTCACCGACCGGGCCGTCCTGCGCCGAGACCTCACCGGACCACCCCGGCACGGCCGACAGCGTGACAACCCCGAATACCGCGCCCCAGTGCATGGGCACACGACTACCGGCGCTTCGCCGGCCTGTCAAGCTGGCACGCCGGCTGCTACGCTGCTGGGCGCGGCCGGGCGGCACGGGACGAGCGCACGGCCCGCAAGGAGGCAGGGCGGACATGCGAGCGGGGTGGACCTGGCTGACGATCGGTCTGGCGGCGGCGCCCGGAAGCGCCGACGACGACACGTGCACGACGGCCTTCGACGGTGCCTGCGACGAGCTCCAGGCTTGCGCGCTCGGCACCGACTCCTCGGACTGCGATGCGGCCTGCGCCGCGGGCTGGTCCGCGGCCGACGCCGGCGCCTGCGCTCACGACGCGGCCGTCGCGGCGGCCGGTGTCCCCCCACCCCCGGACACGGGGTCGCACGGCACCGGCGGATGGACCGGCGTGTGGTCGGGCACGATCAACGCCCGGGGCCGCACCGTTTCCGAGCAGCTCGTCCGGCATTTCAAGGTCTACGTCCCGCCGTCCTACGATCCGCGGACCGCGACGCCCCTCATCTACGTCCTCGGCGGGTTCACCGTCGACATGTACGGCCTCGACGCCTACACCGAGCTCCTGCGCACCGCCGACCTCAACGGCTTCATCGTCGTCTTCCCCCAGCAACACTACTACGACTTCGGCCCGGACATCGGCTGGGTCTTCGCCTGGAACGTCTTCCGCTCCGACTGGGTCGGCCGCGGCTGGACCGACAACCCCGACGTCGACTTCATCCGCAATCTCACGGCCGAGCTGAAACGGAGCTACAACATCGACCGCACCCGGATCTTCGCGTCGGGCCATTCCCGCGGCGCCGCCATGAGCATCATCCTCGCCTTCGTCCTGACCGACACCATCGCCGGCTTCGTCTCCGAATCCGGCTTCGCCGAAGCCAACGGTTTCGACGCCGAAATGCGTGCCTACACCGGCGATCGGCTCGTCCCCGGAGCCCTCGTCCACGGCACCAGCGATCCGGACGTGCCCCTCGCCGAGTCCGACGGCATCCGCGACCTGCTCGTCGAGTCGGGCTGGGTTCCGGACGAGGACTTCGTCTACTTCCGCCTGGAGAACGTCGCCCACGAGTGGCAACCGCAGTACAACCAGCAGATCTGGGACTTCCTGACCGAGCATCCCCTGCCGCTGGAGGCGGCAACGCCGTGAGCCCCCGGCTCCCGAACACCGTCGCCCTCGTCCTCGCCGCCGCGTGCGGCTGCGACGCCGGCGGCGCGGACGGCCCTGACGCCGATGCGGACGCCTCGACCGATGCCGGAGACTTCGTCGACGTCGAGGCCACCGTCCATCACCGGAGCCCCGACACGGACGCCATGGCCGCCATCCCCGCGTCGACCTTCGCCATGGGACACCCGGTCGAACGGCCCGGAGGATACGGCCAACCGTGGAAGGAGAACGAGCTGCCCGAACACGAGGTGACCCTTCCCGCCTACTTCATCGACGACCGCGAGGTCACCGTCGTCGAGTACGCCGAGTTCCTCGCTGCGGAAGGCGGCGAGGTCCACCGCCATCCGCTCCAGCCGATCGTGCGCAGCGGCCGCGACTACGCCGCCGCCGACGGGGCGGCCGATCTGCCCATCTCGCTCGTCTCCTGGTTCGACGCCGTCACGTTCTGCGCCTGGGCCGGCAAACGCCTGCCCACCGAGGCCGAGTGGGAGCGTGCCGCCCGCGGACCGGACGGATCGCTCTTCCCGTGGGGCGAGGATTGGCCGACCTGTGCCCACGCCGCCTTCAACGCCGGCTCGACCTTCTGCGCCGAAGCGCCGCTCCCCGCCGGCAGCCACAGCCCGCCTGGCGACAGCGCCGAAGGCTGCAGGGACATGAGCGGCAACGTTGCCGAATGGGTGGCCGACGTCTACGACCGCTACCCGTCCGAGCCGCAGACCGACCCGCACGGGCCCGCCAACGGTCGCTATCGTGTGGTTCGCGGCGGAGGCTTCCACGAGGGCTCCGCCGCCCTGCGCTCGACGGCCCGCTGGGCCGCCGATCCGGCCGATCGGTCGGTGGGAGTGGGATTCCGATGCGCGGTCCGACCCTGATCCTGGCTTGCCTGGCCGCGTGCCTCGTCGCCGGTGGCGCCTGTACCGGGGGCGACGCCGCCGCCGATGACGATTCCGGCGTGGACGTGGACGTCGACGCGGAAGCGATCGAGGACGAGGTGGTCGAGGACCAGGCCACGGATCCCTGGCCCGAGGTCCCCTCCGCGTCCCGCCCGCGCGTTCTCGCGGACGGCCTGTCCCGCCCGTGCGGCCTGGCCGCGGCCGGCGACGGCGTCTACGTCGCCGAGGAGGGAGAGGCGCGGGTCCTCCTCGTCCCGCTCGCCGGAGGCACGTTCGAGGAGGCCGCCGCGAGCCTCGACGGCCCGACCATGCTCGCCGCGGCCGGCGGCGACGTCTTCGTCACCCAGCGCGCGGCCGGCACCGTCGTGCGCGTCCGCGCCGGAGCTGCGACGACCCTCGCCTCCGGGGAGCGCAACCCCGGGCGGATCCGCACCGACGGTTCGTTCGTGTACTGGGTCGCCGAGGGAACCGCCGAGTTGGCCGGTGCCGTACGGCGCGTGAGCGTCGACGGCGGCGTCCCGAGCGACGTCGTGGCGCCCATCCGCTCGCCGCGCGGCCTGGCCCTGGCCGGCGAGCGCTGCTACTTCACCGACGGCGAGCCGATCGGCGTCGGCTGGGTCCCGGTCGACGGCGGTGACCCGGTGCGCGTCTCCGACGTCGATGGCACGCCCTTCGACATTCTCGTCGACGCTGCGGCGGGCGAGGTGTTCTGGACCTCGCCCGGACGCCGGGGCGGAGGTTGGATCCACCGTACCGACCTCGACCTCGGCGGCGACGCGCGCGTCGGCTTCAGCCCCCCCGGCCCGTCCTTTCTCGCCGCGGACGACTCCCGTGTCTTCTGGAGCACCAGTCAGACGATCTCCTGGGCCCCGCGGGCCGGAGGCGGCTACCAGGACCTCGTGATCGAGACCTCCGCGTGCGACCTGGCCCTCGTCGACCGGACCCTCGTCTGGACCGAATCCGCCACCGGCCGTGTGCTCGCGACCGACGTGCCCTGAACCCCGCCCGGCCTCCGGCCCGCCTCCTACTCGTCGTCCTCCATCGGGCCCGCCACGAAACCGTGGCGCCGCAGGAGCCTCCGCAGGTGCTTCCGGTCCAGGGCCGAGACCCGCGAGGCGAGCGAGATGTTGTCCTCGCAGCGCCGCATCAGCTCCCCCAGGTAGCGCCGCTCGAACTCCTCCAGCAGCCGCTCCTTCGCCTCGACGTACGGCTTCTCGATGTGCACCCGCAGCTCGTCCGTTTCCCACCCGGCACCGAGGTCGATGCGCATCTGCAGGAAAGGCGGCGGCGTTCCGCCGGCCAGCGCCACGGCCCGCTCGATCACGTTGCGCAGCTCGCGGACGTTGCCGGGCCACGAGTGTGCCACGAGCCGATCGAGTCCCGGGCCGGAGATCTCGCCCGGATCGGGACACCCCAGCCGCGCGAGAAGTCGCCGCACGATCGGGGCGATGTCCTCCGGCCGGCGACGCAGGGGCGGGATCCGCACGTGCACCACCGACAGCCGGTAGAACAGATCCGCCCGCACCCGCCCCGCCCGGACCTCGGCCTCGATGTCCGTGTTCGCCGCCGCAATGACGCGTACGTCCACCGCCTGCGGCTCGTCGCCGCCCACGGGCTTCACCGAACGCGCCTCCAGCACCCGCAGCAGCTTCGGTTGCAGGTCCAATGGCAGCGCGCTCAGCTCGTCCAGGAAGATCGTCCCCCCGGCCGCGCGCACGAACGCCCCCGGCCGATCGTGCGCCGCACCCGTGAACGACCCGCGGAGGTGTCCGAACAGCTCGCTCTCGATCAGGTCGCGCGGCACCGCCGCGCAGTCGAAGACCACGAACGGTCCCGCCCGGCGCGGACTCGTCTCGTGCACCGCGAACGCCGCCAGCTCCTTCCCCGTCCCCGTCTCCCCCTCGAGCAACACCGTGCTCTCCGTCCCCGCCACCTGCTCCAGCACCGCGAACAGCCGGCGCATCGCCACGCTCTCCGACACGAGCTGCCCGAACGCCTTCCGCGGTGACGGCGCGATCGCCTCCGCGCTCCCCTCCGGGCGCACCAGCAGCGACGTCCGACCCACGCGCAGTACCGACCCCGGCCCCACAACCGCCTGCGCGACCCGACAGCCCTCGTAGAGCGTTCCGTTCGTCGAGCCGTGGTCCGTGACCAGGAAGCCCCCCGGCGCCGCCTGCACCGTCGCATGCGTCCGCGAGACCGTCGGATCCTCCAGCCGTAGCGAACACCCCGCCTCCGACCCGATCGTCACCGGCTCGTTTCCCAGCGAAGCCGCCCGCCCGCTGTCCGCCCCGTCGATCACGACCAGCACACATCGCATCGGCCCCGCAGGCCGCTCGCGGAACGCCGCATGATCGACCTCGGTCCCGACGCCCTCTTCTTCGACAGGCTTCATGGCGGCCGACTATAGCCCCGTCGGGAGCCGCCCGCACCACCGGCCCACCACCACCTCACCGGCACTCGGCCGCGAGATCGAACCGGACCTTCACCAGCTCGTGCGCCACCACCCGCACCGAACAGCGGTAGCGGCGCCCTTCCTCGTCGGTGAACACGAACTGCTGCGTTCCCGCCGGCAGCTCGGCGTCCAGCACCGGCGTTTCGCCCAATCGCCGCCCACGCCACGTCACCACCGACCACGGCGTGCTGTCCAGCCGCACCCGTCCGGTCGGGGCTTCGCGCGCTGCGCCTTCCTCACCGCCGGACGCCACGCCAAGTCCGGGCCCCCCGCCCGAATCCCCCTCGGCCGCGCCGTCGCCCCTTCCGGCCTCGTCGCCGACGTCCCCGCCGTCCGCCCCGTGGACGCCCCCTCCGTCTCCGCCTCGCACTCCCCGTTCATCCCCGGCGCGGACTTCCGCCCCGTCCGCCGCGGGAGTCGCCCCTCCCTCTCCGGAACCCCCGGATCCGCCGGCCCCAGCCGGCAGCGGAGCCGATCGCGCCCGGCCGTCCTCGGAGTCGTCCCCCCCCGCGTCCCCCCGGTCCGGACGCGCCCTCGCCCCGCCCGCCGCGGAAGCCGAAACCTCGGGCGGCGCGCTCCCGGTCCCGACTCCCTCCGGGCTGCGACCGGAAACGACGACGATCGCAGCGACGACGATCGCCGCCCCGACCGCCGCCCACGGCAGGATCTTCCGGAGCCGCGCCCGCCCGCGCACCGCCGTCCGCGACCCCGTTCCCCGCCGACGCTCGCTCCGGTCGCCGTCCGGACCCGAAGGGACCTCGCGCCCCGTCACGGAGCCCGCGGCCCCGGATGCCGTCTCTGCCTCCGCGTCCCTCCACCTCGACGCCGGCCCGCCCAGGGCTCCGTCGAAAGGCCCTCCGCCCCGCAAGTCCCCGCCACGATCGACCACGGTCCCCCGGGGCGTCATCGGCGTGACCCCCGTCGTGACTCCCGTCGCCGGCGACGGAAGCACCAGGCGGGCGACGGGAATCTCCGCCGGCCGCCGAGCTCCCTCCGGAGACGGGATCGACGACACGGCCGCGCCGCGGCCGTCTCGCGCCGCCAGGTGGAGCGTCGCCCCCGCCGTCGCGGCTACCGTCTCGGCCAGCCCCTCCGCTGCGCTCCGCGGCCCGTCCACGGGCACGACCAGCGACGGCGCAAAACGCATGCGCAACAACTCGGACAGAAGCTGCGCGTTGGAGAGCAGCCGTCGCTCCGCCAGAAACGCGTCGAGCGCCTGCGCCATGTCGCCCGCCGCCCCGTATCTTTCCTCCGGCGTCTTCGCCAACGCCCGCAGCACCACCCCGTCCAACTCGGGCGGAACCTCCGGCCGCCGCACGCTCGGCGGCACGATCGGCTGCTGAACGATTGCCTCCATCACGTCGAAGGTCTCGGACTGCGGAAAGAGCAGCTCGCCCGTCAATGCCTCCCACAACACGATGCCCAGCGAGAACACGTCACTGCGGGGATCCAACGGCCGGCCGCGGCACTGTTCCGGCGACATGTACCGGACCTTGCCCTTCACCGTCCCCGCGGCCGTCTCGGTCGCTCGCACCGCCGATCGCGCGATGCCGAAGTCGATCAGCTTGACCTCGCCCTCGTACGACACCAGCACGTTGGTCGGGCTGACGTCCCGATGGACGATGGCCAGCGGCCGGCCCCGGGCATCCGTCGCCCGGTGCGCGTGGTCCAGCCCGCGCGCGACCTCCGCCGCGATTCTCGCCGCGTGCGCGATCGGAAGTCCGGGCCGCTCGAACACGCGGATCAGCCGGTCCAGCGAGATGCCGCGCACGTACTCCATCGCCAGATAGTGGCTGCCCTCGATCTCCCCGAACTCGTACACCTGGGCGATGTTCGAGTGCGTCAGCCGGGAAAGGAGCCCCGCCTCGTCGACGAACATCCGCACGAACTCCGGATCCGCCGCTCGTTGCGGCAGGATCCGCTTCAAGACCACGTCGCGAGAAAAACCGCCGGGGCCCGTGCGACTCGCCAGGTAGATCTCCGCCATCCCCCCCCGCCCGATGCGGGCCAGGATGCGGTACGGCCCGAAAATCGTCCCCGCCTCGAACTCCATGCTCGCGAATCGGCGTCCCCCAAAGACCCCACGGCTCACTCCACCTTAGTACATCCCAGCGCAAGTTCGTAGGGACTTTCGCCCGCACACGCATGGCACGGTCGTCGCACTGTCTCCCCCGCCAGGAGGACGACGATGGAAACCACACCTTCGAAGGAACCAACAATCACGCGAGCGTACGACGGCAACGTCACGACCCCCGGCCGGATCCGACTGGGGTCACGGGACGCGCCGCGCAGGGTCCACGCACCCCGGGCCGCGCTGGCCCTGCCCGCCGCGCTCGCCTGGATCGCCGCCCAGGCCTGCGCTGTCGGCTCCGACGACGACCTCGAGGATTGCGTCGACGACGACGGCGACGGCTACGGCGCCACCGCGTCCGACGTCTGCTCGTTCCTTCAGCGCGATTGCGACGACGGGAACCCCGAAGTGAACCCGGGCGCGGCCGAGATCTGCGGCAACGGGGTCGATGAGAACTGCGATGGCCAGGACCCGCCCTGCACGGGCGCGGACGCGGACGCGGACGCGGATGCCGACGCCGACGCGGATGCCGACGCCGACGCGGATGCGGACGCGGACGCGGATGCGGGCGCGGACGCGGATGCGGATGCCGACGCGGATGCGGATGCCGACGCGGATGCGGATGCCGACGCGGATGCGGATGCCGACGCGGATGCGGATGCGGACGCGGACGCGGATGCGGATGCCGACGCGGATTCGTCCGAAGTCCTTCCGCCCGCCTGCATCGGTGCACTTGTAGACCGGACCCTCTCGGTGGGCGGAATGGATACCGCCGTCTCGTCGGGCCACTCCCTCTCTTTCGCCCTCACGGACGTCGACACGCTCTTGCCGCAAGTGCTGCTCACGCTGGGCGAGGACGGCGCGGCCGGCTACGTCGTCGTCCAGGCGCAAGGAGAGACGGCACGAACCGGCAACGGGTTCTCGCTGACCGTCGTCGCCGTCGACGTGGGCGCGCGCACGGCGCGCATCTGCGTCGCCTATCCGTAGCGGGAGGAGGCGGACCATGCGACGCATCATCCTCGCCACAATCGCGGTGACCGGGCTCGCGACCGGCGGCGGCTGCGTGGCCGACGACGGAAGCTCAACGTGTCGCGACGTCGACGGTGACGGCTTCGGCCAGAAGGCCGATCCGGGCTGCCTGTTCCCCCAAGTCGACTGCAACGACTCGAACCCGTTCGCCAATCCCGGCGCCCCGGAGATCTGCGGCAACGGACTCGACGACGACTGCCGCGGCGGCGACGAGCGCTGCGACGATGCCTGCCGCGACGCGGACGGCGACGGGTACGGCGAGGGCGCAGGTTGCGCCGGCCCCGACTGCGACGACTTCGACCCATCGGCCCACCCGGGGGCCGAGGAAGCCTGCGACGACGGCATCGACCAGGATTGCGACCACGCCGACGTTCGCTGCCCGCACGGCTGCCGTGACACGGACGGCGACGGGTTCGGCGAGGGACCCGACTGCTGGGCTCCCGACTGCGACGACCGCGATCCCGCCGCCAACCCCGACGCCCTCGAAGCCTGCGGCGACGGCGTCGACCAGGACTGCGACGGAGCCGACCGGCCGTGCGACGTCCGCTGCACCGACCTTGACGGCGACCGGTTCGGTGAAGGACCCGACTGCCTCGGCCCCGACTGCGACGACGGCGACCCGCGCGTCTTCCAGGCCGCCGACGAGGTCTGCGGGAACGGCGTCGACGAGGACTGCGACGGGTTGGACAGGCCGTGTCCGCCGTCCTGCACGGATGCGGACGGCGACGGCTTCGGCGCCGGCCCCGGCTGCTGGGGACCCGACTGCGACGACGCCGATTCCGCCGCCAACCCGGACGCCGCGGAGATCTGCGGTGACGGCACCGACAACGACTGCGCCGGAGGCGACGAAGCGTGCGCCCCCGACTGCGCCGACGCGGACGGTGACGGCTTCGGCGTCGGTCCCGGCTGCTGGGGACCCGACTGCGACGACGCCGAGTCCGCCGCCAACCCGGACGCCGCGGAGATCTGCGGTGACGGCGTCGACAACGACTGCGCCGGAGGCGACGAAGCGTGTGCCCCCGACTGCACCGACGCGGACGGCGACGGCTTCGGCGCCGGCCCGGGCTGCTGGGGACCGGACTGCGACGACTCGGACGACGCCGTCAACCCCGACTCCCTCGAGCGCTGCGGCGACGGCGTCGACAACGACTGCCGCGCCGGCGACGAGCGCTGCGGGCCGCGCTGTGGCGACGGCTGGGTCTCCCTCGGCACCGCCTCCGCCTCCGCGATGACCGTCGACGGCGACGCCGTCAGCCCTGACCCCGACCGTGGAGCCCCCTGGGTCCTCCTCAGCGACGGCAGCGACACGGCCTGGGCCCACGCCGTCTTCGAGCTCGACCCGGAACTCGCCGCCTGCGTCACGTCGGTCAGCGTCTACGCGTACGCCTACGACGATAGCTGGCTGGGCTGGGGCGCCGATATGTACACCGAAGGCACAGGTGGGTCGTTCCGCGACAACTTCATCGCCAACGTCGACGCCGGCGAGCGGTGGTACGGCGCGGCGTTCCCCGCGACCGGTCGCCTCGCCTGCGACCCCTCCGCCTGCGCCGTCCGCGTCGGCGTCTGGGCCGTCTCCAACGACCGGACCCATCTGCGCGAGATCGAAGTTCGCGTCTACCTGTCCTCGATCTAGGCAGCGGCCGGAGTGGAGGAACTCGTCGTGGTGAAGACCAGCCTCGCGTTCGCCGTCGCCGTCGTCCTCGCCGCGCCGCCTCCGGCGCGGTCGGACCCCGCCGCGGCCGCGGTCACCGGCCTGTCAACGGACACGCTCCGCCTGGGCCGCTACTTGGAACTCACCGGTCACGGCTTCCTCGCCGGAGCCGATGCCATGACCCTCCTGCACGTGGACGGCTCCTTCGAGCCGGACGATGGTCGGCCCCGTCCGGTGGACGTCGAGATCGTCCCGGAGGTGTTGTCCGGCACGCGCGCCCGCTACGTCGTCGAGGAATTCGACGGTCCGGCGCGCATCATCGACTTCCGCGGCGAGACCGGCTGGTGGTCCGTCATCATCCGTCCCGTTTCGTGGGTCGCCGGGAATCGCGTGGCGGGCGAGCCGTTCTCCGCCCGGCTCCGCATCGGCGCGCCTCGCCAGGTCGTCCACCTGCGCTACCTCCCCGCTTGGCGCCCGGCGCTCACACGGTTCGGCCTGGCCGCCATGGATCGCGCCGTCCGCGATCGCATCCTGAGCGTCGTCCGCCGCGACTTCGCCGGCACCGGGGTCGAGTTCCGCGAGACCGTCCCCGAGGACTATGCGCTGTACTCGGCCGTGGACATCGATGGTCGCGATCCGAACGGACTAGGCGCGTTCGGCAACGACGCCACGCCGGGGAAGGACGTCGGCAATGCCCGCCTGCACGACCGCGTCGGCGGCTGGGACGCCCGGACCGACGCCGACGGGAATCCCGCCTGGGGCGGGATCTTCGTCGAGTCCTTCCTCGACCTCAGTCCCCGCGCCGCCGCGCCGTCACCGCTCGCGTCGCCCATCTTCGACGCCATCTTCGATCGACTGCGGCCCGACCGCGGCGGCCGGCCCGCAGACGAGACCGATGCCGCCCGCCCGCCCGCTCCCGTCCTCCCCGGCGGAATCGGCTGCCCCGCCGCCGGACGAGACCGGCTGGTCGCCTGCGCCGTCTGGACGCTCGGCGGCCTTATCGGCTCGACCGTCAGCCACGAGGTCGCCCACACCCTCGGCCTGGCCGAACCGTTCGGCCCGGCGGACGCCGTGCACCGTCCGGGCGACGAGCCGGCCATGCTCATGGAAGCCGGGTCGGCGCGGCCGTTCGAGGAGCGCGCGGAGCTCGCCGGCCGCGCCCCGGGCCGCTTCGCCGCCGACGAGCTCGCCTACCTGGCCGCCATCCTGCCGCCCGACGAGGAGGATCGATGATGCGCGGAATGCCCGCCTCCTGCACCCGCCGCCTGCCGCTCGCCCGCATCGCCTTCACGGCCGCCGTCGTCGCCGCCGCCGGCTGTGCCGAAGTCGTCGCCGCAACGGAAGCGCCGGCCGCCGGCGCTCCGAACGATGCCCCGACGGGCAGCGCACCGCGATTCGTCTCCCCCGCGGGCGCCGGAACCGTCTTCGACCGGTCGCGCGAGCGATGCCTTGCCATCCCCGTCGAGGTGGCCGATCCCGATTCCCGGGCCGTCACCGTCGCCATGCGGTTCCCCTCCCCGGAAAGCGCGACCTTGGCTCCCGACGGGTCCCGCCGTCATCGTCTGGTCTGGGGCCCGGACGGCGAGCCGGCAGGGGAGCGACTCGAGCGGTTCGTGCTGGCGGCGCAGGACGCCGATCATCCCGCCGTGGAGAAGACGTACCTCGTGCTGCTTCGTCGTTGACCGCCGGTCCCTCGAACGGCCAAACGCGCGCACAGCAGCCTGCGCGACACCGTGGACCGGTTCCGCAAGACGGGTTGAAGCTGAACGGACCCGGACCTCAGCCCCGGGGCGCCATCCCCGGCGACGTCGGCAGCGCACCGGGACGCGCCAGCGAACGGAGCACCTCGTGCAGCCGCGTGAGCAGCCGCTGCTGCGTGTCCTCCGGCAGGCCCCCCAGCCCGATGCGGCGCGCCCGGGTGGCCAGCGCCTCCTGCGGCGTGCCCTCCGTGCGCTCCAGGATGCGGATCGGCTGCGGCAGCGGCGCCGGGCGGTCGACCGGGGGCTCCACGTCGATCCACACCTCGCGCGTGTCCGCCGACGGCACCCCGGACGCCGTCGTCGCCATCCCCGTGTGGCAGATCGGCTCGAAGATCCCGCCCAGACTCCGCACCCCGACCGCCATCCGATTGCTGGATCCGGGCGCCACGTCGAGGAAGAAGTACTCGCCCACGATCTCCCCCGCCTCGACGTCCCGCACCGCCCCCCCTGCCGGCGCCTCCGGGTGGTGCGACACGAAGCGCAGCGTGAGCTTCGCCTCCGGGTCCCCGAGCTTGCGCCGCACCGCCTCCACCGCGTCGGGCGTCACTTCCCAGTACGAATACACCAGCGTCGGCTCGACCGGCAGCAGGCCGGCATAGACGCGGCCGTAGCCCAGCGGCGGCTCCTCGAAATCCAGGATCCCGATCGGCTCCGGCGGACGATCCGCGTGCGGCCGGAACACCGGCTCGTCAACCCTCGCCGGGTGCGCCTTGTCGCCCAGAGCGGTCCCCGAAACCGGCGCCGGCACCTCGCGCGCCGGCGGCCCCTCGCCCCGGGCCGCCCGGCCCGCCAGCTCCTCCAGACGGCGCCGCGCTTCCGCGTTCCCGGGCTCGCGCTCCAGGATCCGCTGCAGCGTCGTGCGCGCCTTGTCCACATGACCCTGGCGCAACAGGACGTCGACCATCGTCACGGTCTCGAACCCGAGCGTCGCGCCGCCCGCACCGCGCTGCTCGGCCTGCACGACGTCCGGCGCCGGCCCGGCCGGCCCGGCGGTCTCGGCACCCGCG